>JBDTSH010000001.1:0-15912 GCA_039931245.1 Candidatus Saccharimonadota bacterium
GTCGCGGCTTCTTCAACCCGCAAACGGTCTTCGGTAATAATCTCTCGGTTGGCAGCGCTGATAGCAATCACGCCCTGGGTATTGATACCCTCGACGTGCGAACCGTTGACGTTGACAGTGGCATGCTTAATGGACATACCCGAGATGCGCTCGGCTTCGGTGACCGCCCGAACGATAGCCTCGGCGACTTCATCGGGGTGCACGACTGCCCCCCGGCGCATGCCTTGATTCGGCGCCGTACCGTGGCCAATAATCGACGGCTTATTGCTGCCACCGGGGTCAAACATACCAATCACACAGCGAACCGTGCTGGTACCAATATCTAGACCAATAAAATGTTCTTGTTGGGAACCGTGCATATAACGGCTAGTATACCGCTATTGCTTCTCTGACGCCAGTTTGATAGTTGGCTAGCGCCAACTGCTCAATCGCCCAGTTACAAGGTGGTCAGTATTTCCGCGCCGTCGTCGGTAATAAGCACGGTATGTTCAAAGTGCGCCGACCAAGAGCCGTCGGTGGTCAGGATGGTCCAGCCGTCGCGAGCGACCATCACATTATCGGTGCCGAGTGTCGACATCGGCTCAATAGCAATCGTCATGCCGGCTGACAGCCACGGTCCGGTGTGGGGGCGACCGTAGTTTGGTATGTTGGGGTCCTCATGCAAATGGTGACCGACACCATGACCGACCAAATCACGCACAATACCATAGTGGAATTTATCGAGCACCGCTTGGACGGCCGCGCCGATATCGCCCGTCCGCACCTGATCATGGACGGCACCGATTCCGGCGATCAAGGAGCGTTCCGTTCGATCGACGAGTTCTTTGTGACGTTGTTGCTTGGGCTTGCCAACAATCATGCTGCGGGCACCGTCGGTAATCATGCCTTTATAGGTCACGCCAAAATCCATACTCAGTATGTCGCCGTCGGCAACGACGCGCTCTTTGTTTGGAATGCCGTGCACGACTTCGTTATTAAGTGATACGCACAGTACGTCAGGAAAACCTTGATAGCCGAGGAAGCTACCCTTACCACCCAAAGCTTTGAGCTCCAGAGCGGCGATACTGGCTAAGTCTTTCGTCGTCATACCGGGCACGGCGTGCGAGACCAACGTCTGCAGAACAGTCGCGAGCATCCGGCCACTGTCGCGCATGGCGCTGATCTCGGAAGCAGTTTTAATTTTCGTTTGCATAGATATTTAAATTATAGCGCAGTCGGTGACAGACCGATATGCTGCATGATTTGATCGTGAACGGTGATGGGGTCTTGATCGGCATCAATCGAATAAACAGGCAGCCCGGCCGCCCGAAAATGATCAAGGATTGGCAGGGTAGTTTTTTCGTATTCGGTAAAACGTCTTTGGATGGCCAGCTCGGTGTCGTCTTGCCGGCCTCGTGCCAATAAGCGCTTCTTGACGATGCCTAAGTCAGCTGTCAGGTTAAAAACAGCCGTCAGTGGCAAACGGCCACTTTTAATTTCGGCGAGCAGCCAGTCGGTTTGGACGATAGTACGCGGAAAACCGTCGAGTAAAAACTCATCGTTGATATCAATAAGCTTGAGTGTTTTATCGACCAGTTCGATAACTTCGTCGTCGCTGAGGAGTTCACCGGCCAGCATCCGTTGGCGGCGTTCGCCCGTCACTAAAACGCGGAATAACTCACCAGTCGATATCCAAGCGTAGCCGTGCTCATCGGCAAACAGCCGCCCCTGCATGCTCTTCCCCGCCCCCGCCACACCCGTTAATACGATCATTTTTGTTGGAGCCTTTCTTTGGCAATTTTTGCAATAATTGAACCGTCGGCGCTGGCGCCGAGACGTTGTTTGACCGCACCAATCACCTTACCCATACCGGCCAAGTCGGTGGCTCCGCTGGAGGCTATAATTTCGTCAACAACGGCAGATATGTCCGCCTCACTGAGCGGCGGCGGGAGATAGGCTACTATGATAGCTTTTTCGGCTAGCTCTTTTTGGGCGCTTTCCGGGCGGTCGCCCTGCATGTACATGTCGGCACTTTCTTGACGCTTCTTGGCCTCTTTGGCTAACAGCGTAAGTACTTCGTCGTTCTCGAGACCGGTGGCGCGTTTGCCGGTGGCAACTTTAGCATAGAGCAAGACACTCTTTAATCCACGGAGCGTACTCACTCGTAATGCATCACCTGCCAACAGAGCGCTTTTGACGTCCTGTTCGATTTGCTGCTCAATCATTCTTAGTTTAGCGTTGTCCCAGTTTCATTTTGCGGAGTTTAATCGCTTTGCGCTCTTGGCGAATAATCGCTTTGGCACGGCGCTCACGCTTGCTGAGGGGCTTCTCAAAGTACTGATTGCCTTTGACAACGGCGATAGCGCCAGACTGTGCGACCTTGCGGTTGAAGCGACGTAATAGGTTTTCGAGTGACTCTTTAGAATCTTTGCGGGTTACTTGTATCATCAGGGGGTTATTGTACACAACAGAGAGAGACTTTGCAACCCTCAGGGACAAAAAAGTTCAAATTCATGTTATGAAGTTCCGAAATAAAAAGTTGAAAGTGAGACCGGGTCGCGATCAACTTTCAACTTAATAAACTTTTTTGCCTTTACTTGCGGAGCGTTAGCCGGTCACGCGTTTTTGATTTGTCCGTTGCGATTTCAGCACGATACTTTGGAGCTCTTTAAAGATGGGGAATTGCTTGTTAGTAGAGTAGACCTTGGTGTTGCCTTGACGTTCACTGATTAAGAATCCAACTTTTTCCAAACGCTTAAGTTCGCGCTGAATATTGCCAGCATCTTCTTTAATTAGCTTAGCGAGGCCGCGGACGTGGGTCTTAAAATCGGGATATTTAGCATAGATCACGATGATCTTGCGACGTACCCGGGATGTAATAAATATATCTAACATAAGTCTTTCTATTGTTTTTCAAACAACGTAAGTCTTAGTATAGCGAGCTCGGCCGCGCATTTCAACACCCAATCGAAAAACCCGCGTGTTGAAAGTAGTGGGCGACTGATCGCTGGCCCTCGCTGAGGCCATGGCAAAAATCCTTCAATGTGCCAGGAGCTGATCGGCTGCCGGGGCCAAATGACCGCCTTGAGGGAGTTTTAAGATAACTGAGCATTGGGTAACAGAGGCGCTATACTAGATGTTATGTATTACTATCTCATTTGGGTACGCAGCGGCCGCTACCATGGCAGTGATCCCCTCACCTATAGCAGCCCGGAGCATCTGAAAGTTGGCGCAGTTGTCCAGGTCGAGCTCCAAAAAGATACCGTGATGGGCCTGGTGGTCGGTACTTCGGGCCAGCCACGCTTCAAGACAAAGCCGATCGTCCGGGCCTATGCGCTACCCGCTTTGCCCCTTTCCCTCATCAAGCTCAGTCAATGGCTAAAGACCTACTACCCCGCGCCGCTCGGCATCCTTGCCCAGCAGCTGCTACCGGCCCAACTAGCCGAAAAGCAGCTCGCCGCCACCCCGCTCCAGCAGTTCACCGAACCCGATCGCTCCAAGTTGCCCCCCCTGACGTCCGAACAACAATCTGCCCTGACGGCTATCGATGGCGCCGCTACTTATCTACTGCACGGCAAAACGGGCAGCGGCAAAACTCGTCTCTATATAGAGCTTGCCGCCAATGCCGTTGCCACTGGCAAATCGGCCATCATCCTGACGCCCGAAATTAGCTTGACCTCGCAACTGGCCAACAATTTTCGGGACGTGTTTGGCGACCGCGTCATCGTTTTCCATTCCCAACAAGCCCCCAGTGAACGGCAACGGGCCTGGCTCGACAGCCTGCAAGCCAGCCAACCGGTTATCTTAATTGGGCCCCGCTCAGCGCTGTTTAGCCCCGTGGCAAAACTCGGTTTAATCGTGCTCGACGAAGCCCACGAAGCCGCCTATAAACAGGATCAAGCGCCCCAGTACCAAACCGGCCGGGTCGCGGCGTCACTCGCTCGTCTCACCCGATCCACGCTGGTACTTGGGTCAGCGACGCCGGCCATAAATGATTATTTTTTAGCCGAGCGTCTGCAAAAGCCAATCGTGAAACTGGCCAAATTGGCCCAGGGCGAGCACCCTGCGAGTAAAGTCACTTTGGTTGATATGAAAGATCGCTCGGCCTTTCCACGTTCGTCATACGTCAGCCAACCGCTTATCCTAGCCGTCAAACAAGCCCTGTCCCGCGGCGAGCAAAGCTTGCTCTACCTCAATCGGCGCGGGACCGCTCGACTCGTCATGTGCGAGAAGTGCGGCTGGCAAGCTGACTGCCCGCACTGTGACATCCCCCTGACCTACCATGGCGACACACACGAACTGCGCTGTCACAGCTGCGATTACCACGCGATCCTGCCCGCTAATTGCCCGGCCTGCGGGCACCCCTCGATCCTGTTCAAAACGGCGGGAACTAAAGCGATCGTCGATGAAGTTACTAAACTATTTCCGAATGCGCGGATAGCCCGTTTCGACACCGACAACAATAAGGCCGAGCGCTTTGAGCAGCACTACGAAAGTGTCCGCCGCGGCGATATCGACATCTTGATCGGCACTCAATTGCTCGCCAAAGGCCTCGATTTACCCAAACTAAGTACCCTCGGTATCCTATTGGCCGACACCAGCTTATACTTGCCGGACTTTTCGGCCGAGGAACGCACCTTCCAGCTCGTCAGCCAGGTACTCGGCCGAATTGGCCGCGGTCATGTCGCCGGACAAGCGATAATCCAGACCTACCACACCGATCACCCGATTCTGGCAGCAGCGATTGCCGGCGACTACCGGGGGTTTTACGAAAACGAGCTTAAAACCCGCCAGCAGTTCCTATTCCCCCCCTACTGCTACCTCTTAAAACTAACCTGCCGGCGGGCTACCAGCCGCTCGGCCGAAGCGGCCGCCGGTAAGTTAAAGGCCGACATCCAAGCCAGTGGCGTGAAAGTCCGCGTCGAAGGTCCCGCCCCCTGTTTTTATGAAAAGTTCCAAGCTAAATTCCAATGGCAGCTGGTCGTCAAAGCCGTTGATCGTCCCGAGCTCATCAAAGTCGTTAACTCTCTGCCCACCAGCGGCTGGTCATTCGACATTGATCCCATCGACCTGCTCTAGCGTCGTTGCCCAAAAATACAACGCTCAGCCGGTCAGTAAAAAATAGTTGACGATTCTGCTGTTATACCGATATCCCGATTACGACCGCCTCTCGGCGCCCAAGCGCTTTTGCCAGGACGATGCCAGCTAAGACCACAACGATTCTGGCCGATCAGGGGTTCACGCCCCAGTCTAATCTGTTATAATTTTGGCAATGACAAAAGACGATATTATTACGCTGCCCAATCACCGCCTCCGGCAAAAATCACAACGCATCGGCATCATCAGTGACGAGATCAAACAACTCGTGGCCAATATGGAAGCCGCCACTATGAACTGGGACGCCAGCCGCGAACACGAGGTCGGAGTGGCTCTCGCGGCAATCCAGATCGACCAATTGTATAGAGTCGTCGTGGTACGTAACGATTACGACAATAAAGAAAACCACACTTTCACGGCGTACATCAACCCGGAGGTCACCAAGTTTGAAGGTAAAATGGTTGAAGATTTCGAAGGTTGCCTCAGCGTCCCGATGATTTATGGTAAAGTGCCGCGCTACAGTAAAGTTCGCGTTAAAGCCCTCGATATCAATGGCCACGAGTTCCGCACAACCGCTAATGGATTTTTGGCACGAGTCTTTCAGCACGAAATTGATCACACTAATGGGATCGTTTTTATTGATCACATCAAAGATAATCCCGAAGCTTTTTTTGAACTTAATGAAGCCGGCGAGCTAGAGCAATTAAACTATGACGATGTCACACAAAATAGTATTCTTTGGGAATGAGCGACTCGCCACTGGCGTCACGACGACGGCACCGACCCTTCGAGCCTTGATCGACGCCGGGTACAACGTCGTCGCAGTCGTCATTGCCCAAGACCCGACCAGCCGGTCTCGCAAGGCCCGCCCCCTTGAAATTGCCGAGATCGCCGGGGCCGCTGGTATACCAGTTTTGACGCCCCCCAAATTGGCAGAAATCAAAGACGAACTAGCCTCTTTGCAGGCCGATGCCGGAGTTTTAGCGGCTTTCGGTAAATATGTGCCCTCGTCGATTATTAATCTTTTCCCCTACGGCATCGTCAATATTCACCCCTCGCTTTTACCAAAACATCGCGGACCGACGCCCCTCGAAAGCGTTATCCTGGCCGGCGACCTCGAAACGGGAGTATCACTAATGCAACTCGTCGCCCACATGGATAGTGGCCCGATCTTCGCCCAGGAAACCGTACGTCTTGAGGGCAATGAAACCAAACAGGCCCTCGCCGACCAGCTCCTGGCTACCGGCGCGGCTATGTTGATCTCGTATTTACCCAGCATTTTGTCAGGGACACTTACCCCTCAGCCGCAAGACGAAACCCGGGCTCAGTATGATGAAAAAATCGCCAAAGACGCCGGTACCCTTACTGGCGAGACCTGGCACAAACCTGTCGCTGAGCTAGATCGGGCCGTGCGGGCCTACGCCGGCTGGCCCCGCAGCCGAACCAACGTTGCCGGTACCGACATAATAATCACCCGGGCCCACATTGGATCGGGCTATGGCGCTGTCGGCACTCTGTGGATTGCTGAGAAATCTTTTGGAGTCCAAGCCATCGATGGTGTACTCGTGATTGATGCCCTTATCCCGGCTGGCAAGAAAGAGATGCCGGCGTCCGCTTTCTTAGCGGGTTATCAACTACCACGTCAGCCGTAAGCCAGCCAAATCTGGCCTAGCTAGCTGCTTAGTACTAGTTTTAGAGGGCTGGTGGGCCCGCGGGAGGTTGTTGATCGGGGTATTGGGGCTGGGGCGGAAATGGTGGTTGAGGAGCGAGCGGTTGAGGCTGGTTTGGATACTGGGGTTGGGGAGCGAGCGGTTGTGGGGGTTGTTGGTCCTGATTGTTGTTCGCTGTCGGCGCCATGACAGAGGGGTCGGCAAACTGAGGAGTTGGGGTAGGAGCAGCTGCCTGGGCTTGCTGACTGGCTGCTAAAATTTGGGAAGCTGAGCCAGCGACTTCAGCTTTGAGCTTCTCGAACTCTTCTTGAACTATGTCTTTATAATTAGGGAAATTTGTTTCCAGCCACTTGAATGCGCCGGCGTCGTCCTTGGCCTCAAAGTAACGCTCAAATTCATCGAGTTGTTCGTTCGTCATCTGATCAGCCAAGCGCATACCGACTCGCATTTCGAGAGTTTCATAGATATGCTTGAGGAGGCCATTTTTCTCGACTTCAGGCAGTGCGCCCAAACCGATTTCTTGAAGTAGATTATTATCAATTTTAAGCATTCTATTCCTTACCTGTTGGCATTATTGTACCATTCATTGACAGACTGTGCCTAGGCCGCCTATTAACCGTTACAGAGTGCGCTCAACAGAGTGACGAGTGAAGAGTTCAATATGATCGCCTTCCTGTAAATCAATCCGTTGCTTGGTGCTAAAGCTCAGACCACACATTTCACCCTCGAAGACTTCTTTGGCTTCGGATGGTCCCCGCTTGAGGCCAGTGATTTCGACTTCACCCAGGGTTTCTTTGTCGCGAGTTACGCGAGCTAGCGCCGGGACAGTCAGCTTGCCCTTGGTGACTTCCCCGCCACAGATGACGGCAGTTTTGGTGGTATTAAATATACCTCTCACTACCAGCCGGCCGAGTTCGGTTTCGACGATTTCTGGCTTCAGCAAAGTACTTAGTTTGTTCCTGACATCGTCGATGAGTTCATAGATAACTTTATAAAGCTGGACTTTGACTTTGTCGCGGGCGGCTTGCTGCTTGCTACTCGTCGAGAGAGCAACGTTAAAGCCGATCACAATGGCGTCGCTGGAGTGCGCCAAGTGGAGGTCGTTCTCGCCGATAGCACCCACACCTGAGCTGACAACCCGGACCGCAACTTCATTAGTATCGAGCGCTTTCAGGCTATCAATAACTGAGGTCAATGAGCCTTGCACATCGGCTTTGATGATAACGTTAAGCTCTTGCACTTCGTTATTGCGATTAATCATGCGGATAAGCTCGCTACTACCGACGGTGTTATGGCCGCCGCTGGCTTGGTGCTCTATCGCCGAATTTTCCGACATCGTACGGGCGGCGTGTTCGTTGGCGACAGCCACAAACTCATCGCCAAATTCTGGCAGTGTCTTGAAACCAGTGATGGCAACCGGCATCGACGGCGTCGCTATCTTGACAGGTATTCCATCGGTCGTTTCGAGATTGCGTATTTTAGCATAACTGCTGCCAGCAACAATAAACATGCCGGGCTTGAGCGTACCGGCCTCGACGAGGGCGTGGGCCACTGGGCCGCGACCCTTTTCAATACGGGCTTCAATGATCAATCCGCGGGCCGGCACATCAATGTCAGCTTTGAGTTCTTCAACGTCAGTCACCAGCAAAATCATATCGAGTAATTCCGGAACGCCTTTGCCAGTCTTGGCCGAAACTTCGGCGACAAAAGTGTCACCACCCCACTCTTCGACGAGCAAATCTTGCTCGGACAATTGTTGCTTGAGGCGATTGACGTCGGCGCCCTCTTTATCCATCTTGTTGGCGGCAACGATAATTTTGACACCGGCCTTACGGGCGAAGCGGATAGCTTCGATCGTCTGGGGCTTGATGCCATCATCGGCGGCAACGACGATGATAACGATGTCCGTTAGGAGGGCACCGTGCTCACGAATCGCCGCGAAAGCTTCATGGCCGGGCGTATCAAGAAAAGTAATATCGCGTTTATTGTGGGTAACCTGATAAGCCGAAATGTGCTGAGTAATCCCCCCGGCTTCATGAGAAGCGACATGGCTGGAACGAATGGCGTCGAGCAAGCTTGTTTTGCCGTGGTCAACATGGCCCATCACGGCAACCACTGGCGGCCGCGAAACGGCTTTGTCACTCATAACGATCTTATGTCGGGTCGGCGCCGCCGCCTCAGTTGTGGCCTGGCGAGCTAAGCTAACGTCGAGCTTTAGCTCCTCCACGATAATTTGAGCGGTATCGAAATCGATCCGCTCGTTCACGGTGGCCATGACGCCGTTCTTCATCAGCTCACCTATCAGACGGCTAACAGGAATCATCAGCCGTTCGGCCAGAGTGCCAACAGTGATCATGTCTTCGATTTCGATTACGTTGCTCATCTATGTAGTACTCTTTCCCGGCCGACGGCCAATTATCTTTGAATCTACACTCCAGTCACTGCATATAGCAGCCCCGCAGTGCTACTTCTTTGCATCCTTGAGCGAAAGGGCAATTTTGCGGTTATCGGTATCAATATCGAGGACCTTAAATTGCTTCTTTTCGTTCAGTTGGAACAGTTTTTCCGGATCGACGGTTTCTTCGTCACTCATTTCACTGACGTGAACCAGGGCCTCGACGCTAGCGCTCAGCTGCACAAATGCCCCAAATGGGGTAATCCGCGTGACTTTGCCCTCGACGATTTCACCTTTTTTGAAGGCTTTGACTTCGCTCAACCAAGGATCTTCCATCATTTGCTTGAGGCTCAGGCTCAGGCGATCTTTATCGATCGCAATAATCTTGGCGGTGACAGTATCACCGACTTTGACGTAGTTGCGTGGGTTATCGACGCGTTCCCAGGAGATTTCACTAATGTGAATCAGACCTTCGATGCCGTCAACATTAATGAAGGCTCCAAAGTCAATGACACCGGTGACAATACCTTCGACGGCATCACCAACCTTAAGCTCGGAGAAGCGAGCCTGCATGTCGTCTTTGACAGCTTCTTTTTCAGAGAAAATCAGCTTGTTGTCTTTGCGGCTGACATCGAGGATGCGTACCCGCAGGGTAACGGCTGTCAGCGCGTTGAGCTTCTGGAGAATTTCGTCCTTGTCGGCACCTGAGACGCGGGGGTAGTGCCCGGCAGCCAATTGACTCACTGGCAGGAAGCCACGAATACCTTCGAGCTCAACCAGCAAACCGCCACGGTTGGCGTCGTAAGGGGTAACTTCGACGATTTCTTGGGCGTCAAAAAGGCGCTGAACTTCATCCCAACCACGGTCTTTGACGGCGCGCTTCATGCTTAGTAGGGCATGGCCTTCTTCCATCTCCGGATCGATGACGCTCACCGTAATGTTCGTTCCGACCTCTAAGGATTGGCCGTGGCCAATTTCGCGGCGCATGACGACTCCGACACCTTTGGCGCCGAGGTCAATCCACACTTCATTCTTACGGACAGAGGTAATGACCCCTTCGACCACATCTCCGGTGGCCAGTTCTTTGATTTCGCTGCTAAGCAGCAATTCATCCATTGTTAACATTGATTTTGACATGATCTTTCATGCCTCCTTTATAAGTGTATTTCCTGCAGACATCGGTAGCCGGTGAGATGGCCCGAGAGCACCTCTGGTTACGTTGTTTGTAAGATTGTCTTTAATTATATCCTATCCACCCCTTGGGGTAAAGCCCCTAGACCCGATAAGGCTGGCTTTCCTAAATATGAGGTTGCGGATGAAGCTTGTCGCTGTTTCGAGGTCAGACGCCTGACTTTTAAATACTGGCCGACAATAGTACGGAATAACTGACATATTGTCTGATTGTTAGTGTCAGTGGTACACTGCAACTATGTATTTGGGGATAGATATTGGCGGCACAAAAACTCTCGTGGCGGCCCTTGACGATAACGGCGTAATCATTGAGCGTGCCAAGTTCCCTACCCCACCCGACTACGCTGAATTTCTAAAGCAACTCACCGCCGTCCTGGCGGGCTTTAGCAGCAAGGATTTCCTCGCCGGCGGACTTGCCATGCCCGTGACCGTCTTCGACCGGGCTTTAGGGGTCGGCGTAAAGTATAGCAATTTACCTTGGCAAAATGTCCCCATCCACTCCGATGTCGAACGGATTGCCGGTTGCCCCATAGCGGTGGAAAACGATGCCAAGCTCGGCGGTCTATCCGAAGCCCTGATGCTCAAAGACACATACCACCGCGTGCTCTACGTAACCGTCAGTACAGGTATCGGTATCTCTCTGGTCGTGAACGCTAAAATCGACACCAACATTGGTGATGGCGGCGGCCGCACCATGATGTTTGAACATGATGGCAAAATCGTGCCGTGGGAAAGTTTTGCTTCCGGACGCGCTATTGTTGAACGCTATGGGAAGCGAGCCGTCGACATTACCGACGAAGACACCTGGCGCCACATCACGCGCGACTTAAGCCTCGGCCTGTTGGAAATGATAGCTATGTTCCAACCGGATGTCATCGTCATCGGCGGCAGTGTCGGCACCTACTTTGACCGTTACGGCAAATTTTTGAGCGAAGATCTCCAAAACTTTCACCTACCTCTGTTACCAATCCCCCCGATCGTCGGCGCCCAACGAGCCGAAGAAGCTGTCGTCTATGGTTGCTATGATCTGGCGAAAGAAACATATGGAACTGTTACTCGCTAACCTCAGAATTGCCTACCCTCACCTCGAGTTTGCCACCGGCAAGCAATTTAGCTGGTCACCCGAAACCCACGAAATTATTTATAAAATTGGCACCGACGACCAACGGGATCGGTGGTCACTTCTCCATGAAACCGGCCATGCCCTGCTCGAGCACACTTCCTACCAAGCCGACTACTCACTACTGCGCCTAGAGGTGGCCGCCTGGGAGAAAGCCCGTGAGCTGGCTAGACAATTTGCCATCGTACTCGACGAGGACCACGTCCAGGACTGCCTCGACACCTACCGTGACTGGCTCTACAAACGTAGTATTTGCCCAAGTTGTGCTAGCAAGTGCTTACAGCAAGACGACTACGCCCACTATCGCTGCTATAACTGCCACGCTGTCTGGCGCGTGACCCCCTCACGTTTTTGCCGGTCGTACCGATCGAGTAAAATCAAAAAACCGTCTGCCGTATTTCACGAAACAGACGGTATTTGCTAGGTTTGTAGACTAGTTTGAGCGAGCCAGCGCGATGATTTCACGTTCCAGCAATGGCCGTGGTGCTAAGAAATAATATCGAAGACCCAACGCGGACCATTTACTATAGTGCTTCACCAATCGCACAGACTACTCAGCTTTCTTGGTGCGACGAGACACGCGACCACCGCGAGCGCCAGCGGCACGAGCCAGTTCACGGTTAGCGTAAAAGCCACCGGTACGACCTAATTTACC
Source organism: Candidatus Saccharimonadota bacterium (assembly GCA_039931245.1). GTDB lineage: Bacteria > Patescibacteriota > Saccharimonadia > Saccharimonadales > UBA4665 > UBA4729. The sequence continues at coordinate 12,108 of JBDTSH010000001.1, forward strand.
ACCTTTTGCGCCAATTTTAGCGTAAAAGTCAGCACCATATTTCTTCTTGTTCGTTGCGGCAGCGGCTTCGCCACCAGCTTTAGTTCCAGCCATGATTGACCTCCGTTATAAGTAATAGTCTCGACCTAGCAAAAGTACATAAAAAGGTTTCACCTACAATGTAGCTGAAACCCTCAAATCTCTCTCGAAATCTTTATTATGATATCACGCTATTGTTTATATGTCAATAAGCTTGTACTTAAACCTTAAATTCCCCTCACGGTAACCGATCGCCCCTTTTTGGTTTACCCTGACCGCGCTTTTAGGCTCGGCACCCCCTAATTACTCGTTCAGCCGCATGACGCGAAGCGAAATCCACAGCCCAAGTCTCGACTAGCCGGTTCCGCCGCTCCGCTTTATCCCAAAAAAAAGCATCCCCGGACGATAAGTTAGTGCACCACGCCAAAAACCCGCCCCAATAGGGGGCGGGTTTTATCAGGCTTTATTCGGCTATTTAGCTGCGGCGGGATTTAGAGCCACCGAGAGCACCGTAGATGCTGGCGCGCTTGCGGCCCTCTTCACCAGCGGCAAAGCCGCCGGTGGTGCCGCGCTGGCCACCCATGCGGCCTATCCGCGAGTAAAAGTCAGAGCCATACTTCTTCTTATTCTTCATGGCGGCCTGACGACCGCCTTTTGCTGTTCCTGCCATATTCGCATCCTCCTTAAACCTCAAGGCAATTAATCAGTAGGCGTCATTTCAATATTTGCCTGTGCCCTGAGCATAAGTACAATATTAATGGATAGAGCTTATGTTAGTCTGTAAGAAATTCGGCATTCAACCAGAACTTATGATGCGCCGGAAATAAATTCATATGTTCAAGATCTTATGGGGGGGTGCACCGGGCACTCCGGCGAGCAGTTGCGTCTATTTTTTAACGACTGGAGCAGTACTGGCAGCATTATTGAACGTCAGAGGGGCTTCCAGAATAATCTTATTCGTACTGGGACGATATAGAATAGCTTTGCCCGCCTTGACGTACATAAGCACCTTGTCGCCGTTGCTCGCGTTGGCAAAGAAAGCTGACTGCTGTTTGGCTTGGGCGGCATCGTTAACAGCGGCGACCGTTGGAGTTTCCCCTTGCGGGAGTTGCACAAGCAGGCCGACACGGGCAATCAGGTCTTTGGTCTGCTTTTCGACGAGGGCCTGGGGGTTCTTGGTAATTGTTGCCAGTTGCTCCTGCAGATTCTGTCGATCGGAATAGAGAGTCCAGCTCCACAGCGCTAAGCTGACTACGGCGATTGCCAGTAAGGACTCCGCCACCAAACGACCATAATGTTTGCGGGGCCGAGCGGCAGGCTTTGGCTCGACTGTCTCAGGGAGAGCAGCCGACAGCGGAGCGCTATCCTCAGCGACAGTTTCAACGACAGTTTTACGAGTTTCAAGTTCAGGCTCGGCGTCAACTACCGGCTCGGTTTCGGGCTCAGACTCACCTGCGAAGTCAGGCTCAGCGTCCACCTCGCCTTCGGATTCAGGTAGTTCAGGGGCAGAGGGACTTGTCACTTCGACGTCATCACTTGTGACGAACTCGTCAGCTTCTGGTTTTTTAGTAATAAAATCCGAAATGGGCTTTGATCGCTCTTCCGCGCTCATCGGCACATTGCCGGTGTCTTCGCTAATACTATCGAAATTTACGTCCTCATCGGGCGATTTAATGTCAATTTGTGACATGGGGTGATACTCCTTATATTCTTATGCTTATTCTAACTCGAATGCCTTTGATCCCCAACTAATTAGAGGATCAGCCTAGTGGTGCGGCTGACATAGGCTTCGGCGTTCCATGGATAGAGTGGCTTTCCGTTTGGACAAAGTTCGGGTAGTCCGGTGATTTACCGCGTCAGCTAGTCTCTGCGTATATCGGCCGGAGAAGGGCCGATCGACAGGTAGGCCCCATCGGCGTCCGGAGTTGTCGGTGTGTTCGTCGGATAACCAAGTCCGCCCTCAACATTATTTACGGCTTGATCGATCGCCCGACGCCCTACCGCGGTCGCCGACCGGGATTCAAGTATCATGGTGCGCTCAATCCGGGTGCCAACCTCAGAACTACACGGTAGAATAATGGCTTCGACCCGACTAGTTTGGCCGAGGGGAGATTGCCAGGCCTGCCCAATGACTATTTTGTATTCCCCTGCTGCGACGTAGGGGGATTGCAGACGGGCGACCATGCTGGGGCTTTGCGGGTCAACCAGGTGGAAAGCGTCGAGGTAATAGCGCCTTTGATAGCCTTTTGAGTCTCTTGTTTGCACGCACACCGCCGCTGAGCCAGCCGCGGCGGCTAAATCTTCCAGCTTAAATTCGACACCGGCGTCTGTCAGGATTTCATCGACGTGGCCGCTGACGTAGGCCCGTAGTTCGCCCGTTGGATTATTGTTATGTGCCAGTTCGAAATTGTTGAGGCCCACGGCTTTGGCTTCCTTATAAGAGAACTTAGTTTTTCAATATGTTCGTACAATATCTCTCTCTATCCGGTTTGTCCATAGCTGCTGTAAGTCGGGCGCGGAGGCCAGGAAAATTGCCAGTGCTACCTGTAATAAGAAAAGAGCCCTCCTTCCGGAGAGCTCTTTTATAATTTGGCACCGTGCTATCTTCCCAGGGGTGGACCCCAAGTATTGTAACCGCTACGAGGCTTAACTGCTGTGTTCGGTATGGGAACAGGTGTTGCCCTCGCGCTATGGGCACCAAACACAACCTTGGAAGGCTCAATTATCGCAAGATAGCTGGCAGTCAAAAGCTCTGTTTGGTGTCCACGTACAAGTAGTACGGATCATATATGTAAAAGTTCAATTCCTAAACAAACGGGCGCAATCATTGATATGCACCAATAACTAGTCAATTGCTATCTCTGATCCAACTCTGTAAACAGAGCGAATCAGAGATCGTAAAAAGTCAATGGCCCTATTAGTATGCTTCAGCTACATGCATTGCTGCACTTCCACCTTGCACCTATCAACCAGATAGTCTTTCTGGGGGCTCATAGGGAAATCTAATCTTGGGGTCAGTTTCGCGCTTAATATGCTTTCAGCGCTTATCTGGTCCGCACATAGCTACTCAGCAATGCCATTGGTATGACAACTGATACACCAGCGGTGCGTTCACCCCGGTCCTCTCGTACTAGGGGCAAATTCTCTCAAATTTCCTATCGTCCACAGCGGATATAAACCGAACTGTCTCACGACGTTCTGAACCCAGCTCACGTACCTCTTTAACCGGCGAACAGCCGGACCCTTGGGACCTGCTCCAGCCCCAGGATGAGATGAGCCGACATCGAGGTGCCAAACAGCGCCGTCTATGTGAACTATTGGGCGCTATAAGCCTGTTATCCCCGGGGTAACTTTTATCCGAAAGCGCTGCCGATACCACACTCTTGTACAAATGTACTGACAGCGGAAAACTTACTCCGACTTTCGTCCCTGCTCGGCTTGTAGGCCTCACAGTCAAGCTAGCTTATGCGTATACACTATCACTACGATTTCCATCCGTAGTTAGCTAACCTTTGAACGCCTCCGATACTCTTTAGGAGGCAACCGCCCCAGTTAAACTACCCACCAGACACGGTCCCGGAACCAGAAGATAATCACGATTTAAGTCTCATGCGCGCGGTCATAGGCCTGCGTTGCACCGTTGCTCAAGCTGGGGGCCTAAGCGCAAATGCGCGGCAAACGGACTCCTATCATAAAGATAGGACGACGTTGCAACATGAGAATCACGATTATTTTGTGGTCCCGGTGAGAACAAGATCATAACAAGGGTGGTATTTCACTGATGACT
>JBDTSH010000002.1:0-21410 GCA_039931245.1 Candidatus Saccharimonadota bacterium
AAAATGGTCGGTGGGGTCAATTGGACGACACCATCACTCGAACTCGAACGCATGTTCGTCAGGTGCTTGGGTTTACAGACATTCATTTCCATATCTTCTTGGCGGGTGTTGAGACCGACTATCTGACCGGCGTAGACCTTTTGGGCGGGATTTACAAAGACGGTGCCGCGGGCTTCGGCGTTTTGCAGTGAGTAGGGTGTAGTGACGCCTTGTTCGAACGCAATCAGGACACCATTGCGGAGCTGGTTGAGTCCGGCCGTCTGGGGTTGGTAGCCGATGGTCAAAGAGTTCATGACGATCGTGCCTTTAGTGTTGGTAATGAGGATATTACGCATTCCGAGCAGTGAACGGGTGGGCAGTTCATAGATAAGCTTTGTGACGCCTTTCGGGCTAGCAAATTGTTCTTTGAGGGTGGCGCGGCGCGCACCGAGCTCCATTTGGACGGTTCCGACGTGTTCCGCCGGAACTTCAATGATGAGTTCCTCGATCGGCTCGAGCGTCTGGCCGTCTTTTTCGATTGTCACAACTTGAGGGCGACCAACTTCAAACTCATAGCCTTCACGGCGCATAGTTTCAATGAGAACACCGAGGTGGAGTTCCCCGCGGCCCGCCACGGTAAAGCCAATCCCATCGTCTTCAACCTGCAGGCCAACGTTCGTTTCAATTTCCCGCTTCAGCCGATCGCTAATTTGCCGAGAGGTGCTGAACTCGCCTTCGACACCCTTGAAAGGCGACGTATTCGGACCGAGATAAATGCGCAGCGTCGGTGCTTCGACTTCTATAATCGGTAAAGCTTCAGGAGTAATAGCGTCGGCGACAGTTTCACCGATTTGGGCACCGGGGATGCCCGTCAGCTGGACGATATCACCCGCCACACCTGCCGGAACTTCCGTCTTGCTAATGCCCTGGCTCATAAAAATGTTATCGACTTTCGCCTTGACGAAAGTACCGTCTTTTTTACATAGGATAACTTGATCGCCCGCTTTCACGCTCCCGCGGGTAATACGGCCAATGGCATACTTACCTTTGAAGGTATCGTGGGCCAAGGCCGTGACCAACATCTGGAAAGGCTTGTCAATCTCGATACTCGGGGCCGGAATCTTGTCGATGATGGCATCGAAAATAACCGCCAAGTCACCGTCTTCTTCAAAGTCATCGGGTGGGGTGGTCCAGGCTTTCCCGGCGCGGCCAGCGGCGTAATAAACGGGATAGTGGAGCTGGTCTTCGTGGACGGCCAACTCGAGGAACAAATCAGCCAACTCATCTTCAACTTCTTTGATACGGCGACCGGCTTTGTCGATCTTATTAATAATCACGATGGGAGTGAGTTCGGCGGCGAGAGCTTTGGCGAGGACAAACTTAGTCTGGGGCATCGGACCTTCTTGGGCATCGACGATTAACAAGCAGCCGTCGGCCATGTTGAGGGTCCGTTCGACTTCACCGGAGAAATCGGCGTGTCCGGGTGTGTCGATAATGTTAATCCGGTAGGCTTCATGCTGGACGGCGGTGATTTTAGCGGTAATCGTAATGCCCCGCTCGCGTTCTTGGTCGCCACTATCCATAATCAGCGTTTGGCTCATTTCGGCTTGGTTGTCACGGAAGGTCTGAGACTGCTTGAGCAGACCGTCGACGAGGGTGGTTTTGCCATGGTCAACGTGGGCAATAATAGCAATATTACGAATTTTAGTAGGATCTTGAGTGTTCATATCGGGTAACGCCTTAATAAATTTATGCTTAACATTAAAATAAGTGCGTCAAACGCACTCCTCGCATTAGGTTGATTATAGCATAAGCTTACCTGTTGAGCAACGCCGCTACGCCGGTAACCCCAAAGTAGGCTACAATAAAATAATGGATTCCCGACCGCTCGCCGAACGCTTACGCCCCGCCGTCTTGGCAGACGTCGTCGGTCAACAACATTTAGTGGGGGCCGGCAAGATCATACGCGAAATCATCGACCACAAGCAACCGACCAGTCTCATCTTGTGGGGGCCGCCAGGCAGTGGCAAAACTACCTTGGCCCGGATCATCGCCCGTGAAACGGGGGCCGAGTTTATGGAATTAAGCGCCGTTACTTCCGGCAAAGCCGACGTTGTCAAAGTCATTGCCCGCGCTGAGCAAAACCAACGCCTCGCCCTGCAAACCATTTTATTCGTCGATGAAATCCACCGCTTCAATAAAGCCCAGCAGGACGCCTTCCTGCCCCACGTCGAAGACGGTACTATCATCCTCATCGGCGCCACCACCGAAAACCCCAGTTTCGAGATCATCAACCCGCTGCTCAGCCGCTCCCGCGTCCTGGTGCTCGAACCGCTTGATACCCCCAGTATTACCGCCATAATCGAACGCGCCGCCACTAGTCTCACGCTATCGTCCAAACAATTACCTGCCAAAAGCATCGACTTACTGGCCCGCTTGTCCGGCGGCGATGCCCGGGTGGCACTGGGCAACCTTGAGTTGGCTTTCCAATTAGCTGCGGGTTCCCCTATTACAACAAAGGTAATCGAAACCGCCGCCCAAACCCGTCTGCCCGGTTACGACAAAAAAGGTGAGCAACACTACAACATTATCAGCGCTTTTATAAAAAGTCTGCGCGGCAACGACGCCACGGCCGCCCTTTACTACCTGGCCCGAATGCTTCAAGCGGGTGAGGATCCAAAATTTATCACCCGGCGGATGGTTATATTCGCTTCCGAAGACATTGGTTTGGCGGCCCCGGCGGCGCTTAATTTAGCGGTGTCGACCTTCTTAGCGGTGGAGCGGATCGGGCTGCCCGAAGCGAGCTATAATATCTACCACTGTGCCGCTGTCCTCGCCAAAGCCCAAAAATCGCGCGTGCTGACCAATGCCATGCACGCCGCCCAAACCGCCGCCGCGACCTACCCCGATCTGCCCGTACCGCTGCATCTCCGTAACGCCCCCACCAAACTCATGAAAGACCTCGGCTACGGCCAGGGCGCGAAGTGGGAAGCCGGTTTTGCCCACCCCAAGGGATTCTTGCCGCCCGAGCTAGCGGACAGTGACTTTTTCGCTCAATAAGTCGGGCCCGCCCCGGGCCCGAAAGACAACGTAGGGCAGAGCGGCGATCCACAAACTGCAGATGACAATAAACAGGTGTTGCGCCAAGGCACTCGTCCGGTTCTCCAGCAGCAAAACGCCGGTTGTCACGCCGAAGCCGAACCAAGTAAGCACAACCCCTAGTAAGAAGCCCCGTAGTAGTCGGGAGATGCGCCGGTTAAAGCCCAGCAGATACCAAAAACCAACGATACTAATCGTCAGACTAGCGATTGAACCAAGGCTAGCCAGGCCGTGTAGGATAATGAGGGGGTGGTGCGTCAACGCTCCACACTGTTGGACAACTTCTACACAATCGAGTGGCAAGACGGCGTCAAGGGCCGTCAAGACACCAAATAGCCCATAGCCGATAATTGACCAATTAATGAGCCATTGTCGCCGCAACTGTTTACGCTCAAATAGGCGGAGGGCCACGGCCAAGACCACCGCTCCGGACACAATATCAAGCAGCATAAACAACCAATTGTACGGCCGCCCGAGCGCCCCGAGATTGCTCGCCAACCCGCGGTTGGCAATCGGATCGAGAACGTTGCCGAGCGGCCACGAAGAATAGAGAATAGCGGCAAAACTAGCGAAGACGATTGAACCTATATCAATAGTTTGTCTGGTGCGCGGCATACCTTAAATATAGCAGAATCTTGACTAGCGCTTCCTATAACAGGGCGTTGAGATCTTTGTCGAGTTGGTCTGGATTCACACCAGTGTCAACCGGAGTGGCATCAAGAGCCGCGCTGGCTTTAGTGAGATCGGCGGATGTTTGTATTTTAGCAGGCACGCTGTGAACGCGCGTCAGGCTGGATACCGAACTATCGACTTGGTTATTGGCGTTCATTACCCGGAGGCCGGCAAAGGCCACGACCCCGAGTAACGCGACGACGGCAAAAATCGCCACGAATCCAAATCCATTTTGGTTAGAGTGAAGACGCTTCATAGTTAGTTACTCCCTGTGGTTTTCGGTGTAGTGGTGGTGTCTGTAGCTGATTTAAGGGCTTGGAGGACAGCTTTGACGGCCGCCTTGTACGCTTTAAGATTCGTCCGGGTTTGGGTGGTGGCTACTTTGAAGGTAGCAACATCTTGGGCGACAGTTATATTATTGCAGTCCATAGTAGGCGTAACTGCCTGCAGGTTGAGGATTGAAGTGGCCGAAGCAAGCTTGGCACTGTCGGCAGTCGCGATCAGAGCCGATAATTCGGTGCTAGTAATGTTCTTGCTTGTTTGAAAAGCTAAAGCCTTGGTGTAGACATCGTTAATACGCGTTTGGAAACTATCACTGTTACGCGCAATGACGCTAAATTTGGAGGTCAAACCTTTTTTATGAACTTCGCATACCTTAGTGCGCTCGGCCTCAGTGTGGGTTGATTTGATGTCTTTCTTAAGTTCGGCAACGTGGGCCTCGCCCTGCGTCCGTAATTCGGCAACTTTCGAACTATCACTGCCCCGGCCTGAAGTCGTGTGGGTTTCAGTTTCGGCTGTCGTGGTGTCGGAACCGCTGGTACTAGCGACGACTACCGTCTTACTGGATTCGGTTGTCGGAACGCCTGGAGCTGTGACGGTAGAGTCACTAGAGCCTGAATCGCCCTTACTTGCATACACAGGAACGACTGCCAGAGCCGTAAATGCGACCAGCAAGGCTGGTATCGCTAAACTGACACGCTTTAAACTTTTTATCATATAAAATCCTTGTTTAATGGTTCTTTTTGATACTTCTTATGTTATAGGGCTGCCCAGATATTGCAAGCTTAACTTACGCTGGCCGGACAACCCGACGGCCGCTAAGAAGAAAGTTATTAAATCCCGCTAGCCGAAATAACAATTTTACAACGGTCTGCCACCGGTAGTTCTCCCCGGTCAGCCGCCAAACTCGGCGCGGGCGTAGCTCGCTAGGACGTGGCGCTGACGATTGCTTCCCAAGGTAGTCCGGTTTTGCCAAAGTGGCCATAGGCCGCGGTCTGGCTATAGATCGGTCGGCGCAAATCGAGGCGATCAATGATTCCCTTGACCGAAGTATCGATTAGCTTATCTTTGAAGTCGTGCAGCGCTTGTTCGCTGACGGTGGCCGTTCCAAAAGTTTCAATCGTCTGCATCAGCGGCAACGGCTGGCCAATGACGTAGGCGAGACCGACTTCACACTTGGTAGCCAGACCGGCCGCCACAATATTCTTGGCTATGAAGCGCGCGGCATACGCCCCCGATCGGTCTACCTTACTTGGGTCTTTGCCACTAAAGGCGCCACCACCGACTCGCGCGTAGCCCCCATAAGTATCAACAACTATTTTCCGCCCGGTCAGTCCAGCGTCACTCTCCGGACCGGGAATGTGCCATAGCCCGGTTCCATTAATAATAATATCGGCGTCGGCCGGCAGGGCGAAATTATAGGACTGCAGCACCGGCGCGATGACAGTCTTTATAAGCTCGGCCCGCACTTGATCGGCCGGAGTCGCCTCGTCGTGGGCCACGGCCGCTACGACCTTTTCAACGGCCACTGGCTGGTCGGCTTCATAACGCACCGTCACTTGGGTTTTACCATCGGGGCGTAACCACGCCAGTTCGCCTTGTTCGCGGGCCTCGTCGATGCGGCGCGTCAAAGCGTGGGCCAAAGCGATCGGCAGTGGCATCAACTCGGGTGTTTGATTACAGGCATAACCAAACATCATACCTTGGTCACCGGCACCATCGGCATCAACGCCAAGAGCGATCTCGGGCGATTGCTGGTGGACGTCATTGCTGAACTCGGATTCCTGACTAAAGCCCCAGGCTGGCACGCTGTAGCCCAGCCGTTTAACCGTGTCCCGGGCGATCTTTTCGAAGTTAATATCAGCACTTGTTTTGATTTCACCAAACAAGGCGATCTTGTTAGCGCCGGCCACAGTCTCTATGCCAGTCCGTGAGTGGGGGTCCTGCGCCAAAGCGGCGTCAAGAATCGCGTCGCTGATCGCATCACAAATCTTATCGGGGTGTCCAGCGCACACGCTTTCGCTGGTAAAAAGTTGGCTTAGGTTTGACATAAAAATATCCTTCCCCCGTGTTGCCCAGGAAAGGATATATAAAGAGTACTTCAATATCTTTCCCGAATTTCGGGACTAGATGGAGCACCTTGTCATATGGACAGGTTGCCGGCAGGTCGTCGAGCTAGATCTCTCGCTGCACTCTGTATATTTAAATTGTTAATGCCTACCGATTGTAGCACACCCGCCCAGGGGGGCCTGGCCTAGACCCACTTTCTTTAGTATAATCACCTCTTGTAGCGCCTATAGCCTAGCTTAAGCAACACTATTGGGGATTGGCCAAGTGGTAAGGCAGTGGATTCTGGTTCCACGATCGGGGGTTCGAATCCCTCATCCCCAGCCATATAAAAAGACCTAGTTTATCTAGGTCTTTTTATATGGTTTGAATGCGGGCTACTAGAACCCCATGGCACCGCCACCCCAGGGGTTCGGCAGAGCAAAGTCGCGCGCAGGAATTTATTCCGAGCACTACTTTGTGGCGGAGGCTTCAGCCGATCCCTCATCCCCAGCCAAACATCAACTATTTTAATGACTAATTATGTGTATAATTCGGCTTATGCATACAAAGAAACCCTTCTTGATTACTCTATTAAGTTTACTAGTTATTTTCGCACTTAGTATGGCTTGGGTACGTAAGCAAGCCGATTACAGCAGCTCAGAATATATGAAGTACAAGGACTCATACATCAATTGTGTCGACAAAGGAAACGCCAAATCGCCGGACAGTAAAATTTATAATGCCTGGAAGCATGGCGTATCTGCAAACTGCTTGGTACAGGGAGCAAACTAGTCCAGATTAAAGCGATTTGGGTTCGTAAAGTGATCCAGAAAACTCAATATCAATAAGTTCAAAAGTTCGAATAGCGTCAACTAGCCCCAGCCATATAAAAAGACCTGGTTTGTCTTGGCCTTCGTAAATGGTCCGGGCTGAAGGGCTACTAGAACCCCATGGCACCGCCACCCCAGGGGTTCGGTTGAGCAAAGTCGCGGACATGAGCTCGCTCCGAGCACGCAGTAGCGGATAAGGCGAAGCCGCATACCTCATTCCCAGACAAGAATGAGCACTATACAAAATGCCACTTTTGTGGTATTTTTTGTTTTATGTCCATCTCACCTGAAAATCCTAACTTGAGCGGTCTCGATACATTTGAAGCGGCCAAGCAAAAACTGGGTATTTATCTGTCTGGGGCGGAAGCCCTTTACAGAAGGACGAGTGATGAACGGATTGTGCTGTTCCGGGGGCAAGAGACAGATTACCCGGATGCATTGAGAATTGGTACCGACGGACAATATGGCCCTGGAACATACTTTGGGAACTCCCCTGTAGCCGTATCTTATTATACGGCGCATGGGGGTAGCCTACAGGGAGTACAAGCCTATTTACTACCTGAATTAGCTGAGAGTGCGATAGAGCGAACTTCGCACCACGCTGCACGCAGACACAGGCACGAGATTACCTCATTTTTACTCCAACTCTTTCCGGTAGGCCTGGATTTTCGCGCGGAACAGAGGGTTAGGTACAATCAGGTTGAGCGCTCACCCAAACAACTTTGGGCGAGGATGCCAGTACCAGGTGCAGAGGCAATCATCACAGGAACCAGGAAACTCGCATATCTTGGTCGCGTCGGCATAGGTAAGCCAAGGTTTAGTAGAAGTGTATAGTTGCGAAGTACGTCGACTGGCCCCAGCCAAACATTAGCACTACAAATTATCTTTTTACACGTTTACTACTTTGCCTAGACCATTCTTTAATTATTAAGTATGCAAAGGCTGGAGATGACACATCCAAATGAATTAGCTTGGAACCATTTAATCGACTACGAGGATTATGAAGGTGCTGCAAAACTGGTAGGTAGTTTGTCGCATATCGCAGTCGATTCATGTGTCGAGAAGCCTACTGTCGAGTCAACGCCTGGTAGGACAGCACAAAGTATTGATACTTACACATATTGGGGGCTTACCGTGCCAGGACTACCAATCCAAGGCACGCCTTAGCTCTAACGGTTACAAATTCCGTCAGCTAAGGGCAGCCAAAGAAATAGTGTCAGGTCTTCAGATCTGGCGCTATTTCTTTATTGAAACTATGAAAGGGATTCGAACGATATACTTCCTCGGAAGTTTTTTTGCCTGGGCTAAAAATCTTCATCTGGGTTGTCGGTGTCTTTTTTGCCCCACCGCCAATGTGGTTTCGGAGATGTACCTATCGCTACCAGCACAATAGTGGCAATAGCTAACAACCAGATAGAAACCTGCTTTATGAAGCCATTTACAGTAGGGTAAGCCGGGTCGGCTGGTAATAAAGTGGCGGTTATAACAACTATACCCCCCTGTAATACCAATAGCGCCCATCCCTGCCATGTCGCGGGAATCCAGCCCCATCCATACCGTTTACGTTTCATCCAGTATTTTTTGTTATCAGCTTTCATATCCTAACTATATACCTTCCTTCAAGCATTACTGAGAAACAAGCTTCTAACATCGGCGATGATACCCAGCCAAGCATAAGCACTATGAAAGACTTTTTCGGAAGTCTTTTTGTTTATACTAACTTTAGTTTTCCGACGATGCGTTGAATCACTTCATCATAGTTATGAGTAGTTGTGTCACAGATTATATGAGGGAGCATCGAAGTCTCTAATAATTTCAACTGATTCTGCTGCTGAGTTATGTAATAATCTGCAACCTGCTCAGTAGTGTCGCCCTTGGTTTTTATGTATTCTCTCCAGCTTGCATCTCGATGTTCTGCGGCCTTTGAAACTCTATCGGCAATTGCAGCATCATCAATCTTTAGAAAAGCTGTTAGGGCATCCTGCTTGTTAAGGATATTCTCAATCTGAGAATATTGCTCTAATGAAACTTTGGCACGAAAAGCTTGCGTTAAATATAAACGATCAAAAATGAGTAAGTCTGGCTTATCAGTGGCTAGCAGGGTAATAAGTTCTTCAAAAAATTGAATATGGAGCTCATCGGTTTGTTTCATTATTGGAATATGGGTCTCTGACTCGCGGGCAATTTCAACACTAAGACCAGCCAGCCGCTTCCGTATTCCAGATATGACGGTTGACTTGCCGCTAGTTGCAATACCCTCGAGAATAAGAATCTTCATTAAATAATCGTAGCATGCCCCATCACAGAAGTTCTAACAACGTCTATGAGGCCCTGCTAGTCATTTTGATCTGTTAATTTCTATGAGCCCTCATGGACGTCAGTACTTCAATGATTAATAATTGACGAACTATTGTTCGCTTAACCGAGATCACGCTTTCGGAAGCTCAGCCAACTAAGCAATATGCAACCAGCCACGAAAAGAGCAAAGAACAAGATCGAAGACCAATCGAAAGTGCCCCGTAAAATATCAGCCGAGCGGTAATAATGATACGGGAAAATTAAGCTTGGATTTTTGAGCCAATCTACCGTGCTAGCAAGTGAGCCAAATATATAACCTCCTAGGGCATAGACTACCGCAATACCAAGCGCTGCGGCACGCCCTCGTCCGGTTGCTGATAACAAGAATGCAACGGCACTAAAAGTAAGTACCAACATGTAACAGCTAAAACAGGCTGCCGCAATATTCACAGCTGGAATCCCCAAATGAACTGCTTGGGCCATTACTATTAGCACCGCGGAACCAATACCGGCGACAACAAAGATAACTAAACCGCCAGCTAGCGCCTCAGAAAATAAGAATTTGGTTCGAGAAATCGGTCGTGATAACAAGACTTCAATGGTGCCGTCTGTCTCTTCGCGGCCAATCAGACTACTGCCCAGGCCAATTCCCAAAATTATCAATAATAACGGGAACATTAAATAGATGAGTTGGCTATTCAGATAACCAACTGGCGAAAAGAAGTCAGTGCCACCAAACAAAGCTAGCGTATTGTTGCTGAGCCCTCCAAAGCTTTTGTTGAGCGAAGCCGCCTGGTTATGGATAGACGGATAAAATGCCAACGTTACCAGCACCAAAATAACAACTCCAATACTCCACCAGAGTATGCTCCAGCGACGCCGCCAGAGTGTCCACTTTACAATGCTAAGCATCTGAGCCCCCCTTAGCTTGGTAATAATGCATGAAAGCTTCTTCGAGATCTAATGCCCTAGTATCGATATTGGTAACGGTGTACTTGGCCAGCAGCTCAAACAATGGTGAAAGTTCGCCCTGAACGTGCAGAGTCACACTGTGAGAATCGTTCTGAACCACCTTTTGAACGCCTGAAAGTTGTTTCAGCTTACTAAGCGGTGCGTTATCTTTGAAGATTAAATCGAAGGTCTGGGCAGCCTCTTTGGCCATCTCGGCAATAGTTCGCTCAATAATAAGCTTGCCACCACGAATAATGCCGACCCTGTCGCAGACCTTCTGAACTTCGCCTAGAATATGGCTACTCATAAAAATAGCTGCGCCGCGGCCTTTGGCCTCAGCAACCAGTTCATAGAACACTTCTTGCATCAACGGATCTAACCCACTGCTTGGCTCATCTAAAATCATGACTCGTGGCTGATGCATAAAAGCTTGAATGATAGATATTTTTTGCCTGTTACCACGGGAAAGCTCACCAAGGGGCTTTGTTAGGTTGGCTTGCAGTCGCTTGGTCAGCTCCTGCTTGAAAGCCTGACTTGTTGGTGGTTGCAACTCGCCAAGATACTCTAAATACTGGTGGCCGTTCATTTTTAAGTACACCGCGCCGTCGCCAGCCAGATAGCCGATTTCTCGCCTCACAGCAACCGCTTCTTTGGCAATATCATGGCCAAGGATCGACGCGCTGCCGTGAGTCGGTTGAAGAAAATTCAATAGTGTTCTAATCGTGGTTGACTTACCCGCACCATTTGGCCCCAAAAAGCCATATACTTCGCCAGCGTCAACGTGCAGCGATAAATTGTGGAACGCAAAAGTTCCAGAGCCGCGATATTTTTTAGAAAGTTTGTTGATTACTATAGCTTGATCCATCACATACATCATAACGTATATGTTTACGTACCCTTATACTTAATGTTATTTTGTGGCTGGTTACCAGTAAGCTACAACCAGGATGGTTCCAGCATTGTCTACGATACTCAGCCAAAAAAGAGTGCCAAAGGTAACCTCTTGCTTCTAGTGCTTATCTTAGTCATAGACATATGCCAAGGCTGAAACGATTAACCCTGTCTACTGCTATTTCTGAACATCACGCCCGTTAAATGGACCGCCGAATAGTGGCGCAAAAACACAAAAATTAAAAATACCAGCTAGTAGAGGCACCAGACCGACCACCGCAAGTATGATGCCAGCCGCCCCATGCATAGCGATAAGCCCGACAAAGACTAAAACCATACCAGCTACAATTCGTATTCCGCGACCAAGCATACTTGTCATGAATTCTGCGAATCCCATAATCTTCCTTTCGTTAATTGTTTGAAACCTAATTACATCTAAGCGGCCAGTGCCGATTCGAACCGTGGCCTATCGAAGCCAAGAATTTTCTCTAGTTGGCCGTCTTCGCCTTCAATAGTGCTGAATGGTACGCCCCTTTGACCGCTCAAATTAATCATATTCTGAGCAGCAATAGGGTTTTGATCAACCATGTAGTTGGTGTAGGGGATGGACTTGTCATCAAGCCAACGCTTGAGCATAACGCAGTAAGGGCAAGTCGTCGTACTATAGACCGTTATTTTTTTCATGATATCTCCTTATGACTTTACGATTACTCCACCGAGTGATTCAACATGCGTAATTGCGCCGAGGTCAGTCACCTTGGTGAAGCCGGCTGACTTTAATATTGTAGTTGCTTCACTTGAACGGTTGCCGCTGTGGCAGTAGACATACACTTGCGTATCTTTTGGTACAGCTGGCAGCGTACCGGCCTGCATGTCTTGTAGCGACAGATTACTTGCACCGTTTATATGCCCTGCTGCATATTCCGCTGGGGTTCTGACATCGATAAACTGCGCACCCTTGGCTGTATCACTCTTAATAGACTGGATGCTAAGCGTAGGGGCGGATGCGCTCGTTTTAGTTTCTGCTTTCGGTGATAGCACTATGAGCCCGCCGACTGCAACCACAACGATTAATACAATACTTAGTGCGAACTTCATACTTTGTAACTCCTCATACAGTTTTTACATATACCACTTATTGTTAGCTGCCCCGAAATACTACAATCAGCCGTTGATTCCTCCAGAATGGGGATGATCTTAGCCTTAACTTCGGTGTCGCGAAGCATGCCACAAGCTACACATTGGAAATGATCATGCGGCGTCGTTTCGGCGTCATAGCACATTGAACCGTCGGTTCGTGACGGAGCGACCGCAATGGTCCCGCGTGAGGCTAAGCGAGTTGTGGCCCGATGCACTGTTGTAGCGCTCAAGTCTGGATATGTCAGCCGTAATGCCGTCAATAACTCCGTATTTGTGGCGTGTCCAAGTTTGGCAATTTCCATCTCAATAGCTTGGCAATATTTGCTCCGGCGTTGCGCAACGGCTGTGGGAATAATCATACACAGTAGTATAAGCGCTTTATTTGCTAATGTAAACAGTTTACGTTAGTATCAATTATAGTACGTGACACATATAAAACTTTGTAAGGAGTGCTATGGATACAGTAGTAATTGATGTACGCGAACCGTTTGAATTCGCTGAAGGCCGTGTCAAGGGAGCGCTCAACATTCCCCCTGATAGACTTATGAGCGGTGCAACAGAAATAAATGGGCTGGATAAGAACACGCCGATTATCGTCTATTGCCGAACCGGTAGCCGATCCAACGTTGCTATGCATATACTAAGCCAACTAGGTTTTACTAATATTAAAAACGGCATCAACAAAGACCAAGTTGAGGCTCGATTCTTACATCAAAATTAGGACATCACAGAAATGATTATATACATAGCAATTGCAGTCGCCATTATCTTTGGTTATATGATTATAAAAAACCAGGGGCAAAATTTCAGCTTAGAGCAATTAGCAGAAGACTTGAGTGAAGGTGGCGTTTTGGTAGATGTTCGTAGCGCCTCAGAGTTCCAATCAGGGCATGCTAAAGGAGCCGAAAACGTCACTTTACAAGCAATCCAAAGTGGCACCATGCCGAGCAACAACAAACAAAAACCAGTCTACTTGTACTGTCATAGTGGTGCGCGTGCCGCTTCTGCAAGCTCCCTATTAAAACGCGCAGGCTATGAGCATGTTATCAACATCGGCAGTCTAACTAGATGGCGTAAAATGGGCGGGAAAGTCGTCTCCTAAAAAAGGAAACCTATATGAACATTGTTGAAGATGTAACTGATGGAAAAGCTCAACTACTCGATGTACGAACGAAAGATGAGTGGAAGGCCAGCCATGCGGTTGGGGCGATGCATATTTCGGTAAATAATCTGCTGACTGGCTACGTTGGTGAGCTTGATCCCGATTTACCAATCTATATTTATTGTGCCACGGGAGCACGCGCTGGAACGGCGGCAAGTTATCTACATAGACAAGGTTACGATTCAACTAATATTGGTGGCCTTTCCACGTGGCAGGGTCTCGGTGGGGCTATTACTCGCTAGCAAGACTGCAAAACAAATTCGAATAAACTCCACCAGCCTCGGCCAAGAAATTACTCTATTTCTATAGGGCCCCCGACTCAAACTGTACTGCGCCGCGGAACCACCGCCATCTACAACACAATTGACCCGTCTTTGAGATGTATCGTCCGTTGGGCAAAGGAGGCAATATTGGCATCGTGAGTAACCATAACAATAGTTTTGCCATCGTTGCTAAGCGATTGAAATATCTTCATTACATCGGATCCAGATTTACTGTCTAAATTGCCGGTAGGCTCATCCGCTAATATTATTGGCGGGTTCATCAGTAATGATCGAGCAATAGCAACACGTTGGCGTTGCCCGCCGGACAGTTCGTTGGGTTTGTGATCAAAGCGATCGGCAAGTCCTACTTTCCGCATAAGCGCCTTTGCGACTGCGGTTAAATCCTCCTTCCCATATAGTGATGGTAACGTAACATTTTCGAGCGCAGTGAGCTTTGGTAAAAGATTGAATGTCTGGAACACGAAGCCAATTTTCTGATTCCTAATATCTGCAAGTTGATCTTCGGATTTATTGGCAACATCTTGCCCATCAAGATAATACTTACCATCGTCAACAGCGTCTAGGCAACCGATAATATTCATGAGCGTAGACTTGCCTGAGCCCGAAGGACCCATTAGAGCCACGAATTCACCGGGCTTAATATCAAAAGTAATGTTATTAAGAATGTCTATTCTTTGCTTTCCTATGCTGTAGCTTTTCGATAAATTCGTCGTAGATATTATTGGTTTCATATTATTCAGTGATTAAATACTGGTCTCCCGCACCTAGCCCGCTTACAACGGCGACTGATTTGCCGTCAGTGAAGCCAGTTATTATGGTTTTATGTGCCACGGAGTGGTTCTCATCGTAATACGAAACAATCGACTTTCCCCCTACTAACTTTACTGCCCTATTCGGGACAATAACGGCTTTCTCAACCTGTTTGGTAATAAACTGAATAGTTGCACCCATGCCGTCGAGCACCGGGTTATTATTTGCAGCAAATATCGAGCGGACTTCGTAGGATGCCGTACCATTTTGGTCTATTTTTGCTATTGGAGATACGTAGGCAACCCGACCATCGAGCGTTGCGCTTAAGGATGTAAATTCTGCTTTTATGATCTGGTCTACTTTTATTTTAGCTATGTCTTCTTCATCAAAACTACTGACTAGCACTGCTGATTCTGGGTCGGCAATGGAAATAAATCCAATCGATCCCGTCTGTGAGCTACCTAACGTTTGGCCAACGACACCATTGATGCTGGTAATAATCCCAGTAAAAGGGGCGACAATCTTCGTATCGTACACTGCCGTCCTGGCTATTTGTAAACTTGCGTATGAAGCGTTTGCTACATATTGAGCATCAACTCTGGAAGCATTTGTGAGCGCAAGCTGAGCATCAGCACTCGCTATATCTGCTTCAGCTTTTCTTAGTTTCGCCGCTTCAGCCAGTTCCTGTGAGCTAGCCATACCATACTTATTAACAACATCGTTATATATGTTCTGTTCTGAGGTCAAGGCGCTACGTGCCGCCTCTGAAGTGCGCTGCTTTAGCATTATCTCTTCTCCCCCTGGCGCTAATCGCTTAGCTTTTTCTAGATTAGCGCTGTAGGTTGATTGCGCCTGGTCTATCTGGGCAATTAGCTTCGAGCTATCTAGCTCCGCCAGAACGTCGCCCGCCTGCACACTATCACCAACTTTTACGTTTAAAATTTTTAGAGTACCGGATTGCGAAAAATTCAACACGGCTTTATCGGCCGTAACAACACCGTCGTTCTCTACGGAAACAGCTATCGTATCAATTCTTGCCTTGCCTTCACTGATTTTTGGAGCCGTGCTCGATGATCTGTTCGACACAGCAAACCCTACAACCGCAATTATAATTACAAGCCCCAGACCAATAAACAGCGTAATTTTCTTATGTAATTTAATGTGATTTACCATCGTATTCTCCTAATTAACTGAGCCTTTAACTTTCAAAAATATGACAGACTGCTTGTCCGAATGGTATCCATCAACCCAAACCCAAACATACGTACCTTTTTTAACATCAGACAAATCAGCACCAACCAAGGTACCGCTTGTGTCGCCAGTAGTCTTTTTAATTTGCACACCGACTGGAATCATAATATTAGTGTTTTCAATTTTGGCCGTAGCAGTTTCTTGAGCTTTCAGGGCCTGTCTCTCTTCCTGACTAAGCGCTTGTCTCTCCGCCTTTTGAGCCGCTTGTTGCTCTGTAGTTAGCTCCACAGTGTCGATTTCATTCGCTATTATCAGATCATTGCCTTCGATCGATTTAACGATACCTTTTATTTCCGCGGATCGCGCTGGCTGACCTTGTTCTTGGGCTGGGGTAAGCGATGAAGCTAGCGCATTACCCTCCGATGCGGCAGTAGCATGTGGGCGCGTCAGTAAATATGCCGAAACGCCACCAATCGCGACAAGCGTCACAACGCTCGCCATAATAATTACTTTTTTCATAATATCCTCCATGCTAATTTATTATTCGTACCTTAATGCTTCTATTGGATTTAGGCCGGCGGCCTTTTTAGCGGGGTGATACCCGAAAAATATACCAATACTCAGTGAGAACCCAATCGCCACAAAAACACCCCACCAAGCATGTACAATTTTCATTCCAAAATGACCGGCGACTGGATATAGAGCGAGGCCAAGAGCCACCCCAACTAAACTACCCACCAAAGAAATGACCGCAGCTTCTACTAAAAATTGTGCCATAATTTGTTTTTTCTTTGCACCGAGGGCTTTCCGTAGACCAATCTCTCTTGTCCGCTCTGTAACGTTAATGTACATCACGTTCATAATACCTATGCCTCCCACAATAAGGACAATAGCCGCAACACTGCTAAGCAGAAGCGCCATGGTTTTAGTAGACTCTTTCGCTGCCACGACATTACTGCCCATATCTTTGAGCTTGAAATCATCTATACTCCCCGCCGGAAGTTTATGTTCATCTCGTAAAATTGATGAGATTTCACCCATAGCAATTTCTATAGACGCAAGATCTTTAGCAGAAGCGTTAACCGTCATTTTGCCACCGTCGGCAAGCGCATAACGCTCGGCTGCGGTAAAAGGCATAAAGATGCTCTCATCTATGCTAATGGGGCCAAAAGATCCGCCCTTTTCATTTGTAATACCGATAACTTCAAATGTTTTTTTGTTAACCTTAATACTTTGGCCGACTGCCGTTGTTGAGTTTTCTCCAAATAGTGTCTCGGCGGCCGTAGCACCAAGCACAACAACCCGTTTTTTTGAATCCTCCTGGTCTTGATCAAAGAACTTCCCCGCGCTATACGCAAGGTTGGACAGTTTTGCAAAATCTACGCTTGTACCTACCACATTGATCTGTTCGCTCATGGAGCCGGCAGTGACCGCAACCTTGCCGCTAAGAACCGGCGCGACATCGGAAATATGTACTGCCTTTTCTTTTATAACGACCGCATCTTTATAGCTTAGCTTCGATAAGGTCCCGTCTGAATTTGCTGGTGCATTTATAAATATTGTGGTGACCGACAGATTTGAAAATTGTTGGGCGATATCAGCTTTCGCACCCTCTCCAAAGTCAATCACTAAAATAACTGTAGCCGCCCCTATGATAATCCCAAGCGACGTTAAAAATGACCGCCCTCTCTGAGACCAGATACTTCGAATGGCCTCTTGCACTAGTTTTTTTTGAATCATGTTAATGCCAATTTTTTGTGACCATGCTTGTGATACAACGACGACTATATATTTATTTCAAAATTATCACTTAACCTTACTTCGAGTTATAGATTAGTCCTTAGTCTGTCCAGCCTGATTGCGATGTTGCGACTGGTTGGCAAGTTAAGAGGTCCAGTAGATATTGGCGATGGCCCTCTTAATGAAGCTCCAGTGCGCCACTGTTTTGAATAGCTAATTGATGACGTCCACTTAGTGTTAATCACGAAGTCCGTCTACTGCTCCCGGCGAAAAGATGCTGTGCGCAAATAACTCCTTGAGAGGTTTTTATTTATGCGTATTTCACGGAGTCACTTAAGCTGTAACCGAACTAACATCTTTGGTGCGTTTGAAAGTTATCTTTGGTGACTTTTTACTTTGCGAAGTAACTCAAAGCCTGTACTATATGAAAATGCGTTCATATAGTTGCTGTGACACTACTAGCTCAACATCAATGGATATCCAGGATTTGTCTGGCTTGCTAAAGATTGTGAGTGAGCAGAATCGTTTACGATTACTTTGCATCCTTCGCGATAGTGGAGAGCATTGTGTCTGTGAATTTGAAGAACACCTCAAAGATCTCTCGCAGAGCCTCATATCACACCATCTAGCAGACCTGAAACAAGCCGGGCTAGTGGCGGCTGAAAAGCGGGGCCTGCGCATGCACTATTCACTTAGTGAAGATGGCCGGCGTATCGTTGATATCATTTTTTCTTTGGTAGAACCCGCTACAGCCCGCTGTAGCAATACGAATAGCTGAAATAATAAATCCTGTAACAGAAAGGCCAAAAAATATGAAAATCGAAGTTGTCGGAACGGGATGTGCGACGTGTCAGCAACTCTACAAGATAACCCAGCAGGCGGCCGCTGATATTAACCCTAAGACCCTGGTAGAATACAAGTCGAATCAAGCTGGTATGGAACGACTACTGGAACTCGGTTTGATGCAGTCACCAGCGTTGGTGGTCGACGGCAAAATTGCCATGATAGGTTATAGCCCTAGTATTCAGAAAATTAAAAACGCTATTCTTGAAACTGCCTCGCGATGAGCATCTTTGGCCCCATCCAAACACTTGCTGATTGGCTCACCTACAATCTAGTTTCGCTAGAGAAAGGCACTCGGCTGGCCGACAGTGTCGACTTTTTTATCTACGATAGTATCAAGATTGTGCTACTTTTGTTGGCAATTAATTACATTATGGCGATTATTCGCTACTACTTGCCCCTGGAGAAGATTCGCGATTTCCTGCACAGTCGCAACTGGTACGGACTTGATTATGTTCTAGCCGCCAGTTTTGGGGCAATCACACCATTTTGCTCATGTTCATCGATCCCTCTGTTTGTCGGCTTTTTAGGGGCGGGCATTCCGCTGGGCGTAACCTTCACGTTCCTCATTACCTCGCCGCTCATTAACGAAGCGGCCATCGCCTTATTCATTGGGTTATTTGGGCTTAAACTTGCTGTCTCCTACGTTGTCGCTGGTATGACTATTGGGATAGTTGGCGGTTTTATCCTCCGCCACGTGAATGCCAAAAAACATATTAGCCCCGATATATTAGAGATGAGTACTCATGTAAAACCCGGAGCTGCCCTTCCAACTAAAAGTATCGCTGCCAGAGAATTACTAACACTCTGGTGGGCTGAGGGGTTTAGGCTTACTAAGAAGCTTCTGCCGTATGTGTTGATCGGCGTTAGTCTTGGTGCCCTCATTCATGGCTATGTGCCTCAAAACTTTTTCGAAAACACACTTAGTAACGCCGCCTGGTGGACCGTACCTTTAGCAACAATAGTGGCGGTTCCGCTTTATTCTAATGCCGTTGCCGTCATACCTATCATGGGAGAATTAGTGGCCAAAGGCGTCCCAATCGGAACAGCAATCGCCTTTATGATGGCCGTTGTTGGGTTATCGCTACCTGAAGCGCTGATACTTAAAAAGGTCATGAGCGCTAAACTCTTAGTCACCTACTTTTCTGTAGTGACTATGGGAATCATCCTAATTGGCTGGATGATTAATCTGCTATTTTAACTTAGTTGTAACACTTCGATAGTTTGCGCATAATCTGGTGCACTTACAGTTTTCCTATTGTGGCAGAATAGTAGATCCCTCTTCGAGGCGAATCCCCTGTCAATTGTCGCTACCTGATGACGCCAGCCGACAGTTTTGAAACCCTGCTACTGGTTAACCGAAATTAGTGGTGAAATATTTTTGGTAGCTCAGTTGTATAATATAGGTGACGATGGCTACCGAAACAGATACTCTTTCAGATTCACAAATAGTTTCTTTGGTACTGAAAGGCGCTAAAGACCCGTACGCCTTACTTGTCGAGAGATACGAGGCTAAGCTACTTCGGTATGCAACCTACCTCATAAAAGACCCTGATATTGCGTCAGACATTGTGCAAGATACTTTCATAAAGGCTTATATCAATCTATACAGTTTTCATCTGAATAAATCTTTTTCATCTTGGATTTACCGCATAGTGCACAATGAGGCCATGAATCTGATAAAACGGAACAAAAAGTCTTCCACTTTCACTGAGCTGGATATGACTGGTGACGAAATTTTTGTGAAGTTCTCGACTGACAAGATACTGGACAGGAACTTATTAAAAGCCAATGTCCGCACCTGTTTACGTAAAGTGAGTATCAAATACCAAGAGGTTCTGGCGCTCTACTACTTTGATGACCTAAAATATGATGAGATAAGCGACATATTACATATACCGACATCGACCGTAGGTGTCCGGATAAAAAGGGCTAAAGCAGAGCTTATGAAAGCCTGTCAGAATGATGGAGTTACCTATGAATAAGCCGAATTCAGAAACAACAACTGCTATTGAGAGAAACGTAATGGCTAAGATCAAGACCGGTCAAGCCAAAATGCACCCCCGAAATTACTATGTAGTCTTAAGTGCTTTAGGTGTATTGGTAGTTGGACTGCTTGGTTTTGTGACTGCCTACTTTATGAGTGTCGTAACCCTGTGGTTGCGTATCCAATCGGCTGCCGGTCCGGCCTACGGTGCCCGACGAAACTTATCTAACCTTGTCGGCGCTTTCCCATGGTGGGCACTGGCACTCGGAATTGTATCTTTGGCTACTATTATCTTCTTCGTGCGTAAAGTAGGTCGTCTGTATAAACTACGGCTTATCTATCTAATCCCGGCAGTCATAATTGTCTCGTTACTGCTGGGCTTCGCGTTTTCATATAGCACGCTTCCGGACATGCTTATGAGTCATAGACCTCAAGCTGTGTGTGATAGCTCGAACGTCAATTGTATCAATGCCGAAGGCCAAGGCTACCTGCGCGGCCGACACATGAAATAAAAAGTCTCCTTAGTTTGTACTACATATGCCGAAAGGAGGCACCTATGAAAAAATTATTATTCTTAAGTACCGGAGTTGCGAGCTTAGCCGCCGCTGGTTTAATGTTAGCGCCCGGCTTGGCATTAGCTCAAGCTGGAAACACTAATGGTGGTGGTAGTGGTAGTGGTAGTGGTGGCGGTTATGGCTATCAGCAATCTTTAACGACAAGAGCCGAAGCAATAGGCATGACCACTGATCAGCTTAGCGCCCAACTCAAAAGTTCTACTTTGCTACAAATCGCAAAAGACAAAGGATTGAGCGAAGACCAACTGCATGAAAAAATGCAAGCTGCAGCCCAAGAAAGATGGAATGCCAATGGCCTCAGCCAAGCCGAGATCGATAGTCGGCTAAAGACTATGGAAGCGCGTCAAGCTAACTGCGATGGCACCGGTAACAGTGGTGGTGGTAACGGTATGCACCGCAACCACGACAATCAGTAAGCCAGCAAACGCTGACAGTATAAAGAGGCTTGAATCCAAGCCTCTTTTTTTGGATGCTTAATTGAACTGACCGATCGTTTATAATACATACTAATGGTCGTAGCTGCTCAATCGAATTATATCTACCCGTTAAGTGCGCCGACTGGCGAGAATTTTGATCCCAAATTTAAACCCGAATTAACCCCAAAACAAATGCTTCAGCTGGGGGTTTTTGGTGGGTCATATCTCAACGATAGCCGAGATGAATTCCCGTCCGATTGGTTTAAAAATGCTC
>JBDTSH010000003.1:0-6361 GCA_039931245.1 Candidatus Saccharimonadota bacterium
TGGTGACCCCAAAGAGAGTGGAACACTTTGCCCAATTGGTCTATACACTAGTATTAACAGATGAGATAATGAACCCCATGAATGATGAACAAAAGCAAATTGAAGAAGAGGCTAAACGCTGGGTTCGACGCAAAAGCAACCAACGACAACTAATAGCCAAGTTTGCCGATCCTAGCGTATACCCGCCCGTGGATCACCCGGTCATAGTGTTCCTGGCCGGCTCGCCAGGAGCAGGCAAAACTGAATTTATCAAAGGTTTCAAACAAGCCATCACCAAAGCTGTTCAACTTGCGCCAGCTGTGCTTGATCCAGATGCGATTCGTGAACTTCTGCCAGGGTACAACGGCGGTAACTCTCATTTATTTCAGCGACCCGTGGCGATTGCGATAGACGACCTTTACCGATCGGCATTGAAACACCGTCAGCATATTATTCTCGACGGAACCTTTGCCAATTACGACCAAGCTCATCAGAACATCACCATGGCTCTCGATCGCAGTGACAACATAATGATCTGTTACGTTTTCCAGCACCCCGCAGTAGCTTGGCATTTTACGCAACTACGTGAAGTGGTCGAAGGGCGAAATATTAGAAAGGAAGATTTTGTGGCAAAATTCGTAGCCGCCAAAGAAACTGTTGACCGCATCAAGGCCACTTTCGGAGACAAAGTCACGCTACATGTCATCCTTAAAGACTACAAAGATACGTCGCAGAACAAAGAGGTTGCTAATGTCTTCCCAAATGCGTCAAGCATTGAGCAATGCATTAATTTCGACTATACTATAGGTACGATTGAAAGGATTCTAGAAAATGAAGATATTTAAGAAATCTCAACCAGCTAACTTTGGTCAGCTCTCAGAAAAAAAGCAGAAAGAGCTGCTATTAAAGGCTGCCAAATCCGCCAACCAGCAGCAAAAGCAACTAGAATCCAAATACGTCAAACTTCAGCCTCAAAAATAACCGTTTAAAAGTAAAAAGCTCACCGTTTAGTGAGCTTTTTACTTGGTGACCCCAAGGAGAGTCGAACTCCTCTTACCAGGATGAAAACCTGATGTCCTAACCGATAGACGATGGGGCCGAAGCGGCGAAATGTCAGAGATCGTGTGAACGAGACTACCTATTTCGAGAACTTGGTTCCATACCGTAAGGTATGGGCCGGTTACACATTAATACACGTGCGGCAGGGGCTGGTGACAGCTCGCTGGAGGCTCGAGAAATTGTACCATAACAGAGAGAGAATTAAAATCCCCCGTTGCACGAAGCCTCGGGGGATCTTAGAGATTTGTCTTAAGAAGCGGTCAGTCTTTGCTCTCAAACTATTTGCAGACTATCACATAATGTGTGTTAGTGCTAGCGCTTATCCACAGCCTCTGCGGCCTACCTTAGCCTTCGCGGCTTAAGCGACGGCCGAGGAACCAGCGGTAGGCGACGGCGCCGACGGCACTGGTGGCGGCAAATATTCCGATGACACTACCGGCTCCGGTGTTAGGCAAGACAGTTGCGACGGGCGTCACGGGTGTGGTGGGCGGAGTGACAGGAGTTGCCGGGAAAACAACCGGTTTCTGGCAATTTACGCCAGTGGCGACAATCGTTTTACCATTTTGGGTAAAGGTGATGGCCACACTGATGGTTGGCGAAACTTGGCTGACATCAAAGGTGTGCTGTTGGCCAATCACCTTGGTCTGATCGGAGAGTGCTCCGGTTGAAGTGGTATCGCCCCAATTCACGACGGCATTGACGAAAGTGGCGCCGTTGGCTTGGAACTCAAATTTGCTGACGGTCACTTGACGACCAGCCTGGGTAATGTCCAAATCGGTACAGACGGGTGTCGTGACACACTTCTCGTTTACTGTGGCACTCGACGTGTTTCCAGGCAAGCTAGTGGCCGTCGTGTTACTGACGTTCGTTAAGCTAGCTGGCGTACAAGTCGCGGTCGTGTCATCGGCGCCCACAATGGCCTCGAATTGGAAGACGGTAGTGGTGCCGTTGGCGAGTGAACTCACGGTCACTCCGTTACTAAAGAAGGATGTACCGGCGATAGCTGCGCCATCTCGGGTGAGGGTGCCCGGGACATAGCTGACGTGAGCCGGCAATTTATCGCTCACAACTAAGTTCATAACGGGGGCGGCTCCGGTGCTGGCCACCGTCACTCGGTAAATGACGTGAGTACCAGCGGTCACATCGACGTTTTTAGTGAAAGTAGTGCTTCCCTTTTCAGCGACGAGTTTGTTGAGGGTATAGCTAGGTAGCTTAGGGGTCGGTGTCCGGGTGGGTGTCGCAACAACCGGGTTGCCACAAGCTGCCAAAATAGCGTATTGGAAGACGCCGTTCTTCATAATGACGAAGGCCGACAAGGAATTGCTCTGAAAAGATACGCTAGGCGGACGCTTGTAAAAAGTCGTCCCATTGACGGTAACGGTGGTACTGCCACTAATGTTTTGACGGCCCGCGGTAACGGCGCCCGAAGCGACGGCGACGCTGTTGCCTTCGATAAAGACGGCCCCGCTCTTGGTGACGTGACCGGCGACGGCAGTGCTGCCGATACTTTGGATCGCCGAACTGCTAATACCGAAGGAACTAAAAATATTGTGAATACTGGTCGCGGAATTGGAGCCATCGCCGTTGTTGTAGCGGCTGATCAGCTGCCCAGTCGTGACGGCACCACAGCGAATAACCGCGTTGGCGTCACAATCCGTAACAGTATTAAATGATAAGTTTGCGGCGTGAGCAACGGCTGGTGTCAGGGCGTTCCCGCCGACTAATGTCAGAGCCAGAGCGGTCGCGACGAAGGCGGCGTTTCGAGCAATCTGTTTTACAGTGGTGAAGAGTTTCATAGCAAAGTGGCCTCTCATGAAATTAAGTTAAAGTGACTTACTTTTGGCCCATCAGAAATTTTTGCTTTTAGATACCATGATGATTCCATAAAAACCACGATCTCGTCAAGCGAAATTTCCCCCTGTAAGCTCCCATCGCACCGAGTGCAAATGTTACGTTAATAATAGCATAATTTTTTCTTAATGTCAATATACTTATGCTGTTGGTAACGTCAGTAGTCAGCAACGGTGGCCGATGCCATTACTGGCGCCGAGAATCTGGTCGTCCCGGCCTGCTCCTTTTGCGAGAGACAACGAGCTAGTCACCGGTTTTGCCGCGTATCTCCGCCTAGGTCGTTGCCAGACATATCCGCATCTAAATAGAGTCGGGGTGAAGCATCTATGCCCGCCACACTCGTTTTATCGTTGATTATTAGTAGAAACGCCGATGCAAGACTATACTCCAGCCATGGCAAAAATATTTATTGTGGAAGACGACCCACTAATGTCGCGGATGTATCAAAAGATTTTTACGTTTGAAAAGTATGAAGTAGAAATGGCGGGCGATGGCGAAGAAGCCTTGGCTAAAATACCCGCCTATAACCCCACACTCATTCTGCTCGACGTCATGATGCCCAAGATGAATGGTCTGCAAGTACTGGAAAGACTCAAAGCCGATCCGGCTACCAAACATATTCCTGTCATTATGCTGACGAACTTGGCTGGCCATCAGGACGCTGAAACAGCGTTAACCAAAGGTGCCGTCAAATACATAATAAAAAGTGAACACGAACCAAAAGAAATTGCCGACATGGTGGGAGAAATAATTTCCGGCTACACCCGCGACGAGATTCCGGTAGCTTAACTCCTGGACCCTAGAGACCAGATCGGCGGCAGTGTGTCTTGACGCTTATGCTACACTTGCATTAATATATTTTAATAGACAAGGTAGCCGAACGCTATGAGATGGACCTTTATACTCGTTTACGTAATCACCTCGGCACTATTTATATTCGCCTTTCGAGTCTTACCCCGAGGCAATATTCGTCGAACATTTTTGGTAATGCTCCTGATGCTTGCTAGTTATAAGTTCTATGACATAGCAGGCTCCGCTATCACTCCACTCTGGTTTCGCCACCTACCAGTCTATTTGGGTGAAGTAGTTTTTTACTTTTTCATCGTCCTCTATGGCAAAAAATACATCGAATTGGAGACTACACCGAAGCAAAAGTCGTGGCATCAGGGCAGCGCCGTGCACTTAAGTACGCTTTTAGTCATTCCCGCTGTATATTCTCACCAGCTAACATTATTCGGTTACATGACTGAGCAAGGCTTGCCGCACATCCTGACTCTGCCGCTATTTATCTTGTTCGTAGCGCTACTGCGCCTTCGCTTTGGACTTTATGAGAGTAGGTATAGTGTCCCCCTGAACTGGTTTATTGCCGCGGCTGGCGCTTGGATAATGATCCATATTTCGGAGTTCCTGTTGGAAAGCCAAAAAATATCTCCCGGGCTGGCTGTACACAATGAATATTTTGAACTGGCCTGGTACTCACTTGGCGTTATATTATTTTGGGTAGGTTTAGTAAGTTTCAGAAAGATCAATCATGCGCACTCGTCGTAATACGCTGAAGACATCAAACAAAGTTCGTAATCAAATTCTAATCACGTTCCTATTGGGTTTGACTATGTTAGTAGCGTTTGGTGTGATAATGCTGCAGTCCTCTTTCGGGGATATAAACTTTTTAATGGAGCCCCTCGCTAAAAATCAAGGGATAGGCCCCGCTGGTGTGGCGCAAATTACTGGCAGTTTAGAAGGAATAGCCCGAAGCGCCTTTTTATTTCTGTGCTTCGGCATCATCCTATACTCGGCCCTGATGTTCTACCTCATATACTCAATATTCCCAGGGTTGAAGCGAATAGGGCAAGCAATCGGGTTTATGAACAAGGGGGACTTCAAGCACAAGCTGGACTTACCCCTAAATAATGAATTGGGTGACATTGCGAGGGCCCTGGACTTGGCGATGGAGCACATTTCTACTTCGCAGCAACTCTTAATCAATGAAAAAGCGGGAGTAGAAAAGGTCGTCGACCAACGGACCAGTGAGCTGAGCGAGGAGAAGGCCCGCTTCCTCGCTTCAATCAACAGTCTGCCGCTAGGCTATATATTGCTTGATCGCCAGGGAAATATATTGCTTCTAAACCCCAAAGTGCGGCACATATTGAAACTGAATCCGACGATCGAACACGAAGTTGCTCAAAACAACGAAGGCGGAGAGGGTAATAAGATAATTGACTCGGTGATAAACAATGTTCAAAAGATGGCTGCCCACCAAAAACACTTGGACACCCAAGATATTACTTCCGCTAATGGGAGATTTCTGCATGTTCTTGCATCCGCCATCATGGACGGTAACACGATTGAGGGCTTTGTGGTTCTGGTTGAAGACGTTACTGAGGCAAAGATCTTAGAGCGAAGCCGGGATGAGTTCTTCTCCATTGCTTCTCATGAACTACGGACGCCCCTTACGGCCATTCGAGGTAATGCCTCAATGATTAAGGACTTTTATAAAGAACAGCTGAAGACCGAAGGCTTGGACGAGATGGTAAACGATATACACACGTCCAGTGTGCGACTGCTAGAAATCGTCAATGACTTCCTCGATACTAGTAGCCTGGAACTAGGCAAGATGCGCTTCGAGCCTAAAGACATCTCCATCGATAAAATCATCGAAGATGTCGTCTATGAAATGGGTTCCATTAGTAAGCAGAAAAAGGTCCACATCGTGGCTGGTACCGTACTGGGTAAATTGCCTCCAGTGTTTGCTGACCCGAACAGAATCAAGCAGGTAATCTTGAACTTGGTCGGGAATGCCCTGAAGTTCACTACCGAAGGCAGCGTTACGATTATTGCCGAAGCCCAGCTGAAAGGTATGGTGAAAGTCAGCATCGTCGATACCGGACGGGGAATATCTCCCGAAGGCCAGCAACTGCTGTTTCATAAGTTCCAGCAGGCTGGTAAGTCCCTGTTCACTCGTGACGCCGCGGGCGGGACCGGCCTGGGGCTGTACATCTCCAAGTTAATCGTCGAAAAACAAGGCGGTAAGATAAGTTTGGAGCGTTCAGAAGAGGGAGTTGGCAGCACCTTTAGCTTCACGTTGCCGATTGCGAAAGTTAATAGCTCTAGTGAACTCGCCGATAACGAGACGAAGCTTGTCGCTGAAGCTGTCGCGACCAGCAGTATATAATCAAGCCTACCTAGGGGCCCTACGGTCGTGTTTCGACCCGATACATCAATCCGAGGCTCCGCATGCCAATTGGCTGTACTCGCGTTACTTATTCCCTCGAAGGTGCGGACGATAGGGAGAATAGCACAATTAGGTGCCGTGGTAGTTGAGTCGACTAGTCATGACAATGAGCGCCCTTCGGCCGGAGTAGGACACCTAAAACCCCCTCAAGAAGAGGGGGTTTTCGGTGTCAAACGAGCTCGCTAGAGCAGCAGTTTAGTTGCTGTTCAAACGGCGGCCGAGGAACCAGCGGTAGGCGAC
>JBDTSH010000004.1:0-2135 GCA_039931245.1 Candidatus Saccharimonadota bacterium
GGGGTTCTTGGGGCCGGACTGGTAGTAAATGGGGCCGTCCGGGCGAGTATTGCAGCGATTGCCCGGCAACCGTTGTCGAAAGCGCCGATTATGCGTACGATGTTCAAGTCGATCGGGGCATCCGGCATAATTGTCGGTACCGTTATCGTTGGTGCGCTACTACTGCTGCGAATTCTTTAGTACTGTTATCCTGAATTGCTTGTTGGCTTACGACTCGCGGGAGGGCGTTTGAGCTAGGCGATTTACTGCCTAAACAACCTCGGACTGCATTTTTTATCCTATTTCGGGTCGCCAAAGTAGGATAAGCATCTCTATACCAAACGGGACCTGGTCTTCTCGTCGTACTTATCGTATTGACAGAAAGCGCGCCTGGCGATCCCCTCAAGTCCTCTGATAAGGAAAGGCCCAGCCCCACTGGGGGCTTTGGGCAGTTGGGTCTAGATAGTGCGCTCCATAGCCGGGCTCTTCCCGACTATAAAATCCACTACTGAGTGACGAGGTAGTCAAAGACATAACTGGCACCATGCGTCGGGGTAGTTGTTGTTTCAACAGTAAAGAAGGTAGCGCTCCGGGTCGCATAATAGTTGAGGGCGGAAGCGTCACCACTGATTGGCGTCAATTGAACTTTCGGGGTAGTGCTAAATTGGGTATGAAAGTTCAATATAGCCATTTCGCCGGCGACGAGCGGACCGTTGCCGATAGTGATGGTGATGGTCCCGGCTGTGTCATTGCCGCTGACGGTGACGGTGCCGCCGCTCGTGCCGCTGCTCGGGGCCACCGCAGGCGTGGTGCCGCTCGGTACTAAATGTCCGCCAAAGTTCAGGCTACCGCTGGCATTCACCGTCGTGACGGCGAGCGAACCGACATTAAGACTGGCGGCCGAGAGCGCTCCGCCGACGCTTAGGGCACCCCGTACCGCGAGGTTACTGTTGATGCCGACCGCACCCTGGAGCGTGGTTGTGCCAGCGACATTCACGTTGCCGGAAACGTCGAGCTGTTTATCGGCTTTGAGCGAGCCTTGGACTTCGGTACTATTTTTGAAAAGGGTATCTGGTGATATGGTCAACTGCTGAACTGTTTTGTTGGGGCCGGCTTGGGCGGTGAGCTTATTCAGGGTGCCATTATCAAGATTTTGAGTGTTAATCGTGACGACCGTCGGGGCAATTTTTTTAGAAGGATGCTTGAGTAGGGCGATAATAACGACCGTCAGGACTAAGCCCACAATGACAACGACAATAATAATGACATATCTTGGCAGGCGAGGCGTCCAACTCTTGGGCGCGAGCGGTGGCGAGACGTGGTCCAGAGGGGGATCGGTCAGCGTTTCGAGGCTTGTCTCGTCGTCATTCATAGTAGAGTCATCATACCTTTTATGCTTGGGGGTAGGCAAGACTATTCCTTAGTGATTTCAGGCGCTAGATACATAAGTAGACTACCATCCAAGTCTGGTAGACTCCGGAGGGGGCCATTGACGGCGTTCCCGCTTAAACATAAGCGAAGATACAATAGCGTTCATGCTACTATATTCTTATGATAAAAATCGGCTCCACGAAGCTGTTAGCTAAACATCACACGGGAAAAATACGGCCCCACAAACACACATCTTACGGGAGCCTGGCGATTATATTATTGCTAGCACTAGTGCCGGTAAGTCTCGCGAGCCGTTCCATCGCCTATGCTTCAACCGAGGGGGGTGGAAACTACGGGGTGTACGCCGTGGTTCCCGGACCGACGCCAAAGTCATCGCCAACGATAGCCAACCTTACCAATGGCACGACGTTTGCGGTGAGTGATCCAGTTGTGGTACGGGGGAGCTGTCCGAGCGACACCCTGGTGAAGATCTTTAAAAATGAAATATTAGCCGGTGCGGCCGTCTGTCAGAACGGCGCCTACCAGCTGTCAATCGACCTATTTATCGGCAATAATAGCCTCATTGCCCGAGCTTACAATGCTAATGATGTCACGAGCCCCGATTCGGCGCCAGTCAGTGTGCAGCTGACACTCCCGGGCACGCCACTGGTTGGCAGTGACCAGCTCAATACGGCCGGGGCTCCGGCCGGTCAGTTCTATGTAACGAGTGAAATCTCTCACCGGGGGGCCAATGCTGGCGACAGCCTGAGCTGGCCGCTGATACT
>JBDTSH010000005.1:0-49090 GCA_039931245.1 Candidatus Saccharimonadota bacterium
AATTAGGAATTAGGAATTAGGAATTAGGAATTAGGAATTAGGAATTAAATGAGACTTTCACAACTTTTCACCAAAACAAGTAAGAATATCCCCGCCGACGAGACTGCCAAAAATGCCAAGCTGCTTATCCAGGCTGGCTTTATCCATAAGGAAATGGCCGGGGTTTATACTTTTTTGCCGCTCGGTCTGCGCGTGCTTAACAATATCGCCAACATTGTCCGCGAAGAAATGGACGCCATTGGTGGCCAAGAAGTCTTGATGCCAGCCCTCCAGCTCAAAGAGCACTATGTGACGACCGGGCGGTGGAGCGACGAGGTTGTCGACAACTGGTTTAAGACAAAGCTTGTAAACGGTACCGAGCTCGGACTTGGCTTTTCCCACGAAGAAGATTTGACCCCACTCATTAAAAACTTCATTACATCCTACAAAGACCTACCGATTGCTGTCTATCAGGTCCAGACCAAATTTCGTAATGAGCTGCGCAGCAAGAGTGGTCTGATGCGTGGACGCGAATTTTTGATGAAAGACATGTATTCATTCTCTTTGACTCAGGCGCAGCACGATGAATTTTACGAAAAAGCCCAAGCAGCCTATACACGTATCTACGACCGTCTCGGTATCGGCGACCGCACATTCATGACGTTTGCCAGTGGCGGCAGCTTCAGCAAGTATAGCCACGAGTTCCAGACTCTGAGTGACGCTGGTGAAGATACGCTTTACTTGAGTCGTAAAAAGGGAATTGCCATTAATAAAGAAGTTATGAATGATGATGTTGTCGCTGAGCTGTCTATCGATCGTGCTGAACTCGAAGAAGTAAAGGGAATTGAAGTGGGTAATATATTTAGCCTCAATACAAAGTTTTCGGAACCTTTTAGCCTGACGGTCAACGATGAAACCGGAGTCGTTACGCCGATTATTATGGGCTGCTACGGTATCGGTATCAGCCGTGCAATGGGTACGATTGCCGAACTACTAAGTGACGATAAGGGTTTAGTCTGGCCCGAAAACATTGCCCCAGCCAAAGTATACCTTGCTCGACTCGGCGATAGCCCGGAAGTCGTCAAGCAAGCCGACGAGCTCTATGCGCACTTGACTCAGTCACACATTACGGTACTATATGATGACCGTAACGCACGACCGGGGCAAAAATTTGCCAATGCCGATCTTATGGGTATTCCAACGAGGGTTGTCGTTAGTGACAAAACCGTTGAAGCACAAACGTACGAGATAAAGGGTCGTTCGAGCCAAGAGGCTACGTATGTGTCGCTACAGGACCTACTTAAAACATTAGGTGCTTAAGTCACCGTGTTGCTATAATAAAGCCAGAAAATTGCGCCAGCAATCCTACAATTAAGAAGGAGGGGATACTGACTGATGAAGAAACGATTTAGACTCACCCAAGAAGGCGTCAATGAACTCAAAGCCGAAGTTGATGCACTAGTTGCGAAAAGACCGATTGTTGCCGAAGCGATTCGCAGCGCCCGTGAAATGGGTGATTTGTCCGAGAACGCCGAGTATCAGACAGCCCGACAAGAGCAAGAGCGCAATGAAGCACGTATTTCCGAACTTGAAAATATATTGCAAAGCGTCGAAATCATCAAGAAGCCGTCCGGAGGCAGTAAAGTTCAGCTTGGCTCCAAGGTTAAACTCAGTAATGGTTCCGTCAAAGAGTTTCAAGTAGTTGGTACTGTCGAGGCCGACCCGCTCAATGGCAAAATTTCCGATGAATCTCCCATCGGACAGGCTTTGCTTGGCAAAAAAGTCGGCGATTCGGTCGAGATCAAGACTCCGGTCGAGACCGTGACCTACCAGATCATCGAAATTAGCTAATAGTTCGGTGAATTTCCTCTTGCTGCTTATCGCCAAGTTTTTAGGATTTTGTTAGGGTACGCCCGCCAAACTCAGTAATGTTTGCGGTTCTCTGTTCTATTTCGGATAAACACTAACGCAATAAACTATTTTACTGCCCCACACGGGTGTCGCGCCCATAGTGTTCGGTTGAAGGATCATTTAGGCATTCTTTAAGGGGGTAAGGATGGAAAAAAATTTATCGAGAATTAATATGGGGGCTCATACCGCACCGGGATCTTCATCGGGTGAGGCATCTATACCTCCTGCGAACCTAATACCACTACAGGTAGATGTAGAGCCTCATTATGCCGGCGACCGCGACCACAACCTCGGCGCAACTGCGGAAGCAGCTAAAGAGGATGACCTTGGTAATTTGGATAGGCTGACGCCAGAGGAGTTAGTAAAAGCTGGCGCAAGAGCTTTGGTAGCCATGAGTGCGGCAGCATCGTATCATCCGCCTGAAGTTTTTACGCAAGAAGTACCGCCGAGCGATTTATTGGGCTAGGCCTCTCGAGCGCCGGCAATTATCATAGTCTTATCAATGCTTGAATGGTGGCCGGGGTTTAATCAGATTGCTGACATTCACTCTATTGGCACTGCTAAGCTTACGTTCAGCTACTCCGTGGGTTATACTAGGAGCTAATTAGTACTAACAAGCGGGAACTATGGCAACACTAAAAGAACTGCGCGACGAGCGCTTACGTAAACTTGAGGACTTAAGGCAACTAGGGATAAATCCGTACCCGGCGGAGGCACACCGAAGTCACCACATTGGGCAGGTTCACGCTGAATTTAACACCCTGGAAGGCCAACCGCTCAGTGTCGTCGGGCGGATCGTTTCTATTCGCAAGTTTGGCAAGATCGCCTTTATTGTTATCAAAGACGCCAGTGGCGAACTGCAGCTGTTTTGGCGGCACAACGAAGCCGCTGAGGCTGACCGCGTCAATGGCGAACTGCTGCTTACTGATATCAGTCTATTGGACTCAGGAGATTTCATAGAAGCCAGCGGCAAGCTTATCAAAACTCAAACTGGTGAAGAGTCGATCGACATCGAAACACTGCGCTTACTGACAAAATCGCTTCGACCCATGCCGACCAAACAAGACGGCTTCACGAACAAAGAGGAGCGCTTCCGCCGCCGCTACGTCGACATGAACGTCAACGAAGACGTCCGTCAGCGTTTTGTCCGTCGCAGTAAATTCTGGCAGGCTACCCGTGATTTTCTGAATCAAAACGAGTTTGTAGAGGTCAATGTGCCGGTACTTGAACACACCACCGGGGGTGCCGACGCTAATCCGTTCGTGACCCATATGGACGCACTTGATCAGGACTTTTACCTGCGCATTAGCCACGAGTTACCACTGAAGCGCCTGCTGGGAGCGGGCTTTGAGAAAGTTTACGACATCGGTCCGCGATTTCGTAATGAAAACTACAGTGATGAGCATTTGCCAGAGCACGTCGCCATGGAATGGTATTGGGCCTACGCTGATTGGCAGGGTGGTATGAAATTTATGACAGACATGTATCGCTATGTCCTCCAGAATACATTCGGCACACTGAAATTTAAGCTAGGCGAGTTTGATGTCGACCTGGAAAAGGAGTGGGAGCAGTGGGACTATGTGGAAACTATTCAAAATCGCTATGGTATTAATCCCCTGGACTGTACGCTTGTACAAGTCAAGAAAGCGCTCGCGGACAACAAATTAGAGGTTGAGCAGACCGAAAATCTCGCCCGGGGTATTGATAAGCTGTGGAAGAACATTCGCAAAGACGTCGCCGGCCCGATCTGGCTCGTCAATACTCCGCTATTCATCAGCCCACTGTCGAAAGCAAACCCTGATCGACCGGACACTGTTCAGCGCTTCCAGCCGATTATGGCGGGCAGTGAGCTCGGTAATGGCTTCAGCGAGCTCAACGACCCCGTCGAACAGCTGAGCCGTTTTGTCGAGCAGCAGCAACTACGCGATAGTGGTGACGACGAAGCTATGATGCTCGATATCGACTTTGTCGAAATGCTCGAATATGGGATGCCCCCGGCCTGTGGCTGGGGCTATAGTGAACGAGTATTCTGGATTTTTGAAGGTGTCACTGCCCGCGAAGGGGTGCCATTCCCCCAACTTCGCCAAGAAGTCGACGAGACAACGAAATTGATTTATCCGGACCTAAAATTTTAATTTTATTTACATATAATTAAATACTGGTAAAGTTGAGGATAATCATTTAATGAGAATAAAAAAATGGTGAGTCGATTCAATCAACAACCTACCGGCAATGAAATAATTGACGGTCTTCAAGGCCTTCAGATAGTAGCGGACAATATCGATATGATCGACAGAAAAATAGCCCATGTCAGAGGCGCGATGGGCCTGCTCGCGGCTAAGACACTTCTTGGTCGACAATTCATGATAAGCACAGCGCAAGTACTCGGCAAAGATCCTGATGCGGAGCCAGACGATAGGATACTCTATAACGACGGCTTATTATTCATCGCCGAACTAGACTCTTTCGGTTACTTAGTCGACCATGGCATACCAATCGATAGTTTATCGCTCAATTTTCTACGTCCCGAAGTATTTGGTATCGATGAGCGAACTGAGCGACTCATTCGCGGGTTTACCTTCCAAGTGCCGGTTTTGGCCATCGAGTCGTGCGTGAGTGCTGAAGCGGCTTGATTCTTAACCTCACCGATTCAGGGGTGATATAATTCTGTCAATATGAGTATAAGCAATTCATTTCCAGAGCCGTCCGAGCAACTGTTGATGCCGATGGATCCATCGCATTTTCAAGCTGAATTGCAGAGATACGCTAAGGTCGGCTACTATACTCGGGGACTCATTACCAAGTATGAGAACGACCAACCGGCGATTGTTGCAAATTTACGCATGCTGACTAACTTTATCCGGTTGCCCGAAGCAAATATCAGCCAGGCCGCGATGTATGTAAACGAGCACTTCTATTACCTTGGCGGGCTGGTTGGCTTGGACGTGATGAAACTCGAGCAGGGTGCATCATTTGTTGCCTCGCTTTATGATGATCAGGCGGACAGTATACCGGTGCCTAACTTATCGGGGGCAGATAACAGCGACGAGAAACGTCTCATTATGGCGCGGTCGATGATGGAAGTGAGCGACTGTGGCTATTCATTAGCCGAGCCCTACCACGATATTATCGAACGCTTGGCCGACGAGTTGTGTGTGTCCGACGCTGATCATGGGCCTTACCTGCGCCGTGGTTTCGGCTTGACGATGTTCATGGCTGGCCAAGTCATTAAGCGTAATGTCGCCCTCGATGCGGCGGCGGACTTCGGGCTAATGAAATGTGAAGCCGATCAGGCCGTACACGGCAACTGGGACGATGCCTTTGTTGAACTTCTGCCAGGAGCTAACTAATGGACGTATCAGACGAAGAATTTCAAGAGCTGATAGACCAAGCTCTCGCCGAATTACCCGGTGAACACGTCAAGAGTATAAAAAATATCGCCATTTTGTACGAAACCGACCCGACACCGGCGCAGCGCTCCCAACTCGAGCTGCGCCACGATCAGACCTTACTCGGTCTATACGAAGGTGTTCCGCTCAGCCAGCGTCAAGGCATGGGACGTACGCTGCCCGACAAAATTACCCTATTCAAGGGGCCACTACAGCGGCGGGCGAACAGCTTGGTAAGCCTCAAAGAGGAGATCAAACACACCCTTTGGCATGAAATTGCCCACTATTATGGACTCAACCACGATCGTATCGCCGAATTGGAATAATTAAAGAAAGGCTGCTATGACTGAAGCTGCACCCGCCGCCCACCAACCGAATTTATGGGATAAAATCTGGAGAGACAAGCAAGGAGCGGGCAAGATCGTCATTTTCCAACTTCCCAATTGGCCACTACTTTTGTGGCTGGGCTTGATGGTCATCCCCCAATTCGCTAAGGGCCAATTATCTAGTGGTGCCACAATAGCTGCTAGCGTGGTGATTATTATCTGGGGGGTGTGGGAGCTAACCAAAGGGGACAACTATTTTCGACGCAGCTTAGGTGCGGTGGTAATATTATTTTCAATAGCTTCGCTGAGCAAAATTATTTTCGGCTAGCAGCAGGCTACAATCGAAATTATAAATTCAGAGAGGAAACACATGGAACCAATTACCATTGCCGTACTAATCGGAACGACGCGGGTGCAGCGTCAATCAGACAAAGTCGCCCGCTATGTGGCTGAATTTGGACGCCGGTTGCCCGGGGTTGAAATTATTCTAGTTGATCCCTCGGAATTTGACTTTCCTGGTGACGGCAACGATCCGGAAGGGAAGGATCCGCGCTATAGCGAAATTACGGCTCGGGCCGATGCCTTTTTTATTATTACTCCGGAGTACAATCACAGCTTTCCGGGTTCACTTAAACGTATGCTAGACAGTGAGCTATCAAACTATAACCACAAGCCAGTCGCCTTTGCCGGCGTCAGCAACGGCGGTTGGGGTGGGGTGCGCGCCGTGGAAGCACTCGTGTCGGCTATCCGCGAAACTGGCCTCGTCGCCCTGTCGTGGGACGTTTACTTTCCCCGCGCCCAGGATATGTTTGAGGGGTCGGGTGCGCTTAAGCAACATCACGTCGAACGCTACGAGCGCAACCTCGCTAAGCTCTACGACGAGTTAGTCCGATTCGCTCGATTATTTAAGCAGATACGTTAAAATATATGAGGAGGTAAATATTTTGAAAGCAACCTTAAACGGCACTGTAATCGCTGAGGCAAACAAAGCCGACCTTATCTATATCGAACAGCGTTGGTATTTTCCGCCTGAATCAGTTGATCAAGCCTATCTGCGTGTCAGTTCGACGCCCTACACCTGTCCCTGGAAAGGGGTGTGTCAGTATTCGGACGTTCGCTCCGGTAACACGTGGGTGCATGACGCTGCCTGGACTTACCCTAGTCCCTTACCCACGTCATTGAAAATCGTCAAAAAAGATTATTCAAATTATGTGGCGTTTTGGCGTGACGTCGAGGTATCCGAGTAATGGAACAGGCCATTTTTGCCGCCGGCTGTTTTTGGGGCGTGCAGTATTATTTTGACCAAGTTCCCGGCGTTATAGAGACCACAGTTGGTTACACTGGAGGTCATACGGAAGACCCAACCTATGAGGAAGTCTGCTCCCACACCACCGGTCACGCCGAGGCGGTACTGATTAAGTTTGACCCGCGAATAGTTAGTTTTGGGCTACTGTGTCAGCACTTTTTTCGCATGCACGACCCAACTCAGCTAAACCGACAAGGTCCAGATATTGGTGATAGTTACCGTTCAGCAATTTATTACGTCACCGACGAACAAAAAACTATTGCCGAATCCGCGCGCGATGCAGCTCAACCTAAATGGAGCGAACAAATCGTCACAGCAATCGAGTCGGCCGGTCCATTTTACGAAGCTGAAGCTTACCATCAGAAATTTACCGAGCGAACTGGTCGCGGCATGTGCCATGTTCCATATGAACCAATTACCTGAGCGATGCGTTTCGTCTAACCAGTTCGATAGTTTTCTAGTACACTAGGGTGATGAAAGCAATTATCTTTGATTTTGACGGCACTTTGGCCGATAGTTTTAAGCTTGTCGTTGAAATTACCCAAGGTCTCACTCATCGCAAAGAACCGATTAGCGATCAGGAAATTGCTCGCTTGCGTCAGATGCGCTTATTGAATGTCGCCAAAGAACTTGGTTTGTCACGCTGGCGCTGGCCCCTCTTAATCATTCGTGGGCGGCGGCTCATGGCTCGACGTATCGGCGAAGTCCAACCATTTGAGGGAATTGAGGACGTGCTTAGAACATTGAGCAACGATCATTATCGTTTATTTGTTATGAGTAGTAACAGTACCCGTAATGTCCAAGTTTTTTTGGTCCAACATGGCTTAAGCAACTTCTTTACGAATATTTATGGTGGCGTCGGTTTGCTCGGCAAATCCCGGGCGCTGCGTCGGATATTGCGTCATAATCAACTTCAACCCAAAGATGTCATTTATGTCGGTGATGAGCCGCGTGATATTGAAGCGTGTAAACGTGTTGATGTACCTTGCGTCGCCGTGGCCTGGGGTTTCAATACTCCGGAACTATTGGCCGAGCACGCTCCGATGGTGGTGGTCCGGACAAGTTCACAATTACGCAAAGTTCTTGAAGAGTGGGGCAGCAGTCTCGTATGAATGAAGTAGTCGAAGTGCAAGTCTCGAAGCTAATTAACGGTGGCCAAGCCCTCGGAGTTCTACCCGATGGTCGTAAAGTATTTGTCTGGAACGCTCTACCAGGTGAGCGCGTCAAGATACGCCTCACTAAAAACAAGCGTACTTACGCCGAAGCCATTGCCATGATGATTGTTGAGCCATCTGCTGAGCGCATTGATCCGCTCGAAAGCATTTATCTTTCGACTAGCCCATGGCAGATCATGACCTATACCGCCGAGAATAAATATAAAAAATCAATTGTCGAAGAGCTTTTTGCTCATGAAATGATTGCCTTGCCAACAGTCGGTAGCGTCATCCACGACGAGACGGAGTGGCACTATCGAAACAAAATGGAATACTCCTTCTGGGGCGACGATGATGGTCTCCATTTAGCTTTGCACGAGCGCGCCAGCCACAGTAAACAAATCGTGCAGGGAAGTGCGCTGGCCCGTCCCGAGCTCGATGCCGCTGCTGAGGCTGTCTGTGTCCAACTTTCTAAACTTAACACCCGCGCGGGTGACATGAAGACAATAATTGTTCGCTGTAACCAAAAAGGTGAAACAGTGGCTGCGCTATATACTAAATTGACTAAATTCAGTAAACTCGAGCTGCCAGCTGAGCTTCGTGGGCTGCGCGTCTACCACTCAAACCCTAAAAGCCCTGCCTCTGTGCCGACGGAGCTAATCGATGAACTCGGCAGCGTCCTATTGCACGATGAATTATTGCAAAGAACCTATGCTTATGACGTTGATTCGTTCTTCCAAGTAAATATACCAATTTTTGAGCAGGTCCTACGGCGTATCAAACAACACTGCACCGCTCCGAGTATCGTCGATATGTATGCCGGTGTCGGCTCAATCGGCTTGAGTGTTGCTCGTAAGTCAGTCGATCTTATTGAGATCGACCCGGCAACTATTAAGATGGCTGGGGTCAACGCCGAAGCCAGTGGCCTGCACGTCCGTGTCTTGCAGGCTCCTACCGAAAAAGCCCTCGACTATATAGTTGCCGATAAGCCAGTCATTTTTGACCCGCCCCGGGCCGGCTTGCATGACCGTGTTGTTAGTCGCGTTCTCGAAGTTCAGCCCCCGCAAATCGTCTATCTAAGTTGTAACCCCGCCACCCAAGCTCGCGATCTCGCTAAGCTTCAAAGTGCCTACACTATCGACTTCTTTGAAATTTATAACTTCTTCCCGCGCACCCCCCACATTGAAACTTTGGCGATCTTGAATCTCAAACAGTAACGATTAAGCAAATTTATTTTCATGGTCCTTTGGAAAGAGGGAACTGCTGCTACAATAGTGCCAATGGGGAATACATACTGGCGGGAACGTTCACAGCCATATCAACCGGGACAGATCGTCCCTTTTAAAGTATCGCGTTCAAAAATTGAGCTGTTTATGCAGTGTCCGCGCTGTTTCTGGCTCGATACCCGCCTAAAAATTAAGCGCCCTAGTACGCCGCCTTTTAATATAAATAAGGCAATCGATGAACTATTCAAAAAAGAATTTGATAGTTATCGAGCTAAGGGGGAGCCGCACCCGTTGATGCTCGATAACCAAATTAACGCAATTCCGTATGTGCATAAAGACTTAGACAAATGGCGTTACAATTTTACGGGAATCATCACGGTGCACGCGCCGACAAATCTGCACGTCTTTGGCGCGATTGATGATGTATGGGTGAAACCCGACGGGCAACTGATAGTCGTCGACTATAAGGCAACTGCTAAGGACAAGGAGGTGTCCATCGACGCCGATTGGCAGATGAGCTATAAACGTCAGTTGG
The DNA here is from genome assembly GCA_039931245.1 of Candidatus Saccharimonadota bacterium. Classification (GTDB taxonomy): domain Bacteria; phylum Patescibacteriota; class Saccharimonadia; order Saccharimonadales; family UBA4665; genus UBA4729. The sequence goes on from JBDTSH010000005.1 coordinate 9,827, forward strand.
AAGTTTACCAATGGCTGTTACGCCAGAATGGCTTCGACGTCAGTGATACCGGATATTTTGTATACACCAACGGTCGGATGGACCTCGAGGCTTTCAATGACCGAGTCGAATTTCGCACTAAAGTTATTCCCTATACGGGGAAAGATGACTGGATTGAACCCACGCTTATCAAAATGAAAGCGACAATGGAAAACGATGTCATGCCGCCAGTCGGAAACGCCGCCATGGGTGGAGAATGTGACTACTGCAGCTATGCCCGTTCGCGCACTGAAATCACCCTAGCCGCAGTTCAAAAACGACTGGCCAAATAAGTTCGATCTCATTCCCCGTCCAGGTGACTGTCTTGAAGCCAGTTACTGAGGATTCAGTCGGGCTGGCAGCAGTATTCGCTTGGTTATTTTGCCGGTCGAGTCTTACGCGTTTTACACTTATTAAATTAATCAGGCACTTATTGGCAAGACAACTGATAAAAGAGAGAATAAGCGGTGTTTTGCGCGCTGAGGGTTATGGTCAGAGTGAAGAATATTTTGGAAATGAAATAATTAGTGCAGTATCATGATCGTGGCACTTAAGGCAAAACGTATGCTACCCCACTAGCCATCAACTCGGCTGAAACGTTATTTGAGAGGCTATACTGAGGCTTCTAAGCTATAATGACCGTATGTTAGATATTCAATTCATTCGCGACAATCCTGATCTCGTTACAGAAAAGTCCGCACAAAAAGGGTATAAAATCGACGCCGGGCAGTTGCTCGAGCTCGACGGACAACGGAAAACCCGCATTACTCAGATCGATGAACTACGCCGCCGTCGGAACGAGCAGTCCAGCCAAACTAAAAACCAGCGCCCGAGTGAAGAGCAAATCGTTGCTGGCCGGCTTATCAAAGAAGAACTTAGCCAGCTCGAGACTGATTTGAAGCTTATTGACCAGCAGTTTGACCGGCTCCTCAAAGCCATCCCTAATATGCCGCTCGACGATGTACCGGTTGGAGCCTCGGAAGACGAGAATGTCGTTGCCCGGCAGGTGGGTACTAAACCGGAGTTCGATTTTATCCCAAAAAGCCACTGGGAATTAGCCGCCGCAAAAGACCTTATCGATAAGGAACGAGCGACCAAAGTTGCTGGCAGCCGTTTCGCTTATATCAAAGGAGGGCTGGTCGAGTTACAATTCGCCATTATGCAATTTGTCATCCGGACGTTAGGTGATGAACAGATCCTGCAGCGGCTTATAACAGAAAACGGGCTACATATCACCGCTAAGCCGTTTGTGCCTGTTTTACCGCCGGCTATGATCAAAACACCTGTCTACGACGCGATGGATCGACTAGAGCCCCGGGATGACCGCTACCGGGTCGGCGCTGATGAGGATGATCTATGGCTGCAGGGCAGCGCCGAACATACCCTCGGTTCGATGTATATGAACGAAATCATACCGGAAGACCGGCTGCCGATTCGCTACGTGGGTTATTTGACGAGTTTCCGACGTGAAGCAGGAACCTATGGTAAAGACATGGAAGGCATCATTCGCATGCACCAATTCGATAAACTTGAAATGGAAGTCTTCAGCACACCCGAAACTGGCCTCGATGAACATAAATTACTCGTAGCTGTACAGGAATATCTGGTGGGCTGTTTGGGCTTACCGTACCAAGTGTTGTCCAAGTGTACGGCAGATATCGGCAAGCCAAACGCCCGTGGCATTGATATTGAAACCTGGATTCCGAGCCAGGAAAAGTACCGCGAAACGCACACTGCCGACTATATGACCGATTATCAGGCCCGCCGTTTGAAAACTCGATTGCGCCGTATACCAAAATCTTTGAACGAAGTTGTTAACGTCGAGGACTATATTCCACCAACAAGCGCTACCGAACTCGTTCACACCAATGATGCAACCGCTTTTGCGCTCGGTAGAATCATGGTTGCCATCATGGAGAACTACCAAACCGCAGCGGGCGATATATCAATTCCGGAAGCACTTTTGCCGTACATGGGCGGCCGAACTCAAATTTAGCCCACCGGACTCTGTGCTTCATAAGGCCACTTTGGCAGGGCTCTCCAGTTTAGGGTGTCGGTCCAAACTGCATGATTCGTGATAAATATGCCAGCACATTAAGAGCGGTAAGAGTATAATAATTGGTAACATTGACCACCATTCAAAAAGAAATAGTAGGAGGGTTTACATGTTACAGAAATTCGAAATTCACGGTGTTCATACCGTTGTCGATGACAATTTACGTAAATATATCGTCAAGAAAATCGGTCACTTGGATAAATATATGACTCGCGCCTCGCGCCAAAGCGCCCACTTAGAGGTTATTCTCAAAGAAGCGACCTTCAAAGATAAAAGTCAATCGACCTGTGAAGTTAACCTCCATCTTCCTCATGAAACCATTAATCTCAAAGAGAGCACTATCAACATGTACGCGGCCGTCGACATTGTCGATGCCAAGCTGCGGCAACAGCTCCGTAAGTACAAAGACCTTCACCATGGTGGTAAAATGCACCGTCACTTGTTCGCTCGTTTTTCACGAAAGTTTCGTGTTGTGACGCCCGAAATCTAGGGTTGAATGGCTATCGAGGGCGCTCGTAACGGGACTGGTATTGATAGGATCCAGACCATATGTTCGAGTTTGCGGCAAATCGTTGGTAAAATTACCGTCGCTTTTCACCTCGAAAGTGTTTATAATACCCTCAAGAATTTTGTTGACTTACAGATAACCGGGAGACAGGGTATATGAACACGGTATTTAAGAAGATATTAGGTGATCCGCAAGCGCGGACCGTTAAAAGATTGCGCAAACGAGTTGTGGCTGTAAATGCTCTCAGCGATAAATACAAAAAAATGTCAGACACTGTTCTTAAGGCACAAACCGACATCCTGAAAGGCCGTCTCAAAAAAGAATCGCTTGATGCTATTCTACCCGACGCTTTTGCGGTTGTGCGCGAAGCCGCTACTCGGACTCTTGGCCAACGGCACTTCGATGTCCAATTAATCGGTGGCATGGTGCTTCACGAGGGCAACGTGGCCGAAATGAAAACTGGTGAAGGCAAGACCTTAGTGGCCACAGCGCCGGTATACTTGAACGCCCTAACAGAAAAAGGTGTCCACGTCGTGACGGTCAACGATTATTTGGCCCAGCGTGACGCTGGCTGGATGGGTAAAGTCTACGATTTTCTTGGTATGCAAACGGGTATCATTTTAGGTGATCATTCGTTCGTCTACGATCCGGAGTTTACAAATGTTGAGCACGATGATGAACGATTTCGCCATCTGAAGCCATGTACTCGACAGCAAGCCTACGCCGCTGACGTTACTTACGGCACTAACAACGAGTATGGATTTGATTACCTGCGAGACAACATGGTCCGTGAAGAAGACCAGTTGCGCCAACGTAACCTGCACTATGCGATCGTCGACGAGGTGGACTCTATTCTAGTAGATGAAGCCCGTACGCCACTAATTATTAGCGCACCAAGTGCCACCAGCGGTACTGCCTATGCCCAGTTCTCAAAAGTTGTCCGCCAACTCAAAAAAGATAAGCACTTTGAGACTGATGAAAAGCGTAAAACTGTTATTCTGACCGACGAAGGTGTAGAGCTTGTCGAGAAAGTTTTAGCGCTCGATAATCTCTACGGTTCGGAAAACATTCGGACAATATATCACCTGCAACAAGCCCTTCGGGCCCACGCATTGTTTACTCGCGACAAAGATTACGTCGTTACTAAAGACGGGGAAGTTGTTATCGTTGACGAGTTCACGGGTCGCTTACTAGCCGGCCGCCGTTATAACGAAGGTCTACACCAAGCCATCGAAGCCAAGGAAGGGGTTGAAGTTCAGCAGGAGAGCATGACGTTGGCTACTATTTCGTTCCAGAACTATTTCCGATTGTATGAAAAACTTGGAGGCATGACCGGTACCGCCTTGACTGAAGCCGAGGAATTTCACCAGATTTACAAGCTAGATGTTGTTGAGATTCCGTCCAACCGAAAGATTGATCGTCAAGATCGGGTTGATCGTATTTATCGTACCGAAAAAGCGAAGTTCAAAGCCATTGCCAAAGAAGTCAAAGCCCTGCACACCAAAGGGCAACCAGTTCTGATCGGGACGGTATCAATTGAAAAGAACGAGCAGCTCGGCAACATGTTGAACAAGGCCGGTATCCCTCATCAGGTTCTCAATGCCAAGAACAACGAACGAGAAGCCAGCATTGTCGCTAAAGCCGGTGAAGCCGGTGCCGTCACGCTCGCCACTAACATTGCAGGTCGTGGTACTGACATCGTGCTCGGGGAAGGAATAAAGGAGCTCGGTGGGCTTTTCGTACTCGGAAGCGAGCGCCATGAATCACGCCGTATTGATAACCAGTTGCGCGGGCGCGCCGGTCGCCAAGGCGACCCCGGCGTCACCCAATTCTTTGTCAGTACCGAAGATGATTTGATGCGTATTTTTGGCGGTGACCGGATAGCGAACATTATGGCGCGATTGAGCGTCGATGATGACACTCCAATTGAGAACCGGCTAATAAGCAAATCTCTCGAGGGTGCCCAGAAAAAGGTTGAAGGTTTTCACTTTGACCAACGGAAGAGCGTTGTCCAATACGATGATGTTATGAACCGTCACCGTAAGGCAACATACTCGATGCGGCGTGAGATACTGCGGGCCGAAGACATCAGCAAGCGTATTAAGTTTTTCCTGGATGAAGAAGCCCATGCTTTAGCGACTTCGTCATTGGTGGCGACTGAGCAATTTGAGGATGTAGTCCGCGAAGCCTTTCCGTTCGACGAAGCTACGCTCGACCGGCTATTTGACTCCGACGCAACGAAGTTCGAAAAAGTACTCAATACTGCAGCCAGTACGCTATACGGTGCACGCGAATTGGCCTTTACTCCTGAGATTATGCGCAAAGTTGAGCGTGATATTTACTTGCAAGTACTCGATAACCTTTGGATGCAGCATCTTGAGAACATGGATCACCTACGTGAGGGCATTCACTGGATGAGCGTCGGTCAGCAAGATCCGCTCGTAGAATACCGTCGCCGTGGTCAGCTGTTGTTCGAGGAAATGCAAAACACTCTACGCCACGACGTACTGCGAGCTCTGTTCCATGCCCAGCCAATTGCCCCCGAAGACCTTAATCGCGCTACCGAAACTGAGCTGACCCGTGCCGCGCGCGGCTCAGTCGAAAACGCCAATCAAATCACTAATGCCGAGACTGAATTTGACGCGGGCGACTTCGCCGATCAAAAAGCCGCCACCATGCCGAAGAAAAAACTGCCTGAAACCATCAAAAAGGCCCGTAAAACTGAGCGCAAACGTAAAACCACCGCGAAACGGAGGAAGAAGTAGAGGAGTGGTCGTTTAGAGGAGCGGTGCTCAGCTTGAGTTTTCACCATTCTTCTAACACTACTCAACTACTAAATTACATATGAAACACACAGTCAGTGAAATCACACTAAAAAATGGTGCCAAAGGCCTTCTCGTCAACGTGCCCGACGCATCAGTCATGACGTTCGACATTAACTTCCGAGCCGGCGAATACCTAGTTAACCCTGACAAGTGGGAAGTGCCGCACCTAATGGAGCACGTGTTGCTTGGCGCCAATGAGCTCATTCCCCGGGCGCGTGATTTTCAGGCCGAGCTTGAAAAGAACGGTGCCTATAGCAACGCCAGTACCGGTGTATATGACATTACTTACGAGGCCGAGTGTGCTGATTTTGAATGGGACCGGGTGCTCGGTCTGCTGCTAGTGGCAATCACGCGACCATTATTTCTCGAAGAAGAGTTTCAGGCCGAATTTGGCAATGTTCAAGAGGAAATGGCTGCACGTGCTAACAATCATTTCCGCCGGCTGAGTCTTGAAATGCGCCGCCAGTTAGGCTTGATTGCGAAAACCGATGCCGAACGGTTGGAGATTATGCAAAACGTGGCCGTCCAAGATGTTCGAGATCATTATAGCCGGACGCACGTCGCTCCGAATATGCGGTTTGTGTTTGCGGGCAATATGACACCCGAGCGCTGTGACGCCATTGAAAAATTGCTATCAGCAATCGAATTGCCGGAGACGGGTGAGCGTTTTCCGTTGCCAAGGGAGCGACCTAAACGGCTGCCCAAGGCGGTATTCGTGCTGAACGATACGGTAGATAACCTGTATTTCTATATCGATACCTTCATGAATCGGCGTATGAGTGACCCGGAAACTGATGCCCTTAACCTGATTAATACCATGCTTACTGAAACCCTTTATTCCAAGATATTGGGTTCGGCCCGTGAAAAAGGGCTTGTCTACGGCATGAGTTCTGGCTTGTCGCAAACTCGTGATGCCAGCAACTGGTGGTTTGGGGCCCAAGTGTCAGACAAAAATGCACCTCCTTTGATGCGTATCATAGTTGACGAGCTCACGAAAGTATTGGCAGGTGACATCTCCGACGCCGAAATCGCGTCCACCAAGCAGTACGCTCTCGGACGCTTCCAGCGTAGCGGTCAAACCGTCGGCGGTACGTCTGCTGGCTATACGGGCCGATACTTCTTTGATGATGAGATTGAGAATTATTACCAAATCCCTGCCAGGATTGCCGCCATTAATAAGGACGAAATAATTCGTATCGCTCGCAGTATGTTCCGCGAAGAAATCTGGGGATTTGGTGTCCTCGGGAATTGTGGAGCTCCTTTTGCCAAAGAGTTGCGCGCTCATTTAGCACCGCTTTGGCATCAGGACAGTAAGCCGCCTCATAAACTTGCCTCAAACAGTATTCCTACTAAGGTTGTAGCCAGTGGACGAACAGCGTAAACAAGCCCATAGCCTCGACGAACAGATCGCTGATGCGATCAAGCGTCTCAAAATTAGCGGCTTACAAGTTGAGTTAGCGCAAGCTACTGCAGCTAGCCAGCAGCCTGACTTTTGGGACGTCACGTCAGTCGCGCAAGCCACTATGAAACAAATCTCGAAGTTGCAGTCGAGAGTCAACCCGTGGTTGTCTTTGCAGCAAGCGGTGCGCGATATCGCAGAATTGCTGGAGTTGGCAGACGATTCAATGACGGTTGAGCTCGATACACAGCTGGCTGAGCTAGCCGCCTCTTTCATAACTCTTAAGGAAGCATTGAAGCTCAACGGTCCCTATGATGATTACGATGCGATACTTAGCATCCACGCCGGCGCCGGTGGTACCGACGCGCAGGATTGGGCGTCGATGCTGTTACGCATGTACATTCGATTCTGTGAAAAAAATAATTGGAAATATGCCACTATTGATCAATCGAGCGGTGAAGAGGCCGGCATTAAAAGCGTGACGATCGAGATCGAGGGTAGCTTTGCTTACGGTCGCCTCAAGGGAGAGCATGGTGTCCACCGCCTAGTACGTCTCAGTCCTTTTAACTCCGACAATCTGCGCCAAACTAGCTTTGCTAAGGTAGAAGTCATGCCTAAAATTAACCAGCCGGACGATTTAGCGATTGACGAGAAAGACTTACGCGTCGATGTTTATCGTAGCGGCGGCCACGGTGGCCAGTCAGTCAATACCACTGATTCGGCCGTTCGTATTACGCACTTGCCAACTGGCTTGGTTGTGGCTATCCAGAATGAGCGTAGCCAGTTGCAAAACCGTGAAACAGCCATGACAGTACTTCGGTCGCGCTTGGCTCAATTACAGATGGAACAACACTCTGAACGTCTCGGTGAGTTGAAGGGCCCAAATCAATCAGCCGAGTGGGGCAATCAAATCCGTAGCTATGTGCTACATCCCTACAAGCAGGTCAAAGATTTACGAACGCGTTATGAGACATCCGACCCCGACGCCGTACTAGACGGCGACCTTGGACCGCTCGTCGATGCCTACCTTGAATACACTATTGCTGGCTAGCCACAAGCCAACGTGCATGCACTAGAGTGGTTATGGTAAGATTAGGGTAATGATTCTGCTTGACCGGGTAAGTAAAACCTACAATCGTGGCTCTGGGCCGTCACTCGACCGCATTTCGCTACACGTTGAGGCTAAAGAATTCGTGATTGTTGTCGGCCAGAGTGGCGCCGGCAAGACGACATTGCTACGCCTGCTTACTCGTGAGGAGCGTCCAACTAGCGGCAAAATAATCATCGGCGGTATCGATTACGATAAGCTTAAAGATAGAGATATTCCATTGCTGAGGCGCAAAATTGGCGTAGTGTTCCAAGATTTCAAACTACTGCCCAATAAAAATGTTTTCGAAAATGTGGCCTTTGCTCTCGAGATCGTCGGCGTATCTAACCGTGAAATCCGCCACACTGTTCCGAAGGTTCTTGATATTGTTAATTTAACCGGCAAAGAGAAGCGCATGCCAATGGAGCTCTCCGGCGGCGAGCGCCAACGCGTCGCTATCGCCCGAGCAATTGTGCGCCAACCACGTATTTTGATAGCCGATGAGCCAACCGGAAATCTTGACCCTAAGCACGCTTGGGACGTTATTAAAGTTCTAGAGAAAATTAATCGTTACGGAACTACCGTGCTCCTTACGACTCACAACGTCGAGGTTGTCAATAAGCTCAAACGCCGTGTCGTCACTCTGCAGAACGGTAAAATAGCCAGTGATCGAGCTAACGCGGAGTACCACGGGTAATATGCAACGACGTTGGACGACCTTTATACGCATTGTGCACACCGGTACGGTGAACTTTATTCGCAATACTTCGCTGGCAATCGCCGCAATGGCTATTATGACTGTGACGTTGACTATCATACTGTTTTCGATAATTGCGAATGCGACTTTCACTAACACCGTTGCCCAAATAACTGACAAGATTAACATCTCCTTATATCTGAAAGATGCAGTTACTCCAACAGAAACCAAAACACTACTTAAGGAACTGCGCGCCTTGCCAAACGTCCAATCCGTTACTTATTTAACAAAAGCCCAAGCGCTACAGACATATATGCAACAAAACGCCGGTAACGAGCAATTATTGCAAGCCATTAATTCAACCGATAACCCCTTGCCGGCAACTGTTCAGGTAAAGCCCAAAGACCTGAACAAAATTAACGATATCCGAAGCTACATTGCAAAGCCGGCTATCGCGGCATTGCAATCAGACCCTGCCTCTGACAGCGGTGACCGGCGGGCCGCTATCGACAAAATCACCCATGCCACCAATATACTGCGACAGGCCGGGGTTATAGCCGTGCTGGTATTTGCCCTCATCTCTGTGCTGATAATTTTCAATACTATTCAGATGGCAATCTTTAACCGCCGTGACGAGATTAAAATCATGCGTCTGTTGGGTGCGACAACCTGGTTCATCCGAGGGCCGTTTGTGGTTGAAAGTATTATTTACGGCCTATTGTCGGCGGTTGTATCCATTCTCATCATTAATGCAATTTTCGTGACCGCCTCGGGCTCATTGCAAGCCACGAGTTTAGGGCTGTTGGACATCGGCTATAGCCAAACATATTTCCAGGCTCACTACTGGGGGCTGTTGACCATGCAACTTATGATTGGTATATTTATAGGTGCCGCATCGTCTGTGATTGCCACTCAGCGTTATCTCAAATTTAAAGTGTCAAAAAAATAGCAAATGCGCGTGTTATCCGGTCTGTTCGCTGCCGGTGTTAATGGTTGACCCTCTTCGGGGTACGCCAGAACAGGGGATGATATTGAAAAGCTTGCATTTAAATGGTATATTACTAGCGTTAACCTCTAACATAAAAAGCAAAAATAAAATCATGAATAAAGTTTCATTTCGCTCACTTTCTCACAGTGTAAAAATTGGGATACTTAGCATCACGAGTATCGTGCTGGTAGGGGCAACTATGATATCTGGAGTCAAGACAGTTTTGGCTGATGCAACGTGTGGGACTATTTCGGATTGTACCGCTCAGATCAACACGAATAATAACGCCGTTGCTCAGCTGCGGACGGAGGCAGCTAGCTTCCAAGATGCGATTAATCACTTGAACGCGCAGATCGGTCAGCTCCAATCCGCGATAGATAGTAGCACCACTCAGCAAAGCAATCTTCAAGACCAAATTGTCGCAGCTCAGAAGGAAATCGCCCGCCAAAAGGCAATACTTTCGAGTGACATAAAGACAATGTACGTTGATGGTACCCCGACCACAATAGAAGTACTTGCAACCAGCAGAAATTTGAGCGAGTTCGTCGACAAACAGGAATATCGTACCGTTGTTCAAAATAAGCTTCAGGAAACGCTAAAGACAATTGCTACCTTGCAAGCCCAGCTTCAATCACAGAAAGTAGAGATTGACGCCTTATTGGTCCGTCAAAACAGCCAGAAAGCCGAGTTGGCAACGGCCTATTCTCAGCAAGCAAATCTCTTATCTTACAATGAGGGTCAACAAAGTAATTACAACTCGCAAACGGCGGCGAACCAGGGCAAACTAAACGCCCTTATTGAAGCTCAGCGTCGAGCCAACAACAGCACTACTAGCGGTGGCTACTACTTCATTCGCTTTCCGGGTTCTGCTGGCGGTTTTGACCCCGGCAATTACTCATATGCAAATGCTGGTTTTGGGATGAGTACAGCGCCAGGATGTGTTGATAATGACGGGCCTGACCGCTGGGGTTATTGTACGCGCCAATGTGTTTCCTATGTCGCCTGGGCAGTTGAAGCATCTGGCCGATCGGCACCGATGAATTATGGCGATGCAAAGAGTTGGGTCGGAGAGGCTCGTGCTCGTGGCCTACTTGTCTCGAGCCCACAACACGGAGATGTTGCAATTAGCACGGCAGGGACCTGGGGTCATGCAATGTATGTTGAATCGGTAAGCGGCAATCAAATATTCGTATCACAATATAACGCTCAGCTAACTGGTCGATTCTCCACTCAGTGGCGGACGTATCAGTAACCAACGATTTCTAAGAATTAGCTGAAACTGTTGGCTAAAAATCCTTTTCGCTAGCGCTTATACTGCTATACTAGAAAGAATGAATTTCAGGGAAAACGAAGTGGTTGAGGTAGTCGCCCCCGCGGCGACACACCAGCGAGGCCGGTGGCTCAACCGGTTTATGATGCTCGTAGTGGTGTCGGTAATCTTTATGGTTGGCGTGGGCGTGGGCGATGGTCGAATCACCCCTTTCTTTATGCGCACTAAGCCAGTTGCGAGCGATCTACCGTCAAAGCTGGACTATTCATCAGTCAATCAAGTGTATCAATCTCTTAAAGATAATTACGATGGCAAGGTGAGTGCCGGACAATTGACTGACGGGCTTAAACATGGACTAGCTACCGCAACCAAGGACCCCTACACGGTCTACTTTACGTCGGCCGAAGCCAAAAGCTTCAACAATGAACTCAATAATTCGTTCAGCGGCATTGGTGCCCAGCTCGAATTGGATAGTGCTGGCAATTTGCAAGTTATGTCGCCGCTTAGCGGACAGCCGGCTGAAAAGGCTGGATTGAGGGCACTGGACATTATTGTCAGTATTAACGGTGCTAGCACCAGCGGTGTATCTGTCGATGAGGCCGTCACAAAGATTCGTGGCCCGAAAGGGACAAAGGTGACTCTCCAAGTCGTTCGCAATAAAACTGAGCCGCTGACGGTTACGATAACGCGCCAGGACATCACTCTGCCGAGTGTGACCACCAAAACACTCGAAGGAAATATCGGTTACATGCAGATCAACAAATTTGCCAACGACACCACCGATCTCACCCAAAAAGCCGCCACTCAATTTGCTAACTCTCACGTAAAAGGCATAATTCTTGATATGCGTAATGATCCGGGCGGTCTGCTCGAAGCAGCAGTCAAAGTCTCCAGTCTGTGGGTGCCAGAAGGCAAGACCATCCTGCAAGAAAAGCGCGGGACGGAAGTTGTCCAGAATTATTTCGGACTTGGCAGTAACACGCTCGGCGGCATACCGACGGTCGTTCTTATCAATGAAGGCAGTGCTAGCGCCTCCGAGATCACGGCCGGTGCGCTACATGACAACAAAGCTGCCTATCTCATCGGCACCAAGAGCTACGGTAAGGGTGTCGTACAGCAGTTGATCAACTTTGGTGATGGTTCACAGCTTAAAGTGACGGTAGCCAGCTGGTACCGCCCCAACGGCCAGAATATCAACAAAAAGGGGATTACGCCCGACCAAGTCGTCAAACTTTCGGATGCCGATATCAAAGCCGGCAACGACACTCAATTACAAGCCGCCCAAGCCTACCTTAATAAGTAAATTAATGATTAAGTGTTAAATTTACTAAATGGGCCTGGCGGGCTTCCGAACTATCGAACTATCCAACTGTGAAACCATTTAGATGCTTGTGGTGCGGCCGAGAGTGCGTTAGTATAAGATGAAATAAGAGGGAGCAATGGTGGCAGACAAGCGGCCGACGAAGTATGTATTTGTAACTGGTGGTGTGCTTTCTGGACTCGGGAAGGGTATCACCGCCGCCTCGATTGCTAACCTACTCAAGGCGCGCGGTCTGCGCGTGAACCTCCAGAAATGCGATCCTTACTTGAATGTCGACGCCGGTTTGCTCAACCCACGCGAACACGGTGAATGTTTTGTTACCCGCGATGGCGCCGAAACGGACCTCGATCTTGGACACTACGAGCGTTTTATTGACGAGGAGCTGACTCAGGCGAGCAGTTTGATGAGCGGTCGGGTTTTACTCAAAGTTATCCAGGACGAGCGGGACGGCAAGTATGAAGGGCGTTCTGTTCAGATTATCCCCCAAGTCACCACCGCTATCCAAGACTACATCGTTGAAGCAGGTCATACTTTCGATGTTCACCTGGTTGAAATAGGGGGTACGGTCGGAGATTACGAATCTCTTAGCTTTATCGAAGCCATTCGGGAATTCGGGCTGCGCGTTGGTGCTGAAAATTGCCTTTACGTCCATGTCGTTTATTTGCCATACCTTGGTGCTAGCCAAGAAACCAAAACTAAGCCGGCCCAAAACTCTGTTCGTGAATTACGGGGCCTAGGGATTGCACCGGATATATTGGTAGCCCGTAGCGAAGAATTAGCGCCCAAAAGTGTCCGCAGTAAATTGAGCCTGTTCAGCGGTGTCGCCGAAGAGGCCATCGCCCTGTTGCCCAATGCTTCTAGCATTTATGAGGTACCCCTAACACTCGAAGATAATGGCATCGCTGATGTCATTGCGAATCGCCTCGGCCTCGATCCAGCTAAACCGGATTTGACCCAGTGGCGTGACGTCGTCAAACGTGCCACCACTGCTTTCGATAAAACGGTCACTGTAGGCTTAATTGCAAAATACATGGATAACTCGGACGCCTATATGTCGGTGCTTGAGGCTCTCAAGGCTGCTGCCTGGTGGAATGATGTCAACTTGAATATTGTGTGGGTCGACGCTGGTAAACTCGACGAAACCGACGGGGTAGCTGACGGTTTGAAAGCTTATGACGGCATTGTCGTACCCGGTGGTTTCGGAGTCCGCGGTGTTGAGGGCAAGATTAAAGCTGCCCAGTTAGCTCTGAGCAATAAGCAGCCCTATCTGGGACTTTGCTATGGTTTACATATGGCTGTTATTGCTGCCGCCCGTACCCATGGTCTTAGCGGTGCCAATACGACAGAAGTTGATCCAGCCACTACTTATCCAGTTATTGCCACAATGACTGATCAAAAGGGTAAAGAAAATACCGGTGGCACGATGCGCCTTGGGGATTACGATTGTGAGCTCACGGCTGGCAGTCTGGCCGCTAGAACTTACGGTGCAGAATCAATTGTTGAGCGCCACCGCCACCGCTATGAATGCAACAACGACTACGTCCCACAATATGAGCAGTGGGGCATCCGCGCTGTCGGTACTAACCCAAAGACGGGTCTTGTAGAAGTGATTGAAGGCATCGACCACCCATTTTTCGTGGCCAGTCAGTTCCACCCCGAGCTCAAAAGCCGCCCCAATCGACCCCACCCATTATTCGACGGTTTTATCAAAGCAATATTGCAAAAATAGCCGAAATAAGTTAACGTAAACAGTATGGAACCAACGCAAATACCTTCAACTACAGCCCCTGATGCACCGCTACCGGGTATTCACCCAAAACGAATTTTGCTCGTCGAAGACGATGATGCGCTGGCAAATGTATACCTTACACGCCTGCAAGCCGAAACTTTTGAAGTCCGCCGCGTTGCTAACGGGGAGGATGCGCTGGCGTCCGCCATTAGTTTTCACCCCGATCTTGTCTTACTTGATGTTATGATGCCTAAAGTAAGCGGTTTTGATGTTCTTGATATCATTCGCAACACACCGGAAACCGCTAACCTCAAAGTCATTATGCTCACGGCCCTTAGCCAGGACAGTGACAAGGAACGGGCCGAGAGTCTCGGTGCCGACGATTACCTCGTCAAGTCGCAAGTCGTTATCGCCGATGTCGTTGATCGTATCAAACACCACCTTAACATTCTTTAAGCCGCCTCTAGCCGTTGTTGCTGGTAGGCGGGGCCCGCGGTGAATGCGAAATCAGTAAGATCTTGCTACTTTCTACAGTCTGAATATCGGATTCAATAAGGCAGTAGGGCGCTGTCCGGTTGATACCGAGGAGCAAAAAGCGTTCGGACTATTTAACGTCTACATACCGATAGTGCCCGTCGGCAGGGCTTTATTCGCCGAATATACTCGAACTGGCGTCCCGGGCCCGTGAATAAAGGGAAAATTGCTTGATTAATCCCGGCAAAATCAATAGTCGCTCCATATAATTGACTTATAACAAAAATTATGCTAATGTTTTAATAGGTAATTAAAACAAATATGTCTAATTTTAATCAATATTCACCAACCAGCCTCGAGCTAGCGCCCCAAGCCTTTGACTTGCAAAGCGTGAATACTCGGCCCGGGAAGTTAGCCGTTGAGCGATTGAGCGCCCAAGATTTGAGTCAAAACCCCCTTGAAATCGATATAACTGGTCTGTCGCTAATAGACGAGCAAACGGGGTTAGCGGGCATAATTGACGCCGGCGGTGTACCCATTAAGATTTATGTTCTTAAAGACGATCATGGTAATGTTGTTCCGGATTGGGTAATGTTCACCGATGCCGGGTTCGATGACCAAGAAGAAGCCAGCCATGATAATGTAAAACTAAATATTGTGAGTCTTACAGCTGAGAAGGGAACCGTTAATTTTGGGCGTAACGAGTCTGGTGCCGGTCGTCTTGGGCTCAATGACTCTAAGGTTTCGCGCCACCACTTCAGTGCTAGTATTTCTGAAGGTATACTGCGTTTGGGCGACTTGGATTCTTCAAATGGGACAAGTGTTATTACTTCGTCAGAAAAGTTCAAAAACGAGCAAGAATATAGACTGGGGCGTCACCTTGGCCGGGCAGCAACTGCTGAAATTGTAACGACGCCAACTCCAGAATTCTCTATCGGTAAAATTAATTATCAAGTCGAAAGTGTCATACCAACAACTGGCCGCGGTGACATGCATGTAATCGTCTCTCGAGACAAAAAAGGCACCACACGACGATTCATGGTGTATAGATCGATGTCCGAGGGCAGCCTGAGGAGTTCGCAAGGCTATGAGACTCTCGGCAAGGGCGAGAATGTCCGAAAGCGGCAAATGAAGGGTGCCGAATTAAGCGATGCAATGCAATACACTCAAGATACTCAGCTTAATCCGGACTTTGCCGCCAAACTGCAAGAATCAGTTAAGGGGGCAGCCGGTTTACCGTTAGGACGTGACGAGGATCAAATACATGATACAGAAGCCGCGATGAAGTTGTTTAAAGATTTCGAATCCAACTGTAAGGTGTTCTCTCTGCCAGACGTAACGCTAGCCAAGCTGCTCTTTCGTTTGCCGGCCGGCAACCTTTCGAGGGGTGCCCTGAAAGAGCATTTAGGCGGTGATAGTGATCAATTAGCCAATTATGTGAATGATATGAACGTGGCGCTTGAGCAGAGTGGCTTAGTACCGGATTTTTCTGTCGAACCTACCCAAAGCCAGGTCGAAACGCATCCGATACTGGGTAGTGTAATTCGTGAAATTTATATCAAATCAGGAATTGAGTGGCATATGAAACGCGATCAAGCGGGACGAGTCTGGATTGATAGAATTCGTAGCGTAAAAAACGAAGCAACCCCTTACGGTACCGATAAGGAACTTCTATATTCCGGTATACTTACTTCAAAGCCCCTAGAGTATAAGAGTCAATCAAACGGTTTACCCGCCCATTTGCGTCAAGATAGAGCCGGCGACTACAATGACATTACGCCGTTTCTAGCAAAGTTCGCCCCAATTGAATGGTACCGCGCCCAGCGTCTTACTAAGTAATACTATCAGCCCGCGACTTATGCAGCCACCCGTATTCACGCGTTGCCCGGTCATTGACTATCGAAATGCCGACCGTCAATGGGGCGCTCGGCGATGTAAAATAGTCTGTACAGGAGTTGGTTTAGATTAAGAAATATTTACGGGTATGGTAAATATATAGTGCTGATAAACTATTAAGTGAGGGTATTGCCATCCTAGAGTTGGCTACTGATCCCCATCCGTAATCCTCCGCATCTTCAAACTGTCTAAATAAAAACACCCGGTTGCCCGGGTGTTTTACGATATTTCAAAGTTTGTCTAGACGACGGTAACTTCGGTGCGGCGAACACTGCGACCACTAAAGGTACGAACCTTTCGGCTACCAAACGTGACAATGCCATCTTTAGCGGCATGGATGGTGTAGTTGCGGCTGATGCTTGTGCCTACGCCACCACGTTTGCTGAGACCGACTTGGCGGACGATGACTTGGCCGACTTTGACTTTTTGACCACCAAATAGCTTGACGCCTAAGCGCTGGCCGGGTGAGTCGCGGGTATTTTTGGCTGTACCGCCAGCTTTCACATGTGACATAAAATCTCCTTAGATCGGGTAATATTCACCAATGTGAAAGACGATTACCGCTTAGTTAATACGATGAGTTCGCGTGCGACGATTTGGTCTGGCCGATAATACAGCAGGGAATCGTCTGAAGCGTGCTCAAAACTCACTCGATTATAGCCCATTTCGCTAATCTGGTCAACCAGGGGTAGGTGTTTGAATTGCCCGGTCCGAATTTGCCAAGCGGGAATCGCCAGGCAGAAGCGGGTGCCTGTTGGGACCTGAGCGTAGATATTTTGTAAAAAGCGCTTGATGATCAAATTACAGTCGCTGGCGGTTTGGGCGAGTATTTCGGCAGGGGGTTGTGTGGTGAAAGGGCGTCCTAGGTAGGTTTCGGCGGCAACGAAAGCAATGGGCGGTGCCCAGGAGTAGGCGGTGGCGTCCCCAACTTCGAGTCGAGGCTTGAGTGAGTCCAATCGGTAAGTCTCTTCTAGCCAGTCGAGATTGCGCTTCGTGTAGTCCACCATTCGGGCCTCGAGGTCACTGCCGTAACAATCATAACCCATCAGAGCAGCCTCTTGGAGCAGGACACCAGTACCGCAAAACGGATCGAGAACAGTCTGATCGAGATGCGGGCGGGGGATGATTTGGTCGGCCGGTATGTCGCAGATTGATGACATTTTGTCTTCTGGCAAAAAACCAGTTGCTAAATTCACGATGATTTGGGCTAATTTAGGTGGTAACATGCCGACGCGGGCATCGCGCTTAGGGCGCTCACGGTCGCGTAGGGTATAACTATTAATATCTTGGACACGAACGGTTTGGGCAACGATAGTTTCGGAGCCATCGCGGATGAGCAGCAGTTCCCAACCTGTCGGCCCAGTTAAGTGGTTGTGAATAACTTGAGCACTATTGAGCTCGAGTTCTTTGTTGGGTACCAGGCGTACCGAACGGCCGATTTTGCGGATGGCTTTTTTGAGGTTCAGGCCAGTCGCTTCTAGGGTGCGAATGTTAACGTCCAGCCCCTGAACGCTCAAGCCGAGTTGCATTTTACCTTCAGGCATCCGGGTGGTGTGTTCGGGCGATGATTTGACTAAAAAACGTTCGATTTCGCGCCACTGAGTTGTCTTGAGAATAGTCAGAACTTTACAGAACTTAATGGCGCCGCCGAGGCGATCAAATGCCACGAGGCAGGGGTCGATATCGAGCAAGGCGGCTTGGCCACCTATTGGGCGGACTTTCGACGGACCGTAGAGGCTTTCAAGTTCGGCGAGGGCTAGAGCGGGTTGGCGCCCAAGGACAATAAGACTTTGCATATCCTTAAGTATACACAGGTAAGGACGCTTTTCTGGTGTGCTCCCAACAGTCACGTTGAGTTATAATGGAATGATATGAGCGAAACGCCCTACTTTAAGCGCCACTGGAAGCTCATCTTGAATTGGGTGACGCTAGTAGCCCTTGTAGTGTTAATTTATGTTAGTCGGGATCAGTTGGGTGCCACCATTGGCAACCTTGGGCGAGTTAATGGCTGGGCGCTGCTGCTGATTTTTCCGGTTGAGTTCCTTAATTATCACGCCCAAGCTCGATTGTATCAGCGTTTGTTTCGGCTTGTTGGCAATAAGTTGTCATACAGATTTCTGTTCCGCGCTTCTCTGGAACTCAATTTCGTAAATCACGTCTTCCCGAGTGGGGGCGTTACCGGCATCTCATACTTCGGTCTGAGGCTACGTAAGGGTGATGAAATATCGACCGGTAAAGCCACACTCATCCATATCATGAAACTGGCGTTGACGTTTTTATCGTTTGAGCTCCTGATAATTATTGGTTTGCTCAGTCTGGCAGTCATGGGGCGTGTCAGCAATTTGACAATTTTAGTGGCAGGTTCCGTCTCGACGCTATTGCTCGTCGGCACTTTTGGTTTTGTTTATATCGTCGGTAGTAAGAAACGTATCGATACGTTCTTCACCACGGTTACTCAGGGCTTGAATCGCCTCATTCAAATTGTGCGGCCTAAATATCCTGAGACGATTAATATCGATAAAGCTAGAGGCGTTTTTAATGATTTCCACAATAATTATCAACAACTCCAGAACAATTTAAGCGATCTGAAAACGCCATTTTGGTATGCTTTCTTGGCCAATCTGACGGAGGTCATGGCCCTGTATGTTTTCTACATCGCTTTCGGTCATTTGGTAAATATTGGGGCGGTGATTTTGGCCTACGCCGTCGCCAATTTTGCTGGACTCATTTCGGTGCTGCCGGGCGGTGTCGGCATTTATGAAGCCTTGATGACGGCGGTATTGGCGACGGCTGGCGTGCCAGCTGGGGTAAGCTTGCCGATCACGATCATGTACCGCGTCGTCAATACGCTTATTCAAATTCCGCCCGGCTATTATCTGTATCAACGGGCCATCAGCCGCGGCGAACCAAAAGCGGTTTTAACCAATGATGCCTGACGGGGATGAGCTCATCGTCAGCGTGAGTGAATTCGTAGCTCTACTCAACCAGACGCTCGATTTTGCCTATCCAAGCCTAGTCATAACCGGCGAGTTGGCCAATATGCGGGTGAGTAAGAATCGCTGGGTATATTTTGATTTGAAAGATGCTGAGGCATCGGTTAAATTTTTCGGAACCGTCTATCAACTGCCTGGTCCATTAGAAAACGGTATGCTACTTAAGGTACGCGGTTCACCACACCTTCATCCGTTGTACGGATTTAGTGTTACTGCTCAAAACATCCAACCGTCCGGAGAGGGGACGATTCGCCGCGCTGCTGAGCTGCTTAAGCTCAAATTGACCGCCGAAGGTCTGTTCGCCCCCGAGCGAAAACGGTCGATCAGCTATCCCCCACGTCGGATAGGGCTAATCACTTCGCGACAATCGGCCGCCTATGCGGACTTTATTAAAATTTTAACTGCCCGGTGGCAGGGAATCGACATCGAACTGGTCGACGTGCAAGTGCAAGGCGAGCCGGCAGTCGGTCAGATAGTCGCTGCGATTGATCAGTTCAACTCTCAGGCCGAACCGCCCGATGTGTTGGTATTGATTCGGGGGGGTGGTAGTGTCGATGACCTGGCGGCATTTAGTAGTGAGCAAGTTACCCGGGCGGTGGCGGGGAGCCGTGTGCCAACTACGGTAGCGATTGGCCACGAAATTGACCTTAGTCTGGCGGAGCTGGCTGCCGATCGTCGGGCGAGCACTCCATCAAACGCCGCCGAACTTTTGGTGCCCGATCGTACGACGGTTCTGATTCAACTCGCCGATAATGTGATCCAGCTGGGGCGCCATGCTCAATCGGCATTCACCGAAGCGTACCAGCAGATAGTAGACTATAAAACTGAGTTGTCATTCCAGACTGACCAATTGCTAGAAAATGAATCGTTACGTGTGCAGGGTCAGCAACTTCTCCTAGGTGCTCTGAGTCCGACGGCAATTTTGCGCCGTGGCTACGCTATTATTCGGTCGGGAGGCAAGCTGGTTCGTCGTGTAGCCGACCTAAACGCGGGTGCTATAGTTGATGTACAATTGGCCGATGGGGCAGCCAGCGCCAATATTTCAAAAATTACGAAAGCGTAGGAGGCAACAATGGTAACTAGCAAAAAAACAGTCGATTATGCGAGCCTCAAAGCAGAGCTCGACGGTGTACTGGTTGAAATTCAGCGCGAGGATCTCGACGTTGATGTTGCTCTCAAGCAATATGAGCGAGGTCTTGAACTCGTCCAGCAACTAGAAAAATATCTTACAACTGCCGAGAATCGTGTGACTGAGCTCAAAGCTAGGTTTAGCGCTTAGGGTGATCTGGCTAATTGTTGCCGTTTTAATTTTCACGATATGCTTTGGGGGGGTATTGCTAGTCGGGGCACCTTACTTACCGACATTGACCCCTCAAGTTATCGCCGCCTTAGCCTTAGCCGATTTACAACCTAGCCAGACACTGCTCGAGCTCGGTTGCGGCGATGGTAAAGTGCTAATTGCAGCTGCCCGGCAGGGCTATCGGGCAGTTGGATATGAGTTGAACCCACTTCTTGCTCTGATTGCCTGGGCGCGCACTCGGCGCTATCGGCGACAGGTCAGGGTAGTCTGTGCCAATTTTTGGCTGGAGACGTGGCCGGAGGCCGATGCAATCTTTACTTTTCTCCTACCTAAATATATGGGTAAGTTGGACGCAACTATTTCTCGGAAATTACAAAAACCTGTCAAGCTGGTGAGCTTTGCTTTCGCCATTCCGAACCGGCCCCTTGATGGCGAAAAATCTGGTGTTTTTCTCTACCTTTACAAATAACTCTTCTCACTAGCGGCAGGACTAGTTGATTATATTCTCAAGTTTACAGGCTTGCACAAACGTCCAATATTTCGTACCATTAAAGCAAATGAAGCATAACCAAAATGGTTCAATTAATATCTTGTTGATTCCATTTATTCTGGCTGTTGTATTTCTGATAGCTGCAGTTAGTGCCGGTGCTTGGGCTTACAGTGGTCGCCAAGATTATAAAAACAATGTTGATCAAAAAATTTCCGCTGCGGTCGAGATCGCGAAGCAGCAGGAAAGTACTCAAAAAGATAACCAATTTGCCGAAGCCGAAAAAAAGCCGCTCAAAACATATAGCGGCCCGCAGGCGTCCGGTAGTTTGATTATCAAATACCCAAAAACCTGGAGCTCCTACGTGGACGATTCCAGTGTGGGTGGTACACCGGTTGACGGCTTCTTTTACCCTGGCACCGTCCCTTCAATCACTGCTACTAGTTCGACTTTCGCCCTACGCGTTCAGGTTTTATCGCAAGCCTACAATGATGTTCTGAATAATCTTAAAGGTTTGCAGCAACAGGGCAAGATTACAGTCGACGCCTATAAATTACCTAATGTACCAAGCGTGATTGGTGTCATGGTTATTGGCCAAATCGTCCCAGATAAAGACGTCAGTATGGTGATTCTACCGCTCCGTGATAAGACGATTGAGATCTCGACCCAAGGTGATCAATTTAGAAGTGACTTTACGGCAAATATATTGCCTAACCTGTCATTTTCGCCTTAAGTCCACACTCGCCGATACTCTTTTTGATTCTTCCCACGAAATGTGTTTTTTGTGTGCAAGAAAGTGCTATACTTGCGATAGTTTAAGTAAGGGGTACAGAGGGCTATGGCAGGAGCAAATCTAGCGCCAGTTTTGTCTCAGGAGCTATTACTGAGCATGGCAGAGCAGGTAAAACTACCTCTGTTACAAATCGCCCGCCAAGCTGAGCTTTCCCAGTTGACTGGTCACCCCAATCTCGAAGAAATTCAAAATACGGCCGACAATGCCTTGCGCCTCATCGACAATTATGTGCTCAGCGTACGGTTAAGTTGTGAAAAAGAATTATTAGAAATGGAAGCGGTATCGGTCTCATCCGTCCTTTATGATGCCGGTCAGGAACTGAGCAGTTTGGCAAAAAGTTACGGTGTAAATCTAGAGCTCCATATTGGCGGTCGGTTTGGGACGGTCATGGCTCACCGCATTGGTTTGCAATCGGCCCTGGTTAGTCTTGGCTCGGCCTTGATAGAAGCCCTGCCCGCCCAAGAGGGACCCCAGTTGAAGCTACAATTAGCGTCGCATCGCTGCCGTTACGGTATCGTTGCCGGTTTGTATACCGATACCGAACAACTGACGACCGAAGCTTTACGACAGGGCCGGCGACTACAAGGCAGCACCCGACAGCCCTTGACCAATCTAACGCATACTGCGGGGGCCGGTATTTTTGTGGCCGATGCTATTCTGCGTGCTATGCAATTAAAGCTTAAAGTCTCTCGCCACCACCGGTTGTATGGTTTGGGTGCCGTCCTTCAACCTAATCACCAGATGCAACTCGTCTAGTTATGAACGTATTGTTGCTCGAACCCGATCGATTATTAGCCGACACTTATCGTCAAGCATTAGAGTCGGTCGGGCATCGCGTAGTCATGTGTGCGAGCGCGCAATCGGCCGTTTACGCCGCCGATGAAATCAAACCGGATTTAGTGATACTCGAACTTCAGCTAATTGGTCACTCAGGCATAGAATTTTTATATGAATTTCAGTCATATGCCGACTGGCAACACATTCCGATATTGATTCAATCGAACGTTCCGGCGGGGGAGTTTGCTGGGAGTTGGGAATTGCTGCAAAAAGAGCTTAATGTGAAAGCATATTTTTATAAACCGATGACGAGCATCCGGACTTTGCTGAAAAGCGTAGCGGAGTTTGTACCGCAAACGGCGTGAAACAGATTCTTACCCAGGCAATCGTGCTTTCCCGAACCGACTTCGGCGAGGCCGACCGCATCCTGACGCTACTGACGGCAGATTACGGTAAGTTGCGCGTCATGGCACGGGGTGTGCGTAAATCCAAAAGTAAACTGGCGGGCGGAATCGAACTGTTTAGCGTTAGCGATATAACGTTTATATATGGTCGGGGTGAGATTGGTACGCTGATCAGCGCGCGCTTATCGCGCTACTATGGCAATATCGTAAAATCAATCGAGCGCGTACAACTTGGCTATGACTTGATCAAGGTACTGCATAAGGCAACCGAGGACGCGCCTGAGCCAGAGTACTTCTTGTTACTTGAGCAGGCGTTTATTGCTCTCGATCAGTCGGAAGTGTCGGTAGAACTGATTCGGTTTTGGTTTTCGGCCCAGCTCTTGAGTCTAGCTGGCTACACGCCTAACCTTAGTACCACTAGTCAGGGAGTAAAACTGCAAGCTGATAAACACTACACATTTAATTTTGATGATATGTCATTTGAAAATCAGCCAGACAGTCAGCTCGATAGTGACCACATAAAGTTCTTACGACTAACCTTTGCAGGGTATCAACCTGCGGCGCTGAATCAGGTGAAGGGCAACCAAAATATACTGAGTAGCGTAATCCCTCTCGTCCAGACAATGCTAGCTACCCAGTTGCAGCGCTAGGGGGGGCGAGTGCCGCGGGGACTTCGAACTTTCCGGGAACAGATTAGGTAGTTGCACTAGGTTCCTATCTGACAATCGCGTATAATCAGGCATATAATGAGTGACGTATCACTGGAAACCATAGTTAGTTTATGTAAACGCCGTGGATTTATTTACCAGGGGAGTGATATCTATGGTGGCTTGAGCGGTACATGGGATTACGGCCCACTTGGGGTTTCTCTCAAGCGAAATATAATGCAGTTATGGTGGAAGATGTTTGTTGAGGACCGCGAGGATATGCTCGGTGTCGATGCATCCATAATCATGAATCAAAAAGTTTGGCAGGCAAGTGGCCACGTTGATACCTTCACCGATCCACTTATCGAGTGTTCGAATTGCCACAGCCGATTTAGAGCAGATAAAATCGACGTTAGTAAATGCCCGTCCTGTGGCAAGGCAGATACTTTTGGTGCCCCACACGATTTCAATCTATTATTTAATACGTATGTTGGGCCGAGCTGGGGAAGTTTTGAAGCGGACCTAGAGAAGCACATAACCGGCAACATTGAGGTGATAAGCAACAAGTCGGGGCAAAAAATAGCGGAGGTTCCAATTAAGGAATCTGATACATTCAATTCTGTTACGGTGTATGAGAAGAACTCACGGACGTATTTGCGGCCCGAAACAGCACAGGGGATCTTCACTAATTATAAAAATGTTGTCGACAGCTTTTACCCCGATATGCCATTTGGCGTCGCCCAGCAGGGCAAGGCATTTCGGAATGAGATTAGTCCACGTGATTTTGTTTTTCGCTCACGCGAATTTGAACAGATGGAAATTGAATATTTTGTTCACCCCGATAAATGGGAAGAAGCTTTCGAGGCATGGCGGCTCGCTGTCCATGAATGGACCAAGGTTTTGGGATTACCAGAGGATATGGTTCACGAGCTGGAAGTCGACGAAGCTGACCGCGCTCACTACAGTAAACGAACCATCGACTTTGAATTCGATTATCCGCACGGCCGTGATGAAATTTTGGGCCTCGCCTACCGAACCAGTTTTGATCTCGATAATATCCAGCGTGTCAGCGGCAAGAGTATGGAGTATCGTCCAAAAGATGGTAGCACACCGTTCGTACCGCATGTGATTGAGCCAAGTTTTGGCGTTGAAAGGGCTCTAATGGCAGTTCTCGTGGCAGCCTACACTGAGGACGAAGTTAATGGCGAGAAGCGGGTTTATCTGAAATTGCCAACTCATTTAGCCCCAGTTAAGGTTGCCGTTAGCCCCTTACTTAAAAATAAGCCTGAGCTCGTCTCCAAAGCTCGCGAAGTATATGCCATGCTCAAAAAAGAATTCGGGGCTGTTATGTGGGACGATAACGGCAACATCGGAAAGCGTTATCGGCGACAGGATGAAATCGGTACGCCATATTGTGTCGTTATAGACTTCGACACCCTCGAGGGTGACACCAAGGACACGGTCACCATCCGGAACCGCGACACGACCGAGCAAGAACGTGTCAAACTGTCTGATTTATCATCGCGCCTGCGATAATCTCCAAAATTAACCATTATTCAGGCGTTACGCTTATTCTTACCGCCTGCTATACTTAAATCGATGAAACATCCAGTTAGGTACTCTTAGGATATGACAATTTACTTTACCGACGGAAGTGCGAGCCCTAATCCAGGGCCAGGCGGCTTCTCCGTTATCCGTGATATGAAACCGGCGGTGCTCGGCGGGGAAGATCATACTACTAATATTCGAATGGAAGGCTTGGCGATTATTGCAGCCCTCAAAGATGCGAATGGGGCTGCCTGTGAGATCCATAGTGACAGCGAATTTTGGATTAAGGTAATCACTGTTTGGTCGCTACCTTGGGAGAAAAATGGTTGGAAGAAAAAAGGAGGTGAAATCAAAAACATCGACATAGTTCAGGAAGTTTGCCCACTATACAGGGCTTCCAAAGCTAAACTCGTCTGGGTACGTGGCCACGTTGGGAACCCTGGCAACGAACTGGCCGACCAATGGGCCAACGAAGCTCGCCGCCAGCACCGCTCCAAAAAGCAAAAATAAACAAAAGAGCAGTGTATGCTATGGGTATGGAGAAGGTGCCCCTACCCGAGGAAGGTTTCAAACAAGCCAAAGTAAATTTGAGCGACGAGCTAGAACAGGACTGTCAAAGATTTGCACTTCGCTGGGGTGGAACAGATTATCGGGACGGTTTAATTGACGGCGTAGCAATGAAGCGCGGGGTCCGAGAATTAAACGATTCGGCGACTACGGCGGTAACGTTTATTGCCGATAGGGTTAGGCTACCAGGTGGATTTCAGAATTTCTATACCATTTACACTACGACGGTAGAAGTAGAGCGCCAAATTACTAAGCTGCCGACGAACGTTTACCAGCAGGTAATTGAAGAATATGATATGGAATTTGTCGACGCCGCTGATGAATTAATGGAAATCCACCGGTTGACATGTATTTTCAGAGATGACAGCGCGGACTTTAAACAAGAACTTGAAGTAAGTTATATCATGGACGGGCAACAGCTGGAATTCGACGTCGATGGTTGGGATGAATGCGAGGATGAGCCGAGGGGGAAAACCACCGAAATAGAAGAAGATGAACCAGAACTATCGACTGAACTATCTCTGCTTAACGATGCCTGGGAGCTCATCGCCGAGGCTGGTAAGAAGATCCAGCAGAATCAGCTGCCATTTGACCTAAGTGTTCTGAGAAACATGGCTCGCATTCAAAAGCGGCTTGATATCAAAGAAGCCAGCGCGGAAAAGCTGTTTTCGATGGTTCGGCTCGAACTTCGAGATTTACAGATTCAAAATTGTCAAAGGATCCTCAAAAAGCTGTCTCCGAGGGGAAAGTTATAGCGCGGAAATTTTACAGCAGATTTTGCAAGCGAAGTTTAGTAGAATAAGCCCTAGCGACATAAATTAAGAACCAGTGCCCGATAAGCCGACGGTTGTAGTTAGGAACACATATGGATCAAGAAACCGCCACGCCAGAAGATTCTTCTGCAGTAAAAGCGCAATCTACTAATGAATTACCAGCTGACATACTAGCTCCCGAGGCCGAAGCCCTCAAAAATTATCAAGAAACGGATGTGTTTGCCTGGGCCAATAACCTTGTGCAGTTCAAAGACGAACTTAAAATTGATATCTTTTTGATTAATAAGAATTACGTCGTCTACAAAACGAACATGGCGCGCGAGCTCGACAAGCAACTCGAACCCATATTTATTGATGAAATGCTGGAGTATGTGCTCGAAGGCGGGGCCGAGGGTTTAATCGTACGTAGCTTTGAAGAAGCCGAGGCCGAAGACAAGGTGTTGCAACGCACCCTGCTGAGCAACGTCGACAAAGCCAAGGAGGTTATTGGCTGGCTGAAGACTCAAGAGCACGAGATTGAGCTCTTCGTCGAGGAAGAGCATGATTTTAAGCGCATCAAGGGCATGATGGCCCGGGTATCGCACGCTAGTCTAAAAAAGCCTTTTTATATTTTTAAAGGGTTGTCGCAGTCGAATATTATGCGCGGCAAAACCGGATGGATGCTCAAAAACGGAAAGTTTATGGGCTTTGACGCTGACGCCGCGATCCGCATTCCAACCGACCCGCAGCTGTTGTTGCTCGATCAAGATATATACGTGTTCAACCAATCCAAACTTAAGCAATTGTTTGGCTACGACGCCAAAGAGGCCAGTATCGCCCGTGCTAAGATCGCTGAGATTGAGGCCAATTTCCGTTTGAGCTTTGACCAAGGCGTGACAATGCAGACCCTCATCAAGGGCAAGAATACCCTTATTAAGAAATTGCAGAAAATTGAGCCGGGTATTATTACACAAGAGGAGCTGATGAATCACGCCGAAGAGTTGGACATAAACATCATGCAGGACGAGTCGGGTGCAATTATCATTATGGACGATAAAGACCTCACAAAGTTTATTAATTTACTTAACGACGACTATGTTGAATCGACTATGACCGGCCAGCGTTATGAAATCGTGCGCAAAAAACTGTTGAAGCCTGAAGAGGAAGAAACATCACTGCTGCGTGAAGTTCTTTAATGGAATCGCATCGTGGGTCACAACGCTATCCCGCTAAAGCAACGGCAGTAGAGTAAAATATTAAATATGAAGGGTAGATCTCTGTAGCCACCCGACCAGGTGCTACTAGCGGAATATTATGCGGCAGAAACAAGCGCTCACTATCATGAACTCCGGGGGTAACGTTTTTTTGACGGGTGCACCCGGTGCCGGTAAGACGTACGTCTTGAACCAGTTTGTGGGCCGGGCGATGCGAGCCGGCAAGCGCGTAGCAGTGACGGCAAGCACAGGAATCGCGGCCACGCATCTCGGCGGCACCACGATTCACTCGTGGTCAGGATTAGGTATTCGTGATGCTCTCACGACTGAAGATTTGGTCTGGCTGAAGAGTAACGATCGACTCATAAAACGTTATAACAGTACTGATATTTTAGTTATTGATGAAGTATCAATGTTGCACGGTGCCCGCCTTGATATGATCAATCAAGCCACTAAGCTGCTGCGTCAAAACGATGAGCCATTCGGTGGGTTACAAGTTATCCTCGTTGGTGATTTATACCAGCTCCCCCCGATTAATCGTGGCGGCGAGGAAGTCGATTTTGTCCACACCTCAGCGACCTGGGCAGAGCTCGATCCCCGCATCTGTTATATCACCGAACAACACCGCCAGAGCGGTCACGATGGGTTGCTCGACCTGTTGGAGGCCATGAGGGGTGGCACCCTTGAGGATGAGCACCGCTATATCGTAGGTGAACGGATGGGTAAGCAACCGGCCGAAGATGCGGTTGTGACGCGCTTATATTCGCACAACATTGATGTCGATGCCATTAATCAGAAGCACCTGAACGCCATCCAATTTACCAGTAAGACCTTCCAGATGCAGACGAAAGGCAGCAAAGCCCGCATCGAACAACTGATAAAAAGTGTATTGGCTCCCGAAGAGTTGGTTCTTAAAGTCGGCGCTGAAGTAATGTTCGTTGCCAATAACTTTGTCGAAGGGTTCGTCAATGGCAGCCGCGGCCAAGTTGTTTCCTTTGATGGCTATCAACCAGTCGTATCGCTGACCAATGGACGCACCATTCATGTCGAGCCGCATACTTGGAACTTGAGCGAGGACGGTAAAATCAAGGCGGAAGTTTCTCAGCTGCCGCTACGACTAGCGTGGGCGATTACTATTCATAAAAGCCAAGGTATGAGTCTCGACGCCGCAGAGGTGGATTTGAGCCGGGCGTTCACCCCGGGCATGGGGTATGTCGCGCTGAGCCGTGTACGGACGCTCGACGGACTTTTCTTGAAAGGAGTTAATCGGATGGCCTTTACAATGCACCCGGCCATCCATGATCTCGACGCGACGCTGCGGATTGCTTCCGAGAAACTTGCTATATCCGTTGATGATATTGCCGACGAAGTGACACCATCCCAATCGTCGCCCCAGTCGAGCGCCATAATTGATCAATTACTTTTGAATAAACTCAAGCAATGGCGATCCGTACGAGCCGAAGCTAATAGTGTACCGGCGTACGTCATTGCGCATAATAAGGCGCTCGAAGCAATCGCCGCTGCTCCGCCGACGACCGAGAATCAACTACTCGCTTTACCTGGTTTCGGAAGTAAAAAAGTAGAAAAATATGGCATGGATATTCTAGCCATCGTCGCCAAACACATTGGAGGTCAGTCGCTTTAGCGTCCATGATAAATTCTCGTAGTAAGCGGAAACTTCCTACTATCTTTCTTAATATGAGTTGGTAATATCTGAAGTCCTTTACCGTCAATCATCAGAATATCTGGCGAGTTTTAATCGGCAGTTGAAAAGCGACGCCGTGAAAGGTCCTTCAGCTCACCGGCATATTAGGGTGATGGCTGCTAGGCTGACGCCTGACTTAACGGGCGGTTGCGTGCTGATACGGTTCGTAGTGTATGATTAATGCATGAGACAAAAAAGCCCAAAACCGGATGTCTACGCTTTTATTGACAGCCAAAACTTAAATCTCGGCGTACAGCGCAACGGTTGGAAGCTCGATTGGCGTAAATTCCGGCAGTATTTGCAAAAAGAATACAACGTCACCCATGCCTACATGTTTATTGGTTATATGAGTGAAAACGAAGCCCTCTATGAGCACATGTACGAACTGGGTTATTTAATTGTGCTTAAAAGGACACTCGATGTTACGGCAGTTCACGAAATCGTTCCTGAGGGCGAGACGGCGAAGTCCCCCGAAAAATCCGAAGACAAACCACCATTTAAAGGTAATGTCGACGCCGAACTCGTACTGCATGCCATGAAAGACCTACCAAATTACGATAAGGCTATCATCGTCTCCGGTGACGGCGATTTTTTCTGCCTTGCCGAATATCTGGCCGAACAAAACAAGTTATCTCACATCCTGGTACCGAACTGGCAGTATTCTAGCTTGCTCAAACAATTTGAAAGCCAAATCGTCCGCTTAGACAAGCTGCGTCGTCAGCTCGCCTACCGTGACTCAAAATTTCGTCGACCGCCTAAGGCCGCTTTATAACAATCCCTCAGTTACGAGTGGGGCGTAGCTGCTCCCTAAGTCACATATCTTACGGAAGTATGGCGATAAGTTTGTTATACATAGAGTGCGGGAAGGGGTGTTAGCTTATGAAGATTACTAAGTACGTCCATAGCTGCTTACTGGTAGAGATGCCGGCACCTATTAATCGAACAGCTCTATTTGACCCAGGTATAATGAGTGAGTCTGCTCTTGATGTCAGCGGTCTTGAATTTCTTGATGACATTATAATTACGCATGAACATGGTGATCACCTTAGCCTTGCCCTCATTAAGCAGTTGGTTGCCAAGTTCCCGGATGTCCGGATTACTTCAACTACTCACGTCACTCAATTACTCTCCGAACATGGTATTGAGGCGACTGACCAACAATCGGACGGGATCGTCTTGCTTGAAGCACCACACGAGAATGTCGATCCACTCTGGCCAACACCTGAATCGCTTGGTGTTCATTTCCTGGATCGTCTTACTCATCCGGGCGACAGCCATAATTTTTCTGAAACAAAAACAGTCCTCGCATTGCCTGTTACCGCACCCTGGGGAAGCATGGTTAACGCCTTTAATATTGCCATTGAACTCAATCCGAAGTATATCGTGCCAATCCACGACTGGCACTGGCGCGAAGAAGCACGGTTACAAGCCTATCAAGATCTCACTCAGGCCTTCGCAAAAGTAGGTATTACATTCTTAGGTCTTGAAGATGGCCACCCGGTTGTTGTCGACGTCTAGGAGGGGTTCATAAGTGTCGGCACTAAATTCTTCGTGCTGCGTGATTGGCTGACACGTATAATTTGGATTGAAAGAGTCCTGCAGAGAATAGGATAGAAGCGATAAATAAAAAGTATATAACTACATAGTTGACAAAACGCGAAACATTTGCTACTGTATTTTAGTAATGCTCAAAATAAAAACAATAGAATCAGTAAAAAATCATTCCCACCAGGTCGTCCAGAACTTGGGCATTGCTCTGATGGCGGCCGCAACTTTGGCGGGAGTGGTAGAGATGCCTGATCACGGCAACAGGGTAAACCTTGTCGCTCAACCTTCGTTTGTATTCGCAAATGAACGATCTGAGTCAGGAAGTACCTTGCGCCGTGAAAGGGAAGAGACGGCTCCGCACTATATCAGTTACGGGCTGTCCCAACGTACTCCGGCTCGTAGCGGACGAGTCTAGTATTGACAATAATCTAAAAAAGTGATATTATCTCAAAATGAAAAACAATGATCGTGATCTATCTCCTCTTAGAGAAAATGTGCCGCTCCACCTAACACGTCGCGGTAAGATCGCCCGCTGGCTTGCTCCGCTGGCGCTCCTCACCACTGCAGCCGTAGGATTAGCCCCGACCGCTGTTAAGGACATAGAACATTTAGGTCATGCCTACACTAAAATAGAACTTGACCTCATGCCCAAGGTACAGGTTGTCGTTCACCCTGGAATGGGCAGCAACGAAGTTGTTAACGGCGTTGATCCTGATATCGGGCAGGATGCCTATACCGACGTTAATGATTATGTAACCAATCAAGGCACGGTTGTTAATGAATATGGCGACCGAGTGCTACGAGACGGTCAAGCTGTCGAAGTACCTGTTTTGCCTGGCCAGACCCCCAATCAGCCGACTAAGTAGGGACTAGTAAGCGTAACCGGAACGTTGACCGAACGTCGTAGTGTCGCTACCTAATGTATAGCACCAGCGCTGGTGCTATATTTTTATACCTTGTGCACATGTGGATAAGTGGTGTCAGAAACACCACTGTTTTGGATATTTGTGTATTGCGGGGGGTGGGTGTGGGTAGTATGCTCATGTCAGTGGGTAACGCGGGTAGGCCAAACAGCTTACCGACAAAATAAAAACCACTAGCAACTTAAAGGGTACCAATGGCCACGGTAGACTATTTCGAACGGAAGCTTGACGATAAGCGGCGGTTAACCATACCGACCGAACTTCGTGACAAGTTTGCAAGCGGGGTGGTCGTGACTCGTGGATTTGGCAAATACCTACATCTCTATCCATTAGATGTGTGGGACAACCTGGTCGAGCCTCGGCTCGAAGGCGACATCTTGGACGAGCGTATCGCCGATCTGAACGTGCAATTTCGCATGGGCAAGGTCGATGGCAAGCTCGATGACAAGCAGGGCCGTGTCACCCTAGAACAGCATTTGCTGGACTATGCGGGGATCGATCGTGACGTTGTTGCTGTCGGCGTAGGTCGTTATTGGCGCATTATCGCTGCTAACCTCGCTAACTAAGTGTTGCAGAACCTTAATAATTTATCCGTACACTAACCAATCCGCTTCACTCGATCGCAAACAGTGAAGGTAGGAACGCAACTAACCCTGGAAGGGGACCAAGTTACGATGTTAGCTATTCGGCAATCAACACGTGGCACCTTGGGGCACCACGCTAAAAACCCTAGTACATTTTTAAAACACCTCCCAAAACTCCACCTCACACATAAGTCTCTCAAAACTTAGACGTCACTGCGCAGTAAGAAGTTCGAAGATTTTTTAAATCTCATAATACCTTCTTTACATACATGCAAAGGGACGTCACACAAAAACAAAAACTATACAAAAAAACAAACAGTTGATTGCCGATTAGGTGACCTTGTAACAAAAACAAAAAACAAGAATCATGCACCAAGACAAAAACCAAAATACTACTAACCAGCATTTGCCGGTGTTGCTCGAACAAGTCATGCAGTATCTCAATCCACAGCTCGGGGAATCATACCTCGATCTGACGGCCGGATACGGCGGACACGCCAAAGCGGTACTCGACAAGACAAAAAGCCCAGAAACCAGTGTACTGGTCGACCGCGACGCGAATGCGATTCGCGAACTCGAACAGCAGTTTGGTGGATTAGGTGCTATTTTGCGCTGGCAAGACTTTTTGACCGCGAGCGAAGAGCTGGCGTCGGAAAATCAGCAGTTTGATATTATTCTGGCCGATCTTGGAGTGTCGTCACCGCACCTTAACGTCGCCGAACGCGGATTTGCGTTTAGCACAACCGGACCGCTCGATATGCGCATGGATCAACGTCAATCACTCACCGCCGAGACAATCGTCAACAGTTGGAGTGATAAGGATTTGATCGACATATTGAAACGTTACGGCGAAGAACCGAAAGCTCGGGCGATTGCGCAGTTGATTATTGATAATCGGCCGCACGCAACGACGAGTGAACTTGCCGCAGTAGTTGCGCAAGCTTGGCCGGGGTACAGTCGGGTCCATCCGGCGACCAGAACCTTCCAGGCGCTGCGAATTGCTGTAAATGACGAGTTAGGCCTGCTTGAGCGTAGCATTCCGCTATGGTTGAGCATGTTGAAGCCCGGTGGAAGGATTGTGATCATCAGTTTTCACAGTTTGGAAGACCGCATCGTCAAGCAAATACTAAGTGAGGCTAGTGGGGAACGTTATGACGCAGATTTACTGCTACTGACCAAGCGTCCAGTTACCGCCAGCACAAATGAACTAGTTTTCAATCCGCGAGCTCGCAGTGCAAAACTGCGAGCCGCAGCGAAAAAATAAAAAAGAAAAGGGTCCTACATGCCAATCCAGGTCAAAAGCAGCTCCCGTGCGTACAAAGTAGTTGTAAAAGTAGTTTAGTCTACTAACTGCGTACGCCGTCAAAAACTTTGCCCTGTCGCGATATCGCGACAGGGCAAAGACCAAATCAAAATAAACATAAACAGCAAAAATTATTATATGACGTATTCAAGTAGTCTAGCCATGAATCGCACCCGCTATTCAGGTCGGAACCAAAATTCAATTAGCTTTCGGGCGACCGATCGCACACTTGGGCCAGTTTCTAATACTATCGTGCTAATTGTGCTTGCTTGCTTGCTTGGGCTGCTGTATTTGACACAAGTCACCAAGACGAATGCCTACGGCTACCAAATCAATAACTTGCAACAGCAGCAAACGCAATTGCGTGCTCAGCACGATGATTTAGAAGTGGCTTCGGCACGCTTGCAGTCTTTGCACCGTGTCCAAACTAGCACAGTAGCTAAAAACCTTGTATCAATTGCCCCGACAGATACGGTTCAGAACTAAGGTTCTAAGGTATAATACAGCTAATGGCTTTGCCCAAATCTTCACACGCCGCGCCGGCGGTTTTACGGATGCGCCTGTGGTATTCGTTTTTTATGGCGATTATTGTTTTATTTGGCGTAAGGCTTTTCTACGTGCAAATTATTCGCTACGACCACTACAAGAACGCCGCACTGAGCGACCAACTAAAGCAATATGAAATTCCGGCCCGGAGAGGGATTATTAAAGCCCACGACGGCGATCAAGTTTTGCCGATTGTGCTTAATCAAAAACTCTATACGCTCTACGCCGACCCGATCTACGTGAAGAACCCCGACGGGATTGCACAAAAACTGGAATCAATTATTGGCAATAAAACCGATTACTCGACGTTGCTGAAGGCTAAAAAAACGCGCTACGTCGTCCTTGCTAAAAAAATTAGTGAGCAACAGAGTCAACGGATTATAGCCTTAAAGATTCCTGGTGTCGGTACAATTGCACAAGACTACCGAACTTACCCACAGGGTTCGCTTGCGGCACAACTATTAGGTTTCGTCGATGACAGCGGAGGTGGTCAATATGGTATTGAGCAGGCATTGAACGACTCGCTTAAGGGAAAGCCGGGTCAACTGCGGGCTATTACTGATGCGAGTGGTGTTCCTCTGGCAGCGAGTAAGAACAATACCCAAACGGCTCCCCAAAACGGGAAAGACGAGGTTCTGACAATTGATCTCGCGATGCAACAACAGCTCGAAACTATCCTTCAGAAAGGAGTCAAAGACTCGAAAGCCACGAGTGGCAGCGCGCTCATTATTGATCCGACTAGTGGTGCCATTAAGGCTATGGCTAATGCTCCGACTTATGATCCTAGTCGCTACTTTGATGTCGAAAATGCCGATACTTTCCAGAATAAGGCAGTCGCTAAGCCTATCGAGGTCGGCTCAATTATGAAATCGTTAACTACCGCCGCGGCCCTAGACCAGGGAGTAATTGCTTCAAACACGAGCTACTACGACCCGTCTGTTTGGAAGGTAGATAACTTTAAAATTACGAACATAGAGGAGGACGGCGGGGCAGGCACGCGGAATATCGCCGATATATTGAACCTGTCGTTGAATACTGGCGCGGTCTGGGAGTTAATGCAGATGGGCGATGGTCAAATTAACCAAAAAGCCCGCGACGCCTGGTACGGCTACATGACCAAGCATTTCAGGTTCGGCCAAGCTACGGGGGTGGAGCAGGGCTATGAGGCGGCGGGGTACGTCCCGCTGCCCAAGGAGAATGGAGCCGGGATCGATTTGACCTATGCCAATACGTCTTTTGGCCAGGCGATGACTGCTACACCGCTACAGATGGGTGCGGCCCTAAGCGCTGTACTAAACGGCGGCATTTACTATCAACCGCGATTAGTTGACCAGACTATCGACGCGAGTAATAAAGTAACGTTCGTGCAGCCAAAAATTTTGGCGCATAACGTAGTTAGTGCCAAAACTAGTTTGGCTATGATTCCGCTGATGCAGCAGGTCGTCGCGAAGCACGTGATTGGTCCCGGCTTTGACCAAAATAAATATATAGTGGGAGGTAAAACGGGGACGGCCCAGATTGCTAATCCCAGTGGTGGCTATCACCAGGATGAGTTTAACGGAACGTATATGGGGTTTGTCGGCGGCAGTAAAGTGCAATACGTGATAGTAGTATTTGTTGAGAGACCAACCAATGGGGGTTACGCGGGTACCGCGGCGGCTCAACCAATTTTCTCCGGTCTAGCCCATATGCTGATAAATGATTCGTATGTAATGCCGAAAAGCCAGTAGTGGCCGTAAATAAGTGGTATAATTAAACAAAAATTACAGATGAATAATACACTACATATCGCCATATCGACACACAACCTTATCCATATCCTGTCACTTGGTTTTGCTAGCTTTGTACTCAGTATGGCGATTACACCTCTCTACACGACATTAGCCTATCGCTACAAATGGTGGAAGCGGGCTCGTACCACTGCATGGTCCGGCGGGGCAGCCACCGTGTATCAGAAACTCCACTCTGAAAAACATAAACGAAACATTCCGACGATGGCCGGAATGATTTTCGTAACGGCAATAGCCTACGTTACGCTGACGGGGAATCTTAGTCGTGGCGAAACCTGGCTGCCTCTGGCCGGCATGATCGGGGCAGGGCTTATTGGCCTGATTGACGATATCATGAATACCAAAAGTGTAGGTGGAGTCGCCGGCATGGCCGCCCGTTATAAATTTGGCCTATACAGTCTAGTAGCATTAGCTGGCGGCTGGTGGTTTTATGAAAAGCTCGGCGTTCACTCGATTTATTTGCCGTGGATTCACCAGTGGCAGATCGGAATCGGGGTGATTGTGCTCTTTTGGCTGGTGGTGATCGCGACGGCTAACTCTGTCAACATTAGCGACGGTCTCGACGGTCTGGCGGGTGGTCTATTAACGTCATCGTTTGCTACTTACACAATTATCGCCCTTGTTGAACATAAGTTCCTGTTGGCTGGATTCTGCGTAACAGTTATGGGCGCATTACTTAGCTATACCTGGTTTAATATTTTCCCGGCCCGTTTTATGATGGGTGACATTGGATCGTTTGCGCTTGGAACGGCGCTTGGAATAATAGCGATGCAGACTGATACTGTCTATGTATTACCTATTATCGGTGCTGTCTATGTTATGGAAACGGGATCGGTCATTATTAATAGGTTGTCGCGAAAACTGCGGCACGGCAAACGCGTGTTTTTGTCGTCGCCAATCCATCATCACTTCGAGGCTATTGGCTGGCCTGAAACGAAGGTAACGATGCGGTTTTGGATACTCGGGCAGGTTTCTGGGCTACTCGGGCTGATTGCGTTCTTAGTCGGAAGGGCCCATTAGCGAAGTGCGGCCGCAATCGTCGCTTCGCGCTCGAGGTACTCGACCCGAGAG
This sequence comes from Candidatus Saccharimonadota bacterium, assembly GCA_039931245.1. GTDB lineage: Bacteria > Patescibacteriota > Saccharimonadia > Saccharimonadales > UBA4665 > UBA4729. The sequence continues at coordinate 47,047 of JBDTSH010000005.1, forward strand.
CAGTGAGCTAGGTCGCAGGCACCGGCCTGATTACTGGCTGGTGATGCTATGCGCGATCCTGCTGGCGATCGGCTTGATAGTTGTATATGCGATTAGCCCGGCTTTGAGTCAAGCGGCGCATGTCAGCAGTAATTACTACATCGGCAAACAGCTACTGGCGATTGGACTGAGTATCATCGCTTTTGTGGTTACTTCACAGGTGCCGCTAGCTACTTGGCGACAATATTCTCGACCACTTCTATTATTTGCCGGGGCAGCGACTATTATTGCGTTACTTATGCCCGTTAATCCGGCCTATCCTGCCCATCGCTGGGTACGTTTAGGTGGGTTTTCGTTCCAATCCGTAGAACTAGTGAAGTTTGCTGCCATGATAGCTTTGGCGAGCTTTCTGGCGCAGCAGATAAAGAATAACACTCTGAGTGACTATGCTGGGACGTTTAAGCCGTTAATGATCGGCTTGGGGATTGCCGGAGTTTTGATCGCGGGGCCACAAGCCTTACACGCGCAAAGCGACCTTGGTTCGATGGGCGTACTGGTAGCGATGTTCGGCACGATGTGCTATGTCGCCGGGTTGCCGATGAAACGGTTGATGATGTTTCTGGGGATTCTCGTAATCAGTGTCGTATTGTTGATCTTGCCCTCAGCCTATCGTCGCGAGCGCTTGATGACATACATTCACCCTGAATCAAACTGCCAGGACGCTGGCTATCAGGCCTGCCAGGCGTTGATTGCGGTTGGCTCCGGCGGGATGGTTGGTCTCGGTCTCGGTCGGAGCGTTCAGGCTTACGGCTATCTTCCGGAGGCTGCCAATGATTCAATTTTTGCAATCTATGCCGAAAAGTTTGGTTTCATCGGAAGTATATTATTGCTGGCTGTGTTTGTAGCTTTTTTTGGTCGCCTCAAGAATATCGTTGAGCGGGCGCCGGATGATTTTAGCCGGTTACTTGTTACCGGGGTATTAGCTTGGCTGAGCGTGCAGGCAATCATCAATATTGGTGCCATGATAGGAATATTGCCCCTGAAGGGCATCACTCTGCCATTTGTCAGTTATGGGGGTACGAGCGTGGTGTTTGTGGCGGCAGCAGTTGGACTAGTTTTTCAAGTTTCACGCTATACGTCCTACGCAGTACCGCGTATTACAAGTGACTTAAATAAGAGGAGGGACCATGACGATCGTCGTAACGGGCGGCGGCTCCGGGGGGCATATCACCCCGATCCTGGCAGTCGCGCACGAGCTTAAACGGCTCGATCCCACTATAACCATAGTATACATTGGCCAACGCGGTGACGCTTTAGCAGATATACCTGCTCAAAGTTCGGATATCGATGTCGTACGGTTAGTGCGGGCGGGCAAGTTTCGTCGCTACCATGGTGAAGGCCTTCGCCAATTACTCGATTTGCCGACGGTTTATAAAAATCTGCGTGACATCGGTTATATTGTGATTGGCATTATCCAAAGCTGGTGGATAGTACGGCAAATTCGTCCGAATATTATTTTTACCAGGGGAGGATTCGTGAGCGTGCCGGTCGCGATCGGTGGTCTACTCAACAGAGTTCCATATATTACGCATGATTCCGACAGCACGCCCAGCCTGGCAAATCGTATTATCGCTCCTTGGGCCCGTTTACACACGGTGGCATTGCCTGAAGAACTTTACCCCTATCCGCGCCAAAAGACCTTTACAGTTGGCGTGCCGGTAAGTAAAGATTATCAACCGGTAACCGGTCAACTCCTAGCGCAGTATCGTCATGATATCGGCCTATTGAAAACCCAGCAACTCGTGCTCATTACTGGGGGCGGCAACGGTTCAGATGGCCTTAATCAAGCAGTTATTGCTAACGCTGGCTACCTCCTAAAGCGACACCCTGACCTTGTGCTGGTACATATTGCCGGGCGGTCACTGGCGGCGAGCGTTAAAAAGAGCTACGAGGGGACACTTGACGATTCACAGCGTAAGCGGGTCCACGTGAAGAGTTTCATTAGCGATCTGCATCGCTACAGTGCGGTGGCTGATGTTATTATCGCCCGGGGCGGGGCAACGAA
>JBDTSH010000006.1:0-88144 GCA_039931245.1 Candidatus Saccharimonadota bacterium
ATGAGAATAGGGGCGCTCCACAGTCCGTGGCCTCTCCCTTAGATCCTTCCCCTCAACCGTTCAATCAGAGATTTGACCTCACGCGCCCCAGTACGACAAGTCCCGAATCAAACATTTCACAACCCTGGGAGGAGCCTAAAAGGACCCTGAGTTTAAAGAAGTACATCAAGTACATTGTTCTAAGCGTAGCTGTTTTAGTAGTTGCGTTCGTAGTCTACTCGATTAAATTTGCGAATACTTATACGAAAATTAATGTTAAAGGACCAGATTTTACCTACTCGGTTAATTTTGATAGGAATGGTAAGTCAGCGGATAGTGGCAAGAATAGCCTGTTACAAGGCACGTCCCTACATAATCTTACTAAAGTACTCATAACGGTAGGCCCGGCACCTGACATACATTCCGACTGTCATGAGGGCACAGGATCGAGTATTACCGTGATATCGAATGGCTTAGTTAACGGTGAGCAGCACAATCTATGCTACGCATCGTCAGTAAATTCATATGAAGCAAACTTCCACCACAATGGAAGTTGGTTTTATGTCAGCGTTAAGCCGTATAGTGGAACTTCCAAAATTAATATTGAGACTGTTAATGCGATTGTTGATTCGATTAAAATCAACTGATTCGTTTCACCAAAATGTTTCGAACCTCAGCCACTACGCCGCACCACATAAATGTTATAGTTGTAATTGATTTTTTTTAAGTCTATGCTCACAACATGAAACATAAGAGATTGTCTTTGATTACAGCTCTTGCAGTAATTGTAATGATAGTCGTGGCCATTGGTCTTCGGGCGCATGCAGCTAAGACAGACGGCACAAAACCATCCCAGCAATACGCCCAATCGATTCCTCAGAGCACATTTTTTGCCAAAGTACGTGAGCTATCAGTTGGCAAGAAGCCTGCCTGTTTGACTCGAGATATCGCGCTGGATCAAACCGTTCAGGCAGACGACAAATTGCCATTCGAGAAATCTATGAGTACGGCTCTTGGTACAGTCATACCTGACATGCCTGCAGGCTACACGACTATATATCTACACAATTACACGCCTACCAGCGCAATTGGTTATGAAATATTCTCTGACAAGAGCCAGCAAACGTTCGCTGGCAGTCTTAAGTCATTTAATTTCAGCATACAACGCAGTAGTACCGACGCCACCTGGAAACTTGCGTCATTCATTGCATGCTCAGAATAGCATTTCTAACTCTGTAGACAGTGTCACGCTGTGCATAAACTCAATGTAGGGTCTCAATTGTGCTCGAGGCAATCAATTTGGTTCGAACCTCAGCCAGTACGCTGCACCAAACATAAGCATTATTGACCGAGTAATAAGCCTGAAGTATAGTTGTGGCATGATTACCAAAAACTACCGACTTCCGCTTGTTTTACTTGCATCATACCTAACACTGATGTCAGTTTACATCTTGTTAGTTTGGCGGCAACTCGGCAATAGCCCTAATTACTTTATCGTAATCAGCTTTTTAGTCGCACTATGCTCATGGATTGTGTTTATTAAGCGAGTCAAATTTAACAACCTTAAGACTGTTTATGGGTTACTGACGGCTGCTTGGGTGATCACGTTAACCGAATACTACTTTGAGATATACGGTGGCCCAACAATTGGAAGACTTTATGCGCAAGGTAATAGTTATGACCTGATTTTCAAGTTTCTTATCTTCCCCATCATGATCGTACTTACAATCGGCTGTATATTTCTTGCTAGGCGAAGAGCAAGATAGTTCGAACCTCAGCCAGTACGCTGCACCATATAATTCATGCTAAAATTAGATTCTGATGGCTAAACATAAGATTTTCTTGATGACTTTTATAGCCGTTCTTATCTTTGCTTTGGGGCTTTACGTTACTAAAACAGCATTTGTGAATAATGGTAAATCCGAAGCTGACGTAAAAAGTAAATTGATAGCGATGTATCATCCAGGAACATGCTACGGTATGCCCGGCGGCCAAAATGAACCTGACATTACGCTAAGTAAAACTTCTGAAGGCTGGAAGTATCAAGTAAAAGATGGCAGCTGCTGTGACATAACAAATTACGAAGGCACCGTTATTAACAAGAGTTTCACAATAGTTGAATCCAAATCAACCTACTCTAGAGTGCCGTGCTAATTTGTTAATTCCACTACCAATAAAATTATTTTCGTTCGAACTTTAGCCAGTGCACTGCAACGCACCACTTCATAACCGTTATTAATATAGACAGCTTTCATAGTTCTGAACTTTGGTATAGTTACGGCATGGCTAAATTACTTCTTATAACCGATAATTTCTTTATTTCGCCAGCCCACGTCCAAAAATTGGTTGAAGCCGGTTACGATGTTAAACGATTAGACAAAGCGGCTGCTACCGAGGAAGAGCTCATTGAAGCGTTAAATGGCGTTTCGGTCTATATTATCGGCGGCATTGAGCAAGTTACCGACAAGGTACTTGATTCTACTGATGCCCTACAGGCAATCATATTTACTGGCGTTGATTACTCTAAGTTCGTACCAGGTGAGAAAACCGCCGTAGCTAAAGGTATAAAAATCTTTAATGCTCCTGGCGCAAATGCAGTTGCGGTAGCAGAGTTTGCTGTAGCAGTAGCCTTAGCTATGCAACGTCAGTTATTTACGATTAGTAGAAATAGCGATAAAAAGTTTGTGACGACTAAATCAATAGAAGATTCAGTCGTGGGCGTGATTGGTGCAGGAAATATTGGCAAGTGTATAATCGACGCCGTCTCGGCTTATAAGCCAAAGGGACAACTCTATTTTAACCGCAGCGAAAAAGATGTTAATGCGGAAAGGTCCGATCTAGAACAACTTGTAGCCACCGCCGACATTATTTTTCTAACACTGCCCGCAAGTGCAGGTACAGTATTTGACAACTCACTTATTTCTAAAATCAAAACCGGCGCATTATTAGTCAGCATATCGCCTAACAACCTCATTGATTACCATGCATTATTACCACGACTTGAAGCTAACGAAATCAGGGCTGCTATTGATTGGCCTTCGCCAACAGAGGCGTTTGAAAGGCTGCCCTTAGACGTATGGTTGAGTTTTAATAGTCACAGTGCGTATAACACTCACGCAGCAATTAAGAACGTGAATGACAGCGTGACCGCTACAGCGGTGGATTTACTGAAGTCAAATAACTCTTCTCCCGGGACTCTGGATTAGCAAACGAGTTGGTCTACTCTTCCAACTAAGCTAACCACGAAGAGTTTTGTGCCTCAATCGGTCTGGCCTCGCTTTACTTTCCGCCTATCTCCGGACGTGAATAATGGTTGCGGGGGCGATTAGAACGTAATAACTTTCTCAACTTGCTCGTCGACCGTGCCCAAATACATACCGTCTCGGTCAAGAACTAGGCCATTTAAGTAGTCGCTGGCTTGCTGGCTGGTCATTTGGAGAGGTTGCTCTAAGAGGAGCGGCGTCGCCAGCCGATTATCCGTTAGGCCCATCGCCGCCGGGCTGAGGATATAATCAGCCCTCAATATTATTCCCCGCCCCCGCAAGTTATCGACGATGTTGATAATTCCGGGGTTGCGGACAACCGCCCGGGCGGTAGCAAACCCTTTTAACTTTGCCTCACTTAAAGCCCGCTCCATCAGGAGTCGGCCGAAACCGTGGCCACTCGCGCCCTCGCCGACATGCAGAAAGTCGAGTTCCAAGACGTCCGGTTCAATCACCGACTCCGCGTGGCGGGGGGCGAGATTGAAACCCTCATAACACTTGAAAGATGCCGACAAACCTATCGCCTCCACCAAGAAGCCCTTGGGCTTCGTCGGTCGAACGGCTCGCTCATCTGCTGCAAAATTTTTTATCATCAGATCCATACCGGACATTAGTGCTATTATTCATCCGAAGTGGCTAGTTGTCAAATTACCGAGACGGGGGTTCGCCCACCCTTAGGGTGGCGCGGCGCTCTCGGTTGGTGGGGTCGTCGAGTGATTGCGCATTACGGGGGAGCTCGATATACTGACACTAATGCCAGAAACAAAGACCGAAAACTCTCAAGCGTCTAGCTATCCAACCGCCTATCTCATTGGACTAGTTATCGGCATTTTACTGTTGATACCTACCCTACTGATTGCCCGCCAACATCAGCTCGACGGCTTGCAGGCGCGCATCTTCTACGACTTCAACAATTTGTCGGACGGCTTCAAATTGCCGGCTTTGCTGTTCACAGAAGGCTTAGGTTCCGGCTACCCCATCGCCCTTTGCGTACTAATCCCCCTGTTATTCAAGCGCTACCGCTTGGCGTGGCGCTTCTTTGTAAGCGCGGCCGCAACCGGTGTGGCTATGGAAATCGTCAAAATAATCGCCAAGGAACCCCGCCCCATCGCCCTCCTCCACGGGCGCATCCACGAACGGGCCGTTGAGACCGGACTAAATAGTTTTCCCTCGGGCCACCAAGCTATCGCCACCGCCCTGGCACTAACATTATGGTTTATCCTACCGAAGAAGTGGCGCTGGCTAGCCATCGTCTGGATAGTGGCGATCGGCATTTCTCGAATTTATCTTGGTGTCCACACCCTGAATGATGTCATTGGCGGCTTGGCAATTGGCCTGGCAGTGGTCTGTGTTATTCGGCTTCTTCCCCTCGCTATAGCCAAACCCCTCCATTTAGATAATGCCCCGGCGCTCCTCAAGCGCGGCTTCTAGGACTGTTCCCAGCTGGCTGAATAAACAGACCGTGACGTATTCGATTGATTTCTGATATGTTTTAGGGCATATTGGGTAATACTTCAGCCTGAGCGCTCAGCGCTTTTAGTAAGAAGTATTATCAGAAAACTCTAACTTCCTAGGAGATTATGCCTCATGAAAAAAGTCCTACCCATTATCATCGTAATTCTCATTCTGGCCGTCGGTGGCGCTATCTATTTCGCTTCAAAAAGTAATACGAGCACTACTTCGACGGCCCCGGCGAGCCTGCCAAAAACTAGCACCAGCACCCCCCAGGCCGCCCCGCCCCAAGCGGTCGATAAAGTCGCAATTACCAATTTTACCTTTAGTCCGGTAGCCATCACCGTCAAAAAAGGCACCACCGTCACCTGGACGAATAACGATAGTGTAAACCACACCGTCACGGAAACAGACGGCTTGTCCGGCCCCAAGAGTTCCAGCCTGGCAACCGGTCAAAGTTATACGTTCACATTTACCACGGCTGGCGCCTTCCACTACAACTGTTCGATCCACCCGAATATGGTGGGCACCGTGACCGTGACTGAATAAATACCGGGGGCTTTCAACCGATTGGTTGTATAAAGCCCCGTTTTCCCCTATAATCACCTCTGTTCTTAAGAAAATACAGGGTCAGGCATACAAGCTTCTGCGCTCCACGGCAGCGGCCTAGACACTGCAATGAACATGGCGGGCGTAGCTCAGTTGGTTAGAGCGCTGGCTTGTGGAGCCGGAGGTCGTGGGTTCAAGACCCATCGCTCGCCCCAAAGCAAATAGGTCAGGCAATATGTCTGGCCTTTTTACTTGGCGCTGACCAGGCAAAAACAGCTGACACATTCTTATTACATCGATACCAGTGCTATACTTTTCAAATGAATAAACTCTTCGTCAAAACTTCGTCGTTAATAATTACTATGCTGGCAATTAGCATCTTTAGCGGCGGGGCCGCATGGGCGGCCAAGCCAGCAGCCACGACTCTAACTTTGCTCGGCAATGACATTTCGTGGCCCCAGTGTAACAAAACTCTACCGAAGGGTCAGGCTTTTGGTATCGTCGGCGTCAACGGCGGCCTGGCCAACAATACCAACCCTTGCTTGGCGACTCAGCTGGCATGGGCAGCCCGCTCAACCGGTACGACCGGGCAACCCCGTGTCGGGCTATATGTTAATACGGCCAATCCAGGTTTTACCGGATCGTGGTGGCCCACTTCTGATACATACAGGGGAGATATCGTTACGAATCCCTATGGCACCTGTACGGGTGGGGACGATGTGGCCTGCGCCTATATGTATGGCTATGCCAAGGCTTACGACGATGTCACTGACCGAGGTGTCACGAATCCCACGACTTACCGCTGGTGGCTCGACGTCGAAACGATTAACAGCTGGGAGGCAAATACCGCCGCCAACGCCGCCGACCTGGAAGGCATGACGGCATATTTCCAGAGTATCGGGGCCAGCGTCGGCCTCTACTCGACTAGTTACCAATGGGGTCACATTGTCGGCCAAGTCAGCGACACGAGCAATTTAACTAACTTGAAGAGCTGGCTACCAGGTGCCCGTTCGGCCAACTCGGCGAAAGCTAATTGTTCCGCGGCGCCGCTGACGGCGGGCAGCACCGTCACGCTCACCCAATACGTATCCGGCTCCCTCGATTACGACTACTCTTGCCTATAACAGCCTGTTTTTTGGGATGATGCCCCCGGATATTACCGGGGGGCTGGTGTTCATTCCGGCGCCTTGGCTAAGGACACAAACCCGTCCTAATGAGTGATTTATTTTACTGTGTAAAGTCGTCGGCTCCGCTAGACTTTTTTAAGAAACAGTAAAGGAGTCACCGTGAAGTACACCCTACGCGCTGGTTTGCACCATCCCCTGGTCGGAAAGCTAAAAAAACTCCGTGACATGGCGGGCAGTCCATTCTATAGATAGGTGAAAATACTAATCGCTCGGGAACTTTTCTGGGTGGCTCGTCGCCGACCTCTTCGTGGTGGTAGCGCTGTGCGCCGTTGGCCGGCCGATATCACGGCGGACTAGCCCGCCCATTACAGCGGATCCTTCTCGCTTAAAGTTGTTGGTTGTATACTAGGGTTAACTAGTAAAAAACGGAGCCCCCAATGAAGAAAATGAAAAGGTCTATTCGCGTCATGCGTCAATATAAGTTGCTGAGTTTAGCCTCGTTGGCGTTTATCGTCGGCTTGTTACTGACGGCTGCCCATCAGGCTACCGCCCTGCATTGGGTGCTGGGAACGGTGGCTCTCAGCGCGACTCTGCCGCTACTTTGGGCTATGATCGAGGACGTCCGTACGGGCAGTTATGGCATCGACATTTTGGCTATCACGGCCATCGTGGCTTCCGTTCTGCTTGGACAATATTGGGCGGCTATCGTCGTGGTCCTAATGCTGACCGGAGGTGAAAGTCTGGAAAAGTATGCCGAACACCGAGCCCGGCGCGAACTCGACGCCCTCCTAACGCGGGCCCCGCAAAAGGCCCACCTGTTACAGGGCCGCAAAGTCACCGTCGTTAAAGTAAGCGCTCTCAAAGTCGGTGACAAAATCCTCATTAAACCCGGTGAACTAGTTCCGGTCGACGCGATCATCCTGGAAGGTATTTCTGACTTTGACGAGTCCAGTCTGACCGGTGAGAGCTTGCCGCAATCAAAACAAATCGGCGATCAGATCCTGAGTGGCTCCATTGCCACTGATGGCGCTATCACCGCCAAAGCCCTGGCCACCGCTAGCGATAGCCAGTACGAACAAATTATCAAGTTGGTGCGGAGCGCAGCGGCCAGCCAGACTCCTTTTGTGCGACTAGCCGAGCGCTACAGCATCCCGTTCACTTTCTTGGCTTTTGCCATCGCCACGGCTGTCTGGGTTGTCAGCGGTCAGGCCATTCGTTTCCTGGAAGTTATCATTGTTGCCACGCCCTGTCCGCTACTATTGGCGGCGCCGATCGCCCTCATTAGCGGTATGAGTCGGGCTAGTAAATACGGCATCATCGTCAAGACGGGTTCGGCCCTGGAACGTCTGGCCGAAGCCAAAACAATTGCCTTTGATAAAACCGGAACCCTGACCCGAGGTATTCTCGTCGTCAGCGATGTCACCAGCTTTAATTCTTATACCCAAGCCGAGGTCTTGCAGTGGGCCGCCAGCCTCGAACAAAGTTCCACTCACGTGGTTGCCCAGGCCGTCGTCGCGGCCGCTCAATTAAAGCAGCTCAAGCTCGCCAAAGCCAAGCACGTCAAAGAGATTGCCGGTCGGGGCCTGCACGCCCAGCTCAAAGGCCAGGAAATACTGGTCGGCCGGTTTAGTTTACTAGAGGAACATGGTGTAGTGATGCCGCCCACATTCAAACAGACGGCGATCGCCCAAACGGCTATCTATGTGGCAGCCGGTGGCCAACTCGCCGGCGTGATAACTTTTGAAGACGAGTTACGGCCCGAAAGTAAAGCGACCCTGCAACGTTTGCACGATCTCGGCCTCCGTCACACTATGATGATTACTGGCGACAACGAATCAGTGGCCCGCACCATCGCCAAAAAGCTCGGCATTGCAACTGTCCACGCCGAGATGTTGCCCGCTGGTAAATTAAAAGTACTCGAGACGGTCACGCAACGGCCTTTGGTATTTGTCGGTGACGGCGTCAATGATGCCCCCGTCCTGACGACCGCCGATATTGGTATCGCTCTCGGGGCCCGGGGCAGCGCCGCCGCCAGCGAATCCGCCGATTTGGTCATCCTACAAGACGACATTAGCCGCGTCGCCACCGCCGTCGCCATTGCCAAGCGAACCTTTAAAATAGCCAAGCAAAGCATTCTGATCGGGATCGGGCTGAGTGTCATCCTCATGCTGGTTTTTGCGACCGGTAAATTTTCCCCGCTCGTTGGGGCCATCGTCCAAGAAGTTGTCGATGTCGTGGTTATTTTCAACGCCCTGCGCGCCCACCTCGACAGCCAGTCAATATACTAGCTGATTCGGCAGAGCAGCTCTGCGACCAGCAATGGCACCAGCAGATTGTCGCTGCCCATCACCCCGATATTTTCGCCGATGGTCGCAATCAGCGCGATGCCGACCAGAGCGCCGGAGAAACTGACCCCCGGCGCTTGGATACTATAGCCCACTAGAATAGCCAGCGAGACGATCAGAAATGTGAAGGTACCGACCACACTCTTTACTTGGCCGAAGACCCGGTAACGGCTAGCTTTACCAAAGCGTACCCCGATCACCGCGGCCAATCCGTCGGCCAAACTCATCTGTAACAAGGCGGCCGTGTACAGCCATTGGTCGTGGGTGACTAAGGCGATCACGCCGACTGCCAAGGCAAAAAACAATTCGCCCCACGTCGGCCGCTGCACACTGTGAATAGCCTGGAATAGGTTCAGGTACCGGGAGACGGCGACCACCAGAAAGAAAGCCACGCTCAGTAGCTCTATCTCCCGCCAGCTCAAAAAGAACGGCCAGAAGGCTACAAAACTACCGACGGTAATATGAATAAATTTTCTGCTAAATTCATCGTGGACGTTATGTTGGCGCCAATACAACTCGTTGATGAGCAACAACAGTAGAATGCCAACAACGGTGGCAACAAGTTCAACCATGAGCTAATTGTACTCCACTCGGGCGACTTGAACCGGTCTGGAGCGGGGCATATCCCCGCTCCCAGCTTGGTTGACGCTCAGCGGAAATCATCGCTCGACGGCTATGAGTTCGGACTTGATGAGCTAGCCCGAGTTTAGGGGCCGGGGCCGCTTACAGCGGGGCTATGGCCCTCAAAAGCCCCCTTCGGATGGCTCAGCGCCACTCGCCTGTCGAGCGATGGGGCCGTGGGCGAGGCGACTATTATTAGCTCTGGCCTAAATAGGTCAGCAGATAGCTCGATCCTTACAACGGCAGGTGGAGATTAACTCCTACAAATAATAATGGCCAGGCAATAATAGCCAGCAGCGCTGACAACAGATTGCCCCCGGCGGTCAGGTCGACCAGATAGCCATGGGTAGAGGCCAAGATTAAGCCAATAATTAAATATATAAAGCCGAATAGTGAACGCATTAAGTTTAGTACCCCTTGGTTTATAAGTAACGGTCATACCCAGTATAGCCTAAGGGCACTGACTTCCCGCTACCCGCCGGACAACGTCCGTTCGTTAGACGCGTCGACGACCGACCAGGAGATTATAGACGAATACAATCAGGGCAATGACAAGAATTAAGTGAACCAAGCTGCCCAGGTGTACGACGAAAAAACCGAGAAACCACAGTACGGCCAAGATTATCGCGATAGTCATTAACATATGTGCCTCCTACTAATTACTGATAACTAAGCGTAGCAAGTTGCCCAATTCTACTATGTAAAACTTCTTACTCACGACTCAATTATCAATTAATTTGGCGGCGGGCGAGTCTCACAGACTAAAAAAGCCCGGTCTTTTGACCGGACTCGTCGCATCACCCTTATCAGAAAAGTCCCGCAGCGGCCGGCGCATATTTGGGAAAGTCGCTTCTAAAATAATTCTGGTCGGGGCGGCGGGATTTGAACCCACGACCTCAGCGTTCCGAACACTGCGCGCTACCAAGCTGCGCCACACCCCGTGACCAATTATTCCGGCAATCGGCTGGCTTATCGCCCCTCTCGGAATGATTTGCGCGTAACAAACCGGGGCGATTCTTCCCTGATATTTCCAAGGAGGTTACCTACATAGTATCAGATATAGGATTATAAAGTACCACGCTCCCTTCTTCGGTCAAATGAGACAGTCAGCGGGGTGCTCGGCTGAACGAACTTCTGACCAGCTTATTATGCCCGCGCCAAAATAGCGTGTCTCCGACCCACCTCGGGGGCTATCCAATATAAAAGACCCGGCAGAACCGGGTCTTTTATATTGGTCGGGGAGACAGGATTCGAACCTGCGACCTCACGGTCCCAAACCGCGCGCGCTACCAGACTGCGCCACTCCCCGCTAGGGGGCTACGAATATTTCGCTCGACAGAGGTAGATTATAGCGAAATTTATGCAAAATTGCTAGCTCACCCAGCTAACTGGATATTTATCGACTCAATCGACTGGGCTAATCCGCTGGTATCGTCACTGACGACGAGGACAGCGTTGAACTGACGTGATCCGGCTAGCTCCAGCTCGTTCTTATTCGCCTTGCCGTCTCGCCAGCGTTCAAAAATACTCTCCAGCTTAACGCCCAGTGAGGAATTGAGGGCTCCGACCATGCCGACGTCGGTAATGTGGGCCGTGCCGTGCGGCAACACTCGGGCATCGGCGGTAGGGACATGCCAATGGTCACCGATAACGGCGGTGACTCGGCCGTCGAGATAGTGGCCAATGACGATCTTTTCACTACTAAAATCGCCATGGAAGTTAACGATAGTAGCCAGCCTCGCCTCGTCTCGTTGGGAGTCCAGGATGTCATCGACAACGCGCAGGGGGTTGTCGAGCACAACCCGGGCGCTGCGCCCGACAATCTGACCGAGCAGGCTAATCACCAGTACTCGGCCGGCCGGCGTAGTCACATACTTCCAGCCCAGGCCCGCCGTACCCGCCGGATAGTTAGCCGGGCGAATAATTGGCTGGGCCGGGTCGGCCAGTTGTGAATTGATAACCGGTAAGTCAAATATGTGATTACCCCCCGTACAAAAATCGACTCCGGCCCGCTTGAGACGGTTAAAATCTTCGGGCGTGATGCCCTTGCCAGCCGTGACATTTTCAGCCTGGGCAATAACCAGATTGGCTTGCCTGTCCAAGCGCAGCTTCGGCAGGACTTGTTCAATCATTTTGAGACCCGGTGCGGCCATCACATCACCAATGTAGAGGATTCTCATAGCCAGTATTATAGATGTTCCGGGTGGCGCTGACTAATTAATTCGATAATAGTTCGTCTCGACAAGCTTTTGGAGCGGGTTCCACATTTGCTTGGCTTTTTTGTGGGTCAAAGAGCTTAATTTGATTAGGATAACGATCAACATCGTCAGCCCAGTGCAGAGCAGGGCCCGGACGACATGCAGAATCGGTGTGCTCGTGATACCGATACTCAAAATAAAGCCCAGGGTGATCGAGAACAATATCGCCATAACATGCCATTCATTGGCGTAGACTTTGTTGGACGCCTGGGTGCTAAAATTGGTGCGATTTTGTTGGTTGGCAATCAAGGCATCGAGCGTCCGGCTGATTGGTTCGGCCGAATCGCCCTTATAGTCTACGCAGTACGTGATGAGTTGTTCGTATTCTTTTTCGCCAGCAGTTGGAGTTTTCCGGTGCAGCTTGACGTGAATGTACAGTGTGACTAAAGCCTGCAGTTTATTTCGTTCGACTTTGGGCAGCTTCTTGAGGTGGAGAACTAAACTAAACAAGGCGTTAGCTTCACTGCCAATGATACGGTGTAATTCTTCAATCCGACTCTTTTGGGCGCCTAAAATTGGGGCAATATAAAAACCATACAAGAACGAGTTCACCGAAAACAGCGTCAAAGCTCCCGAATCAAACTTATTGCCGGGTACTACCGTTGACAAGCCTAAGTAGAGAAAGAAAAAAATCCAGAAATAGGTGCTCAGGCGAATTTTAGTCAAAAGGAATAGTTTCATACTGTTTATGCTAATAAGCATAGCAGTTTGGCCGACCAAATAAAACCTCTCGGCCTAACTCATCGGCCACCCCGGACGGGGCGAGGCTACTTGGCAAATTCGATGGCCCGGGTTTCGCGGATGACGTTCACCTTGATGGTGCCGGGGTACTGCATGGTCGATTCAATCTTGGTAGCGATGTCCCGAGCCAGCTTGATGGCGCTCAGATCATCGATAGCCTGCGGGTGAACAAAGACGCGGACTTCCCGGCCGGCGCTGATGGCGTAGGTTTTCTCAATACCAGGAAAGCCATTGGCGACATTCTCGAGATCTTTCATGCGCTCTGAGAAGTTTTCGGCACTGACTGAACGGGCCCCGGGACGCGAGGCGCTGATGGCGTCGACGACGCGGATGATCAGCGCTTCCACACTGGTGGCTTCGACGTCATCATGGTGCTGCTCGGCGGCCAGGGCAACTTCTTCCGGGGCACCGTACTTACGCAGCATTTCACCACTTAAGTGGTGGTGTTTCCCTTCCATTTTGTGGGTCAGGGCTTTACCCATGTCATGCACCAGAGCAGCGTACTTGGAAGTCTTGACGTTAGCCCCGACTTCGGCGGCGATCATTCCGGCAATGTGGGCCATTTCCGTGGAGTGCTTCAGAACATTCTGACCGTAACTGGTGCGATACTTGAGTTCACCGAGTAACTGCAGAATTTCTTTCGGTATACCGACAATGCCGACTTCGCGGGCGGCGTCTTCACCGGCCTTAATAACATCTTTCTCGACGATCTTTTGAGCTTTGGCGACGATCTCTTCGATCCGGCCCGGGTGGATCCGGCCGTCTTTAATGAGCATTTCGAGGGCTTGGCGGGCAACTTCACGGCGGATTGGATCAAAGCTCGAGAGCACGATATAACCGGGCGTATCGTCAACCATGATGTCAACGCCAGTGGCCCGTTGCAGGGCTTGAATGTTACGGCCCTCTTTCCCAATCAAGCGTCCTTTCATTTCCTCTTCTTCGAGACGGACACTCGTGACGGTCCGTTCGGCGGTGACTTCGCTGGCCATCCGCTCCATGGCTGTGGTGATGATTAGTCCCGCTTGTTCGTCGGCATTCTCTTTGGCTTCGTTTTGTAATTTATTGACTAGGCCGAGGAGGTCGTTACGGATATCCCGCTCGGTCATTTTCATGAGTTTGTCGGCGGCATCTTCTTTGCTGAGCTTAGCGACTTTTTCTAACTTTTCTTGTTGGCGTGTGCGAATATCGCGGATCTCATTTTTAAGAATATCGAGTTCATCTTCGCTAGCGCGCAAGTTTTCGTTGCGCTTATCGAGTTCGTCGAGTTTGTGATCAAAGGCTTCTTCGCGTTTGATCAAGCGTTGTTCGATGTCTTTGAGTTCATTACGCCGGGTTTGCTCTTCACGGCGACCGGCCTCGACGGCTTTATTAGCCTCATTGCGGGCGTCACTAATAAGTTTATCGGCTTCACGTTTCGCTTTATCTAGTTCTTTCTGGGCCTTTTTTTCAGCCGAGCCAACACGTTGCTTTGTGATGACGCTATTCGCGCCAAAACCAATAGCAAGCCCAGCTACAGCGAGCACTGCTTCTAACATAGGGTATCCTTTCTACTCACCCAGACCGCGGCCGAACAATCGCTCTCACTTCTCTAGTCACGCACACATGATCTGAATATCGAAATTAATATAAACTTAGGTGAACATCGGACATCGTACATCGAACTGACGTAGTAATTCCTACTTCAAATATACGCCCCGCCTCGGGTACGGTCAACTTTTTAGAATCGCGAAGACAATTGTCCGTTGGGTGTATTCGCCGCTCGTATGGTCATACGGTCCGCCGCAGGTGATTAAGTTAAGACCCGCCATCCCCGGACGAGCCGACGCCAGGGCGACCCCGATATCTAGATTAGCGGCGTCGACAGTTTGAGTTTTCACAACGGTGTAGTTGAAGACCGTGTTGTCGCCGCGGGTCACTTGGATTTCATCGCCGGCCACAAGCTTTTTGATATTAGCGAAAATGCCGGGCAGGGTCGGCCCGTGGACATGACCATCAATCAGCATAGCCCCATTGCCGGCGCCGTCGCCCGGTCGAGCGCTGCTGCTGTACCAACCGGCATCATAGATACTGGCTGGTGCCTGCAATTCGTTTTTAGCGTTGACGCTCATCGGTTTTACCCGGCCGGCTACCGCCAGCTTGGGAATCTTAATGTATTTCGGCAGAGTCGGAGCAACTTGATAGTCCGCATAGGCCCCCGTCGAAGGTTTGGTCTCGCCAGGCGGCGCGTCGCTGGCTGCCGCATCGCTGCCGGCGGCCGACTTCGAGAGAGCCGCCACTTGGGTTCTGGCGTTACGGCTAGTTTGGAAAGTCAGTAGGCTGACAAATAAACCGATCAGAAATATAAAGCCGGCCATCGCTAAGACAACCAGCTGGAGTTTTGAACGCTTGGAGGGCGGCTGGCTAACGTCCCGCTCATCGCTCGGTGGTCGCCGGACCATTTGCCGGCGCAAAACTTTTGATTTTTGCTGCTTGGGGCGCCCCGGCTGGGCGTATGGCTCTGGGGCGACAATCGATACTCGCGGTCTGACGGCAGCCGGCTTGGCTATTGCGCCGCTATGGAGCGGTGCCTGACCTGGGGAAGTAGCCTTATTGAACGCCGAGGAGCCGACGCCAGGCTGATGGACGGTTCTGACGTCTTGGATGAAGCGCGGGCTCGGACTCCGCTTGACGACCGAGTAAGGGCGCGACGACAGCGACTGCGCTGCCGGCCTTCCGGCCGGGCGCAGTCTGCCGCGAAATGCGGGATTATCGAGACCGATGCGAGGTCGGTCGGACATAGCTTTCCCTCTTTATGTTTAGTGCGTACGTTACTTTTTAACTGGCTTGAGTTTGCGGGCCGCGAATACCAGGCCGAGAGCTGCCAGCGTGGTGGTCGCTAGCGAAACCAGGGGATGGGCCGCGACTAATGCGAAACCGGTGTCTGGCTTCGCGGGTAGTTTGCTGGCGTCAATACTTTTGACTGTCAGGACTACATCATTGCCATCACCGCCCTTGTAGGTCACGCTGTAGGTGACACCTTGGTTGGTGTAGTCGCCACCTTCGGCGAGGCCGGTGAACGTCCCAGTGACGGCATCGGCGGCATCATTGTCGATGATTGTGTAGCTTTGGCCAACTTTGGGGACAAAACCACCGTAGAGCGTCGCATCGAGCGTCCCGCCCGTTACATCGACTGCCCCAGTGACTTTCATTTGGTCGTAGCCAGTGCAAGCATCAGTTCCACCGACATCAACTTGGTAGGTGCCATTGATAGCGATATCACCGAGGCTCGTGAGGCAGCCCGGGCTGTGTCCGGGAGCAACAGTCGATCCTGGTCCCGCGCCTAGGCCGGCAATCTGGCCGCTACCTTGGAGAGTTGCACCGCTATTCAAGGAGACGTACCCGGCTTGACCGTCAACAACTAACGTTTCATTCGAAACTACGGCAAAGGTCGTCGACGATTGATCGTCACTCACCGTCGTTACTTTGACGGGGTTGGTCTGCAAACCCGGGGTAGATTTAGAGGTATTGCTACTGGGATTTAAGTTTAAGATACCACCTGAGGTGGGGTCCTTCGTCAGAGTAAAATCGCCCGATAGTGCCCCGCTGTAATTAACCGTGGCAGCATCCATGGGCATAAAATACGAATCAGCCAATAGCACCACGGGGCCGGTCATAGTCCACGTCGTCGCTGTACCTGAGCAAAAATTCAGCACTGCGGGGTCGCAGACTGGATAAATATTCACTTTGGGATTCACGGAACCACTGCCACCCCCGAGCGTCAGCGGTGCTGTGAGCGTCTCGGTTGTCTGTACTGCCATCAGAGATAATGTGGCATTTATCTGGACGGCGAATGAGCCAGCGGTTGTGGACGTCAGCCCGGCAACCGAACCACTGCCGATTGTTAGGAGACCGCTTATAGTACTTCCGGTGAGATAAAAGTCGGCGTTACTACCTTCAATATTCGTCGCCAGGGTTACATTTCCGCCGAACGCCGACGACTTGACGTCGAACGACGTACCGGAAATCGTTAAGTCACCGAGTGTCGTCACGACGGCGGTTGGCTCCATATTCAGTCTGGTGTATGTTCCGGTCGCTTGTATCGTGGCCGGAGCGGCTAATTTGAGCGAATCGAGGTAGTAGTTACTGAAGTTTAATGAAGTGTCATTGATTAGATCGACGCCACCAAGAGCCGTATTGATGTCATTTAATAAGTGCACCGAATTATTCGAGCTGCCGCCCACAGGTGGGATGGTCCCAAGCGTAATCAAGTCACCGGTGAGGGGGACACCGCTGCCACAACCCGACCAGTTGGCAGCCGTACTGAATTTATTGTCGGCGGCCGTGCCGGTCCAGGTACAGGTTTGGACGGCGGCGTGGGCCAGCGGCATGGCCACGGTTAACACCGAAGACAAACTCAGGACCGTAGCTACGGCGAGCTTGACGTTGTTTTTGATTTTCATTTTCTACCTTTTGTTACTTTTTTATTCTGATTTTGTTTAAGG
The DNA here is from genome assembly GCA_039931245.1 of Candidatus Saccharimonadota bacterium. Classification (GTDB taxonomy): domain Bacteria; phylum Patescibacteriota; class Saccharimonadia; order Saccharimonadales; family UBA4665; genus UBA4729. The sequence continues at coordinate 16,817 of JBDTSH010000006.1, forward strand.
TCTACAAAGCGGATTATCGTGCAAACCGGTAACGCTGTCAATACCACATCCGATTAATCTATTTCCCCCTCTGTTGGGGCCACCACATGCGGCAAGTTATTTCGAAGTCTTCAAGGACGGGCTAATTGTCGAGGCCGAAAAGCCGGAGACTTGCCAACTGTCGCCCCCTACGAGGTCGACTTTGAGATATTGGACGGCGTATTGGGTCGGTACTTTATAAACCAAGGTCGCGTGCGGGGGGGTCGATTTGCTAGCCTGGCGGGCAGCCACGCTGGCTGGACCTTGCAGGCCACCCGAGACCTGGCTGACTATTTTTTCAAAATTGGCCACCGAGTTATGTTGTTGGTAGGTCGGACTGGTCAAACTATAGGCATCGAACGAATCATCCTTCTGCAGGTCGCTAATGAATTGATCGGAGACTTTCTGAGCGGCTTTCGTCGGCTCGGCCTGGAGTGCCCGCAGCCCGAAAAACAGCGCGACGGCCACGACAGCCACCCCGATGACCGCTACTAGCCCATAGAGCCAGGTCGGCCGGCGCCGCTTCACGGTCAATTCTAAAGGGAGCGGCGACTGGTAGAGGGTTTGAGGGGTCGGCGGGAAGTACGTCGCCTGGCCGGGAGCCACCGGGGGCGGCAATATTCGGGGTGGAGGGGTCGCCATATAGCCGGGGCGGGGGTCCAGCGGTGAGCCCGCTTGGTAGCCCGGGGGCGGGCTAAAGTAGGGCCGGGCGGCGACCGGTTGAGTTCCCGCTGCGGAGGATTGCGCGTCGGCAGTCGCCGGCTGAACTCCGTTGCGGGGGTCCGATGGGGGTTGATGGGGGTCGAGGGGGGATTGATTTTCCATAGTGTTGTCTGACTGCTTAATTGACTACCAGGTTCATATTATACCGAATTTTTGGCAATTTGGGGCCGGGGTCAGCTATCTCACTACTTTTTGGGGAGCGTGATGTGGGGCAGCGCGCCATATTCTGGCACGGCCATAGTGTCATTCTCCCCAGCCGCCAGACGGGCGCTGCCCCGCACTATCCAGTCGGCCCCGTCACTGGCGATGATGGGCAACTGTAAAGCGTCGGCCAAAGCATTGGCAACGGCCAAGCCTATCCGCAGGCCCGTAAAGCTGCCGGGACCCCGAAAAGCTATAATACCCGCCAGGTCCGCGAGACTATGGCCGTGCTGAGTCAGTAATGAGGCAATTTTAGTATGGATAGTTTCGGCCAAAGCCCGGTGCGCCTCCCATGTTTCGTAGCCAATTTGGTGGTTATCGTGAAACAAGCCGAGTTCGGCGGCCGGCTTATCCGAACGGATGGTCAAAATTAACATTACTAGTAGTATATCGCACAACCGGCGGCTGACTCTAGTGCTGAGTTACGCGACGGTCGGGCGGACAGCGCCGGGCGGCAAGAGGTAGCTCAAGTTGTCGGGGCAGGCCAGTATATAGTCTCGGCTCGTCTCGCCGGTGACCCTGATATTGATCGTCAGCCGCTCAGCCGGCAGCACCTCGGCGACGATACCGGCCCACTCAATAATGACGACGTTGCCGGGATCGGCGATGATTTCCACCAGTTCGGCGCGGAGTATGCCCGGATCGTTCAACCGATAGAAATCAAAATGATGGAGTTCGAGCTGCGGAGTACGATACACATTTGTCAGCGTAAAACTAGGGCTAGTAACTCGGTCGATGCTGCCGGCGCCGTGGGCGAAACCCCGCACAAAAGTAGTCTTGCCGCCCCCCAGGTCACTGACGAGCTCGATAACTTCACCGCCACGCAGTTTCGATCCGATGTGAGCGGCGAGCCGGCTGCTAGTGGCGAGGTCCGGAGAACTGATGTGATATGGCGTGACAGGGCTCATGCCCCCTATAGTAGGTGAGCCGGGCGAGCAGAGCAAGTCCGCGTCATCGAATCGTCTGGCGGGGGTAGGAAGCAATCATCGTCTCGCGCTATACTACTAACATGCTACAACTCAGTGCTGCCTTACTCAATAAATCAATTCTGTCACTCCGAACGGGGATGCCGATCGCCGTGATTACCGCGCCGATTTTCAACCCCAACAATCTCAAAATCGAAGGTTTTTACTGCCAAGATCGTTTTGATAAGAAAGAGCTCGTCCTGCTCTACCAAGATATTCGCGAGATGTTACCCCAAGGCTATGTCGTCAACGATCACGATGTACTGGTTGAACCGGGCGAACTTATCCGCTTGAAGGAAGTGTTGGAAATTGGCTTTGAACTAATCGGCAAACAAGTCCAGACGGTCAGTAAGGTCAAAGTCGGCAAAGTCAGTGATTATGCCGTCGAAACCGAAACAATGTTCGTTCAGAAAATCTATGTGGCCCAATCTATCCTCAAAAGTTTGACCGGTGGCAGCCTGAGTATTGATCGCACGCAAATAAACGAGATCACCCCCCGCCGTATTATCATCAATGATCTCGTCAAGACAGTTCCAGCTGGCGCGCCGGCGCCCATCGCCTAAATAACCGCTCAGACTTCGCCTTTCTTCGTAGAGGGAAGACGGGGTGGCCCGCCGTCATTCCGCTGCGGCGCTGACCAGACATATCGCCCCTAAATCAGGCGGCGCGGGCCATGTCATAACGCTTATGCTTAAATTATTAAAACGGAATGGCGCGGAGCGCTGTGAACGGCCGAATGAAGTGTTTAATATTCTTGGGTGATCTGGAGAGCGGCTTTAATATCGCTATAGTTAAAGCCTTGGCGGGCCAGGTACTGCATTAACTTAAGGTCATCCTGGTAGCGCGTCTGCTGGCGTTTGCGCTCGACGATCGCGGCCAGGGCCAGGCCTTCGTCGGCTTGATCATTGCCGACAACCTGCTCGATAATGTCCCCGGCAATATGTTTTTTCCGTAAATCTATCGACATTTTGCGACGTGAAGTAGGGCGGAGCAGGCGTCGGTCGTGCACATAAGCCGCGGCAAACTTGGCATCGTCCACCAAGCCCAGCCGCAACAACTTGTTCGTAATTTGTTCAATAAGTGGGGCAGGGCAGTCTTTGCGGGTCAGGTAGGCCGCAATCTCCCACTGTGACCTCGGCCGAATGGCCAGGTAGCGCAGCACCATATTGTAGACCTTGTCGTCGGCGCTCAGACGCCGAAAGTCGGCCACTTGCGGCGCCGTTATTTCGTCGCCTTTAGCCAGATGGCTCCCCAACAAGGCGTCGGCGCTCAGACTAAAGGCGTACATTTCATCGACAAATATCGAGTAGCGGTCGGCCCGTTTAGCCTGTTGCTTGATGCTAGTAATTTTCATAGTGAAGCGAGCCTCCTCCCCAGTTGACCGCCCTTCCCCAGACGATCCCCTGGGCTAAGCCGCCGCCCTGACTCGCTGGCCTAGGCGGCGTCCTTGGCGGCATCGGCGGCCATAACTTTGGCGGCAATTTCTTTGAGAATTTCCGGGTTATCCTGCAAATACTGCTTGGCGGCTTCCCGGCCTTGACCAATTTTGGCGTCGTTATAGGCATACCATGCCCCCGACTTCTCGATGATATCGCGCGCGGCGGCTAAATCGACCACGTCACCAGCCAAGCTAATACCCTGGTTGTACATGATATCGAATTCGGCTTCGCGGAACGGCGGAGCAATCTTGTTTTTGACGACTTTAACGCGCGTCCGATTACCGATCACAGCGTCCCCTTGCTTGATCTGGCCAATCCGGCGAATATCCATCCGGACCGAGGCGTAAAACTTTAGGGCATTACCGCCGGTAGTCGTTTCGGGGTTCCCGAACATGACACCAATTTTCATGCGAATTTGGTTGATGAAGATGACCGTGGTTTTGCTGCGGCTAATAACACCCGTCAGCTTCCGGAGGGCTTGACTCATCAAACGAGCCTGCAAGCCCATGTGGCTGTCACCCATATCACCTTCGATTTCGGCCCGGGGAACGAGGGCGGCGACCGAGTCCACTACAATCAGATCAACGGCGTTCGAGCGGACCAACGTTTCGACAATTTCAAGAGCTTGTTCGCCGTTGTCGGGCTGGCTCAGCAGCAGATTCTCGACATCAACGCCGATGCGCTTGGCATACGACGGGTCGAGGGCGTGTTCAGCGTCAATAAAAGCGGCCGTACCGCCGCGGCGCTGGACTTCGGCAATGGCGTGCAATGTCAAAGTCGTTTTACCGGAACTTTCCGGGCCATAGACTTCGACAATGCGGCCTTTAGGAATACCGCCGCCGAGGGCAATGTCGAGCGACAAACTACCGCTCGGGACACATTCAACCTGGGTATTGTGGGCGTCACCCAATTTCATAATTGAGCCTTTGCCGAATTGTTTTTCGATAGCCTCAAGGGCGATGCCGAGGGCTTTCGCTTTACCATCAAGCACCGTCTCTTTGGGCTCTTTGGCTGTCTTGGCCGCTTTGGCCTCTTTGAGTGCGTTCTTATTATCTGGCATAGGACCTCCTGTATTATTACCCTGCAAATTTGCCACTTGCCTGTTAATATTTTAGCACTATAGTCGCCCCGACGTCGCCCTGAAATTTCGACCGTTATGTTTAGACCATTATTTAAGTATTAGTTCAGTCCGTCTCGCCGAGCGGACGAATTATTTTCCAGATAAATGCTTACGTTTTTAAAGTGAAACTGATAAGATGGGTACCAGGATGGGCGAGTATATTAAAACACTAAAAAACAACCGTAATCGACAGCCAGATACTCTGGTGGTGGCGGCGTAATGCGTATCGCCGATTCCTTAGTCGAAAAACTGCTGCACCACAGCCCGGCTATCACCAAAGAGCAGATTACAGCCCTCCGCGAGCAAGAAACGAACGAAAAAAAGCCTCTCCAAGATCTCGTTATCAAGAACAATCTGATGAGCGAAAAAGAGCTGACCCGGTTGTATGCCGAAGAGATCGAAATTCCCTTTGTCGAGCTCAACGGCCGCGAAATCAAACACGAGGTACTCACTTTACTGCCCGAGCGGATTGCCCGCCAGTACCACGCCGTCGTCTTTGACATCGATGAAAATGGCGTCAACCAGCTCGCCATGGAAGACCCCGACGATATCCAAGCTCTCAACTTTCTTCAAAAGCAGCTCAACAATAACATCAAAGTCTTTATCACGACCAGCAGCTTGCTACAATCAGCCCTCGACCAGTATCGGGGGAATATAAGTAGCGAGCTAACCAAAGTCATTGCCAGCGACGACATCGCCGATGACAGCGACGACATTGATGCCAGCGACCTGGCTGAAGACTCGCCCGTCGCCCAAACTGTCAATATTATTATCGAGTACGGCGTCAAAGCCGGGGCCAGCGATATCCACATCGAACCGCGCGAAAATTTCGTGGTCGTCCGCTACCGGATCGACGGGTTACTACGCGAAGCCAATAAGATCCCCCGCAAAATGCTCGGCGCCCTGGTCAGTCGTATAAAAATTCTGAGCAACCTGAAAATCGACGAACACCGCGCCCCCCAAGACGGGCGCTTTAAGGTCGAAATTAACGGTCTCGTCTATGCCCTGCGCGTCTCCACCCTACCGATACTCGACGGCGAAAAAGTCGTCATGCGGATTTTGAATGAATCGAGCAAACCAGCCGATTTTACCGAACTGGGCTTTTGGGGCGAATCTTTGGGGCAGCTCAAGGACGCCATCACCCAGCCCCACGGCATGGTACTCGTGACCGGTCCGACCGGTTCGGGCAAATCAACAACGCTGTTTAGTGTCTTGAGTTCCCTTAATACGCCCAACGTTAATATCTCGACGGTGGAAGACCCGATCGAATATCATATTGTCGGCGCCAACCAGACTCAGGTCAACGCCATCGCCGGTATGACCTTCACCAACGGCCTGCGGGCCCTGTTGCGCCAAGACCCCAATATCATTATGGTCGGGGAGGTTCGCGACAGCGAAACAGCCGACCTGGCCGTCCAAGCCGCCCTGACCGGTCACCTCGTTTTCTCAACCTTGCACACCAACAACGCCGCCACCTGTTTGCCGCGCTTACTCGACATGGGCATCGAGCCCTTTCTGATCGCCAGCACCGTCCGCGTCATTATCGCCCAACGCCTGGTTCGGCGGCTCTGCGTTAATTGCCGCGTCGCCTACACGCCCGACGCCCCGAGCCTGAAGCAATTAAGCAGTTCCTTCCAGCTCGATAAAAACGGCGGCTTTAAAAAGATGAATGAGCTCGACGCCGCGGCGCTAGCCGACGGAATTGGCACGTCAAACGGCGGGCAGGGCTCGGCGGCCGACCAACTTGGCAGCACCCCGACAGCCATAACCCGCTTGTTCAAAGCCCCGGATGATGGCTGCGACAACTGCAACCACAGCGGCTTCAAGGGCCGCATCGGGATCTACGAAGTATTACAAAACTCCGCGGCCATTCAGACCCTGATCGTTAGCCACGCTTCGAGCGAAACAATCGAAACGGCGGCCATTAACGACGGCATGCTTACCATGCAGCTCGATGGGCTCGTCAAAGCCATGCGTGGCCAGACCACCATAGAAGAAATCTTACGCGTCACGAGCAGCGAATAGGCCATGCAGTTCCTCTATAAAGCCACCACTGCCGAAGGCCGCACCATATCGGGCAGTGCCGAAGCGGTCAGCAAACCCGCTTTGCTTGCCTTGCTGCGCAAACAGGGCGTCACCCCGATACTCGTCGAACAGGACAAAAATCATAAGAGCGGTTCCCTGTTTGGGCCCAAAAAGAAGATCAAACTCAACGATCTTGTCATCTTCACCCGCCAACTCTCGACCATGATTAGTGCCGGCGTCCCGCTATCGCGCGCTATGGCGGCCCTCCAAACCAACGCCGATAACGCCTACATGCGTGAAGTCTTGGCGGGCATATCTAAAGATGTCGAGAGCGGTTTCCCGCTGGGCGATTCGTTCGCTAAATATCCTCACGTCTTTAGCGAGGTCTACGTCAATATGGTGCGAGCCGGCGAAGAAGGCGGTATTTTGGACGAGATCCTCAAACGGCTGGCTCTGCAGGTCGAGCAAGACGCCTCGATCCGGAAGAAGATTAAGAGCGCCATGATGTATCCGATCGTGATACTCAGTATCACGGTGATGGCATTCTTCGGGATCATGCTGTTGATTGTGCCGAAAATTGGTAAAATTCTACTCGATTTAGGGGGTCCGAATGCCAAACTGCCGATCTACACCGTCGTCATGCTCAACGCCAGTAATTTTTGCGTCCACAATACTATCGTCAGCCATATTCCCCTGCTCAATATGATACCGCTGGTCAACAAGCTGCCGAACTTGCTCTTCATCATGGCTTTTGTGGCCGTCGGCACCGTCTACCTGTTGCGCTACATCCGCACCGAAGCCGGCATGTATAAGTTTCACGCTTTGCTGCTACGCTTACCGGTCGTCAAAATTATCATTTTAAAGATTGCCATTGCCCGCTTTTCCCGCACCTTTGCGTCCCTAATGGGTTCCGGCGTCAGCGTCCTCGATGCCCTCGAAGTGACCGGTGCCGCCCTGGGCAACAAAGTTATTGAAGGCGAGCTGAAGGCGGCGGCCATTGAAGTCCGCAACGGCAAACCACTGAGCGACCCCATCAGCAAAAGTAAGCACTTCCCGGCGATTGTCTCCCAAATGTTAATTGTTGGCGAGGAGACCGGCCAGATCGACACCGTCCTCACTAAAATCGCCGATTTTTACGAAGAAGAGGTCGACGTCCTGATCGATGGCTTGGCGGCGATTATCGAGCCGATCATGATCGTTGGTCTCGGGGCGGCCGTCGGGCTGATCGCCGCGTCGGTGATGGGACCGATCGCCAACTTATCCAAGAATATTGGCGGTTAATTGTTGCCAATCCTACAGCAGTAAACTTAAATCTTATCCACAGATCTATTGCTTTGAACACACTTATGTTTATAATCATTCACAGATAGTCGAAACTGCCGCAACGCAAGTATCGATGATCATATCATCAACAATATAAATCAGGAGGTGGGTCCTTATGATCTCACTTAAAAAGCGACAAAGTGGTTTCACTATTGTGGAACTTTTGATTGTCATCGTCGTGATTGGTATTTTGGCTGCATTAGTCATCACAACCTACGGCGGCATTCAAAGCAAAGCCCGTAACAGTAAGCGCCAGGTCGACCTGCAGTCACTGCAGACTCAGATCGAAGCGTTCTACAGTCAAAACGGCTTCTATCCATCATTAACTGATATCAACGGTACCGTCTGGCGGGCCGCCAATATGAAGAGCCTCGACACCGGTGCTATGACCGATCCGTCAGCTCCAGGTGTGGCGACACTAGCCGCTACTCAAGTGGTCGGTGCGAAGGCCTACGCCTACGCAGTATCCGACAATAGTGGCGCATCCTGTGAAGGTGCCGACACGACTTGTGCGAAGTACATCTTGACCGCCAACTACGAAGGTAGTGTCAATGGTCAGACGACGTACACCAAAGCGAACCTAGACTAATAGTCGCCGGTTAACTCCTCGGGCCTGAGCAGCAATGTTCAGGCCTTTTTGGTAGGTCACCGCCTCGTAGGCTCGCGGCGGAGCAAAAGCCCTGGCCGCGCTGGGAGAGTTTTATACTATAATGATACTAAGCATGAGAAGAATAAAAAATAATGGCGCTGCCGGCTTCACTATCGTCGAAGTTTTGGTGGCCATTGCCGTGGGGGCCATCATGGTGGCCTCGCTCAACCAAGTCGTCGTCACCTATCTGCATGTCGGCCAGAGGGGGCGCTACTTAAACCTCGCTAATGCCTACGTCGAAGCCAAAACTGAAGCCCTCCGAAACTCCGGCTACAACCGGCTGAATAACGGTAGCACCAACCTCAAGGCCGAACTACCGACCCAGCTGCCGCCGTCGCGCAATGCCACCCTGACCGTCGCCGACCAAGCCGCCGGACTCAAAAAAGTCGATATTTCCATCTCCTACAACGACCAGGGCCAACCCAATATCTTCAACTACACAACCTACATTGGAGAACTCGGTGTCGGCCAATAAGTTGCGCCGGTCGCAAGGCGGCTTTACCCTCGTCGAAGTGACGGTGGCGGTCAGCGTGATGGCCATCGTCGGTGTTCTATTCTTGAGTGTTGTCACAAATTATTTCGTGATTATCGCCCGCAACAGCAAGTTGTCCGAGCTGACCTTGACGTCGCAGAACCTACTGCGCACCACCGTCGAAAATATTCGCTTTGGCGATGGCGTCCGCCAAACTAATAGTAATCCCGACGTCAATGCCCCGGTCGGGGGCTGGAATACTAGTAACACGAACTTTGTGATCATTTTGGCGGTGCCAGCCGTCGACACTAGCCACAACTATATTATCGACCCGGCGACGGGTAGCCCCTATATGAACGAACTGGTCTATTACAAAAATGGCACGACCCTCATGAAGCGCACTCTGGCCAACCCCGGCGCCAGCGGAACGACCCTTAAAACGTCATGCCCGGCCGCTCTAGCGAACGCCAGCTGTCCGGCCGATACCCAACTGGCCAGCTACGTCAGCGCCATGACCTTTAAACTCTACGATCAAGACGCCGTCCTAACGACAACCAGCAGCCTGGCCCGCTCCGTCAATATCACCCTGACCATGCAGCGCAATAACCCCGGCGATCCGATCACCGTCACTAACAGTATCCAAGTAACTCTGAGGAACAGGTTCTAACATGACACGACAGACCCGCACTGATCAATCCGGCTCAATTTTATTAGTGTTTTTGCTGAGTCTGCCTTTCCTAATTCTCATCGCGACCTACTACATGCAATTATCGCTGACCAGTCTACAGGTCGCCACCCAAGACCAGCGCCATAGTCAAGCCCAGCTCAGCGCCGATGCCGGGGCCGACTACGCCGTCGAACAAATCAGCCTGAACAACGCTTGGGCGGGGACTGGCGGCGAAGTCACTCTGCACAACGAAACCAAGATCCGCACTACCTACGCCGTTACTGTCGTCAATAACGCCGTCACTAAGACACTACTAATTACCGGGCGGAGCTACGCGCCGGCGTCGGCCGCCACGGCGACCCGATCGGTGAAAATCGCCGTCGATTTGCGGCCGGTGACCAACGGCAGTTTCGGAATTATAAGCGGTGAGGGTGGCCTGTTTATGAGCAACAGCTCGAAGATTGTCGGCGGTGACGTTTTTATCAACGGCGAAGTCAGCCTGAGCAACACGGCCCAAATTGGTCTGAGCACCACCCCCCTCAATGTCAGCGTCGCCCACCAAATCTGCCCGGTCCCGCCCGATGCCACCTACCCGCGCGTCTGTAACAGCGGTGAGCACGGCCAACCTATCGCCATCAATGGCCCGTCGGCCCATATTTACGGCACGGTCAAAGCCACCAACCAAACGACGGGCACCGGCATGTCCAACCCGGGCCTAGTGACGGGCACCACAGTGGCCCCCCAACCCCTGCCGACGTACAATCGGGCCGCTCAGAAAGCGGCCGTCACCAACAACATAACCGGCGCGGCGGCCTCCTGTGGTGGGTCGCAAACGCTCGTCTGGCCGGCCAATACCAAAATTACCGGCAATGTCACGATTGGCATTAAATGCCGGGTCACCGTTCAAGGCAACGTTTGGATTACCGGCTCGCTGGCCATGAGTAACAGTAGTCAGCTGGTCGTGGCTGACGCCCTCGGCGCGACCATGCCCAACATTATGGTCGACGGAGCAGCCGGGGCCACTTTCTCCAATAGCTCGCAGCTAATCTCCAATGCTAGTAGTACGGGTTTTGAAATCTTTACCTTCTGGAGTGCTGGCGCCTGCTCGCCCGATTGCGCCACCCAAACAGGCACCGACTTGTATAATTCGCGCGCCGTGACCACCATTAATTTGCAGCAATCGTCATCGGCCCCCAATACCATCTTCTACGCCTATTGGTCACAAGTGTCGATTGGTAACAGCGGCCAGATCGGAGCGTTGATCGGACAGACGATTCTCATGAACAATACCGGCACGTTGACGTTCGGGGCGGCCGTAGAAGTGGGCGGCCCGACCATCTATGTCGTCCAGGGGTACCGCAAGCAATAAGAAATCAGAAGATTCGGAAGGCGAACTATCTGATATACTAAAAGCAAAGCACTTATGTTTCGATGGGCAACATGATTAAAACAAGCAAAATCCCTTATTTCTTCCGTGACAAACCATTGTTTGGGCTCGATATTGGCCCGAGCTCGCTTAAAGTCATGCAAATTAACCAAGCGGTTCCTAAATCCGCCAGCGCCAAGGCTAAACAACCACAAGTAATCGGCTACGGCTATACCCCATTTGAGCGCAGCGCCATTGTCGATGGCGTCGTCGTCCAACCGGAACTTATCGCCCAAGCGGCTCTTGAACTCTTTGAACACCATTTGATAGGCGACATTACCACCACGCGGGCCGCCATCGCCATTCCGGCCTATCGAACCTTCACGCGCTCCTTGCAGCTGCCGAAGCTCAAAGTCAATGAGTTGGCCGAAGCCGTCAAGTTGGAAGCCGAGCAATATATTTCCACTCCCCTGTCCGATCTTTATCTCGATTATGAGGTTATCAAAGAAGACGACGAACATATGGAATTATTCGCGGTGGCCGTGCCGAAAACGATTGTTGATTCCTATTTAGATTTTGCCCAGATCCTCGGCCTCGAGGCCATCGTCATCGAGCCGACCCTCAGCTCGTCGGGCCGCCTGTTTTCCCTCGACTCGCAGAGTGACGTCGCCACCGCCATTATCGACTTCGGCTCGCGGTCAGCCGATATCAGCATATACGACCGACACGTCTTGGTTACCGGTACCGTTCCGGCCGGTGGTGACATCTTCATGAAGGCGATCCAGACGAAGCTCAAAGTGACCATGGCCGAAGCCCAGCTCATCAAAACAAAATACGGGCTCGGACTCAGTAAACGACAGCCCGAAATAATGGAGGCTCTCGAGCCAATCCTTAGCCAGCTCGTTAAGGAAATCCGCCGCATGATTCGCTACTACGAGGAGCGCTACGGCTCCGACCGTCCGATTCAACAGATTATTACCCTCGGGGGCGGCGCCAACATGCCGGGGATAAGCGAATATCTGACCGACGTGATCCGCCTGGCCGTTCGCCACACCGACCCCTGGCAGTATTTTAACTACAAGGGACTGCAACCGCCGAGCCCGGCCGACAAGCCGATGTATGCCACGGTGGCTGGCCTAAGTTTGAGTGACCCCCGGAAGGCTTTCCGGCTATGATCAACTTGTTGCCACCGGAAACAAAAGCGGGCTACAGTTATGCCCGGCGCAATGTGACGCTACGTAAATGGGTGGCCGCCCTGCTCATCGCCTTAGTCGGCCTCGCTGGCTTGGCGACCTACGGGCTCCTCAACCTGCACCAGTCGGTAATTAGCTTCAACCAGCAAGTCGCCACCGTCCAAGCCAATCTCCAGAAGGAACACCTCCAGCAAACCGACAATCAAATCAAAGACATCAGCAGTAGTTTGCGCCTGGCGGCCCAAGTCCTGTCTAAAGAGGTCCTCTTCTCCAAGCTCATCACGCAGATTGGCGCCGCCATGCCCAGCGGGGCAATCCTCGCCAGTTTGAACATCAACAAAACGACCGGCGGTCTCGATCTTATTGCCCACGCCACCGACTACGGCACCGCCACCCAAGTGCAGGTCAATTTGGCCAACCCGGCCAATCAGATTTTTGCCAAAGCCGACATCGTCAATATCACCTGCGCCAGCAGCAAAACCGTCCAGGTCAAAGTCGACCCCTACCCCTGCGTCGTGACTATCCGCGCCTTGTTCGCTGATAAAAATCCCTTCCTGTTTATTAACCAAGGTGCCAAATGATTAATAGCAAACACGTCTATCTGTTGATGATCGCTTTTATATTCCTGCTCACCGTGGGGTTGTTCGGCAGCGCCTACGGTATTCAAGGTTTACTCCAAGTTAAATCAAGCGAACTCGTCGGCCTCAAAGCCAAGCTCTCGGCCGTCAAGGAACAACAGGGCGGCCTGGTCCAAGCCAAAAAAGACATCACCACCTACAACGATCTATATAAAATTGCCAAAGTGGTCGTGCCCGAGAACAAGAACCAAGCCGAGGCCGTTCGCCAGATCGTCAAACTGGCGGCCAACAATAGCATTCGGCTCGGCTCGATCTCGTTCCCTTCGTCCACTCTCGGCAACGTCGCCGGATCAGCAACGACAGCCCTACCGCCTCCAACCGTCACCAGCCCGTCGAGTGCGGCCAGCGCCGCTTTATCGCAGCTGACACCCGTCCTGGCCGCTCCAGGAGTCTATGTCCTGCAAATCAACGTCAACAGCGATAGCAATTATCCGGCCTCCTACCCGCAGTTAATAAGTTTCCTGGCGGCCCTCGAACAAAACCGTTTAACCGCCCAGGTAACCAGCCTCAATATTACCCCCGACCCCAACAACCCCGATCGGTTTTCGTTCATACTAACCTTAAACAGCTACATAAAACCATGAGTACACTAAAAAACACCACGCTACCACCCGTCATATTCACCATATTTCGGAACCTCAAACGCTTCAAAGTACTGCTATTCGTCATCATTGTGGCGGGCGTTTATGGCTATGTACTGCTGCAAATTACCACGCTCTCTAGCGCCCAGCCCACCGCCGAGCAGATCAACGCCCAGACCAAACCAATCAAAACGGCCCATATCGACAAAGCCATTGTCCGCCAACTGCAACAATTACAAGACAACAGTGTCACGGTGCAAGCCCTATTTAATAACGCCCGCGACAACCCCTTCCAGGAATAATTGGGGCCTTCGGCGAGAGACCCGACATTTACGGCTGCCCGGGATTGGTAGAGTCGGGCGCGGCGGGTCGTCGGTCATTTTCCCGTAAGCCTTGCTCGTATTGCTCGCGAGCATTCAACACCTGCTGGGCATAATAGTTGGGGTTGGGGCAAAAGGTAAAGACAAACTTGCTGCGCTCGCCGGCCGTTTCGACGCGTAACGTCCCAAAACCAAACAGGTGGGCCAACAAGCCCTCCTGCTCCGCCGTAATATCTTCCAAATTGGCCAGGCTCAGCTGGCTATTACGCTTATCAAATAGGCTCCGTTGGGTCACTTGAGTCAGACTGTCGGTCGTCAGGATCCAACGATTGCCCCAGTAGACAATGTGCGAGATCATTAAAAATATGAGGGTACATATCACAAATAGCAAGAACACCACGGCCCCAATGGATGTGGCCGACGTGGAATTATCGCCTGCCACCGACGGCAAGACGAAAAAAGCGATTGCCGCTAGCACCACGAGCATAATAACAGCCGCCACGTACATGCCGATCATCCCGAAAGGGTGACGCTTGACTTCAAAAATGTTACGTTCGCCCTTTTGCATAACGTTGAGAGGATTATTGACTTGGGTCGGTTGGCCCGGCTGAGGCGGTTGATAGACGTTGCTGGATTGATTTTGTGGATTCATGTCCCCATTATAGCGCAGATTAAAGAAGGGTTGGCCCCCCGACCGTCGGCGGAGTTTTGCCGAGGTGTTTGTAGGTTTTGGGCGTTACTTTGCGGCCGCGCGAGGTGCGTTCGAGCAGGCCAATTTGCATTAAATACGGTTCGATAAAATCCTCGATCGTGGAGCGTTCTTCCGACGTTAATGCCGCCAGTGTTTCCACGCCGACCGGACCACCGTTGTAGCTGTCGATAATGGCGTTCAATAACATGCGATCGGCCGGATCGAGCCCCAGGTCATCAATTTCGAGCAGCTGGAGAGCTTGCCTGCTAATAACGGTATCGATAATTCCGTCGCCGTTGACGTCGGCAAAGTCGCGAACCCGCTTGAGCAAGCGGTTGGCAATTCGGGGGGTTAGGCGGGAGCGTGTCGCCAGTTGCTGGGCGGCGGCGTTATCAATTTTGACGTTTAGAATGCCCGCCGTGCGGTGGATAATCTGCTCGATTTCATTGGGTTTGTAGTATTCCAAGCGATGGATGTGGCCAAAGCGATCGCGCAGTGGTCCGGCCAGAGCCCCGGCCCGAGTAGTGGCGCCGATTATCGTAAACTTCGGCAAGTCCAAACGCAGACTACGCGCACTGGGCCCTTTGCCGATCATAATATCGAGCTTGAAATCTTCCATGGCACTATAGAGAACTTCTTCGACCGAGCGGTGCAGGCGATGGATTTCATCAATAAAGAGGATGTCGCCGTCCTGCAAATTCGTCAGTAGGCTGGCCAAATCCCCAGCCCGCTCGATGGCGGGGCCACTAGTAATACGAATTTGGGCCCCCATCTCGTGAGCGATCACGCTGGCCATGGTGGTTTTACCCAAACCGGGCGGGCCATAGAGCAGCACGTGGTCCATGGGCTCTTCGCGTTTGCGGGCGGCCTCGATGGCTAACTTGAGGTTCTGTTTGAGACGCTCCTGGCCGGTGTAGCTGGCAAAATCGCGCGGCCGAAGCGTCACCTCTTGTTCGACCTCGACGGGGTCTTCGAGCGGGGCGGCCGTGTTCACAATTCGATCAATCATTATAAAGCTAGTATAACGCATCACGCCCGAGTTGCTCAGACCACACAATTCAGCTAGGGGACGTGAACCGGACTCCAGCAAGTGCGCAAGTTCTGATCGCAACCGGCCAGCGTTTGCATCTCCTCAGTCGATAGTTCGAAATCAAAAATAGCGATATTCTCCTGGATGCGGGCCGGCGTCACCGACTTCGGTAGGACGATTAATCCGCGCTGCACACACCACCGCAGCATGATTTGGGCATAGCTCCGGCCGTATTTTTCGGCCAGACTCGCGACCGTGGCATCGGCCATTTTTTTACCATGCGCCAGGGGTGAATAGGCTTCAACTTTGATGGCTTGAGCGGCGCAGTACTCCAGTAGTTCCGGCTGCTGGAGAAAGACATGCAGTTCGACCTGGTTAACCGCCGGCTTGGTTTTGGCATAGCTGCTCATGGACTGTAAGTGCTTAATCGTGTAATTACTGACACCGATATTGCGGGCTCCGCCGGCGGTCTGGATATCTTCCAGAGCCAGCCAGGCCGCCTGGCGGGCGAGCGGGACCGGAAAGTGGAGCAAGAGCAGATCGACGTAGCTGGTGTGCAGTTTGGCGAGCGACTGGGCGAAGCTGCGTGTGGTGCGGGTCGCCCCGAACTGGTCAATGGCGATTTTGGTGGTGATAAAAATGTCTTCACGCTTGAGGCCGTGCCGCTGCCAGGCATCGCCGAGCATGGCTTCGTTGCCGTAGACTTGGGCACTATCAAAGTGCCGGTAACCGGCGCCAATGGCCGCGTCAAAGGCCCGATTAAATTCCGCCGCGTCTTTGACTTGCCACAGGCCCAGTCCTATCTGAGGAATCGCCTGCCCCTGGCCTATCTGCACAAGTGGAATCGTCATTACTTTTTGCCGGTCAGCGCCAATTTCACCCGGTCTTCGCTGGGCAGCGAACTATCGATTGACTGCAAGGCCGCGGCGGCGTCGGCCGGGGTATAGCCCAGTGACACTAAGGCTTCGACGGCCTCGTCTTGCAACAGCATCCCCTCACCGCGTAACAAGCCGGTAGATTGCAGATCGACGCCCACTAATCCGACTTTGTCTTTCAAGTCGACGATGATGCGCTCGGCAACCCGCTTACCGACACCATTCGCCAACTGGATAGTTTTGGTATCACCACTGGCAATCGCTTGCCGCACGCCCGCCGCTGGACCAATGCCGAGGACACTAAGGGCCATTTTGGGGCCGACCCCGTTCACCCCCAACAGCTGTTCAAACAAGCTTTTGGTGTCGCGACTCATGAACCCAAATAGATCGTGGGCTTGCTCGCGAATATGCTCATAGACAAACAGAGCGGCCGGCTGCCCCACGACCAAACGATCGCCCTCTTCAGCGGTCACATACAAACCATAGCCGACGCCGTGGACATCGAGCACAATCGCGTCGAGCAGCTTTTCCGATACAATCCCCGAAAGTGTAGCAATCATTCCCCCTATTATCGCACACCGGCCCGATTGCTGCTGCGGACCGGTAATATTTGCCGTATAATACTGCCCATGACGAATCGACTCGCCGTCCGCCAACTGTCTTTTATGACGTCGAAGTGGTTCCTCGTGACGAGTGGACTGTTACTCGGGGCGGGCCTTGTCTTGGCGGTACGGTTTGTCAGCTACCAGCCGGCCCTCATCCACTACCACGCCAACTTTGCCGTCTATATACACGGCCAGCGCGAAACTTTTAAAGGGGCCCAATACTATCAGGAAGTTTCGATGTGCAGCAGCGACAACGGCCTCACTATACCTCAGCAACGAGCCCACCTGCATGACAACAATAATAGCCTTATCCACGTCCATGACCACGCCGTGACGTGGGGGCAGTTCTTTGAAAACCTCGGTTGGTACGTCGGGCCGAACTTTATTCAAACCGCCGACGGCACGACCGACACGGCCGATGCCCAATCGAAGTTGCATATCGTGATCAACGGCGCTGACTACACCGACCTGACGCCCCTCACTAATACGGTCATCAAAGATCAAGATCGGCTCCTCGTCAGCTTCGGGGACATCGACGCGGCAACGCTTTCGACAGAATTTAAAACCGTCCCGTCGACGGCCCGCCAGGCCGACGTGACCCAGGACCCGGCCAGTTGTTCGGGAGCCGAGTCCGTCAGCACCCGCCAACGACTGCACCACCTGTTTTAACGGACATTCATGGAATGGGTAATAGCGGCGGCCAAGGCATCGGCGGCGTCATCGGGCCGCGGGATGTCCTTGAGCTTCAAGATAACGCGTACCATCTCTTGCATCTGCTTTTTATCGGCACTACCGTAGCCGGTAATCGCCTGTTTAATTTGCATTGGCGTGTACTCGGCGATGGTCAGATGGGCCTGCATACCGGTAAGAAGGACGACGCCGCGGGCTTGAGCCACCGTCATGGCCGTCGTCACATTTCGGGCAAAAAAGAGTTTCTCGACCGACATGGCCGTCGGCTTGGTTTGGGCAATAATTTCCGACAGTTCTTGATATATCGTCAGTAGCCGAACGGCGTCATCCTCATGGACGGGGGTGCGAATCACGCCGGCGTCCACAAATATCGGCTGCCCTTTAATGAGATCGATCACCCCAAAACCCAGAATTCCCGTCCCCGGGTCGATGCCCAAAATACGCATTCTCAGTCCTTTTGATTTCTTAAAATTGAGGGGGTAATTGCTCTCATCCTAAATAAGAAATTCTTCGGCAATGTCAAAATTGACGTGGGTGTTGGTGACGTCATCAATTTCGTCGAGAGCGTCCATGAGGCGCATGATTTTGCCGGCGGTGGCTTCGTCGGTGACGGCGACGCTCGTGTTGGGGACATACGTCAGCTCGGCCTCGGAGATCTGGAGGCCGGCCCCTTTAAGTAGGTCGCGGACTTTGCCCAGATCTTTGGCGGCAGTATAGATGACCGACTCGTCGCCTTCGTCTTGGACATCTTCGGCGCCGGCATCGAGAGCCGCCATCAAAATGTCGTCGCCCGTCCCGTGGACGCGAATCATCCCCTTATGATCAAACTGGAAGGACACGGCCCCCTTTTCGGCGATATTGCCGCCGTGCTTATTGAAAGCCAGCCGGACTAACGGGTAGGTCCGGTTGATGTTGTCGGTCGCAACCTCCACTAAAATTGCGCCCCCGCCCGGGCCGTAGCCTTCATATAATAACTCGTGCATTTGGGCGGCGTCTTTGTCTTTAATCCGGTCAATGGCCCGTTGAATATTATTGGCAGGCATATTGGCGGCCTTCGCTTTATCCATGGCCAACCGGAGGGCAAAGTTCATATCCGGATCGGTGCCGCTGCGGGCCGCCAGGGCGATCGCGTTACCCAGCCTAGTAAAGGTGGCCCCGCGGGCGGCGTCTTTGACCCCTTTCTCGCGTTTGATGGTTGACCATTTGGAGTGACCGCTCATTGTTAATTCCCTTCCATTGCCCTACTGTTCCACCAGTTTCTTATCTGTTATTATAGCACTTTCTGGGCGGAAATTTAGAGATCTTCAGAGATTCTAGGCCCCCAGATGATCAAGTCCAGACCGCGTCGCTCCCGGTCGCCCGTCCGAGGTGATATTTAAGATATGGGCCTCTCATGATCTGAGGATTAGGCCCTGGCGCTCCTGGCCAGCAGATTGACTTTTAACCAAAAATACGGATAATGTAAGGAGTTATTTCTATTATTTATGGAAACAAACCACACTTTTGAGGGCCCATAGCTCAGCCGGTTAGAGCACCTGCCTTTTAAGCAGGGTGTCGTGGGTTCGAGTCCCACTGGGCCCTCCAAGCATTGCGAATAATACTATTAGATGGTATTATTTTTTTTATGTCAGCTGAAACCAAACCAGATTTCTCTACAAAGCCCTCTCTAGCCTTGAAAATAAAAAGGGCTATTTTCGCAGCAGGAGTCGTTTATGGAGGTGTGAATGCCTTAATAGATCTTGGTGGTGGCCTTGAAGCTCACCACATTGCAAGTAGTTCGCTGGCAAGCGCAACAGAGCACCAGAGTGCCACACATGACGAGCAAGATGCCTTTCATGATGCAGAGAAACAGGCCCTCATTGCCGTGATTGGAGCGGCTGGCCTAGCCTATACCCGCAAAAGAGATAGTTAGTTTAAGGAACTGCTAAATATACCCTTCTTTGTAGGTAATTAAATTGCCATAGTATTACACAAGCCTCTCCAAGCATAATCATTATGAAAGACTACGTTTGGAGTCTTTTTTTGTTTGGTACAATGTTGGGATGTACAAGACGTTTACCGCGGCTGATTACCGAAAGCATCACAAGCTGCCCGCAGACTATGCGGTTGAGGGCTTTATAATAGTCGGGACTTTTCACCCCGGACCATACGACCAGCTGAAAGATGAGCTCATGAAGCTACCCGTACCGGTTGACTACAGCCGCACGCTGGCCGGTCCTTATTTCGAACCAATTCTGGAGTTTGCCGTCAAGGGAAAACGATACTGGTTCGCCGTTGCCTATGGCGGCACGATGCTCAGCGAGTGGACTCATCTGGCGTGTTTATTCGGCAGTAAAACTAACATAGTAATCGGCAGCTGTGGTGGCCTATTAGCCACGGCCGATTCACCAGAAATTATCGTACCGACCTACGCCTATGCCGACGAAAGTGCCACGCGTCTATATGAGCCGGCTGCTCACAATCGGCATGCCGCTGATAAAAGCTTATCTCTCCGACTCATTAATAAATTAGAAACAAAACATAAAGTTTGGCATGGCCCGACGATTACCTGCCAAGCGATGATGGCTGAAACATGGGGAGACATTCAGACTTGGTCGAAAGCGGGCTTCTACGCCGTCGAGATGGAGGCAGCGACTGTTTTTGCCGTGTCGAACTATTTCGCTATTCCCTCAGCAGCACTTTTAGTCATCGGTGATAATTTAGTGCAAGAGAAGACTGTGCTTGACGTTAATTATGAATCGGGAAGTGTCACAAGGCAGGGCGTCCGCCGCGATCTACTGACGGCCGCCCTACGGGACATATTGGCAATCAGCTGACAAAAAACCTCCGAGCTATCCTATCGATTACCTTTCCATAAAGTGCACCGAGGCCCTTTTTCACATACTCATAAGCAAACCGGGGTCTACTAAATAGGCAGCCGCCTGAGGGCTCGTTTGTACTATAAAATTATGTCGACAAATACTTCGCTGTGACGTGGTTCTGATTGATGCCGTTCACGAGATTGGTATAACCCATCGATTGCAGAATATTTATTGACACCGCCGAACGACTTCCCGATCGGCAATAAAGTATCAGTTCGGTATCTTTGGGTACGCCTGCTAGTTTCGTGGCACCCGCCATCAGCTTGGAAGGGGGTATGTTTATCGCCCCCCGCACGTGGCCCATCATAAATTCAAAAGGTTCGCGAACATCGATTATCATTTGGCTCATATTTTCTCCTCCAATTACATACTAATTTTCGTACCTATACTCTATACTCTATACTATTGTAAATCATTTACATTAGCAAGAATTGGGAATATACTGGTGGCTATTATGCCCCTACTAGCCGTTCAACAACGTGAAACGAAATATTGCCGCGCCATTAGGCAGGCCCTCCGGATTAAAGGCCACGCCACGAATAGTGAACTCCTGGCGTTAGTGCGGAAATCGTTCCCTGATGTGAGTGCCACGACTATTCACCGGGCGACGGCCCGCCTGGCGGCCCGCGCCGAAATTAGCCTGGCGCCGGCCGCTCTGGACGGTGCGATGCGCTACGACGCTACCGCGACGCCCCATGATCACTTCCTGTGCTCGGCCTGCGCGATGCTCCGGGACACGGACGTCAAAAACAAAGTCATTCCCCTTCTAGAAGCGTCCATCGGCGACTGCAGTATTTCGGGCCAACTGACGATTAGTGGAATTTGTCAAAAATGTAGTGCCAAGGGATTGGCGTGAAATTCGGACTAATACTGGTTGCCGTGGTGGCGGCGTTTGCCGGCATATTATTTTTTACGTCCGGCAACACCAAGCCGACAGCGAGCCTGACATTCAAAACGGTGGCCGCCGACGTGTCTCATGGTGGTCAACTGATCGATGTCAGAACGCCGGCCGAGTTTGCCAGCGGCCATATCGCCGGAGCGGTGAATCTCTCCCTTCAGGATATGCAAATAAATAAACTGCCGGCCGTGGCGAAAACCCAACCAGTGTACGTCTACTGCCACAGCGGGAATCGCTCCGGCCAAGCCACCGTGATACTCAAAGCCGCCGGCTATCGGGTCATCGATCTCGGTGCCATCACGCACGTGGAATCAATCGGTGGGGCCTTAACTACTAACCCGAAAGGATAATAGCTGTGAAAATAACCGTCTATAGCACCCGGACATGCCCGTACTGCAGTATGCTAAAAGGCTGGCTCGATGATAAGTCAGTCACCTACACCGCCTACAATATTGATGAAAACCCCTATGCCGCCCAAATGATGGTCCAAGCTAGTGGCCAGCGGGGCGTGCCGTTCAGCACGATTGAACTCGATGATGGTACCGTTGAGAAGATCCTCGGTTTCGACCGGCCTCGTTTTGAAGCGGTCCTGAAAACGACAAACGCCTAAAAACTCGTCATAGCGTATGAAATTTTTACGATTTATAGCCAAAGCCACTGCTCACCCTGGAGTCGCTGAACGTGACAAGGCTACCGCCTTCAGCTATGTCGCCCTGCAAGCCGTGCTACTGTCCGTATTGTTACTGGTGAACCTTCGCGGAGGCTTTGAAATTAAAAAGTTGCTTGTCATTGGCACCATATTCGAATGGTCGGGAGGGCTCGGCATCCTGATAGCGGCCTATAGTATTCGCACGTCACTAACCGCCCTGCCCCTCCCGAAAGAACACGGAAAGTTAGCCACAAGAGGGCTGTATCGCTACGTGCGGCACCCGATGTACTCCAGCGTCTTGCTGCTGTCGCTTGGTAGTGCCCTGCTGAGCGGGCAAGCTTTCAAATACCTGCTCGTCGGGGCGCTCGCCGGATTGTTTTACTACAAATCAGTCTACGAAGAACGTTATTTGACCGCCAAGTACCCGGGCTACCAAGCCTACGCGAAAAAGACGGGCCGTTTCATACCTTTTCTGTAACGCAACTTTGAGGCTAGCTAGCCGAACGGGGACTGACGAAAACAACTGCTTCATGGGGGCGCAGGTGGACTTTGCCGTTTGGGCTGGACAGTGATTTTGTGCGGGCGTCAGAAGAAAGGACAAAGTCGCCGAGCGGAGACTCCGCCGGCAGATTGACGTTTTGGGTCGTGGGTGAGAAGTTCACGAGTACCGTGTACTGTTCAGCCGCCCCGCCCCGAACATAGCCAAGCACCTTCGAGTTAGCCGTCGTGATTACCCTAAATTCTGGGCGCCGTAACGATTCGGATTGGTCGCGTAACTGGCCCAGCTGTCGATAGAGCGACAAAAAGGAATCGGGATCGAGTGATTCGGTCTCGATGTTGTGCGTCGGGTAATTAGCGGCAACGGGGAGCCAGGTCTTGGCGGCGGTTGAAAAGCCGGCATTCTGGCCCGCGGTCCACTGCAGCGGCGTGCGCTCCGGATCTCGCCCCGCTCCGCCTTGGGCACCGGGGTCTTGAATTTGATCGAGCGGAATTTCGCCGTTTTTCATGCCAATTTCGTCACCGTTATAAATAAAGACCATGCCGGGCAGAGTGAGGAGCATTACGGCGGCACTGCGGGCCGCTGATTCGCCAAGCCGAGTCACCAAGCGATGCTGATCGTGATTGCCAAAAGCATAGCTCGCCACACAGAGGGGGCTCAATGAGTCGAGGGCGCTATGGAAAGGTTCTAGGAAGGATCGCCAGGCCTCGGCTTGCCAGGGCAAACTAAAGCCCTCAAAATTAAACGGAGCGGCTACGGCCGGGTCCATGCCTTTGTAGAAGTCCAGGTATTCCGCGACCGGATGGGAAGTGTCAGGGTAGGCCTCGGTGACCATGAACCGTTCGGACTGCTGATATTTCGCTTCCTTTAACACGGCCGCCAATTCCGCGAGGTAGGCGTACAACGGCGGCCAGCCGTGATTATTGACATGCTGGAGGGCTCCGTAACGCGAATCTTTGCCCGCGACGTAGTGCGGGTTAACCGGGTCGTCCCGAAATAACGGATCCTTGGCCATAAAGTGGACAGCGTCGACTCGAAAACCATCGACGCCCTTGTCCAGCCAAAAGCGCATGGCCTGCTTGATGGCATCGTGGACTGCCGGGTTGCTCCAATTGAGGTCCGGCTGGCGGACATCGAAGCTGTGCAGATAAAATTGCTGGCGAGCCGGTTCCCACTCCCACGCTGAACCGCCCGTTAATACTTCCACCCAGTTATTGGGCGGCAACGGTTGGCCGGCGCTGTCATGGCCGACGGCATCGCGCCAAATGTACCAATCCGAGTAATGGCCTTCGCGGGACTGCCGCGATTGGCGAAACCACTTGTGCTCATCGGAGGTGTGGTTGGGCACGAGGTCGATAATGACTCGAAGATCGCGGGCGTGGGCCTGGTCAAGTAATTCGGCGACGTCGGCCAGGTTGCCAAAGATGGGGTCGACATCACAATAGTCGGCGACGTCGTAGCCAAAATCAGCCATCGGTGAGGGATAAAACGGCGACAACCAAATGGCGTTGACGCCGAGGCCTTTAATATAATCTAGCTTGTGGGTGATGCCCGGTATATCACCAATACCGTCACCGTCGGAGTCGTAAAAACTGCGGGGATATATTTGGTAGACAATGGCGCCTTCTGGCCAACGGCCGGGCGAAGATTGGGTGGTTCCGGAGGGGTGTAATGTGCTCATAGCTCTAGCATAAAGCCAAAGGCATGAAGTTCCAAGTCACGGCCGGAAAATGCCCGACTACCCCGCTCAATCGTCCTGAGACAAAATAATAACCGAGCCGGGCGGCAGCACCAGGGCACCCCCGCCCGTGTCGACAGCCACAGCGGGCACCTCGATGTCTTTAAAGTCGGCACCATAGCCCTGCCAGGTGCTGTTAAAGCGTACCTGCCAGGTGCCGTTACGTGGAAAGCCGACGACATAATTCTCGTGCAGCTGATTACCAAAATTAATAATAACGACAACGTCATCCTTCGGCCCGCCCGCCTTCCAGCGATGGTAGGCAATGACTTTATTGTCCTCGTCCAAATGCATCAAGTTAATGTCTTTACCGGCCAGGCCGGCACTGACGTCGTGGACATTTTTTCGCAGGGCAATCAAATGACGATAAGCCTTCACAATTCCGGCATGGCGACTGGCCTTCTGCCAATCAAGCCCCTGCCAATCGTTGAAGCTGCCGCCTTCCATAAACTCCTGTCCTTGGAAGAGCATCGGTATGCCGGGGGCGGTCAGCAGTACCGCGGCAGCCAGTAAGGACTGGCGGCGAGCGAATAAGCCGTCGGCATTGCCCGGTGCCAGCAGCTCATTTAAGCGAGCTGAACCATTGGCAGCGGTGTCGTGTGAATCGGTATAGACGATCCGCTGAAAGGCGTCATCGTTGTAGCGTTTGCCTAATTCGCCGCAGATTTCCGTCAGGCTTATTTCGCTAGGGTCATTGCTGGCGAGCGCCCGGCGGAGGCTGTGCGGAAAACCCAGTTCCCACTGCGAAGAAAAACCGGCTCCGCCGTCCCGCACCGGTTTGACGATATACTCATTGTCGGCGACGTCTTCAGCGATAGTCAAGGCTGACGGGTTGATTTTTTTGGCCAGATTATTAATCTGTTGCAGTATATTCCAGCCTTCGGGCAAATCGGTCAGCGGGTCATTATTGTAGCCTTTGGCATTACGGATAAATATCGTCGAATCAACCCGCAAGCCGTCGACCCGGCAATCATGCAGCCAGCTGCGGACATTGTCGAGAATATATTGTTGCACTTCCGGCCGGCCATAATCGGGCCGGGTGTTCCCCCAGGGAGTTTCGGCCCGCCAATCATTATAAAAATAAATACCGCCCAAGCCGTCTTGCTGCCAACCGTCAAATTGCCAAAGATCGAGATTTTCGTCGGGACCGAAGTGATTGTAGACGACATCTAATATCACGCCGATACCCCGGGCGTGGGCGGCCTTCACGAACTGCAGGAAGCCATAGCGCCCGCCGTAGAGACTCTCGACGGCAAAGATATAGTCGGCGGCATAGCCCCAGCCCCGATCCATCAGCATGCTACTAATGGGCATAAGTTCGATCATGTTGATGCCAAGGGCGGCTAAATAATCGAGTTTATCGCTGACATCGCGAAAGGTGCCGCAAATAGCCGGGTCGGGGCGGTTAAACGTGCCGACGTGTAGTTCGTAAATAACTTGTTGCGCAACGGGGATCGGCGTGAAGGCATCGTCGCCCCAGTCAAAACTGGCGTTCACTATGACCGAATTGCCTTCAGACGTGATAAAGTGCAGGGCGCGGGGATCGACCCGGTGATAGGTAGTCTCCCCATTTTTAATGACAAATTGATATTCTTGGCCGGCTTTGGCCCCCGGCACATCAACCCACCAGTAGCCGTCGAGTTCAGCCTCGAGGGGCTGCTCCGACCAGTCATTAAAAGGACCGCTGACGGCGACGCTGTCGGCGAATGGTGCCCAGACCCGAAACGACACGCCCGACCGGTGCACGACGGCCCCGACATTTTTTTTATGCTTTTTATCCATGACTATCTTTATTATGCTTACGCTTGGCTCGAAGCGCAACTATTGCCCCCCGTAAAACCAACAATCTCGCCTTAAAAAATTAATTTATTAGCCGTGGTGCTTGCCGTGTTTACCGTCACCAGCGGTTTTAGGCCGCTGCATCCACAGGACGAATAGGCAGACCAGCGCGCTCGCCCCCACTATTAAGTCTTGGGCCCGACTGGCTTGGGTCCACAGTGGCGAGGCCACGATATTGGCCGATAACCCCGCTGACAGCAGCGGCACTACGAGTAAGGCGCCGAGTAAGCCGACGCCCGCCGCCGGCAGAATATTAAGAATCAGCCGCGCTCCCTTGACCGTGTGGATCATGAATATCGTCGTCAATAGTACCGGTAACAATAATAGAACAATCGTCGCCAAATTATGGCTCGGGGTGAGGGCGCTGTTTGCCGTCACGGCCGCCGCGGGGCGAGAACCGAACAGCGACAGTAGCGAATAGGCGTCGCCGGCGACGAATTGTCCGAGGACGACACCTAGGCAAAGACTCAAAAATACCAACGCCGCATTCACCCGCAGTACCATGAGGACCACAACGGGGACAAGAACGATAATGGCGAGCACGATAACTGGTGTCATAGTGTCATTACTATAGCATAAGTATTATGGCTTATTGGGCGGGTCGTCCCCGCCTAGTCAGGCGCCGATTTTATCTTTGCGACGGCCGCGTTTACCCACAATTTCGGCGTAATCAATAATTTTGTCGGCGACTTTGCAATTGGTGACCTGTTCGATCCCAAAGCCGGGGCTCGAATTGACTTCTAATATCAACGGGCCGCGGGCCGAACGCATCATATCGACGCCGCAGATCGTCAGTCCCATAGCTTTGGCGGCTTTGAGGGCCGATCGGCGTTCTTCGTCGGTTAGTTTGACTCGAATTCCCTCGCCCCCTTGGTGGAGGTTAGAGCGAAAATCGTCATCGAGACTCTGCCGTAGCATACTGGCGACCACCTTGCCGTTGACCACGAAGGCTCGAATGTCGACCCCGGCGCTCTCTTGAATAAATTCTTGCACTAAAAAGTTCACACTCTCCACATAAAAGGCTTGCATGACCGCCAAGGCCGCTTTGCGCGTTTCGGCCAGAACGACACCGTTGCCGTGAGTGCCCCGCGCGACTTTGATAATAACCGGCGCCCCGCCGACTTGCCCCAAGACACCGTCAAAATCTGACGTTTCCCGGACAAACACCGTCTTCGGGATACCGACGCCAGCTTTCGACATCAGTTGCATGCTGCGCAGCTTGTCGCGCGACCGCACTATCGATATCGAGCTCGTCGTCGTGGGGACGTTCTGCATCTCAAACTGGCGGACAATCGCCGAACCATACTTCGTTAAGTTTTGGGCAATGCGCGGAATGATAATGTCGACATCGGTCACCTCTTCACCTTTATAGTGAACGGCCGGGTGATCACGTTCCAGCGTCACATAACATTTAGCATAATTGATAACCCGTACCTGGTGGCCACGAGCCAACGCAACCTCTTTCAAGCGCTTGGTCGAATAATTACCGGGGCCTTTGGAAAGGATAACGATGTTCATACTATATTCTCCTGGTGTTGAGCGGCTGATGCTTTGGCCGGGGCCGGTGGCGGCGGCAGTTTCGTCGTGGCGAGGGACACATCGACGATAAATTTACCGCGCAATAAGTTTCGACCGAGCAGTACGGGATAGGTCAAGGTCGAACGATCGGCCAGTGTGAACCACGCCCGAATCGATCGGCCGGCTACCCGGCAGGTGAGTTTAACCTTAAAGCGGGCTTCGCTGCTCCCGTTCGAGCTGGTGACGATAGTATCACCATAATCTTTAAACATGGCGGTTTGCGGGCGAAAATGGGGGACGCCTTCGCCAAAGAACAACACTTCCAAACCACCGGCGACTTCAGTCACTTCCGACACCCAAATGGCCGACGTTTTAGCACCGGTATCGACACGGGCGTTCAGGTGAGTGAGGCTAATTTCCGGCAAAATTATTTCGGCCGTCTGGCCGAGAGTCGTCTTTGGTTTCATCATGATACTATAACATATTTCAATATGTTTTACTAGTCTTTTGACCAATCACGGTTGATGTTGTCGAGGAAAGCTTTAATACGGACGTCTTTAAAGGTTTCAATCGTGACCAGTTGGGGATTGTAGTTGACCTCCAAGGTGTAGACTCGGCCGGAAGCGGGGTCAAACAAACAATCAACCGAACCAATCTGACGGTCGAGAGCATCGATAGCCCGCTGCGTATCGTCGATGATTGGAGCGGGCACCGCGGACAGTTCGATCAACCGGGCGTTACTGCCGCCTTTCGGCTTAAACATGTGGGCTTTTTGGGCATTGCCATCGGCGCGGGTTTCGAGCGACCGGAAGATGCAAAAGACCGGTTTTTGATCATAAAAGCTCACCAGATAAAAGCCCGTGTTCTCAATGTAGGTTTGGAGTATCCAGATGCTGCGATCGTCGTGCGCCACCAAAGCGGCGCTCACTTCAGCCGGGCTGGCAACTTTCAAATTATCGATCCCCCGGTCGGCGTCGGCCCGCTTAAGGACGGCCGGAAAGAATGTCGCCGGGTAATACTCGCTAGCGCTGAGGAGGGCGGCTTTACTCCCGGCCAGTGTCTTCGGCAAACGCACGCCGGCGGCGGCCAGGCGCGCGTAAGAGGTCAGCTTGGATAATGAGGGGGCCTGGGCCAGTTCTTTGTTGACAAACGGCACGCCGAGGGCCTGACAACAGATGGCCACCGTGGCGGCGAGCTCATAGCTGTTGAGGTAGCCGTTGATGTAGACGCCATTGTAGTCGGTCAAATCCTTATTTTCGGCGAGATTTTTGATGACGATCGGCCGGACGGCGTCATAGTCGAACATGAAGAGCAAAGACCGGTAACCGGAATAGTCAAAAGGCTCGACGCTGTCCTGTTGCAAAGAGCGATAAAAGGTCACAAAACGATCGGATTGGTTGTTGGCGAGGATAAGTTTCACTCCCGCAGTGTACTAGCTATACCGGGGGGAGTCTAGTGGCGCCGCCTATTGCGTGGCGTGCATAACTCTGGTGAATACCAGATAGATGATGACCACGACGACCGCAATAATAGACAGTAGGAGGGGGATAAAACCGTCTTCGTCGAGGCGTTTCATTTGGCTACATTATGAACCATAAGCTTTATTTGGCAAACTCCAAATGTGTCGACCGTTTGCATCATCTATCCTCCGAAGTTTGCCCAGCCGATTTTTTTCAATTATAGTAGACTGACTATGCAAAAAGAACAGATTGAAGAGGGGACGCCAGTGCCTCCAGCCGAGCTCCTGAATAAAGCGGACTGGCATAATCTGGCGGCCACAGCCGTCCGAGAGAATGAGGCGGTTGGTTCACCTTCGTCGATCATATTTGCCGATATTAGTTGGTTTAAACGCATTAATGATCGACTGGGGCACGGCCGCGGTGATGCGGTGATTGAAGATATTCGCGACCTGTTTGGTCGCGTCGATGCCACCCTGCGTAGCCGGCCCGGAGATTTGATTGGTTTTGGATCGACCAATCCCGAGCCGCCCCACTCTTCCGCCGGACATATCGGCGGTGATGAATTTGTCATATTCGCCCGCACTGATGCGCCGGGAGCTCAACTAATCAGCGACCGGGTGCGCGATGCTTTCGGCACGTTCCTGCACGAACCCCGTAACCAAGATCTTCACCAGCTTGGTATCGGCTTGGCGGTCGGAACGGCAACTCACCGACCGGGCATGCCTGTTTCGGAGTTGCTCAGCTTAGCCGACCAGGACATGTACGCCGATAAACGGCGCCAGCTCCCCGATTTATCGCCTCGCCAGCGAGTATCGCTGTGGGTCGCCCACGTTTTATTGGAACGCAGCGGTTTTAATGTCGAGTTATTTAATAGCTACCCTCGCCCGCCGGCCCGAGGCTAGTTCTTTGTCCAGAACTTGTGGCTGTCGCCGCCGCTCTCCGCGAACGCCTGGAGCAGATCTTGCTGGTGCTTGGTGAGCTTGGTTGGGGTATCGACAGTGATCGTAACGATGTGGGCGCCGCGCGTCGCGCCTTTGAGGTGGGGGACGCCGTGACTGCTCAACTTAAAATCCGAGCCGCTTTGGGTGCCGGCCGGTACTTTCATCCGGACCGGACCGTCGACCGTCGCCACATTGATTTCGGTGCCGAGGGTAGCCTCGACCATGCCGATGTGCTCAGTGCTGAGAATTAAATCGCCTTCGCGGGTAAATTGTTTGTGGGGTTTGACGCGAAGATTGACGTAAAGGTCGCCCTTGGGGCCATTGGCGATAGCCTCACCGTGTTCGCGCAGCCGAATCGTCGAACCATCGTCGATGCCGGCCGGTATTTTGAGGCTAATGGTTTGCTTTTTGATCTGGGTGCCCTTGCCATGACAGACGCTGCAAGCTTTTTCGGGGACTTTGCCCTTACCCTGACAGGTCGGACAAACAGTGGCCTGTTGAATATTACCAAAGATCGTCCGAGTGACACTGACGACTTGGCCGGAACCACCGCACGTTTTGCAGGTTTTGAGCTCATAACCGGGCTCGACGGTCGTTCCTTTACAATGGATGCAGGTATCTTCAATATTGAGGCTCAAATCGACTTCGGCTCCGAACACGGCCTGTTCAAAGCTGATCTCGACGCGCGATTCAATGTCGCGACCGCGCGCTTGACGGTGCGACTGCCCGCCCCCGCCATTGCCGCCAAAGAAGCTGCTAAATATATCACCGAGCCCTAGGTCGCCAAAGTCAAAATTGACGTTTTGGCCTTGGCCGCCAAAACCTTCATAGCCGCCGTAGCCGCCCCCGCCATTACCGCCGACACCGGCGTGCCCAAACTGATCAAAGCGTTTGCGCTTTTCGGCGTCTTTCAGGACTTCGTACGCTTCGGTCAGTTCCTTAAATTTAGCTTCGTTGCCGCCGCGGTCGGGGTGATGTTCGACGGCCGCCTTACGGTAGGCTTTTTTGATCTCATCGGCACTGGCCGACTTGCCGACGCCGAGGATATCGTAATAATCACGCTTCGCCATCAAGAGCCCCCTCCATCAAACGAACGAGGTATAACAAACAAGCCTGCTCGGTCGCCGCCGCAGCGGGTATGTCGGATTGGCGAGCTATCGCCTCGGCCTCGGTCTGGTCAAAGACAAACGCTACTTTAGCAAAATCGGCGGCCAACCGAACGGTGGGACCGGACCCGAAAGTAGCCGATTCTGGCCGGCGATCGCCGGCGAAGGCATAGGCGGCCGCGTCATAAATAGTTTGTTGCGGGACTTGTTCTCTGCTCATAATTTAATAACTCTGCTCCCTTATTGTAGTAATCATGATTGATCGCCTTTAAATATATCGACGATATTACGGCGGGAATACGTCAGAGTCTGGCTGCTGACGCTGGCTATGGCGCCATTGATCTCTTCGGCAAAACACAGGTAAGTGACGGTCGCGCCCGACGCTCGGGCCGATTCGAGGGCGGGGATCATATCGGCGTCCGAGCTGAGGACAGCCAGCTGGTGCAGGTGGTCGACGGCCGCCGCCAAGACAACATCGGTCGCCAGGCGAACATCGACACCCTTTTCCTGGAGTATCAGGTTCTTCTGGCCGCAGTGCAGACACTTACTGCTTTCGCGAACCTTCAGATAACCGGCCTTGATGACCACAATACCTTGGTTTGATAAACTCGCCAGCCAGCGTCGGCTCCGCTCGCGGATACCGTCGATCCGGTCGATCATTTCCGGCGGAACGTCGAAGTGGGGTTGTTTGACTCGTGACGTATAGTAACTGATTTGCTGCGGCGTTTCGGCCAGCGCCATCACGAGTAAAGCCGGAACATCGAATTCAAACGGCTGGTCGTAGTCGCCGAGCAGGCCCTCCTGGACGAGGACGCCAGCCAGTCGGTGTCGAAAATTTTCCCCATCGATAAATACTTTCATGCGTCCTCCATTATAGCCCGCCTCAGGAGATAACAATACCGGTTATAAAAAGCCCCGCTGAGGCCTAAAAGGCCAGCACGGGGTGATTCATGACTGACTTTAGCAGTTTCACCCCAGTTTGTCAATGTCAGATCGGCGGCCCGGCCCTCGGCGACAACGCGGTCGCCGGTGCGGTCGGGCCCCCTAAAATTGAAGTTCATGCTAGACGTCCAGGTTCTTATCGACGAAGGCGTCGAGACCATCAAGAACGCGGCGTTGCCACGACGGGTCGGTGGTAACGTCCGCCCGGACGGCACAGTCGTCATCGATGTCGAAAATCTCGCCGGTATCCATGTTCACCAGACAGCCCGTGGCAGCCTCGTCGACCCACCGAAGAAATAAATAGTGTCCAGACTCATGGTTGGTGTCCAGTCCCATTACTTCGCGCGCAAACACCCCACAGCCGTGCTTGAAGTCTGTCGTCGTTGTATCCCGATAGGAACCCGAGACGACCCGATCGCCACTGCCCTCGCGAGCGGAATCTTTATAGAGGGCGGTGACTTCAGCCGGACTGATTGACTCGTAGTTGCCCGCAAAAGCTAGTTGGGCAAAATCTAATATTTCGGGGTTGTTGACCGCCATGCTGTTCTACTCTTTCTTGTCGTCGACGACTTCACCCTCTAGTGGGGCGTCCGGTTCGTCACCTTTTCCTGGTGCCTCAGCCGACTTAGTTGCTTCTTCGTCGGCGCTATCTTTGGCCGCCGCTTCATACATTTTGGCACCAATTGGCATGATCTTATCATTTAATTCTTGGGCTGCCTTCTCTAGATCGTCTTTGCTGGCTTGGTCATCGGCCACGACTTTTTGGGCGGCTGCGACGGCCTCATTGAGCGACTTCAGATCATCTTCGCTGATCTTTTCCTTGTTGTCTTTGGCCATTTTTTCGGCTTGGTAAACCGCACTATCGAGCAGGTTGCGGGCTTCGACGGCGTCTTTTCGGGCCTTGTCTTCGTCGGCGTGGCTTTCGGCTTCTTTGGCCATTTTTTCGACTTCGTCTTTCTTCAGGTTGCCGGAACCGGAGATAGTAATACTCTGTTCCTTGCCGGAGCCTTTGTCTTTGGCATTGACGTGCAAAATACCGTTGGCGTCGATATTGAAGGTCACTTCAATCTGCGGGACGCCACGGGGAGCCGAAGGGATCCCATCGAGCACAAAGCGCCCGAGCGACTTATTGCCGTCGATCATATCGCGCTCACCTTGACCGACATGAATTTCGACTTGCGGCTGATTGTCGGCGGCTGTTGAAAAGACTTCTGATTTGCTGGTCGGGATCGTCGTGTTGCGTTCAATTAGTTTGGTCATGACACCACCCATCGTCTCGATACCGAGCGACAAAGGCGTAACGTCGAGCAGGAGCACGTCTTTGACGTCACCCTGCAGTACGCCGCCTTGAATGGCAGCCCCAATGGCCACGACTTCATCCGGGTTAACCCCCTTCATCGGGTCTTTGCCAAAGATGGCTTTGACTTTTTCGACGACGGCTGGCATGCGCGTCATCCCACCGACCAGGACGATGGCATCGATGTCACTGGCTTTAAGGCCGGCGTCTTTGAGGGCCTTTTCACAGGGGAGGGCCGTTTTATTAATTAAATCACCGACCAACTGCTCGAGACGGGCCCGGGTCAGTTTGTGTTCAAAGTGCTTGGGGCCATCGGCATCGGCCGTCAAGAACGGCAGGTTGATGTTCACCTCGTGAGCGCTCGACAGTTCAATCTTGGCCTTTTCGGCTTCGTCACGCAAGCGCTGCATGGCGGCCTTGTCGTTACTTATATCGAGACCATGCTCTTTTTTAAATTCGTCGGCAAAATAGTTGATGATGACGCGGTCAAAATCGGCCCCCCCAAGGTGGGTATCGCCATTAGTCGATTTCACTTCAAACACCCCATCGCCGAGCTCGAGGATGGAGACGTCAAACGTCCCACCGCCTAGGTCGTAGACAACGATTTTTTCATCGGTTTTATCGGCTTTATCCAGACCATAGGCCAAAGCGGCCGCCGTCGGTTCATTGATAATGCGCTTCACTTCCAAGCCGGCGATCTTACCGGCATCTTTGGTGGCTTGGCGTTGGGAATCGTCAAAGTAGGCCGGCACCGTGATTACGGCTTCACTTACTTTGTCGCCTAAGAAGGCTTCGGCATCGGCTTTGAGCTTTCCGAGGATCATGGCGCTGATCTCTTCCGGGCTATACTCTTTATCACCCATTTTTACCTTGACGCCGTTACCGCTCTTGATAATTTCGTAGCCCATTAATTTGAGGTCGCGTTGGACTTCGGTATCGTTAAAGTTACGACCAATCAGACGTTTCACTTCATAAATCGTGTTGCTGCTGTTCGTCACCTGCTGGCGGCGGGCGACTTGGCCAACTAAACGTTCACCGTTTTTGTTGAGCGCGACGACCGACGGGGTGGTCCGATTGCCTTCACTGTTGGCAATTATCTCCGCTTTACCGGACTGCATGACGGCCATTGCTGAGTTGGTCGTTCCTAAATCGATGCCAATAATTTTTCCCATAATATTCTCCTGTAATTTTAATTTCTCATTGAGCGCTCTAGCAAGGCGAGGTGCACTTCAGAGCTGACAAAGGGGCCGTAATATCGTCATTACACACCTCCCTCCAGTTTAGGAAATCAGCACTCAAGTGTCAAGAGTGCTAATTGTGTATTTTCTACAACGTCTAGCGGGTTGTCACCCGAACCATGGCGTGGCGGATAACGTCATCGCCCATGATATAGCCGGCCTGGAGCTCATCGCTGACGATTTCTTCGCTCCCCTCGCCCTCATCTAAACTGACGGCTTCATGGAGATGCGGATTAAATGGCTGGCCGACAGTTTTAATACGGGCGACGCCCAGGCCGGTCAGAGTGGCTTCAAATTGGCTGACGACTCCTTGGACTCCTTTGACGAAGTCATTATCGGCCAGCTCGGCCGGAACGTGTTTGAGGGCGCGTTCAAAATTATCGATAACGGGCAGCAAGTCACGGATAAGCGCTGACTTAGTGCGGTCGCGCAGAGCACTCACCTCTTCGGCCTGGCGGCGGCGCAAGTTAGTGGCATCGGCTCGTTCACGCTGGAGGGCAGCCGTCAGATCCTGAAGCTGCTGTTGGAGTTGGGTAACATCTTCTTTGGGTGGTTTGGGGCTGGTTTTGTG
Organism: Candidatus Saccharimonadota bacterium; assembly: GCA_039931245.1. Taxonomy (GTDB): domain Bacteria; phylum Patescibacteriota; class Saccharimonadia; order Saccharimonadales; family UBA4665; genus UBA4729. The sequence goes on from JBDTSH010000006.1 coordinate 51,965, forward strand.
GGGCATGTGGTCTCCTTGTCTAGGGTCGTTTAAATCGGTAAATGTTTTTTAGGCGTACAGCATTTCTTCTAGTTCCAGGCCAGCGCGGGCCACCAGGGCCATACCGTCGCGGTAACTTTGGCGAGTCGGGCCAAGCGTGCCGATATAACTGCGGTCCGAGAAAGGACTGCGAAAGCGGCAAATGATCAGCGAACAGCCGGCGCTCCGACCAATCGGGTTTTCTTGGCCGATGTAGACGCTGAGTGGTTCATTCGGCGCGGCTTCACGCAACCATGGCTCGAGGTTATCGAGCAGTTGGGCCACCTGTCGTACTTGGCCGCCATTGATGAATTCCGGCTGACCGAACAAGTTACTGAGTCCGCTCATGTAGAGCTGACTGCCGATAGTGGCAATACTGAGATTATGCGTCAATTCAACTAAGGTGTCGACGGCGTTACGGATCATTCGCTCGGGGGCGCCGGCCTGCTGGACTCGGGCGGCCAGGGCCCGCTCGCCCCGCCGTTCCGGGGGGGCCAATTCGCGGCTGGCGGCGGCCAAGACATTGACGTAATAGCGGTAGCCTTTGTCAGTCGGAATCCGTCCGGCGCTGGTATGGGGCTGCATAATGAAGTTCAAGCGCTCCAGTTCGGCCATTTCCGCCCGAATGGTCGCCGATGAAACAGAAAAAACTTTGGCCAGCAAGCTAGAACCGACGGGGCTCGCCACCTCGGCATACTGTTCGACAATGGCGCTCAAAATCTTTTGCTGACGGTCAGTCATAGTCTACGTTGACCCTATTTACTTGAGGCAATTGTACCTTGATTGGCACTCAATAGTCAAGAGTGCTAAGAGGTCTCTTTCGTTTGGTCAAGGTAGGCGCGGATATCGATATCAAGCTGTTGGGCGACGCGGTGAGCGGCTTGTTTTCGCCTCGGCTCCGGCCGTTGGGTCGTCGCAATCGCTTCAACTTCGCGCAGGGTGTCCGCCAGGTTGTCATTTACGACGGCAAAATAATGTTCGGTCGTCAAGAGCTGATCAATCTCCATTAGAGCCGTTTGCAGGCGTAGTTGCATATCGGACACATCGACGACGTCACCGTAGCGGCGTTGGAGACGGGCCTGCCAGGTGGTAAAGTCGGGCGGCAATAAAAAAACCGCCATCACGCCGCTGTCGATGGCCTTATATTCAGCGACGCCTTGCACTTCTAAGTCTGTCAGGGCAATTTTATGCTCATCGTGGGCCACCTGAATTTCGGCAACGCTCGTGCCGTAGACATTGCCGCTAAATATTTTCGCTTCGATAAAGTCATGGCGCTGCAGCATGGTAGTCGCCGTCGCCACATCGATGAAGTGATATTCGCGGCCGGACTGTTCAATAACACCGTGGTTAATGCGCGGCGGTCGGGTGGTATGGGAGACGATATGATGGTAGCGGCCGGTGAGCAGCAGCTGATCTTTCACCGAGTCCTTGCCCGCTCCGGTCGGCCCGACCAACAATAAAATAGGCGTTTGTTTGATTAATTCACGGGTATTTTCGGCCGGCTGATAGGCGGCAAGGAGGTTCTGTAACTCTTTATCCATCTTTCATTTATAGCAGGGACACCGCTGGAGGGCAAGTTTAAGCTACCGACAGAGCCCCGGGCGGGCGGTAGCTGCCAGTATCATTGCGGCCGTCTAATAGCGGAGGATGGCGGCGGCCGATCTGGCCACTTCGGGCATGATCGATTGCTCAATGTTGACGACGCGACCATTCGTCTCCCAGACGAGTTGAGCAATCGGATGAATGGCGGCTTGGTGGCCAGAAAAACTAAGAACGGGGACGGCGCCGATATTGTCCCGCACGGTGTCGGTCGTTTGTCGCAACATGCTGACTAATAAGCTGCCGATCCGACCGCCCTTGGCCGCTTCCCGCACGGCCGGTAAGCCCCGGATGGCCCTGCCTGGGCTCTCCCCTTTCAATCGCTGATAGTCGGCGATTGCGCGACTGTGGGGTGGCTCGACAACCTCGAGCCTGATTATCTGGGCCGCCTCAGAGGCAAAGGCCCGGGGTGGGGCGCCGCCATATGAACCGGCCACGCTAGCTGTCAGTAAATAAACGTAGCGGCTGGCGGCCCGATATTCGGCAACCTCACTGTCCGTACCGGCGAGTAATAACGGCAAGGCGCTGTCGGCTTTCGCCATAATGAGGTTATCGAGCAGCCGCCAAAACTGGCGCCGCTCGGCCGCTGCGATGTCTTTCGCGCCGCCGCGACCGTTGTAGGTAGCGCCGGCAGCTCCGCTGCCGGCGGCCGAGCGCTGCTGCTCGCCCGGGCTGAGTTCATCAATCTGGAGGGCCGCCGCGAGACTGGCCGGGAGGAGCGGCTTCGCCGGCACCAGTTCGCGGGCACTGCCCCGGTAGAGGGCCGGGGCGCGTTGCGACACTACTAAAACGTAATAATCGGGCAGATCATTCACTAGGCTAAAAATAGGGGCCAGGTGAAACGTCTCGTCGACCGCCACGTAGGCTTCGGTGTCAATCGGTAAATAAAACATCTGAAGCAGGCCGGGCGCGGCACAGAGCAACAAACCTTCGGTCGTTTTGCTCCAAAACGTTTGATCCTCCAGCAAGCGCTCCAGCTGAGTCGCCAGTTCGCTCACGAGCGGGCCGCCGTCCCCCTGCTGTACGAGAATATCGCTGGCCCGCCGAAAAAGGTTCTTACAACGGATCCGGTCTTCGGCGAGATGCAACCGACTGGCGGTCCGATGGGTCGGCAAGTATATTGTCACGGCCGGCGGCTGCTTCAAGTGAGTTAAAAGGTTGGTAATAGACTCTTTTGATAAAACCACCGGGTACTCCAAGGTCGCCTCCTTTTTTAAGTCGCCCCTCAATTGTAAAAGCCGGTGACAAAGCGTGCCGTGATTTATTTAACAATTCGCGGCCTTGGCGCGTCAACCGGATGACTTGATTCCCAAGTTGACAGTTGGCCTTCCGCGCTAGCTATCGTCTTGATCGGCGAATAGTCGTGTTTTGAGTAGGAGTAGTCGCAGAAATACCAGATGCAGGTGCAGGCCAATAAATAATCCGCCGGTCACGACAATAATTTGACCAACCTCGACCGCCAGATTCTCTGAGCGGGCCGCCGCGACAACCGCCAGGGCGAACGGCAACAATCGGCCGACAAATACTTGCAGATACAACAGCCAGCCGAGCAGCACCGCCAACCGGATGAACAAGAGCATTATTTCGTAGCGGATGAGCTTGCGGCGCGGCACGTTGACATAATTTAGCTCCTCCTCCATCTGGACACCGTGGCCCAGGGCGCTGACAATATTGACCGCGAACAGATAGACGATGATGCCAATGGCGGCCCATAACAAAAAGAGCGGCGCGTTACTGGCGACGGGGTTACGGGCGAGCGAGTCGGTTATCTGGTGATAGGTGGGCGCCGACAGACTATGGGCGGCGCCCAAACCCTGCTGCAGCACGCCGCTACTGCCGTAGGTGGCGACCAAGCTAATAAAGACGGTACCGACCGCCAGGACGGCCATGACGATGCCACTGAGTATGGACGGGGTGAGGACGGCCCGGGTGTGTTGGCTGGTGGCTTTGATCATGTCGCGGGTGAGCTCATCTTGGCTCATTGTAAGTCAGCGCTCCGAAATATCCTAGAGGGCCGGCTCCGGCGCGGCATAACGGAGGCCAGCGGACCGTCGCCGAGGCGCGCTTTAATCACGTTTGAGCATCACCGTGAAAGCTTCGGCGGGGATTTCGACTTTACCAAAACGCTTCATGCGCTTCTTGCCTTTGGCTTGCTTGGCGAGGACTTTCTTCTTGCGCGAGACATCACCACCGTATAAACCGGTCGTCACGTCTTTGCGGTACGCCGAAATATCGGCCCGGGCAATAAACTTGCCGCCGATCGCGGCTTGCAGGGCGACCTGGAAGTTCTGACGCGGGATGACCTCTTTGAGTTTGCCGACAATGTCGCGGCCCAGGCGATCGGCCTCGGAGCGGTGGACCATGACCGATAAGGCGTCGACAATTTCATTAGCGACATAAAAATCAAGCTTGACGAGGTCTTCGGCGCGGTAGGCATGGAGCTCGTAATTGAATGAGCCGTAGCCGCTGGTGATACTTTTGAGCTGATCATAGAAGTCCGTTAACAGGTTAGCCAGCGGTGCTTCGAAACTCACCAGGGCTCGCTGCTCGACATAGCTCAAGTTCGTCTGCCGGCCGCGCGTGCTGACTATCAGCTGAATAACCGGCCCGACGTACTCCTGGGGAACGACGATTTCACCTTTGATCCAGGGCTCCCGGATCTCCTTAATTTGGGCCGGATCGGGCAGATCGGCCGCGCTCTTGATATCGATCTCTTGGCCATCGAGCAAGCTGACCTGATAATCGGTCGAGGGGTTGGTAATGACGAGGTCGAGGTTATACTCCCGCTCCAGTCGTTCGCGGACAATATCCATGTGCAAGAGCCCCAAAAAGCCGATGCGGACACCAAAGCCCAGCACCGGAGAATTTTCGGGAGCAAACTGTAAAGCCGAGTCACTCAAACTGAGTTTTTCGATGGCGTCCTTGAGGTCTTGGTAAAACTCGTTGCTGACAGGGAAAAAGCCGGCATAGACAAATGGCTGGACGTCTTTATAACCGGGCAAAGCGACGACGGCCGGGTTGGCGGCCAACGTGACGGTGTCGCCGACTTTGGCCTGACGGGTCGACTTGAGGTTGGTGACGATGTAGCCGATTTCGCCGGCCTGCAAGCCCGTTCCGGGTGTCATGTCGGGCTTGAGGGCGCCGATTTCCAGGGCGATGCCCGGGGCACCGGTGTTGAACATTTTCAACGGGGCACCTTTTTTGATGGCCCCATCAAACACCCGGACATAGAGGATGACGCCGCGATAATCATCATAGTAGCTGTCAAAGATCAGGGCCCGGGTGGCCGGCGACGCCGAACTCTGGGGCGGGGGCACGTCACTGACGATCCGTTCCAGCACGGCGGGCACACCAAAGCCCGTCTTGGCCGAAATTTGTAAGATATCTTCTAACTTGCAACCCAACAAACTGACGATTTCGGCCCCGACACTCGCCACATCGGCCGCCGGCAAATCGATTTTATTGAGCACCGGGATGATGGTTAAGTCGGCGGCCAGCGCCAAGTAGACATTGGCCAGGGTTTGGGCTTGAATGCCTTGGCTGGCGTCAACAATTAGCAGTGCGCCTTCACAAGCCTCGAGCGAGCGTGAGACTTCATAGCTGAAGTCGACGTGGCCCGGCGTATCGATCAGGTTTAATTCATAGCCGCGGTAGGCCATGCGGACGGGGGCCAGCTTGATGGTGATACCCTTTTCGCGCTCTAAATCCATTCGGTCGAGTAGTTGGGCCTTCATATCGCGCAGTTGGACGGTACCGGTCAGCTCGAGTAAGCGATCGGCCAGCGTCGATTTGCCGTGATCGATATGGGCAATAATGCTGAAATTTCGAATTTTAGATTGTTCCATGTCGTGTAAGTATATCGCCTCCCGGCATTCTAACCATACACTTCGCGCCGAGGAAGCCCGAGGCGGCCAGCCCGAGGCGGCTATGTGGCCGTATCGTAACAGAGGTGGTGCCGAAAACGATACTCGGCGCGGGGGGCGGGATGGTTTCAGCGCCCTCGCCCCGACTGTTATACTAGAATCATAAATTTAGGAGGTCTATGCCCCGCAATATCTCACACGACCGACTCATTAAAAACGAGCAGATCGTCCGGGAACATAACAGCCGGACGACGCATCACCTCCGGAAGTTATTGCATAATGATAAAGTGGCCGTCGCCAGCCCGCTTAATTTTATATGTGAATGCTCGAATCTGGAGTGCCAAGCCCTCGTCGCCCTATCGATTCAGCACTACGAAGCGATCCACCAGCGCCGTGATCGGTTCGTCATTAACGTCGATCACCTGGCGCCCTCGGTCGAAAAGATCGTGGAGCAGCGGGCGGGTTACGCCATTGTCGAAAAGTTCGAGCTGAGCGCCGAGACGGACTCTTAGAGATCAACGTCGAGAGGCTTGTAGAATAGTTTCCTGGCCCGGGCGAAGATCGGGTTGACTTCCTCGAGGCTAAACAGCGCCGAGACGGCGATGTGCACACCAAAGACCACCAGGCTAATCAAGGCCAGCTTAGAGCCGAGTGTAAAGATACCGCGGTCGCTGGCCCCGAGCGGGTAGAACGATACCATGATAAAGGCCGCCAGGATGCTGAAACCAGTCACTGAAATGATGCGCCACAGACCGCTCAAAAAAGCCGGATCGAACAACTTCGGGTCACGGATCAGCATGATGCTAAACAGCACGATCACCTCCGCCGACGCGACAATCGACTGGGCCAGCGCCAAACCAGCGACGCCGTAGCCACCCGGTCGCGTCAAGGCCACCGACAGAATGACGTTGAAGGCAATCGTAAACAGGGAAATAACCAGCGGCGTGCGGGTATCCTTCTGGGAATAAAACCAACGCGACAGCAGCGTATAGAGAATGCGGGCAAAGATGGCCAGTGTCATGAAGCCAAATATAATCGCAATCTGTTCGTTTCCAGAAGTATAGATCAACCGCGACAAATACCCCCGAGTAAAGAAAGCGATGACGACGACCGGCATACTCAGCCAGATCAGTACCCGCAGAATCTGGAGAAAGTCCCGCCGGAACAAATCGGGCCGGCCTTGGCTCAAGCGGGCGTTGAGGCGGGGAAAGGCCGCCGTCGAGATGGCTGTACCAATCAACAGAATCGGCGCCGTGCTCAAGATATAGGCGTTATTGTAGTAGGTGATGCTCCCCGCCCCCAGCCCGCTGGCGATGTGGGTATCGACGATGTCCCCAATTTGGTCGACACCTTGGTCGAGTGAGCGGGGCGGCAGGTTGCGTAGAACGGTTCTAAAATCACTGCTTCGCCACATAATGTGGGGGTGCCAGTGGAAATTAAGCTTACTAACCCCGAGCATCACCACCAGTAGTTGCAAAATGGCGCCGATTAAGGCGCCGATGCCCAGCCCGACTAAGCCGATGTTGTGCTTAAAGACAAAAATACTGATGATAATCGAAAGGTTATAGACCAGTGGCGCCATGGCGTAGACAAAGAAACGACCCATGGTTTGTTGGACGCTAGTGATGATACCGGAGATAGTGAACAACAGCGGGTTAAAAGCTAACAGACGCATGATATTGACGGCGATATCGATTTGCTCGGGGGGCATGTGTGGGGCCACCACGTAGGTAATCAGCGGTCGGGCGAAGATTAAAATTATCAAAGCGACACCACTCATAATAATCGCCAAGAAGTTGAGTAGCGAGGTCGCTAATTCCCAGACGGCCCGGCGGTCGCCCTTATGCAGGCGGTCCGACAAAACCGGCATCAAGGCGACTCCGAGCGCCCCGGCGCTCAAAGTGAAGAAAAAGAAGTCTGGTATGTTGAAGGCGGCGAAGTAGGCATCGGTGCTGTGCGGGCCAATGGGGGGGAAGTTAGCATTGACGAGTTTGGTTCTCAGAAACCCCAGCACCTGACCAAGCAAGGACGTTGCGACGAGCAAAAAGGCCACACTGCCGATGCTAGCGTGCTTTTTCTTAGGGGTGACGGCGGATGGGTTCATATATGGTTCATTATTAACTTCACTTTAGTATAAAGCAGGCTCTGGCGTCTGGATAGGTCGATAATGGAATAGTCGGCCGAACCGACGGAGGCCGCCTGACGGAGACAAAAGGACTCACAACCCGGTGCTCTCCGGGCTCGCTGAGTACTTTTTAAAATTCTGACTAGTAGAGAGCGGCGGCGGCGGGCATCCTGGCCCCTTTGAGGACCTCGGCAACTTCGTCGGCATCAACCGTTTCTTTTTCGAGTAAGCGGTCCTTGAGGTCCTTGAGCTTGTCGCGATTGGCATTGATGACCGCCCGAGCGCGGACGGCCGCTTCGTTAATGAGGGCTTCGACTTCTTCATCTATTAACTTGGCCGTGTTGTCGGAGTACATCCGTTCATGCATCATCCGGTCCATCATCATGCCGTCATCAGTCTTAAAGACTTGGTCGCGTAGTTTTTTGCCCATACCTTGGTTCGTGACCATATCCCGGGCCAGTTCGGCGGCGTTCTGCAGGTCCGAGCCCGCCCCAGTGGTAATCCGATCGATGCCTAAGACGACTTCTTCGGCGATGCGGCCACCGAGCCCCCGGGCCAGCATATCCTTGAACTGGATTAGCGAGACGTACATGCGGTCTTCGGGGGGAATGAACCAAGTGACGCCGCCAGTACCACCGCGCGGGATGATCGTCACTTTATGCACGGGGTCACTATCGGGCAGGACGTGGCCCACCAGAGCGTGCCCGGCTTCGTGGTAGGCTGTCGTGTCTTTATCGGCTTCGGTCATAATCTTGCTTTTACGCTCCGGGCCAATGGCCACGCGCTCGAAAGCTTCGGTGACATCGTGCTGGGAAATTTCGCTATGACCATTACGGGCGGCGATAATCGCCGACTCATTGGCGATGTTCGCCAGATCGGCACCCGATGAACCCGCCGTCTTCGCCGCCAAGGCATCGAGATCGACGATTTTAGAGAGCGGCTTTTTGGTAAAGTGTGTCTTTAAAATAGCTTCGCGGTCTTTGCGATCGGGCAGGCCGATATTGACGCGGCGGTCGAAACGCCCCGGGCGTAACAGCGCCGGGTCGAGCACATCGGCCCGGTTCGTCGCTGCCAGGACGATCACATTTTGGCCTTGCTCAAAACCGTCCATTTCCACCAGTATCTGATTGAGGGTTTGTTCGCGTTCGTCGTGGCCACCCCCCATACCGCTGCCCCGGCGTCGGCCAACGGCATCGATTTCATCGATAAAGATAATACAGGGGGCGTTCTTTTTAGCTTTGGCAAATAGATCGCGCACCCGGGAGGCGCCGACACCGACAAACATTTCCACAAATTCTGAACCCGAAATACTAAAGAACGGGACGTTCGCTTCACCGGCAACCGCCCGCGATAGCATAGTTTTACCAGTTCCCGGCGGACCAATTAGTAAGACACCCTTCGGAATCCGGGCCCCGACGTTTTCAAACTTCTTTGGAAACTTCAAGAACTCCACAACTTCGGCCAAGTCTTGCTTGGCTTCTTCGGAACCGGCGATATTAGTAAACATGACTTTGTCTTTTTCATTGCCGTAGAGCCGCGCTTTGCTCTTTCCAAAACTCATGGCTTGATTACCCTGCCCTTGGGCGCTGCGCAGCATAAAATACAGGACACCGGCGATAACGACCACCGGAATAATTGTCCCGGCCAAGTTAATCCAGGTCGAGCTGCCGCTGGTTTGCGGGGTGCCGGTCACCTGGACTTTTGATAAATCAAAACCGGCGTCTTTGAGCGTCGCATTGGGTTCCAGATAGCTTTGGAGAGTCGGCTTGGTCTGGCCCTTTTTAGTAATATCGAGCTTATTGCCGGTCACGGTGATATTCTCGTACTGACCCGAATTAGATTGTTGGGCGGCCGTCGTGAAGGGAATCTTTTCCAATTTAGGTGATTGGCTGAGGGCGGAAAAAACAATCAGGGCAAATAGCACCATGAGGGCGATAAAACCGGCATTTTTCATGCCCTTCCGATTAGTGCTGCCCGGCTTCCGATTTGGTCGTAGTGATTTCTTATCCATAAGGCATTATTATAGCGTGACCATATAATTATTACTAGCGCTCAATGAGTCGGAGTGCCAGTTCAGCCCGACCGATGATGAGTCGGTTACCGCCCATGAGTTCAGTGATGGCGCCAGTCCGCCCCTGCCGAGCCGCCTGCGTGGCCCGTTCGATCGTCTTTCTGTCGAAGTTACGAAGCCCATTGGCGCGTAGCCAGCTCGCCATCACCTCGCCGGCGACGGTGGCCGGTAGGTCACGAAAGGCCGTCCGATCGAGGACTCGACGGCCGGGTTGCAGTTGTAAATAATTCGTCAACAACTCGTCTATTTCATCATTTATTTCCGTCTGGCGGGCCACCATCCCGATGAGCCGCCGGCGCTTCTCGGCGGTCAGCTGGGGCAGCAAGCTGTGCCGAACATAATTACGGCGATAGGATTGATCGGCGTTAGTCGCGTCCTCCTGCCACTCCAGCCCCCGGGCCAGGGCGTGGGCGATGAGAGTCTGTTTGGGATAGCTCAGCAAGGGCCGCCGGATAGTCGGCCGATGGAGGAGCGGGGTCAAACCCAGGCGACCAGTTCCGCGCTGCAGGTTCAGGACGACTGTTTCGAGTAAATCATCTTGGTGGTGGGCGGTAATGATCGCCGCGGCCTGACTGGCCCGGCGGGTTGTTTCTAAGAATGCATAGCGGGCCGTGCGGGCCGTCGCTTCACTGGCCGCCGGGCCCAAATGAGCCGTGGCATAGACAAATGGCAGCTGATAGGCTCGAGCCATGGCCTGGACAAACCGTCGATCGGCCGGCGATTCAGCGCGCATACCGTGGTCGAAGTGGGCCACCGTCAGCTGGAGTTCCGGGTAGCTCCGTAACAGGTCCAGTAGCACCACCGAATCAACGCCGCCACTGACGGCAACGACGTAGTTTCCCGGCGGCAGCGCGATTTTCATACATCTATCATAGCAGCGTCGAACCGCGGCTAGATTGTACAAGTGTGAGGCCAGACTCTATACTTGAGCTATCATGCAGCATCTATATTTTGTCCGCCATGGTCTGAGCGTCATGAATAAGCAGGGCATATTCTCGGGTCGCACCGAAACACCACTGGCCCGCGAGGGGGTTCAGCAAGCTGAATTAGCCGGTAGCCACGCCGCTGGTCTGCACATCGATTGCATTGTCAGTTCACCGATGAAACGAGCCATCGATACCGCCACCATCATCGCCCAGAAAATCGGCTACCCCGTCGAGAAGATTATCGTCAGTGATCTATTCATGGAACGCGCTTTTGGCCCCCTGGAGGGCACCGCCTACCAACCCAATATGAAGATCGAACACATTGAGGGCGTCGAAAAAGCCGAGCTCATCGTTCAGCGCGCCCGAGCGGGGGTGGAATACTTGCACAGCTTGCCCGCCGAGACAATTTTAGTCGTCAGTCACGGCGCGATTGGCCGGGCCTTGCGCCATTGCCTCAACCCCACGACGCCCTTTCACGACTCGGCGCGCTTCGCCAACGCCGAAGTGACTAAGTTGCTCTAATGACCCGGCTGGCCTTTGCGACTTCCAATACTTTAAAGTTTTTAATCGCCGACGAAGTCTGCCGCCCTTACGGCATCGAGCTCGTGCGGGTGCCGATAGATTTACTGGAAATTCAAGCCGACAATGGCGAAGCTATCGCCCGTCACAAAGCCGCCGCCGCTTTTGAGGCCCTCCACCAGCCGCTCGTCATTTCTGACGACAGCACCAGCATCCCGGGTCTCGGTGGCTTCCCCGGTCCCTACATGAAATACATGAATGAATGGTTGACGCCCGCTGATTTTTTGCACCTGACGGAGACACTGGAGGATCGCCGCTTGATCCTCCGTCAAGTTGTCGTCTATCAAGACGCGACGCAACAAAGGGTTTTTACGGCCGATATAAATTGTCTCCTCCTGAAAGAAATCCGCGGCGAATCGAAATACTCCCATTTAACACTGACGTCGGTTGATGGGACCCATAGTTTAGCCCAGGGCATCGCCGCCGGCGGTCAGCCGGTTTTTGATGACGCTCGTGGCGCCTGGCACGAGTTTAGCGAGTGGTTTGACCAGCAAGAAATAGCTCAGTCGGCCCCGCTGGTCCGAGTCAGTCAAAGCTGAGCCACTAGTCAGACTAACGGATAATAGGCCCCGGCCGTGCTATTGTAGAGATAACTAAACGAAAACAAATATGCTCAAAGACGTCTTATTATTTTTAGTCGGCACACTGGTCGGCGGTATGAACGCCATCGCCGGTGGTGGTATGCTGATTGGTTTTCCGGTGCTACTGGCGGCCGGTATGCCGGCCCTCAACGCCAACATCACGAGCAACATTATTGCGTTCCCTGGCCAGCTAGCTTCGGCCTACGGCTATCGAAAGTATCTCCGCCAAGTCCCGCTGACATATCTATGGCTACTAGTGCCGTGTGCCGCCGGGGCGGCGCTCGGCGCCCTCCTACTGCGCCATACCTCGTCGCGCAGTTTTCAAAGTATTGTGCCCGGACTCATCCTGTTCGCCGTCGTGCTCTTCGCCTTTCAACCCCTGATCCATTTCCATCTGCATAGTCATATGCGCAGCCGGGCCAAAAACAACCGAACCCTGGCCCTTATCGGCCTGGCCTTCTTGCCCCTCAGCATTTATGGCGGTTATTTCGGCATCGGCTTTGGCTTTGTCATCCTGGCTTTTTTGGGCTACACCAGCCTGCACGACGTCCATAAAATGAACGCCCTCAAGAATTTAGCGGCCGCTGCGATTTCCATTGTCTCGCTCAGTCTGCTGCTGACAACCCACCTGGTTAATTGGCACTACGGGCTGGTGATGGCCGCCGGCAATATTGTTGGTGGCTACAGCGGAGCCAGCTTGGCGGTCAAAGTATCGTCCCACACCGTCCGCATTGTCGTTATCGCCATCGGCCTGACGGCCGCCAGCTACCTCGCCGTCCGGACCTACTAACTACCGACCGACTGCTGACCGTTCACCAGCCTGATAGCCTAGTCAACAGATATAAATCATGCTATATTAAGCTCTGCCTCGCCTTGTTGCCAGCCGGCAGCAAAACAAAAAATTTAAAGCGCCTTGCGGTTTGAGTTTTTGGCAGGCAGAACCGAGCCGACCACCCTAAATTTGCCTCTGGCAAAATTGGGCACCCGGTGAACGTTCCGCTAACGTGGCGGCGTAGCTCAGCTGGTTAGAGCGCCGGACTCATAAGCCGGAGGTCACAAGTTCAAGTCTTGTCGCCGCTACCATTACGTTTTTTATAAAATGCTTCTCAGCTTCTGAGGAGTTTTTTATTACTAGTCGCCCGCTGAGGAGTTTTGCCTATATCGGCCGATGGCTCGTTGTTCACGCTCCGAAACGTAACGCTCGAGCATTCTCAATTGACCGGCGGTGAGTTCGGGAAATGCAATCGATAAATACTCCGGATCCATCATAATTTGCTCAATATACACGGGGAAAACCTAGCAGTCAGTAAGAATCCTCACCGTAGGCGACTCCCTTACCGCCTGGCTCGTCGGCCGGACCTAGGCCAGTGTCGTATGCACCATAAACCGGGCCAGTTTCATGGCGCTTATTTTTTCGGTAATGGCCTGTGAAAAATCCTGGGCTATCGAACCAAAGTTCTGTTTGTGTTCGTGCATACCTTCGTCGAGTCCCGCCCGGCGGGCCGGAGTCGGGCTAATTGGCTGGCTGATTTCGTGCAGACCACTGATGAAACGTTTGAAAGTTTGCTCATCAATCTCCACCTGGAGGACACGCAGCAACTCTAGGCACTGGTTTTCCAGCAATGCTTCGATGGCCTCGAGGTGTTCCGGTTCGCTTTCAGCTACCACCAGGGCCTGCAGCTGTCCGATTGATTCGACAATCGACAATTGAATATCTGCCAGCCTCTCCAAAACGGTGTCATCAGCAGATTCAATAATGATGGCTAATTTGTCGTGTAGCAGCGGCGGTAGGGCGCTGTCGAGGACGGCGGCTGCATCGACTAGACGATCCGGCGGGGTAACCTCGCCGTCGAAAGGCGATCGCTCCATAAGGGCCAATCCCCCGACCTGGTCAGCTCGTTCTTCATTTTGATCGAACAGACCGTCTCCTCTCTCCTCGACAGCCCTTTGTAGTAGTGGTAACTCCCCCGGATCAAACCCGTAAAATGGGGGGCCAGTCTCCCCCGCCGCTTCGCTAGAAGCTGCCAAGAAGACGGCCTCGGCCAGGACGTCGTCGGCGAACGGTGCGGTTGGTTCGACCTCGGCAAACGCGCTGGGTAGCTCAGTCGGCGCTCCGGGCAGAGGCGAATAGACGCTTTCGGCTGGTTCTAACGGTGCCGGGGAAAGCTCACTGACCACTGGCGGAACTAGTTCAACGGGTCGGGCGGCCAATTGCTCAGTGAGTGGTGACAAGTCCCGGGGCCTGGGGACAGCTAACGGCCGACTAGTCTCACTGCTCAGGGGCCGGCTTGCCGGCGGGGCCTCACTCCTCTCAGACTCCTGGGCGGGTCTCGCGGTACTGGCCGGGACAGTCTCCGGGGCTTGAATCGCCGCCCTCTTTATCTGTTGACGGGGTATTTCAATCGGGGGAGCTGATTTGGTGGCGGCGCTGGCGGGTTGTTTGACTGGTTCGTGCCGAGCCTCAGCCAGCGGGACTTCAGCCGGACGACTGAGCGCGGCCGACTCGGGTCGATGAGACGAAGGCGGTTTCGTCTCGGTGGTTTTTTTGGGAGAAGGCGAAGACTTTGGCTTCGCGGGAGTCGGCGAATTCGGGGTGGCGGGCGTCACTTCGAGTTGGGCAGCCCGGGCGGCTTGACCCTTAGCTTCGAGCTTAAAAAGCATTTCGGCTTTTCGAGTAGCCAGGCCGCCCAGATAGGTGCACCCTGGGCCATCTATTGGATGGATAGCCTCTTCGAGCGTCGTGGCGGTCATCGTCTCGCCCTTTTCCGTAACGTAGACGACGACCTGGGGGGCGGCCTCCAGAGCGGGCGCGGCGGGCGGCGGCCCGGCAGCTGAGAGCTCCGAGCTCATGGCGGGCTCGGCAACGAAATAATTTTGGGGCGATTCACCAGGTCGCGGCATATTTATTCAGTTTTCTATTGAATTAATTTTCTTGGGTTAAGTCAATTCCGAGATAATGAGCTGTCATTTCTCTGACCACGTTGTACGAGTCTAGGTAATCCGGGTCATCTTTTTCCATGGCCAGTAAAGCTTCGACGACCGGACCGGCGTGCTCGCCGCAGACGTCCAAAAAGTCTTCCGCGAGTATCGACTTCCTGACGCCACCGACCATGACGTTAATTTCACGACCGATCTGATCTTCAAATTCAAACAATTCCAGTAACACCACGCCAGTTGGCTTGGGGGCGGGCTCGTCGCGTAATATTTCCGTCATAATTTCCTCCGCTGTTACTGGCTATTCGTTGTCTGGCGCTTATTATGCCAGGTAATACTGAGTAAAGCATTAGCTAATGTTTTTTTCAACTTTCAGTTTGGTGTATTTTCAGCCAGCCCCCCTACCCCGGGGCGCTGGGGGCGCAGTCTACATAGCAAACAGCCCGGGATTAACCGGGCTGTTTGGTCATCGAAGGGCCGGGGCTTTACAGCCGCTTGAGCCAACGATCAATTTTTAAGATACCTTGATTCGAGGTTTCCGCGAATTCAAAGGCGATGCCAGTGTTGGCTTTCATATAATTATGTCTCCTTAGAGTTTATTTTTATTGGTGTATTTTTGTTGTGATCACTAACACTTCGTATTATACATATATTTGATTATTTGTCAATGTACGTTTGTCCGTGATTTTTTAGTTTTATCTGATCTCATGTCTATCATAAACTGGCCGGACTAGTCTCGGCAAGCAAAATAGTGCTAAATCGTTGTTTTTTTTGATGTTTTCGAGGTCAGCACAAATAGGGCAATCGCCACAATGAAAAGAAGGACCGACAGGCCACTGAGGACGGGGTTGAGAGCGTGGCGAGTCGCGGCCGGCGGGACGACCGACGGAGCCGGGGCGGTGGAGGTGGTGAGTGAAACGAGCGGGACAGAAGCGTTGGTGAGCTGGATGCCCGACGAGCTAGTCAGCAAGCTGGCCGCCGTACCGGGCTGGACCGCCTGCGAGCTTTGCGTTTGGCTACCGGGCGTGGCGACTTGGGGGTTTTCAGTCGTCGTCTGGGCACCGCCGCCGGAGGTTGTGGTGAGATTATTTTGGTCGCTCATAATAGCCCATATTATAAAGCCCTCGACATATTTCTACTAATTATGTCGAGAGCCGGTGGCAAGTTCCCGAAACAGGGCAGCCCGGGCGACTTCTTAGACCGCCGGATCAGCCGGTTTTAGGAGCTTCAAGGCCGCTTGCTTCAGCCGGCGCGCTTTGGTGTAATCGGCCCGTTTTTGGGCGATTTTTTGACGTTTGGCCTGCTGGGCTTTGCTGACTTTTTTCATAGACCTAAGTATACCTGCCGGCTGGACCGGGCGCCAGTCTTTCGGCCCGGAAGGCGGGGCCGGCCAGATATCACGGCGGACATTGGGGGGTGTCCGCTATACTAGCTCGGTGTCACTGCGCCTTTACCGAATAATACTTTCGCACGCCCTCACCGGTTTTATTTGCTGGTATGGCGTCGAGAAGATCTTTGAAAAATCAATCGGCATCTCAACCCTTGGCATCAGCATCCTGGCCGTGACCTACATCACGACTTCGGCCGTGCTCAACGTGCCGACGGGCATACTGGCCGATAAATACGGCCGAAAATATGCCATTCTGCTGGCCAGCGGTGCGCTGCTGTTAAGCTCAATCGTCGGCGGGCTGTCGCACTCTTATTGGCAATACTTAATCGCGACCGTGCTGTGGGGGATCTTCTATACTACTCAGAATGGGGCCTACGAATCGATCCTCTACGACACCCTCCAGGAGGAATCCCACGAGGCGGCCTACGCCCGCTACTCGGGACTCAGTAGCAGTGCTTTTTGGTTAGCCATCTTTGTGTCCTCGGTTGTCGGAGCCTGGGCCGGCAGTAAATACGGCCTGCGGACGGCCTATTTTTTGACAATCATCCCCAATATCCTCAATGTCTGGTTAGTCCTGTCGTTACACGAACCACGGCGCGCCAAAGTCAGCACACAGACCACTTCCCTGGCGATGATTTCCCAAGGATTTCGCTTTCTGCGCAGCTCGCCACGGACCTTTTCAATCGCCTCCGTTTATTTATTGATTGCCCTAGTGGCCTGGACGACCAATGAATTTGGCCAACTTTTTTTTATTGAACTCGGTTTTAGCGTCATCGTCATCGGGCTCCTGAATGCTTTTAGTGGCTTGGCCCAATCAATCGGTAATTTGATCGGGCACCGCTTTGGCCGAATTTCGGCCCGCTTTACGGTGGTCACCCTGATGGCACTGTTTGGGCTGACCTTTGCCCTGCCGGTCAGTTACCGCTACCTTAGTTCGACGCTCTTCCTGCTCCTGGTATTGATTCGTAATATTTTCTACATCGCCAACAACTCGGCCCTGCACCATTCACTCCCGAGTAGCATTCGGGCCACCACCATTTCCAGCCTCGGCATGATGAATGATGGCCTATTGATTATTGGCTACTTGAGCTTTGGGTTGGTCAGTCGGGCCAGCAACGTCCGGCTGGGTTATCTCGCGGTAGCCGTCTACGGATTAGTGATATTCGGGGCGGTCCGTTTGTTAGCCCGCAGCCCTCGCTTTCAAGCCTCTTATGCGACAGGCGGCCCACCGGTAGTCGTCATCGAAGAGGTCGATTCGGTTCCCCGCTAAGCGGCGGCCGGGCTACTGAGCTTTTCGAACCAGCCAGCTCACCACACCGAGCACCGCCAGCGAGGCTAGTCCGCCCGTAATCGCCAGGTGGAGGCTGGCGGCTTCGTTGGCTTCAACTTCCCTGAGCGACCGGCCGCTCAGGACGTAATAGTCCTTCGCCGAAACCGTCACGGCGGCAATTCGTACCCCGGCCTGGGGTTGCCAGGTCACCGCGTGGTAGGCTTGGCTCTGGGCGGCGGTCAAAATGCCGAGCGGGGCGGCCGCCAGCTGACGGCTGAGGTAGCCCGAACCGGCCACGACGTGGCCCGACTTGTCATAGATAATCAAAAAAGGCGCCAGGCTGGCATTCAGGTCAACGGCGGGGGTCATTAGTTGCGCCGGCTTCACCCCTTGGTTGAGTGACTCGGCAGCCGTACTGGCTAGTTGGATTTGCGGATAGTTCGCGGCGCGGCGTTGATCTTGCTGTACCGTGGCGTAGATTGTTCCAAATATGATAAGTAGAATAGTCGCCGCGCCTAATAAGGGGAGGGATTGTTTCATACTACGTAGTATACTCTCGGGCACTCAGCCGGGGACCCCTGATAGGCGTCAATCGCGTGAGTATGCTATCTCACAGTCTAGGCGGGGAGGGTGCGCTACAATGGGAGAGTGACTTACCCATATAAACATGCTTCAGAAAAGTGTGCGAAAACTAGTCGGCCCGCACTTTATTGATTGTCAGGAGATATTATGCAACCGTCCAGTTTATACACCACCATTGGTAAATGTGCCATGCGCGTCGTGAATTCCCTCGATGTCCTCCAGATTCGCCCCAACCGGCCCAGTGCCGGGGGACGCCTTTCCCTGTTAAAACGCCTGCCGGCCCGCCCGGTGACAGGGTCCGAACAAGTAGCCCCGCTAGCGCCCGACAGTGCCAGCGGGCTCGATCAGCTGCGGGACATTGTCGAGATGTCCCACCCGACGCTCGCCAAAGCCAGCGCCATTTTCCCGTTCGACCTTTTCCCTGACACCCTGACGATCGACCGCCAGAAACTGACTGTCGTCCACCGCTCATTCTTCAACATCGAGCAAACCGTCAGTGTCCAACTGGCCGATGTCACCAACGTCCAGGCAAACGTGGGTCCGTTTTTTGGCGCCCTGACCATTTCGTCAGAACATTTCATAAATAATACCCAGACCATCAAGTATGTCAGCCGCCATAATGCCATCGTGATTCAACACCTGCTGCAGGGCATGATCATCGCCCATAAAGAACACATTGACTTAAACCAAATCGGTGAGAAAGAATTACTGGTGCTGCTCGATGACCTCGGCAGCGGTAAAGTCTAGGACCTCGCCAGACGGATCGGACTATAACCAACGCTTGAGGCGAAAGTACAGATACATGCCCCCCGCCATGACCAGCGACATGACGACGAGGATTTCCAGGGTCGTATAAGCCCCCAGAAAAGTCCAGGCGCCGGCCGTAATTCCCCCGGGGAGGGGGACGTTCATGCCGTAGAGTGTTCCCACGACGGTGATCGGGATGGTAAAAGTGAAAATGATCGTCAAAATCGCCAGTATGCCATTAGTGCGCTCGGTACTGGTCGTGAAATCGGCGTCTTTGTAGATCTCGATTGTTTCCTTGGCCTCCTCGATTTCTTCCCAGAGCCGGTTGATAGTCTTTAAGTTATTCGAGTAATACTTGGCCATCCGTTGGCCGCTGAACGAATCGATTTGGTCGGCTAAATCGCGCAGGACATTTTTTTGGGGGCCAATCACCCGCCGGAGTCGGACAATCTTTTGCCTGACCTTCCCTATTTTTTGGGCATCAGAGTCATTGTTATCAAAGACGACATCTTCAATGTCATCCAACTCAGTGGTGACGATGTCGATCATATCCGAGATGTTGTTGAGCAGCTGCCTAATGAGGTTATACAGCAAATGGGCCGACCCCTGCTTGAAATAACCCAGCGTCTGCCCGGCGCTTTGTTCACACTGGTCGGACATGTTATCTAGAATGGGGCTGGCCGAGGGACGGATCGTGATCACATAATTTTCGCCCAAGAATACGCCGACTTGGCCGAGCTGGACTTTGTCGGTTCGGTGGTCGAAGACCGGAAAATATAGTATCAAAAATAGGTAGCCCGCTTCCCGCTCGACTTGGGTATGTTGGACTTTTTGTAGACTCTCCGTCAAGTGGATAGGGTGGAGCTGATAGTCGTGTTGCAGACGCTCCAGGTCGGCGGCAGCCGGGTTCTTGACGTCGAGCCACGTTATCCCATTATGTTGGTGGGGTTTTATGTGGCTGGCGAGGCGCGGTTCGGGGTGATTCATCTCCCCCCTATCATAAATTAAACACCGGCAAATAGACAGCGGTCAAAATGCTTATGGGGGGTGGCCCGGCCGCACTACTAGACCGCCTGTTGCTCGAGCCAGCTCGCGACATAGTCGGCCACTTCGCGCCAGCCGTGATCGATCGCCAGCGAGTGGCCCCGATCGTCGAAAACTTTGAGGTCGGTGACCGCCGCTGATTGCCTCTCCAGTCGATAGCTGGAGCGGCTGATGCTGGCCGGGGCGGTATGGTCGTGACCACCGCCGATTATCAGCAAGGGGCCGCGATCGGGGTTTTTGGTATTCGCGTGAGCCGGTGAATGGTGCGTGAAGTTCGCCGCGGCCGCCTCAAATAGTGGTTTCCCCGGTGAGGGAATAGTCCAGGCGTCAAAAAGCAGCTTGGATTCTTGGTGGGTCAGAGCGTTGCCAAAACCGTAATAAAATTCCGCTTCGTCGAGGCTGACGCTGCCGGACTTATTGGCGGGGTTGCGCAAGCCGATCGAGGCGACCCGTAAAGCCGACAGCGGGAGGATGTACACCCCTTTCATCGGGGCGGGGTCGATGGCCACCGTGGCGGCGGCTAAGCCCAGGCCCGCCAACTTTTCCACGATAAAACCGCCAAACGAATGGCCGATAATAATTGGTTTGGTGCCGAGTTCACGGATTTGGGCGGCATGATAATTGACGATCTCATCGAGACCTTTATTGGCGACTAGCTCGGGGTAGAGGCGCGCCTCGGCCACCGTGGGAGCGTCGCCCGGCCAGCTAGCGGCCAGCGTCGGGTACCCCGCGTCGTTAAATAATTCGATCCAGTTCTGCCAACTAGTCGAGTGGAGCCACAAGCCGTGGACAAAAACTATGGGGGGGTGGGCACTTGCCGCCATCGCTGGCTCCTTTCACACTACCTATGTACCGGCTTCATTGTTAGTAATAAAACCCCGAATGTATATGAAATATGTCACAACTATGACAATCCAGCCGGGGATTTCTATTATCCAGCCCGGTCAGTTAAGATAAGGCCATGGATAACCAAGAAGTACTCAAGGCTCGCTCAGTTGAGCTGGCCGAACGGGCCAATCGGCTGGCCGAACGGGCTGGCGGGACGGAGTCCCAGACTAAATTACGAAACTGCGCCGATGAACTAATTAACTTGGATAACGCCGCCCGGTTCGAAGCGGCCCAAAGTGCCTTGGAACACTCCACCCAGTGGAGCGAGGATCAAAGATCCCTGGCGCATGAGATCAACGCCGCGTGGTTGGCTCAATGGGGCCATCAGCCGATGTCGTTCGAACAAGTGCTGGAAATTCTGGATGGCTGGGTGCATACCTACCAAGCCAGTTCCCATCCCGAGATACGGACGGCCGGTCAAAACCTTCGTCAGGCATTGGACCAACTGGTCATCCCCGCGCAACCTGCTGTTCAGAAAGATGCTCTGAACTACTTACTAGAGCTTTTTGAGGTATTGCTCTCTCATTTAGAGGCCAAGCAAGAGCAGGTCAATGACCAGATGAAGCACACCATCCACATGTTGCGCAATTTGCGCGACGCCACCCTCGTCACCAGAGAGTTGACTGTCGATGAAGCCGATCTGCTAGACAATGAAAAATCCAGCGCCACGCAGTTTGATAAAGTGACGGCGGCCCGCGATGCCCTCGATGAAATATACGCGAGCATCACGCCGATTATCGTGCCTCACTAGACAATTAAGTCGGGGCGGGGCATTTCAATCAGGAGCTCATCCGCGACTTGGTTGGCCGCTCCCGCTTGATCCTGACTTTCCTCGTCCAGGCCGGGGCTCGGCGCCACAGCCTCGTAGGTAGTACGAAACTCCTCCTGGCCAATAATGTAGCGATCGGCGCCGAGCACAGCCGGGCGGACGGGATCGTAGGGACAGGCGATAAGGCAGGCGGCGTCGCCGTTTTGGGCTTCACCCCAGGGTGCCATGACCCGGATATTTTTTTGGGTCGGATTAGTGATGGCCCGGATCATACCCTTGGCCCGATAATTTCCATTTTCATCGAGAGCGTCATAACGGGCCGTAAATTTCTCTAAATTCATGATATATTTTTCGCCGCCGGGATTAGTAATGATAATATCCCCCAGCTGGGCGCTGTTCACTGTCTCCTCGCGACCATTGGCCAAGACGGTTCTCACCTGCTCACCGGGCGTGGCGGCTTTGGCGTGCACGATCACCTTCTTCAGATAGATTGGGGCCGCTTGCAGCGCCTCAGTAATGTGTTCCTCTGACAGGTCCAGGTCGATGATATCGTTGTCCGGGGCTTCGTCGCTCATAGTCTGATCTCCTTGTTAGCTTGGGGGCAGTCTAACAGCTATGGCGCCGAATGGATATGGGCGGTGGCCGCCGACACCACTGTAAAGATTCATACATGTCGTCCGCTATTGACGGGATATGCTAGTCGTATGAGTATGGAAGCATTACCTGACTATCCGAAAGCCGCCTTGATTGCCCATCTAACCGCTGACTTTGGCCCGCGCCAGGACAAGGCGGCGCCAGTTCATCTCGCCGCCCGCTATTTTAGTAAGTTTGTATCCGAGGTTCCCGGCGAAGAGGAAGTGACGGCGCGCCTCGCTTCCGACGACAGTCACCAATTAGGCAGCGAGGTCGCCGCCCTACTGGAAGCGGCGCCTATTACCGCCTCATTTAAGGACTTTATCGTCAACGCCGTCAGACAGGCCCACGCCTCAGAAGGCCCGGTCAGCGACGAAGTGGCCCCCGCCGAGCTTGGTTTAAGTGGTGACGGGGAGGGTATATATTCGTCGGCTCAGGCCAGCGACATTGAAGCCCGGTTCCTGCGGGTGACATTACACGACATCATTAAACGTAATGTCGTGACGGTTCACGCCAAAGACCAACAGCCGACCTACGTCATCCGTTACCGCAGCCAGTACGCCGTCGAACGCTCCGCGCTCAACCACTGGCTGATGGACTATGTCACGACCTATAGCCAAAACCCGTTTGCGCCGACCGACATGGCCGCCTACCTCATGGCCGCCAAACCGGGCGAAGTAGACGAGGCCGACGCGGCCGACTTCGCTGAAGATACCGGTAAATTTCATAAGTTTCGGCAGATTTTCCGACCAAAACCGGACGAGACTAATAAATAGCCCCCCGGACAGCGGGCGTTGCACTTGGCGGCACTTCGTGACACAGTGTCACTATGTACGCCCCTCATACCCGTCTGGGAGATTATGTCGCCCTGAGCAAACGGCGGCGGCGCTTCCGGGACCGCTGGAAAACTGAGGCCGGCCAAAAAATCAATGAAAGCTTGTTAGCGGCTCTCGCCCTCGGCCAGGCGACAGCCGTCCGCACAATCCTCCAGTCGGGCCCCGACAACTTTTTTGAAGGCAGTTATGACCTGCGGGGCTTGCACTTCGTCAACTTCAAACTCGATCGCCCGCCCAATGAACTATTCCGCGCCGCCACCCTCAATTATTCTCGATTGCGTGAATCGAGAATTGCCCGGGCGGAGTTCGAGAGTACCTTTTGTAACTTTGTCGATGCCGTGCGGACGCGGTTTGAGGATTGTTCTTTCGTCCGGGCGACCTTTTTCTGTGCCACGTTTGAAGATTGCACCTTCGAGAACTGCAATTTTCTGGAGCGGGACACTTTCAGTAACTGTTCTTTCAAAAACGTCACTTTTCAAAACTGCTTTTTCGAAACCGACATTTTTACCGATTGTGAATTCGATGAGCGCACCAAGGTCGAAAACATTCGGCAGACCTCTCATCGCTTCAGTTACCTGGACGTGTCGGTTAAAAAGTTCGACAATCGCTATCTCTCGAGCTTCTACCAAGGTATCCATGAAGCCTACGAAGCTGGCCACGCCAGCGCCATATCCCGCCAATATATGTTTATGGAAAAGCAGGCCTACACTCGCCATAACACTCGCTCGCGGTCCCATCGATTGACCCGCTTCTTTCTGGAATACAGTAACGGCTACGGCATCCGACCGCTGCGCGTCTTGCTGACTTCGGCCTTTGTCTTCGCTATTTTTACGGCCATCTTTATAGCCCGGTTTGGGGCAGCCGGTTTTCTGATTAGCGGTGGAGGGTTCTTCACTTTCGGCGGCGACACCAGTCTACTCAATACGGTCGGTCTCAGTTATCACATCCTGTATGTCTTTGAAGCTTTTTTGGGGGTGACCAATATGTCTATTTTCATCGTCACCCTGACAAATTACTGGTCGCTGCTGAGGTAAGAGTCGCCATTACGGCCAGCGGCGGCGGGGACTGA
Source organism: Candidatus Saccharimonadota bacterium (assembly GCA_039931245.1). GTDB lineage: Bacteria > Patescibacteriota > Saccharimonadia > Saccharimonadales > UBA4665 > UBA4729. The sequence goes on from JBDTSH010000006.1 coordinate 75,889, forward strand.
GCGGCGGCCGTCGCCGTTGAGCCGGATCAGGCCGGGACTTGACAAATCGTAGTACCTTGCATAACATAGTACTATATGAACGAAAATGCCGCCACTAGTCCCGCCGATAATTCGCTGGCCCACCAATCCGACACCCAGCTACGTAAAGGCGTCCTCGTCTACTGCGTGTTGCTATTACTCAAAGACGATAAGGTCTACACCTCGGAAATTATCCGGTCCCTGCACGCCGCCCAGCTCATCGTCGTCGAAGGGACGCTCTACCCCCTGCTTAGCCGCTTAGCCAGAGATAAGTTACTAGCCTATGAATGGCAAGAAAGTGACCAAGGTCCACCCCGTAAATATTACTGGCTGACGGCCGATGGTCAGCAGTTACTCGCTGAACTCAAGCGGGCCTATCACCAGCTCCATAATGCGATTAATACTCTAGAGAAAGGACATAAGTCATGAATGAAGTAGTCAGAATTCATTTGGGTCGGCAACCGTTTATGATAGCTGTCGGGGCCCACCAGACACTGAAGACCTACCTGGCCGCCATTCACAAACAAGTAGGCGACCAAGAGGTGGTCGACGAAGTCGAACTGCGCATGGCGGAACTTCTTGGCGAACGAGGCGTGACCGGCGACAAAGTAATCCTGATGGCCGACGTCGATTTTCTCACCCATCAATTAGGTGAGCCGGCGGCTTTTAAGGATGATTCCGCAGACGCTTTACCCTCTCCGGCCGGCGATAAGCCCCATAAACAACTGTTCCGAGACACCGACAATGCCCTGATCGCCGGCGTAGCCGCCGGGCTGGCCAGCTATTTCGGAATTGACGTCTTGCTGATAAGAATATTATTCATCGTCGCGGTGCTGTCGGGGGGCTGGGGGATACTCATCTACATCGCCCTGTGGCTGCTGGTGCCTCCCGCCACGAGTCCCCGCGACCGCCTCCGCATGCAGGGCATGTCAGTGACGGTAGAGAGTTTGAAGCATTTAGTCGAGCGGGCCGACGTCGGGGCGACTGCCCGCCGAGCCAATCGCACGCTGGTTCCGCCCATCAACCGGTTATTTGTCCTGACAATAAAGTTACTTGGGGTCGGCTTCATACTGGGCGGACTGGCTGTCTTGTTTGGCCTCCTGGCGATCGTCAGCTATATGGCCCTGCATAGCGGCCAGCTATTTCAGGACAGTCTGTTCCCCGTCGGGACTACCGAACACCTGTTGGTTAATCTCAGTTTGGGCCTGGCCGCCCTGGTGGCCTTGTTCGTCGTGCTGGTCGGACTAGCTACTTACAAACGGCGCTGGCCAATTCGGAGCTGGCTAACTGGCGTCTTCGTTGGGCTATTTTTCATCGGCCTGGCCGGTTGTATCGCCCTGACCGCCGATGTCGCCCCCCAAGTGCGGGATCGCTATAACGCCGCTAGTAAAACTGTCATCCGCACTGTCGAACCTTTCCAAACTGTCAGCGTCCAAAATGGGAGTCTTGATTATCGCTACGACTATGCCAACAACTATTCGGTCACATTTCACTATCTCGATAACCCCGTGATAGCGAATATCAAAACGGTCGTCAAGAACGGCACACTGGAGATCGATAGCAGCCGGTTTGATGGCCAGAAAAAATGTCCGATGCTGTGCCTATTCCCCCGCTACAATCTGACTGTGACGGTGCGCGGGCCGACTCTCCCCCAGCATACTTACCCGGACAATTACCTCAACGATTTGCCGGAAACTCCCCAACCACCAATAAAACCAGCACAAACTCCCCTCCCCCCCAATTAGCGGGTACATGATGCCGAGAGCTGAGCAGCGCGTGACAGTGAGAAGGCGTCGCTCAGCTACTTAAGGTCGCGCTGAAAATTACTAAAGAATATTACTTCGATCCAAAAAGTTTGCTTAGGAAGCTAGTTTTACCCTTTTGCCAGCCGGTTTGCTGGAGAAAGTTAAACAAGGGCTCCTTAATCGCCGCACTGGCAAAAGTGGACTGATAGGTAGGTCCGCCGACTGACGTTTGATTTTGAGGTTGGTTGGCCTGGCCTAATCCAAAACTCATTTTCTTGCCCACCATCTGCCCACTAAAGCGGCTGGAGCTTTTGCCCACCGACAGCTGGCCGCTCAGGGGGTTGAACGAAAGCCCGCTTTCGCTTTGAGCCTGGTGATCTTTTGAGGTATAGGTATGGGTGGTTTCATCGAACGTAATCGTGACCCGAAATTCTTTGTCCACGTTGCCCGCCGCGAGAGGAGCCGCCCAGACGGCGTCCAGATACTTCCACTCGCCGATGATCTGAGCGCCATCGACTCGATAGCTAAATGCTTGATCGGCTTTGTTTAAACTAGCAACCGCCGTCAATGTTTGGGTAAGCGTGTAGGGCGTCATATTATTCTAACGTTGTGTCGAGAGATTTACTCGATGACTTAAAGTTAACTATCTGCCAGACATCCCCGCTCTTTTGGAGTTCAGTTTTTATGTACTTAGTGCCGTTTGTCGTTTTCACAGTATAGACTAGGACGGCTGTCTCCGGGATGCCGGTGGTTTTATGAATGGCCCGTCCCACAACCTTCTCCTCACCTTGCAGGGCCGGTCCGGCTTGCTTAATAAGATTATCTAATTGTTGTTGGTCGGTGGCTTTCTGAAAAGAATCGCTGGTCAGAGCAAACGCCCCGCTGGCGTTATCCGATTGCACGTCATTGACGAATTGATCGCTCACCTTCTGTGGTGCTTTGGTCGCGGAGATCGCCGTCACAGCCGCAAAAACAAGAATGACAACAAAGAGGCCTGCGATGACGCCGACTACTTTGAGCCAGGTGGGGATATGCTTCTTCGCAGGTGCGGCCGGGGCGTAGGCGGTTGGAGCGGGTGCGGTGATGACCGGCGGTTGAGTACCTGCCGGTTGATAAGTTGGCGGGGGTGTCAGTGGAGTCGGGACTGGTGGTTGGGGGAGTTCTTGAGGAGGCAGTGACGGTGGTGTCAATGGTGACGGGACTGGTGGTAGTTGGGGTTCTTGAGGAGGCATACTATATTCTTTCTTTTAGGTTATGCTTGTCAGCTGATAATAGCACTCCTTGATTGAATTGCGATAGGGCTGGCAAGACGTAAGCTATGAAAGAATCCAGTCCGGGATTGTGTAGACTTGCCTCTTAATTTAGTTAGATATGGGCTCTCGAAGGGTAGAGTTCAGTCGAGGGGGTTTGCTCTCCGGGGAAGATAGACTGTAAACTTTGCCTACCTAGCATGAATAGAACTACCCCGACTGAACCGTCGCTAACTGCTGCGGCAGTCAATCTTACTTATTTTTAATGTGCTGAGGTCAACGGTGACGGGCACAACTTTAGTCGTGCCATCGCTTAACGTCAGGGCGACATTGATGACCGCACTGCTAGTAGTTTTGGAAACGAATGTGGTCTGATGGCCGGAGGTTATGTTAGTCGCGCAGGTCACCAAATCCTTAGTGACCTTACCGCTGGATTGGTACTCAGTCATATAATCGGCCAGAAATGAATCATACAGTTTCGGCGTGAAATAGTCTTCACTGTCTCTGACGGCCTTGACTGCCGCTGGTTCGACATTGGGATTATCGCCGTTGTCGGCCACAAGTTGCGCCTTGAGCGGCAAATAATTGTCATACAACGCGGCGACTGATCCGAGCGCTTGGGCGTTCGTTGCTAGTATTGGCGCCGTAGTTTTTTGCGAAGCTGTGTTCTGACGGGCCGTTGTCAGGGAGCCCGCGTGACGACCGTACCAGACCGCACCGCTGATGATGACGACTACTAGTATGAACAAGCCTATTTTCGATTGAATATTTGTAAACATTTTTTTACTTGCAACTACAGATTTCACGGTCTACTCCGATGCTTATAACTAATCTTGAAATGATAGTAGCATGCTACTCGCTCTTATGGCTACAGACCCACAGCACTAGCAAAAAAGTAGCGACGAAATGGGGGTAAATTTTGTAAATAAGCTCGATAAAGGCAAACGAATGCGCACTATAGGTACTGTAGACACTCGCCAAGAATGCTGTCGCAATTCCAAATACAATCCAACCGTAGATATTTATTGGTACGTACAGCCAGCCGCTCTTTTTAAACCACATATTTCTCCGTCGTTCTTGCTTAAGTTTATGTACTATACTCTAGCAATTAATAAATATTTGTATACTACAAAAAAGAATTGAGAACATCGGACTAGTGCCGTTAATTCCCTCGGTATTTTTGGGTAAACTTACACCCCCGTCGTATTAAAAGTAGCTTACTCTAAGGAAGTAAATTAGAACTCAGCGCGGCTTCAATTCAACTCTTAGGTTTATAGATTGGATGTGTGTTGGAAAGGAGCCTCATGCTATATCTTCCTAAAGAGTTTCCCATTGATTCATCAACGCGAATATTGCCGTCACAGTCAGTGACGTATTCAAGGGTACTTTTAACGGAAGGTAGCAGGCGACCCATGATTTTTTCCGATAGGCTATGGCCAGTCAATTTCTTCTCTAGTCTGCTTGTCCTGAAGTATTGTTACATTTGGCAGATCATCAGTATTAAAAGATGTATAGCCTTTAGCTTGCAGATACTTGCTGAGTGTTGTCTTGCCCGATCCCTGCCTGCCTGTTATTAGATATTTACCCTCACGGATTTCATACCAAATAAAAAAAGCTTCCCCTAACAGAGAATGCTTAATTTAAATATTACATAGTAATGGTTGAGTACGTGCAATCGAATTGGAACCTAATTTCCCAAGAGCTTATTCGCTGACAAATTTTAAATTATCTTACGATGCGCAACTAAGCATCATGAAGAAGTGAAAGCAATGGCTTATTAGCAAACAGTAAATACTTGCCGACTTTTAACGACTCCATAAAACCATTCTTCTCCAAACTTTTTAGATGACTCGAGCCTGTCTGATAAGTTACACCCAAAAGCTCACCATACCTTTTAGGGGTAATGAAAGGCTGGCTAAAGATAGCATCAACTAGGTCTCGAGAATATATCTTAGGCAGCTCTTTACGAATTTCTCTCTTAACCTTTTCGTGTAAGTCTTTAATCTTCAGTAGCAGCGTAGTGCTATCTTTCGCTTGCTCAGTAAACGCTTTCAGCATGTAATGAATAAAAGTATCCCAATCTCCATTGTCAGTTACACCACGAATCGCAGAATAATACTCATCTTTATGGGTATTAATATATCCGCTGATAAACAAGACTGGCAACTCTAAAAGCTCAAAGTTTTTCAAACACAAAACCATAAGAATACGCCCAGTTCGACCATTTCCGTCTCCAAACGGGTGAATTGCTTCAAATTGATAGTGTGCAACTATGGTTTTTAGCAAAGGATCGATGCCGTCCTCTTCATATACAAACTTTTGCAAATCAGTGATGAGGCCTGGAATTTTATTAGCAGCAGGCGGCATATACACGACCTCTTTGGTAGTACCATTAATCAATGCGTTCTGTATCTTTCGATAATCTTTTTCGTCTGGTATCAATACATCGTGGACGTCCCTTATGACCCTCGAGCCAATTGGCAGCTCAGCCAATAAATCTAGCCCTATACTAAGTGCACGACTATACCTAAGCACTTCCCTGTCTTGACTCCCCTGTTCAGCTTCACTAAATAGTTGGGCCTGCAAGACATCTGCTAGAGTCGTAATTATGTTCTCTATCTCAGAGCTCGCAAGAGCTTCCCTCATAACAGTTGGGGAAAGAAGTAATTGCGGGTTTGGTAAGCCATAACAGGCGCCTTTAAGGATACCTATCTCAGTCCTTGCCAAGATAAGCTCTTTGTCGAACTTGCTAAAGTCTATCTTCAACTCTTTATTAATAGGTTTGAGGTCGTACGGAGGTTGCATGTCTCTGTCTAATTTCTCATATTAAGTGATTCAATGTATCGATAACTACATATTAAGATATCACATAATCTTTAATATGTCATTACTAATGTATTGAATGTCTTAATATGAGGATTTTATATATTATCTTTGCTCAATAACCAAGAAAGACTCGAAGTTTCAGCTAGACCGCCCATACAGGATTCTAATCGCAAATGATAGATGTGAATAATCAAATCATAAGTAGCAGCAAACCAGTGGTAACCCCAGCTATGCCGAAGGCCTTTTGTAAAGTCAGTTCATCTTTAAACAGCATTACAGCCAATACCGTGACGAGTGAAATCGAACCAGCATTTATAGCATTCACATAACCTACGTTTGGCGCCATTCGGATGGCCTCAAACTGTCCGAGGTTAAAGAGTGTAGAGAATATGCCCGTACTTAGCAGTAAGGGCCAGTGTGAAGATGAGATGCCCCGGAATGTCTTATGACTAATCTTATTAGTAGCTACGATGCAGACAGTAACGAGTGCATAAAGGTATATTAGAAATGCATGGGTCCCTACCCCATGTGAGAATAAATATTTAGACGACAGTGAAAGCATACCCCATGCAAAGAACGAGCCAAATGATAGCCAGATCCACTTATTATCTTTAACATGCTTAGCAGACTTACGATTAACCATAATGAGAGCAGAGAAAGCTACGATAAGTAGAATTGCAATTGCCTTGCGCCACGACAGACCTTGATTCAGAAAGACTACCGCGACAATCGTCGTGAACAACACGTAGCTTTTAGATAGCACTAAGCTGTAGCCAGGGTTCGGCGCAATATCAATGGCTTTCAAAGACATAGTGTTGCCACCGTATGCAAACACTACTGCCGCCACAAAAAGTATCGCTAAATGCCAAGCAGAAATTGAAAACTTTGTGTTAGATGATGCACCGATAACGGTATAGGCCACTAGAGGAATTGCAAACATTGCAAGGTTTGTGAGTGCAGTAGGGACTTTGACTAGCGATGATTTGCGGACGCACAAATACAAAGCCACTGACGAAAAGAACATTAGTAGGCTATATGTAATCCAGTTCATGACTTAATCATATCACTCTCACCTCTGTAATTACTCCGAGGTGAGTTTTGGAACCTTCAGAATTTTACTATTTCTTGATCTGGTGCAAACAAAAAGACTTCCGAAGAAGCCTTGAGTATTACTTGGTTGCGGGGACAGGACTCGAACCTGTGACCTCGTGGTTATGAGCCACGCGAGCTGCCGCTGCTCCACCCCGCGTTAATGGTGAGCTGCTTTTTAAGACTAATGGATTGTAACAAACAGAGGTAGAAATGTCAATTAGAGCTTTGGCGGTGCATAAAGAAGTTCAACCACGCTTGGAAGTTGTTTTGGTAAGCCGGTACTTGGCCGATGCCGGTGATATTGGCAGCCTTCACTGGTAGATTTGAGGTGTTGGCGAGGGCGACGCTCCGCGGCACTATCAGTTCTTTTTCGCCGGGCGCGGCCAGACCAAAGTTTTCGCGGGCGGCTAGCTCCAGATACTGGTCGCTATTATAGTATTCATTGCTAAGCTTCTGGTTATTATCCTGCAGCTGCGTGAGGCTGTTTTGTTGCTGGAGGGCCACAATTTGTTGTTGTAGGGCGTAGTTCGTTTGGATGGCTTTAACACCACTCCAGCTGATTAATAAAACGATAATCACGAACGCCAATTGCCCCGCCGTACGCGGATCGCGCAAGCTGAGCATATAATGCAAAAGTTGCTGCTCGTAGTGATGGATCTTTGTTTTCATGATGAGACTACTTATTAGTATATAACACATGCTCCGGGTCCACTTTGGCATTATTGTGAGCCTTGAGCCAGACTTTTGCCTTTCCAAACTAGCCACTCTACTTGGTTTTCCGGGCCCAAAGCTATATACTCTCCTCTGTTAGCCCTGCACACGTTGCAGACCGCTAGCAAGAAATTGTGAACGGACTGTTTGCAATTTTAAGATGAGGAACCGATCCATCAACCAGAGCTTTTGCCACGCTGGCAAAACGACGCCTGGGGATTTGGTTCCGGCACGGGGGCGTAGCTCAGCTGGTTAGAGCAGTCGGCTCATAACTGATTGGTCGTTGGTTCAAGTCCAACCGCCCCCACCACTTGACTTTTCTATGTTTTATTGCTATAATAGGTAAATGATCCAGTCTCCTGAACGCGTTGATAAACGACCCGATTATCAGTCGGAAATAACCCATATACTTTCGCAACCTCTGCAGCCCGAGATTATCGATAGCTATGCGGATCACACCCTCGACCAATTAATCGACGTTGTCGAACAGGCCGAAGCTGATTTTGTCGCCCGCCCGACTGTATTGGCCAAAGATCGCGCAGGGATGCAGGACGCTGCCACGAGCTACTTTGGCTTAGGAGACGTGAACCAACTCTTAGACACTGTTGAGGCCAAAGCTGTAATGATTAAGCATCTCGATGATGTAATCTCTAGAGCTGACCATATGCGTTCTGTGGTTGTACCAACTGATAAAAGTACACAATTTATACGGCCCGGTCCGATAGAGTTCCAGCCGGCCCTAACAGTCCCACGGCTGAAAACTACACTATTTATTTTGCAGCAGGTCTTCAACATTGACCTTGATAATCCTGAGGCTTTCTCGCTGAGTGACGGTGATGTAGAAAGCAGCATGATCCGCCAGGCCAGCTACTATATGCTAGACATCTACGGGCTCGACCGAATAGCATTGATCTGTGACGAAGTAGGCAACGCAAGCTTTATTTTTGACAGCGAGCAGCTAGCAGCAGTCGGTCTTACAAGCCGTGACATAGCGCAATTATCAAAGACCGAGCTGGATGCAAAGATCATTGCAGAGCCGCGACTTGGCCAACGCCTAGCTTATTCAAAGAATTTTGTATCCGACATGATAACGGCCCTGAAGGATCCTATTGGTGCTGCTTCAGACGAGCGTGTTGAGCATGTTGTTACTTTAGTTTCAGCGCCTCCTGAAACAGTACTATCTCTGTCTGGTATTACTCGCGCATTTTCGGTGAGTAACTCAGCCTTAAAATCTACACTGGATCAGTTCAATCTAACCGAGTTGTCTTCTGGCACATACTCGTTTGCTAGTAGGCCTGTACCCGGCTATGACGCCTGGGCGCAGAACGTAATCTGGGATAAGTTAAAAGAACGAGGATTGATGCTCCCTGAAGCTCCTGAAGGTTACATTAGTGTTAATGGACTGGCTAAGCGGTTAAACATTGCGAATAATGCTGTTGGTCGCGTGATAGATCAGCAAGCCGAATCGTTGGGAACAGTCAGTCGTTATCGTCCGAATGACCAGTCCGGATCAAAAAAAGCCGGCGCACCATTTATCGGCCTCTCGCCTCAGCAGCAGCAAATTATCGAATCTCAATTAAGTCGTGATGGTTCACTAATACCTGAAGCGCCTGATGGGTACTTGAGCTCTAAAGCCCTCAGCAGGCACTGGGATAAGGCCCAAGGCACCATTAAAAAAGCTATTGAAGAACTCGACTTGACATCAGGTGTCGAAGGAAAAGTTCGCGCAACTTCTTCAACGGTATTTTCTCCCGAGGATCAGCAGCGGATTTACGATCACCTCGTAAGCAGAGGTTTGTTTGTTGATGCAGCCCCCGATGGATACCTCTCGGTATACGGTTATGCTAAAAAGCTAGGTGTATCCGATCGGCTAGTTAACGAGGCTGTCCTAGAGCTGGTAGACGAAATTGGGCAGCTAGAAAAATACTTTGTTGGTCCTCGCCCACGCGATACGCTCTCGCCATCTCAGCAGACTTTTATCGAGCAGTATTTAGCATCCACGGGCAAGCTGGCTTTGCCAGCGCCCGAAGGAGTGCTAGCATTTGAACTACTTTCCGATACTATACGGGCAAAGTTGAGCGTGGCACCTATTTCGATCAAAGCTGCAATACGCGAACTCGATAAACAAGGGCTATTAGGTGAACGCAAGGCTTACAAGTTTGGTTCTGTGACGACGGCCGGATTTAGCGTAGACCAACAAGCAATCATTGCCGACTACCTCAGTACTCGCAAGCGATCGAAATTATAATCTAATAATTATCGTTAGGCCAATCCAGCTCATCATTGTCTTTTTATATACATATAATGGTACAAACGAGCTTATATGCCCCCTGCTCTAGCCTCTTTTGAGGAGTTGCGTCTCGTCAGTACTCACTAATTCAATACCCCTGAGGTAGTGTTATTCAGCAGTGAGATTAGCTGCTCGTTATAGTTAGCCTCATTAGTATATGTTCGGCGGATTGTCGCTCTGCCGCTGCTATCGACTCCCCCCTGTATCGCCACCAAGCAAGCAACGAGCGGGTTACTGGGGTTTCGGGCTTTCGGCTAGACGCTCGTAATACGGGTAAGAATGGTCACAGACACTCCCCTATAAGCTTTCTACAATGTCTACCATGACAATTACACCTAAGTGGCAAATATACCGAGTAGATCTATGGGGGGCCCTCGATTATGGGGGCATTCCGGCACCGCAGCCACGGCCAGTTGAGCTGTGGCGAGCTTAAAAAAATATACCCAAAGTCTGGCTCTCGTCGTTGCTGTTTTGCCGAGGCCGATCCTGATAGTCGATGAACACGGTAAGATTCAATACGCCAACGATAATGCCAGCGATTTTTTTGGGGTGAGTGAGCACGAGCTCTTGGGTAATACACTGTCTGCCCTGGTCGCCCCGAGCCATAAACAAAACCTGAACCGAACAATTAGCAAGCTGATCAAAGATCGGGAGGGTAAATTTGGGCGGGCTAAACTGCTGACAATTTCAGTTCTCAGTAAAGATGACTCGCGCTTTCCGGTTATCGTCTCGATCGCCCAAGTGCTCACCGATGACGGGGCCATGCATGTGCTCCTCGATTTTGAAACGTTTGAATTAGACAATATCGGCAAGGACCTGGCCGCCCAAAAGCTAAGATCCGGCTTCAGTAAATTCGTGGCTATCCACGCCTTGGAAGTCCTCGAGGACTCGGTCGCAATTTATGATCAAGCGTGGCGTTGCCAGTATGTCAATGCCGCGGGGTGGGATATTTTGGGGCGGGACAAAAGTGAGGTTTTGGGTAAAAATCTCTGGAAAGTGCTGCCCGATTTAGAAAATTCTGAGTTCAAAAAAGCAGCTCTCGAAGCGATGCAAACCCAGAATATTGTCGAGTTTGAAGAGTACTATCCCCGCCGCCGACTATGGCTCAAGACTAAGTTCTACCCTTCAACAATTGGCCTCGTCGTCCAAACTAAAGACATCACCCGGCTCAAAGATCTCGAGCGCATGAACAGCCAGCTGGCGGGCACGCTCGAGGAAGCCATGCAAGTCTACTGGGATAAAAATAATAAATTCAGACACCAAGATAGGTAGATCGCCCTTCAGGATTAGGCCCCGTCCAGCTCGTCACCCCGGCCTTAGCGGCGGTGCGCTATACTGCCTATGACACAGTTGGAATAATTACGTTCCGGCCAAACTAAACCTGCGAGACAAGAGGCGCGAACATATGGCATTCACATTGATTATCGGGCCGATGAAGAGTGGGAAATCACTCGAGCTGATTGCCCGCGTGGCCCCGCATGAGTTCGCCAAACATAAGGTGCTTTACGTCCAGCCCGAAAAGAATATTCGGGACAGGGGCATTAGTTCCCGGCTTGGCGTCAGTACCGCCTGCCAGTCTTTAAAGTCTCTGCGGGAGATAGACAGCGACTTTGACGTGATCGGGATCGATGAGATCCACATGTTCGGGGCTGCCGATGTCCGCTACTTAGCGGGCATTATTAAGACCGGCAAAGAAGTGGTGGTCAGTGGGCTCGATCTCGACTACCGCGGCCGGCTACAACCGACGGTGCGCCGACTACTGGAGCTAAAGCCCGACAGCCTCGTCATGAAACTGGCCGTCTGTGATGTCTGTAGCCGCTATGAGGCCCAATTCAGCCAAATTCTGCACGATGGTGCCCTGGTATTGGCTGGCATGCCGCCCATCGTCCCCGAAGACGGCACCTACCAATACCAAGCCCGCTGCCGCGCGTGCTTCGTCCAGGTCTAGTTTACTATTTAATAATAAAGACCAGAGCCGAAGCCCTGGTCTAATACTATGTATTAAATTTTTTAGTTTATTTTAATAGCTTAATCTGTTGCTGACTGCATCCTTATTGCTAACTACTGAGCTGACACATTGGCCTTGGTTTTTGTAGCTTGGATTATTGAATTTCTTCCAACCATCGTTTTTACATTGGTCTTTGTTTATTGGTTGGTCGACGACTGGTGCTGTGGCATCAATTTTAAAGGCGACCGTTCCGTTTGGCGTCCAATTGGTATCTTGACGAAATGTTCCGACCCCAGCTGTTCCCCCGTCTGCGTAGAAGCCGGCAAATGAGGTATTCCAGAATACGTTATCGGCGTTGTCATCATGGCCCACAGTA
>JBDTSH010000007.1:0-16217 GCA_039931245.1 Candidatus Saccharimonadota bacterium
ATAACCTCGAAGCCGACGCCTCTCGCAAACGAGCCTTGGTCGGCAAGGAGGTCAACGATCAAATTGCGACCGGCGTGGACTCCGAGGTGAGAGGCCTGACTGTCAACAAAAAGACTTCTAGGAAGCGCAATAACGCCGGCCAAATTGAGTACGAGACCCTCGGTGGAGCCTGGGTTAGTGAAGCCTCCGTCAACAAAGGCCATAGCCGATGGGGAAACGATACATATGCCCAGCAAGCAGCCCTGTCATACGAAATGCGTAAGGCCACCAGCGAAGACCAAATCCGTGGCCTCGGCGACAACTACCACAACGTTACCGACGGTTGGGGTATGTCAGCCAACCAAGCCGGGGGAGCTTGGATTGGCGCGGCATTCGAAAACCAGGGCCAGCACCTCGAGTACAAGTACACGAACTGGAAAGACGGAACTATGGGCGCCAGCCGTCCAGGAGGTGACGTCAAATCCGATGGCTTCGTGGATGAGATTTATGAAAAGAAGGGCAGTTATCCTTTAGCCCAAATGAGCTCCTTCTCGGTTGAACGACTCAAGGACGCCCATGTGGCGGCCGAGGCTATAGGCGATGTCGACCAGATGAACAAGATCAAGGCTATTTCCGAAACATTCATGAGCGAGCTAGGCGGCGGCATGTATGCCCCGCCTGCCGGTGGCGCTGGCCCTGTGGTGCAACCTGGCGCTCGAACCAACCGGATGGCTAATACGCCGGGCGCCGCCCACGTGGCCGAACGAGCCCGTGAACTAGCGGATATGACGGGCGCCTACGTCGCCGCCCCGACCGGACCACACTTGCCGCCACCCGACCATAGAGGTACCTCCACCCCCAACAACATGGATCAGCACTAGAAAGCAGCGGACACGGTGCAAGTCTATCGTCCCGGCCGGTCTCAGCGTATCGTAAAGCGGAACCGTAGTGCGCAATATTTGTTATACTAATGGTTACAATGGCGACATATAAAGTAATCCAAGACATTGAGGCCGAAGATCATATTCTTGGGCCGTTGACGCTTCGGCAGTTTATCTTCGGACTAATCACCGTTTTCTTGCTCTACATGAGCTTCTTAGTCTACTCGAAAGGTGCCGCGTTCTTGCTCATACTGTTTGTTCCGCCGGCTTTGTTCACCGGCTTTTTTGCACTGCCGATTGGCAAAGACCAGCCGACTGAAGTCTGGGCACTAGCCAAGCTTCGCTTCCTGTTCAAGCCCCGCAAACGGATCTGGGATCAGAGTGGTGTCAAAGAACTGGTGACGATTACCGTGCCGAAGAAAGTCGCGGTTGTCCGGACAAATGGGCTAACTCAAAGCCAGGTCCGCAGCCGCTTGAGCGCCCTCGCTAGCACCACCGACAGTCGGGGGTGGGCGATTAAAAACGTCAATGTGAATCTTTACAATCAGTTAGCGCAGCCAGCCACAGACGATAACCGATCCGATCGCTTGGTCGACGCGACCGCCATGCCGCAAGCCGTTCCCGATTATGAAGTCCTGGCTTCGGATGACATCCTCGACGAGCAAAGTAACCCCATTGCCCAGCAGTTCGATCAGATGATAAACGCCTCAAGCCAGGCGCACCGCCAACAGCTGATCAACACAATGAACGATGTCCGAACCGAAACGGCGGCGGCCACCCCGGTCGCCCCCGAAAATTACTGGTTCTTAAATCAAGCGCCGACACCGCCGGCCGATGGACAAGCCGTCTTTGCCGCCGCTCAAGTCGTGCAACCGGGAGCGACAGACGTAGCCGCGGCGCCCGTCGCGACGGACGACGAAGTCGCCATATTGAATCGCCTCAAGGCCCATGGCAACAAACCCCCGCAATCCTACTTCAACGCCCACATGAAAACCGTTCAACCGATAGCAGCCCAAGCCGCCACTCCTACCCCCGTTACACCCGCGATACCAGTGACTCAAATCGAGCCACCAAAACCGATGACACCCACACCTGATCCTGCTATAATGAACCTAGCACGCAACAACGACTTAAATGTGTCGACTTTGGCTCGTGAGGCGTATAAAGTAAAAAATCCTGAGCCGCCTCAGGATGAAGTAGTGATTTCACTACGCTAGTGTTACAACAAAGAGTACAAAGCAGGGTGGGCAAGCACATATGAATCCGGCAGATCCAAATCAACCTAATCCTTATCCCCAAGGACCCAACCCGGCTGTCGCCTATCCGTCGCCCCAGCAACCGGCATCGCCGGCCCAAAATTATTCGCCCCAAGCCGGCTACGCCGTTCCGGGTGCCATAACTGCCCCTGGCTCGAACGTCTTTGCCTCCGACGCCACCACTGCCGTCAACGTCGCCCGCCCTAAGGCGAACCCCAACAGTACCCAGAACACCCTGCAAATTGCCGAGATTCGGGACGGTATCGTGATTATGAATGATGGCTCGTTCCGCTGCGTTGTGATGGTCAAAAGCATTAACTTCGACCTCATGAGCGGGCAAGAGCAAGAAGCCGTCGAGTACAGCTACCAGGGCTTCTTAAACTCCCTGTATTTTCCCATTCAGATTTTTGTACGCTCCCAAAAAGTCGACCTGCAACCCTATATCGAAAAGCTCGACAAAATCCGCACCGAGCACGACAATATGCTCCTGGCCCTACTGATGGAAGATTATATCGGCTACATAGATGCCTTGAGCCAACAGACTAATATTATGGACAAGAAGTTCTACGTGATTATCCCCTTCTTCCCCCTCGCCGATGTCAAACAGACACTGTCACAAAGCAAGAACTTTTTTGGCGGTATCGGCGCCTTGTTTAGCAGTAAGGAGCAGCACATTACCATCCACGAAGCCGATCTCGAAAACGCCAAAGCTGAACTACGCAACCGCGTGCAATCGGTCTTGTCCGGCCTCCTGCAGTGTAGTATTCAGGGGTTACCTCTCGACACCCAGGAGCTTATCGAATTGTATTATGATACCTATAACCCCGACACCGCGACCCGCCAAGAGCTCAAAAACTTCAATCAGATGACAGCCGATATTGTCACGAAAGGGCAGGGCGCCGCCACCCAAGCCCACCTGCAGCGGGAGCTCCAGTAATGGCCTTTGGTAAAAAGCCCGCCGTCGATCCGGTCGCTATCGCCCAAGCCCAACGTGCCCACGAAGAACAAGAGGTGCAGGCTGCTTTCCAAAAAGGCATCACGGCGCTGCGCGACTTTATCGCCCCGAGCTCACTCGAATTCAGCAGTACTCACTTTCAGCTCGGCACTCGCTATGCCCGCACCTACTACGTCTACGGCTATCCCCGTCAGCTCTACACTGGCTGGCTGAGCGGTATGGTTAATATGGACGAAGTTATCGACATGAGCATGTACGTCTATCCGGTCGAGTCCCAGCTCGTGCTGGAAAACTTGCGCAAAAAAGTCACCCAGCTCGAAGCCGGTATCCAGATCGATGGCGATAAAGGGCGCATCCGTGACCCGGGCAAACAAGCCGCCATTATCGACGCCGAAGAGATGCGTGATAAACTCCAGGTCGGTGAAGAGCGCTTTTTCCGCTTCGGTCTGTACTTTACGATCTATGCCAACTCGGTGGATGAATTAGAATTTGTCAGCCACAAGGTCGAATCAATGCTCGGCCAACAGCTAGTTTTCTCCAAGCCGGCCACCAGCCAGCAAGAGCAGGGCTTTAACAGCACCGTCCCGCAATTGGTCGATCAGTTACAGATCCGCCGCAACATGAGCACCGGGGCCCTCAGCACCAGTTTTCCATTCACCAGCGCCGACTTAA
Source organism: Candidatus Saccharimonadota bacterium (assembly GCA_039931245.1). GTDB lineage: Bacteria > Patescibacteriota > Saccharimonadia > Saccharimonadales > UBA4665 > UBA4729. Next base: position 3,744 of record JBDTSH010000007.1, read on the forward strand.
CCCAAGACAACGGTATTCTCTACGGCGTCAACATGCACAACTCGGGCCTGGTCATCTTCGACCGCTTTAGCCTCGAAAACGGCAACTCCGTTGTTTTCGCCAAGTCCGGCGCCGGCAAGTCATTTGCCGTCAAGCTCGAAGCTTTGCGCAGTATGATGTTTGGAACCGAGATATTCATCATCGACCCCGAGAACGAATACCAGCGGATGTGTGAAGCCGTCGGCGGCGCCTACGTCCGCCTCAGCCTCAGCTCGGCCACCCGTATCAACCCCTTTGACCTGCCAAAAGTGGTCGATTCCGATGAAGCCGACAACGCCCTCCGTTCGAATTTGATTACCCTCCACGGCTTGCTCCGCCTGATGATGGGCGGTGCCCAGGCGCAAATGCTCGGCGGTAACAGTGTATTGGCCCCCGCTTTAGCCCCGAGCGAAGAGGCCGACCTCGACGCCGCCTTAATTGAGACCTACGCCAAAGCCGGCATTACCAATGACCCCCTGACACACACCGGACTTCCGCCAACCATCGTCGACCTTTACGACACCCTGCTGCACATGGGCGGGAGTGGTCCGCAACTGGCCCAGCGCCTCCGCAAGTACACCACTGGCACGTTCGCCGGCATCTTCAGCCAGCAGTCCAACATTAATATCAACAACCCGTTAGTGGTCTTTAATATCCGTGATCTCGAGGACGAACTCCGGCCGGTGGCGATGTATATCGTCCTCAACTATATTTGGAATAAGACTAAGAGTGACCAGCGCCGGCGCATCCTGATAGTCGACGAAGCCTGGCAACTTATGAAGTACGAGGACTCGGCCAATTTCTTGTTCTCGCTAGCTAAACGGGCCCGCAAGTACAACCTCGGTATTACCACCATTACTCAGGACGTCGAAGACTTCATGGGCTCTCGAATGGGCCGGGCCATCGTCGCCAATGCTAGTATGCAGTTTTTGCTCAAGCAGTCGTCCAGTGCCGTCGACGTCCTGAGCGACGTCTTTAAACTTACTAGCGAAGAAAAGAAACGGCTCAGCCAGTTCCCGGTCGGGCAGGGCTTATTCTTTGCCGGCCAGAATCACGTCCATATCCAGGTCGTCGCCAGCCCGACCGAAACCGGGCTAATTACCACTAGCCCTCAACAAGTCCAACAAATAAAGTCGCCGCAACAGGGTGAATTTAACCAACCGCAAGGCACGATCGACCTCAGTAATCGATTGTATCCTGGTAGCGTATAATTTGAACAAACATAAGGGGCTTTTTCTGTGGCAGTCTACGACGACCGACAAACCGAAAATCTGAATGACCTGACTGGTATCGCCCCGCGCGCCGAGCACAAAATGGATGACGACGCCGAACCCAGTGCCGTCGGCGATATTGCCGACCGCGAAAATCTATATAACCCGCAAGGTGATTCCGGTGGCAGCGCCGATAAATCGGCCAGTTCTTCTGAACTAAGCGCCGCCGAGGAGAGTAAGGCTGAATCTGGTGGTTCGCTCTACAACAGCACTAAAGATGCCACGCCAAACTTCCGCCAAAAACTCAAAGGTGGCGCCGCCAAGTTACTCAAAAATAAATGGGCGGTAGGCATCGGCATTACCGGTGGTGGCGGCACCATAATTATCATACTTCTACTGGTGGTATTGGCCAGTTCGCTCAAAATTCCCAATCTAGCCCAAAATATTACCACTTATGAATTTGCTCGCTTAACGCGCCAGTTCAGTCAAAGTGCCGAACGGGCCACTAGTGAATCCATGGCCCTGCAAGCGGCCAACGATAGTACCTACAGTAGTCTCAAGGAAAAGTACGCCTCGGCGACGGGCCAGGCATCCAAACTAGTCGCAAAAGCCGACAGGTTTCGCCCAGCCAAGGTGGCGTCTAATCTAGAGAGCAATAACGGCTTCACCACTCGCTATGAACCGACGGGCATACTGGGACGTAACCGACTAGCCGGCGTCACGCTCAATAATGTTGACTACAACCTCAAGCAGCCGACGGGCATCGTTCAAAATTTACCGGGCATAAAAAGCTTTGTTCAGCTCAAGAATCAGGTGGCCTTTAGTAGAACTTATGCGCCCGTTTTGAAAGAGGCCATGCAGACCGAGAACGTCGGCCCGATCATTCGTGGGGTCGTCGCTAAAGATATTCGTCAGCAGCTCGGCATCAGTTTGACCGCTTGGACTCTTGCGAAGTTCAAAGGCTTAACCCCTGAAGAAGCCCGAATCGAGGCGACTCGTCAACGAGCGACTGCCGTTGACGAAAAAGTAAAAATTAAACCCAGCAGAGCAGCCACAGCTAGCGCCGAGGAATCGGCGGCGGCGGCCAGAGATGCTGAATCGGCCGCTTTAAAAGCCGCCGATGGCAAGGAGCTAACGGCGGCCGTCAAAAATAATGGCGTCTTGACGACCGTCAAAGAAGCGATCGGGAGCTCCGTTAAAGATACACCCCTGAAAGCTACGGTCGAGATTATTAATCCAATCTATGCGGTAGCTCTGCCAATTTGTATCGTTTATGACGGCTCGATGGATAAGGCTGGTCCGACTATCGACAACCAAACGACCCAACAGCAGGCAACTTACTATTACCTCGCATCGGCGGCTGACCAACAAAAAAAAGGCAACATGAGTAACGGAGACGCCCGCCCTCTAGCTTTAGCCGTTGGCGCGCTGAACGAAGATCTCGGGGACACTTCTAGGTCCAACGCCCAGATTCGCGCCAGCGGCGGCGCCGTCAGTACCGCGAGTGCCGCCAGTGCCGAGGCATCGGCCACCGGCGACTTTACGCTTCTAAATGCCAGCGGACTCGATCCGGGCGTCGCCGACACTATAAATAAAGTTGCCACGCCGCTTTGCAGTACCCTAACCAATATTTACTTGGCGTCGGCGGTGGGGATTGCCAATATAGTCATCACTTTAATCCCGGGCGTCGGCGAAGTAAACGCTGGCGGGGAAGCTGCCGTAACGGCGGCCGGTCAATCCGTCTCAAAGGTGATCATTAATCGCGTAGCCGAAAAGCTACTCGGGCAGTTTAGTGCGAAACTTGTGACAGGGGCTAGCCGGACCACCTCCCTTATCTATGACACCGGGGTTTCGGCCGCAAAATTAGCCGGGATAACTGTCGTGGCCAAACTAGTGGTCGCGGCACGCGCCGGCCAGGTCAATAGCGGCATGGCCCAGGGCAAGGATTTGGCCGATCAAGGCGATTCGGGTGGCATGATCGCCGCCGGTGAAATCGGGCGGCGGGGCCAATTCGGCCGAGCCCTCAATTCTACAGAATTGGCCCAATCTGGTCAGTCCGACGCTCAGTTCATTGCCGCCCAAAATCGAAAGAACAGTGCCTATGACCGCTACTTCGCCCCTGGTAACGCCAATTCAATGCTGTCACACGTAGCGATCAGTCTGAACGCCAACTTCAGCACCGGCATATTGAACAACTTGTTGCGATTGGCAGGTTCAATTCTGCAACCCATGAAATCATTTGGTTCGGCGTTATCACCCCTAATGGGCAGCCGCGCCTTGGCCGCCCCGACCGACTCAAACTATGGCAACGTCCAGTTCGGTTGGTCGGAAGACGAGGAAAAATTAATCGATAGCAACCCCAGCTATGGAATGCTCGAGAATCAAAACAACCTAGACAATAGCGGTCAAGAAGCAACGATTGCCGGCAAGTACGCGCGTTGTTTCGGCTATAAGTACGATGAATCCGGCAATGGTAGCTATGACACGACCGACCCGAACAGCAATATGAAGCCAGATGAAGCCGGCACGCTCGGTAGTCTGCTTTCCAGCGGTGACATCACGCGCGATAAGTCGGGCAACGTCGTTGATGATCCCTCCAAGCTATGTTCGCCGAGTAATTTGGGTCCCAGTAATGACCTGGTATTCCGCTGGCGGCTGGCCATGTCCTACGACAACACCTTAGACCAATTAGCTGGTATCCAAAATGTTGCACAGTAATAGAATGAGGAAGCTGATGGCGCGTTTTTTCATATTCCTGTTTATTCCGATTTTGCTAGTGACTAACTTGCAACTTCCTGGCGTGAGCGCCGACTACGCCCCGCCACCCTTAACTCCGGCACAGTTAGAAAGTATTCGAGCAAATACAGCTTTTTATGACCCGACCGATATCAGCAGCTGTAACGCCGACGGCAGTTCGACCGCCGCGTCCAGCCTGACTGGCAGTAAAGGGGCCGAGCAGGTCTACAATTTTTTGATAAGTAAGGGCCTAAAGAATTTCCAGGCAGCCGGGTTTATGGGTAACCTCCAGGGCGAATCAGGCTTTAACCCCCGCCGCGTGCAGAGCACACCCACTCCGGGGGGCGACAAAGACACGATGGCGGTCGACGGCAAAACTGGCTATGGGATTGTTCAATGGACAGATCTCGGCCGGCAGCAAGGCTTGCACGCCGCTGCCGTCAAAGCCGGCACCATCGACGGTGATATGACTACCCAACTCGACTACATGTGGACGGAGTTAAGTGGTGGCTACAAGAGTTCAACCCTCGATCCGTTGTTAAAATCGACCACCGTCGAAGAGGCCACTGATATCGTCATGCGCCATTACGAAACCCCGGCCGATATGATCGCAGCCCTGGTTTTACGTTCCGGTTACGCCAAAACTTTACTCCAGACCTATGGATCGAGCTCGCCGGTGGCCGCCGCCAGCAGTTCGGCCCAGAAACCAACCATAGTGCTCGACCCCGGCCACAGCGGCACTGACGTAACGCAAATTGACGCCACTACCGGCCTTCATATGCATGACTACCCGAACCAGTTCGAGTCGGATGAGGTCTTCGCCATTGCCCAAACCGTCAAAGCCAAGCTCCTGACCGACGGCTACAATGTTCTCATGACCAAGCAAGCGGTCAGCGACACCGTCTTGTTTAGAGCCCGCGCAACTATCGCCAACCAAGCCAATGCCGCCCTGGCTGTCAGTATCCACGACGACCATAGTCAGCCATGGAACAGCTTTGGCCAGGTCTACACCCAAAAAGTCGGCCTCTACCGCACCGGCACTAAGGGTAAAATCAGCTTTAGCGACCAAGCTGTCGCCACCAAGAGCCAAGCTTACGGCGCCATCTTTACTGCCCAACGGACCGCAACCGAAGGGCACCCGGTGACATCGACCGATGTTAATTTTGCCGGCCGGGCCGGTATCGACCCCGGCAACATTAGCCAGGTACAGTTAATGGCGACCGTCCCGTGGGTCTACAACGAAGTCGGGGCGCCGGCCGGTAAATCGCTCAGTCAGGCCGACCAGGATAAATATGCCCAAGGTTTAATAAATTCTATCGAAAAAGCGGTGCCGTCTGATTCGGCGCAAACAACAGTTGATGGTAACCCTTGTGCGACCGGGTCATCGAGCAGTAGCGCCACTGGCGCCATCCAAGGCAATATCGTCCAAACTGCCCTCAACCTGGCGTGGGACACCACCGGCCATGGGCTCAACAAAGCCGACGCCAAACCAACCTACCAGGTCGCCGAGCCAAAATACAACGGCAGCACTGGTCTGAACGAGTTCAGCGACTGCGGCGTGTTTGTCTCAACCGTGATGATTGCCAGCGGCGTCGACAAAAGCTATCCTAAAAGGGTGACCGGGACGCAGCAAGCCTACCTCGAAAGCAGCAAGAACTATAAACAAATCACCACGTCCAGCACGGCTGGCTTGCAGCCGGGGGATATACTCGTCAGTACTAATCACACCTACTTTTTCGTCGGGGCACAGTCGGGGGGCTATAACTCCGTGGGGGCGTCATTAAACAGCCACGTCCCGCAACCGAGCGGCAGTGTCTATTGGACAGATTATCAAGGGATCACCTTTAAAATATTTCGTTACATAGGGAGCGGGGCATGAAAAAACCAATTCTAATCGGCGTTATCGCCTTTGTCGGTCTGTTCTTAGGGCTGACCGGACTTCTTTTTAGTAATCGGGGCCAGACTTTCAGTGTGATTCCCTCCGATGCGATTGTGCAGCTGGACGGCAAAACACAACCACTCAGCCAGACCTACAAGACTGGTCGGGGCCCCCACGCCCTGAGCATTAGCCGAGCTGGCTTCACCCCCCTAAAAACGACCTTTTCCGGCGATCGAACTGGCAGCGAATTATTCACCCTAGATCCGAATTCCGCCGTCGGCTATGACTGGCTGCAGAATCATCCCGACCAAGAGCTGGCCCGCGAAGGCGCCGGCGGGGCCGCCTTTGAAAAGAGCAGCACCGCCCTAAGCTCTCAAAATCCCTTAGTTAAAATGTTGCCCTTTAAATTGAGCAACTTGCGCATCGATTATGGTACCGTGGATAAACGACTCATTATTTACGTCAGCGCGGCGGCGCCGGCCGACCGTCTGGAGGCCATCCAGCTAATCCGCGGCTTTGGCTATGATCCATCTGATTATGTAATCGTCTTTAAAACACCGACGGGAGATCTACGTTAATGTACCCTACACAGCCCGCCCGTATCTCAAAAACCGGCCTCATTCTGCTCGCTCTCCTACTCGCTGTCGCCTTTTCCGCCGGCGCCTATTTCCGCCACGAATCGTACATCAAAAAAGTCTCGTTCGTGACGTCCGGGACGGGAACGATCAAAATTGGGACGGTTGATCCAGAAACCGGCACCATCAAAGCCGTCCTTGGTGATTCCTCTAAAGTCCCGTCGCTGCGCTTGCACGTCGGTCAGTACGCCGTGCTGTATAGTGCCGCCGGTTTCGTCGATCGGACGGCCCTTGTGACCCTAAAACAAAGCCTCGCTTTGAGCCTACCGACCCTCGACTTCAGCGACGCCCACCTCGGGCAAATAAAGGCCGCCGAGACGCCGGCCATCAGCCAGGCCATTGCCGCCGTCACCAGTGGTGAACCGGTCACTATAAGCGATGTCCGCCTCTACTCACGCGGCCAGTGGGCCGCGGCCCATTTAACGACCAGCGCCAGCGATAATCGCTCGGTGGTTCTTCAAAAACAGGGTGACACTTGGGAAGTTGTCGCTGGACCAGCTATTTTGATTAGTATTCAAGAACACCTCGATATTCCGTCCCTTATCATCCGCGACATCAATAACCAATAGACTAACCCCCCAGTGGGATGATGTGGCAGGTCTCGGTGAAGTGCTGGAGCACCACGTCAGCATCAGTCGTCGTAATAAAGGTTTGGTAGTCTTTTAAATAATTAGTCAGGGCCCGCCGCCGGGCGCCGTCGAGTTCACTGAAGACGTCATCCAGTAGTAACAGGGGAGCGACGTCGCGGCTGGCCTGCAAGCGCTGGAGCTCGAGTAGTTTCAGTGCCAGCACGGCAGTGCGCGTCTCGCCCCGGGAGGCCACGTCGGCCGCCAGCCGACCATCAAATAAAACACTTAAGTCTTCGCGGTGCGGTCCGGCGGCGGTAAAACCGCGCAGCCGGTCGAGTTCGACGCTGGCTTCTAGTTTATGGAGTAGTTGGCTGTCGTAAACATCGGCCGGCCAGCGCCCGTCGTAGCGCAAGGAAATCCTGGTGCGGGCCCGCGACAAATCACCGTACAGACCGCCGATTTCCAAATTGAGCTCGCTCACTAGTTGGCTGCGGGCCTGGACGATTTGCCCAGCCAATTCACTTAAGCGGACATTCCAAGGAAAGAGTTGGGTGGCCAGGCTGGCGCCGTCTTGCTTGAGTAGGCTGTTGCGCTGGGCCAGCGTCCGTTTGTACTGGCGGCGCAGCGAACCGTAGCCAGCCAGCGTCTGTTCGAGGAGATCATCGAGGTAGTTGCGGCGCTGCTCGGGTGAACCAACCAGTAGCTGGAGGTGATTGGGTTCAAACAAGACAATCGGCAAGCGGTGGGACAGAGTCAACCGGGCGTAGACTTTGCCGTCGAGCTCGTAGCTTTTGCCGGGCGTCGGCTCACGGGTAAATTTCACCGTCCGGTTATTGCCGAGGCTGTCGAGGCTGTCGAGCCGGGCCCACGGCTGGTCGGCCCGCAGTAACTCTTGGTCACGGGCCCGGTACGAGCTCCCGCTGGCGACGACTAAAATGGCTTCGAGCAAATTCGTTTTACCGCTGGCGTTGGGACCGACGATGATATTAACGCCCGGGTCGAGCTCGAACGAATCGTCGGCGTATGACCGAAAATGCTGCAGACGCAGATTAGCAATCATCGGTCGCTGACTCGGCAGGCAAGGCTTTGATAATCACTCATATAGCTTAAGTATACTAAACCTACTCCTGAGGCACTCCTCCGAGAACAACGCAAAATTGTTAGAGCCGAATTATGTGGCAACCGACTAGCCCTTGAGCGGCATGATGACGTGGCGATAATCATCGCTGGTACTGTCGCTCAGCAAAGTTGGCTCCAGCTTGCCGTTAAAGCCAAAAGTCACGGTGTCACCGGATAGGACATTGAGGGCGTCGAGTAAATAGCGCGAGTTGAGGGTAATGCTGCCGTGGCCAGTGACTTTTGCCGTCGCCGTGGCGGTGTTCTCGCCGAGCTGAGAGGCCACCGAACGAATACTCAGGCTACCTGACTCGTCATCGACTTCAATCGTGACACTGCCGGCACTTTCACGGGCAAACAAGCTAGAAACCTTCGTCACGTTGACAAAATCGGCCCGGGCCAGGGTCGCCTCAAAAGTAAAATTGGCCGGAATCAGTTTTTGGTAGTCGGGGTAGCTGCCGTCGACCAGGCGCGTCACTAGTTCGACGTCACCGACCCGAAACAAAACTTGCTGATCGTCGTGCGTCACGCTGACGTCGTCGGTCCCATCCCCTAAAATCCGTAACAGGTCATGGAGGGAAGAGGCCGGGATCAACAGCCGGATATCCTCTTTATTCTTGCCCAGGTTTTTTTCGGCCAAGCGGTAGCTGTCGGTGGCGGCGATCATCAACTGACCGTCAATAGTGTGAAACAAAACACCCGTTAAAACAGGGCGAGTCTCGTCAGCACTAGCGGCAAAAACGACTTGTTGGAGACCTTTCTTTAAGGCTGCGCCGCTGACCGACCAGGCTTTGCCGCCGTTAATGGCCGGCATCACGGGGAAGTCATCGGCCACAATCCCATTGACGACTGATTTGTATTGATCGGTGGTGACGCGTAGTTTAGTGTCTTCCAGTTCGAGATTAATCACACTACTGGGTAGCGACCCGACAAAGTCTTGCATTAGACGGGCCGGGACGGTGATCGAACCCTCGGTACTGACTTTGGCACCAATGAAGTGGGTGATGGCGATATCGAGATTAGTGGCCGATAAGCTGAGCCGGTTACTACTCGTTTTAATTAAGACGTTAGCCAGTATTGGCAGGGTATTACGGGAGTTAGCGACACGGGCGACCGAGCCGAGGGCGCGGTTGAGGTTTTCCTGGGTGACTTGCAGTTTCATACGGGACTCCTAATTAGTAATAAGTAGTTTTTTAAGTAATGTACTTTGTTGTTGTTCTTATTGGTGCTGTGGACAAGGGGTATAACTGGCGAGTCAACAGTGACGAAATGGCCCGTTTGGCTGGTCACAACTAGGTGTCTAAACCCCGGTCTTCCCGTGCCTAAACCCCTAGCTTTGTACTCAGCCCGCCGGCTGACCGGTCCGGCTCCTGGGGATAAGCCCATGGGCTGTCCCCCGCCGCCCCACTGGCTGTGCACATGTTGTACCCAGCTCGGAGACACTATTAAAGGGGACCTGTCCAAGGCCGGGGCGGGGTATGCCTTAAGCATAAAGACGTTCCTTGATCTCACTGAGAGTACTGCGCAAGCTGGCGTCGATCCGCGACTCTTTCTCGATCTTGTCGACCGAGTGGATGGCGGTGGTGTGGTCTTTGCGACCGAGTTCGCGGGCAATCTTGGGGAAGCTTAAGTGCAGCTCACTGCGCAGCATATACATGGCGATCTGGCGCGGCACGACGATGTCCTTATCGCGCTTTGGTCCCAGGATGTCTTCCATGGGGATTTGAAAGTGGCGGGCGGTGCGTTCGATGATTTGTTTGGCGCTCAAGTGTTTGGGCCGGGTTTTGCTGACGCCGAGTAAGCTGCTGGCAATCGATAAGGACGGGTCGAGGGCGCGCATTTCACAGAAGGCTAGTAATTGGTTCAGGGCGCCTTCCAGTTCCCGAATGTTGGTCTGGACGTTATTGGCCAGGTACTCGACGACGTCGGGCGGCAGGACCATTTCGTGTTCCTGGGCTTTGGTCTGGACGATGGCGCAGCGCGTTTCGAAGTCGGGGTTTTGCATGTCGATACTCATGCCCCAGGCAAAGCGGCTGCGCAGGCGTTCCTCGAGGGTGGCGATCTCTTTGGGCGGTTTATCGGAGCTGATAATAATCTGGCGGTTGCCTTGGTGGAGGGCGTTAAAAGTATGAAAGAATTCTTCTTGCATCTTTTCTTTGCCGGCAATGAACTGAATATCGTCGACAATTAGAACGTCGGCCGTCCGGTAGTAACTGGCAAAGTCGGCCGTTTTACGAAAGCGCAGGGCGTCGACGAATTCCTGGACGAATTGTTCGGTGGAGATATAAAGGACCTTGGCGGTCGGATTGGCCTTGGAAATAGCGTTACCGACGGCCTGGATAAGGTGAGTTTTCCCAATCCCGACACCGCCGTACAAAAACAGCGGGTTGTACTTGCTGCCGGGCATTTGGGCGATCGATTGGCAGGCCGCGAAGGCCAGTTCGTTGCCGGCGCCGACGATAAAATTATCAAAAGTATAGCGCTCGTTGATGCCCTGGCGGTAGGAGTGACTAAAGCCGTTACTGGCGGTGGTGGGGCGGGGCGCGTCATTGGCCGGGGCCATCCCGCGGCTCGGGGCCGGCGACACCAGGATCGGCTCGTCGTAGCGGGGAGGGCGTGGTGAGGCGGCCAGGGGAGATATCTTGTACTCAATCGTGGCCGGCGACAAGCCGTTCTTGGCGAGCGTGGCGCTGATGATATCGTTATACTTGCGCTCCAGCTGCTGCTTGATAAAGACGTTCGGCACGCCAATGGTAACGGTCGTGTCGTCGTAGCGCAATAGTTGCGTATTTTTAAACCACGTCACAAAGTTTCCGCGTGACACCGAGAGCTCGATTTCGCCCAAGACTGCCAGCCATAAATTATCCTTTTGCATGCCACTCCTTATGTCTTCCCTTAAATATACACTAGCTGGCCCAAAGTTTTCCACACCTTTTGGATAAAGTCGGCCGGAAACATGTCAAACCGGCCGACCAGGAGTGACTTTATACACAATCGATAACGCCATCTAGTAATCTGTGGATAAAATTTGGCGGATGGTGGAAAACTTGTTATTATACGAGGGTTAAATATTGTCAATTCTACGTAGCAATTGCTATAAAAGAGTCTTGCAATCTGCCCCCCAGCGCGCTAGGGGGCTTCACAAATAACTTAAGTACCCCTAAGATAGAACTATGCCCAAAAGAACATTCCAACCAAAGAAACGCAGTCGCTCCCGTGAACACGGCTTCATGAAGCGCATGGCGACCAAGGCCGGCCAGGCCGTTTTGAACCGCCGCCGCAATAAGGGCCGCGCCCGCTTAACACACTAAGCCGCTCGTCGTTTGACTAATTAAAGTGGGGAAGTGATGATTGACCGCTCACACCGCTTTCACGGTAATAACAGCCTGCGGGCTGTCTATCGTCGTGCCCAAACGCTGCGCGCCACCAGCCTCAGCCTCAAATACGCCCCCAACCACCGGCCGGCCGGCTACCGGGCGGCCGTCGTCGTTTCGCGTAAAGTCAGCCACTCGGCCGTGGTGCGGAACCGTATCCGCCGCCGCCTCTATGAAATTATCCGCCGGACGGCCGATCCGTCTAGCCCCAGCGACCTAATCGTGACGGTGTTTGGCGCCGAACTGGCTCGTCTGCCGGCGGCCCAGCTGGCGGCCAGTGTGAGCGCCTTACTTACCAAGGCCGCCGTCGTGCCCCCGACAGGAGTCGACCGTGCTATAGTTAAGACCAAAGAGGAGTCAAACTAAGAATGTTTACGACGTTTATTATTCAGCCGATTTTTAACTTACTAGTGCTCGTCTACGCCTTATTACCGGGCCACAACTTTGGTTTGGCCATCATTATCTTCACGATTATCATCCGATTGCTGCTGTGGCCCCTCGTCAAGAAACAGCTCCACCAGACGACGGCCATGCGTAAACTCCAGCCCGAGATCAAGAAAATCAAGCAGTCCACTAAAGGTAACCGCGCCAAAGAGTCGGCCATGATGATGGAGCTCTATAAGGAAAAGGGCATCAACCCGATGGGGACGTTCCCGATTCTGATCGTCCAGTTCATCGTCCTGATCGGCCTCTACAGCGGTCTGCGTAAAGTCATTGCCCACCCCGATGCCTTCGTCACTTTCGCCTATCCGGCCCTGCAACACCTCCCCTGGATCGAGCACCTGGGGCGCAACATTCACTCCTTTGACAACACCTTGTTTGGCCTGGTCGACCTCAGTCGTCCGGCTATCAAAGCCGGTAGCGGCCTCTATGTGCCGGCCCTGATCCTGGTGGCCGGTAGCGCCATCGCCCAGTATTTCCAGAGCAAACAGCTGA
>JBDTSH010000008.1:0-21971 GCA_039931245.1 Candidatus Saccharimonadota bacterium
GTTGCTCCAGATACTGTAGTCCAATTAAGCGTAGGAAGTTGAGTAGGAGAAGTTGCGGTTAGGTTTTGGGGTGCGGCAGACGAGGATTGTAAAATTAGATTGGAGTCCCCAATAATCGTAAGAGGTGAATTTAAACAGACATAATTACCGGCAACGATTGCACAGATGCTTCCAGCATCGTAGGTTTGTCCAAACTTCTCACCTACAATTGTCGTAATATCAACATTACCGTTGGTATCAGTGAACGAATCGGAGTTGGTGCCAGTGTTCGCTTTATAAATATTCTCACCAGGATCGCCAGCATATAGCTGGGTTGCTCCTCCATCGGTAGTCGGGGCTTTAGCCGACACTGGAGCGTTGGCAACTACATTCCCCGCAACGTCTTTAACAGTTACATGTATTGTCGAGGTTTTTAGTTGAAGACCCTGTTGCACATTTCCGAGAGTTAAATCTATGGATGTATCCGATTGGGAGATACTCAGATCATCCAAATGATGACCAACGTAATCGATCGCATTGGCAATAGCCACATGTAATCGGTACTTCCCTGGAACCATGCTTAGGCTGTACTGTCCGGAGACGTCTGTCGTCACACTGCCTTTCAATACACCGCTCGCATTTAGTAAATCTAGGGTAATATTCTTAAGGGGATTATTGTCTGCATCTTTCAACGTACCAGATAAGGTGTGAATGGCTGGCTTTATCAAAGTAATGGTCGCGTCTCCGCTAATCGTTGTCGGTGCCACAAGGCATGTATAATTGCCTGCTATATTTGCGCAAATACTACCTAAATCATGTGTTGTGCCAAACTTTTCTCCAACTATTCCAGTGAGGTTAATGGAACCAGATGCATCCGTATATAGTGGCTGGATGACCCCATAATATGCTGCTCGAATACTTTCACCAGGATCGCCCGGATATAAACTCATTGTTCCGCCATCGGCGTAATTAGCTGCGCCTCCTACTTGCACATTTGATAGTAGATTATTGTCGGAGTCTTTAACGATTACGTGAATATTCACCGTATCAAGTTTTAAGGTTTGCGAAATGTCAGCCGTAGTTAAATCGATACTCGGTGTACCTATCTGTACTGTGTTGAGCCAGTCCAGGTGTTGACCGATTGGGTCAGATCCGTCAGTCAGTAAGCTAAGAGAATAGACGTTTGGCTTGACATCAATACTGAACATTCCGTTTCCATCTGAATATCCCGTACTCTGGCTGCCATCGGAACTTTTGAGTATAATTGAAACGTATTTGACCGCAGCGCCAATAGAGTCGACCATTTGACCTGAGAAGTTGCGAGATTCTGGTGCAGTAAGGGTAATGTTTGCATCTCCAATGATTGTTAAGGGATTTGGCAAACAAACATAGCTGCCGGATACTTGAGCACAGAGACTTCCCTCATTTCGATTCGTCCCTAAGTTCTCACCTACTACTGTAGTGATGTCGACCATTCCGGAACTGTTCGTAAATGAGTCGTTATTATTTCCTGACGATGAGCCGTATATTGTTTCTCCAGGGTCGCCCGGATATAAACTCATTGTTCCGCCAGTGTTTGCTTTTGAAAATACAGACACTGATGCGTTTGTTACGGGGTTGCCGCGAGCATCGTTCACTAATACGTGAAGTGTAGCTGTCTGAAGTCGTAAATTTATTACAGCGTCTCCAGACGATAAATCAATGGGCGTTCCACTCTGGCTCGAATACAGATAGTCGAGGTGATGGTCAATGTAATCACTTGCATCCGGGCTTCTAAATCTTAGAGAATACGACCCGGGAGGCACAGTCATGCTGTAGCTACCGTCAATTCCAGAAGTAATTGTCCCTTGAACACTGCCGTTTTGGTCAAGCAAAGATATAGTCGCAAACTTTACGGCCGAATTGGAACTATCGACGATAACGCCCGATAGTGTGTTCAGATTTTGCGCTCTCGTGTGCCCAACCGAAATTATTAAACCTAATACAATTAATAAAATTAAAGTCAGGTATTTATATTTTGATGGTTTGATTAATTTTATATTTACACTTCGAGCCCGGAAAAATCTGTTCACAAAATTATTCTCCTTACTGTATTAATCTGAATAATATTCTTAGCGTAAATCATAAGCAATATGAGTAAGTGATTCAGATTATTTGATTTAAATATTACGCCGTTTGCTCGAGAACGAAAATATTTTAATAGACTTAAAAATAATTCCTGTGGCATTGGTAACGGTTCAAAATTTCAGCATGAGACAGACGTTTTGTAAAAAAATAATTGTTACCGACATTTGCTATGACAAATAACAATTACGGTACTTGGACAAGTTTGCCGTCTAATGCGCTCACTGCAAATGGTTTATTGTTCATAATAGCGTCATACACGGCCGGGGGGATCTGACTGTATTTGGTGGCTTCGACTATTGCAGCCTTAGCGCCAGAATTATTATTATTTCTATCCTCTAAGATAGACAGGTACAGCCACAGGGTACCGTCATGCGGGTATTTAGTAATTGCCATCTCGAGAAATTTTCTATTCGTGGCAGGGTCGCCGTGTACAAATGTTAGCTCTGCTAAGCTATCATAAACAAGATTTGTATCACCATGCTGCAAGCTATGATTATACGCATCCACTGCTCCGTCGAAATCGCCAGCTGCCGTCAATGCTACACCAAGATTATTATAATTAGTGAAACCAGGATAGTAACTGATGGACTTTTCGGCGTACGCCCTAGCTTCCTGGTAATTCCCGAGTTTAATGGATTCTGCTGCCAGGGTGTTGTAAGCTGCATAATCCTGTGGTGAAGCGGCTATATCATGCCTAGCCATTTTGTAGTCGTTACCCCAATCCAGCCCTCTGATCCCAGTGCGTAACCCGAGCAACCCAATTATTATCACGCTCGCTATTAAACATGCATTCGGGCTAATCCGAGGCTTAAATGCCACAACAACAATACCTAACATGCCAAGTACTCCAGCCATCGAGGGGTAGAACCACGATTCGCTTGCCGTCATATCCAGGGCAATTATTTGTAAGTGAGCCGCCAACCCAATAGCAGCCCAAATCCCAAAAAATAAAAAAGTAATGAATTGGGCCTTGGTAGCCCGTTTTCGCAGTTGCACCGCTGCATACACAATAATCGCCCCAACACCCAAATCGAGAATGAGAGGAAGCAGGAAATGCTTAATACTGAACGATGGATACACCCAGTAATATATACTGGCGAGTTGCACGGGGAAAACAAACTTGACTACGTATAATGCCAAGATCAGCGGAGCATTCATAAGACGCTGAGATAAACTCAAAAAATCAATCGGTGCGTTATACGTATTCTTAGCACTTATTCCAACAGCATTAGACTTGAGCAGCAACCATAGACTAACTGGTAGCATCATGATAAAAACGAACGGATAAAGGCGTTTTCTGTCCCACCAAAAAAGATAGATGAGCCCTAGAATAACGAAAATAACTCCCGTTTCTTTGCTTAACAAAGATAGTAGCAAGCTGAGCGCTACCAGCCACAGGCTTATCATGGAGTTAAATCGTACAAGCAACCATAACCCTAATATCCCAAAGAAGAAGAATAAGGCATCTTGCATCGTCGGTATTGCATACATAACCTGTGAGTTCAGCGGATGGACGAGAAAAATTAAGGCCAAAAACAGTGCTAGCGCAGGCTTAAATGAATACCTGAAGAATAAATAAAGAATACATGCGCTCCCGACACCCAAAAGTAGCTGAAAAATATGAAAATATACAGGTTTCGCGCCAAACAAAGTATATATTACAGAGAACACTGTCATCATCAACGGCCGATAATATGAGCCCTTGAGCTTTGTTTGACCTTGTCCGTCATAAAATGTACCTCCTTTAAACAGAAGTGGCACGTTACTAATTGAATGAACGGGCACATTATTTACAATTTGGCTCCCGTCGTCTCCTTGGAAGGGATTTGAAAGGCCAGTAAAGAAAACTGCAAAACCAACTAATACAATCAAAATAGCTGCTTGCCAATTAGCCATATTGTTTATTTTATCCAACATTGTAAAATCAATCTGGCTGTGTAACCCTTATGTTTACCTAACAGTATACTGTATACGGATGAATGCCAAGAGATGGTTTTCGATATCGGGAGTACACTTTCCAGCAACCGAAGTTTTCTAGAGCCCCTTGTTGGCACTGGGATATTATGTTTATTTAGGTGCAAAAAGACCAAATTATAGTGTCGAGAGGCTGCGATAATAATAATGAGGTTCTTGCTGTGGCAATTGTGAGGTACTCTAGCTATAGCTTTAGACGGCAGGAAGAGCATTATTGCAGGGCAAATAAGATGAAAAATGTTTTAGTCATAATCCCGACCTACAATGAAGCCCAAAATATCGAACAGGTTGTGGGGGATGTGCAGCGGGTAGCAGCTCATCTGCGTGCTTACGACGTCAGTCTGCTCATCGTTGACGACAATTCACCAGATGGCACCGGTCAGCGCGTCAAAGCACTACAGAAGCAGTTCGCCAATATCTTCCTGCTGAGCGGTCCAAAAAATGGTTTGGGGCGAGCCTATGTTCGCGGCTTTCAATATGCCCTGCAACACATCGAGTTTGCTATTTGCATCATGATGGACGCTGATCTATCACACAATCCGGCCGACATTCCCGCCCTGCTCAAAGCAATCAATCACGGAGCCGATTATGTAATTGGCTCCCGCTACGCTGCAGGTGGTGCAATCCCCGGTACCTGGCCATTGATTCGAATCATCAATAGTCGTATCGCTAACATTGTAGCGCGTAAACTCGTAGGGCTTACTGAAACGGTCACTGACTTAACCGGTGGGTTTAAGGCGATTCGGCGAGATGCTCTCGAGAAAGTTGATCTTACTGAGCTGAATGTCAGGGGCTATATTTTTCAAGTAAGTCTCCTGCACGCCTTTATGCGCCGTGGCTACAAAGTGCAGGAAGTGCCGATTACCTTCAAAAATCGCCAGTTCGGCACCTCAAAATTAAAGCTACGTGATATCCTTGAGTTTCTGTATCGCGCCTACAAACTGAACCCGAACGCCCCAATCCAACGAATTGTTAGGTTTGGCATTGTTGGGGCCTGCGGATCAGTGGTCAATCTTGCCGTGCTCACCGTATTCGTTAAGTTTTTTCACGCTGAAGTATTACTGTCAGCCGCCATTGCTATTGAAGTTAGCATCCTATTT
Source organism: Candidatus Saccharimonadota bacterium (assembly GCA_039931245.1). Classification (GTDB taxonomy): domain Bacteria; phylum Patescibacteriota; class Saccharimonadia; order Saccharimonadales; family UBA4665; genus UBA4729. The sequence goes on from JBDTSH010000008.1 coordinate 5,181, forward strand.
AACTTCTTTTTGAACCATTACTATACCTTTAAAGGGTATGGGGCCTACCCGCTACGTACTCGAAAGGAATCAACCCAGGCAATGATGCGAAAAATTGGGAAGTTCAACATCGGGGCACTGGGTGGCGCCGCCATCTCGTTTACAACCTTCAGTCTGCTTTTCAAATTCATGCATCTGAACTACCTGTTGGCTGATATTGTCGCTATCGGTGTAGCAATGAGTTGGAACTACTACATAAGCACTCATTTTGTCTGGAAAGTGGTTGATGAAACGGTGTAGCAAGTTTGTCGACGAGATTTAAAAATTTATTCTTGGACCACTAACTTAATGCCGACCACCCGCTGAGCCACAGTACATCTTCGTCGCGGGTCTTACTGACACTACCATATAGGCTCATTGCTAAAACTAACAAGTATGTACTTTCTAGAATAAATGATCTGCTCTGTTATTGGGGACGAGAAACAGTTCCGTAGCTACCATGCTTTTTTGCGGAGGGGTTTACTTTCTGATGCCTCCTCATGGTACGCAACAGAACCTGGCCCCACCAGGTAGTACTGCGTCTCCACCTGGTCCGCCCAGAACCTTTGCGGTGCGTAGCCGGCGTTCATCAAGTAAACACCTATGGAGGTGCCATCATGACAACGAAGTATTTCACAAAATCTGAACTGGCCACGCTGCCAAAACTCTACGAGACAGAGGACATCGAGCCGGAAGATAAGCTGGTTCACGTCAAGCTGTTTCACCCAGCCTCCAACTGGACCTGGTACGTCATTGAATACGACGGCCGTGACATGTGTTGGGGATTCGTCAAAGGCCTAGACGCCGAATTCGGCTATTTCTCACTGCGCGAGCTAGCCGAGATTACCGGTCCGTTCGGACTGCACGTCGAACGCGACAAGTGGTTTCGACCGTGCAAGGTCGCCGACATCCCGCGCTGGTGAGCATTCGTCCTGAGCAGGACGCTAAACTGCTCACTAAAGTTAGAGTGCCAATGATCCGTCGGGTTCGCCGACATCAGTCCAGACGTCGTCCTTATAACCACCTGCGTTCATCAATGCCTTCACGGTCGTAATGTAGCACTGGACACGAACGCCTCGGTATTCGAGCGTACGCGCCATATAGCGTTGTATCTCCCGCTGTAGGCCCACATTGTCACAGACCAGTAGTATACGTGGGTACTCACCTTCCCAGCTGCCCAGTTCATAGTGCCTTAGGTAGCGATTCAGGCGCTGGCGCAGCCGATCAAGCGGCGTGCTGCTTTCCAGTAGCTCGAGCATGCAATCTGGTGTACCGGCATGCGCACCACTAAAGCTTAGATAGGCATCTGGCAACGGTCTTGGGAAACGGGATTGTTCGGCTAACTCGCTACCCATGAAGCACTCCAACTGCTCGCCGTACAGACGGTTGAGCTTTAGATAGATTCGAAACAAGCGCAGCCAATGACCAACAAACAGCGCTGAAGCCGCCCGGTTGTAGTACTGCAGATGCAGCCCTTTCGGATCTAGCTCGGGATTAGTTTTTAACAGTCGCACTGCCTTGGGCAGCAAGAAATAGGTGGCCGGGCGCTGCTTGATGCGGTAGCTACTGTCGTAGTTCCGGCCGACATATTCTTGCTTTAGCAGTATCTTGAGCCGGACATTAGTGTATCTGACTGATTGTTCTTGGTATTGACTAAGTAGTTCGGCTGTTCCAAAACGGAATTTATAAAGGGTTTGTAGTAGTTCTGTTTGTAGAACGTTGAGTTGTTTTCGGTGTTTTGGCTTTGATTGTGCTGTGGGTATAGGTTTCATAATTTTGCTGAGGTGTTAGATTTAAGATGATTGTGCATGTGATAGTGTATGTACTGCTCTAACTATATAGTATTATTGTAAAAGTAGGTAGAATAGATAACGATGTTCACAGATTGATAATCCATAGTAAGTAGACTTATCGATAGGTATATTGAATATATCCACAGATATATCTGAATTTAGCATAAAAACCGCTTGAAACTAACAGTATATGGATAGTATACTATCCGTATACTGTTAGTCGGGGGGTACCTATGCAGTCACAACAAACCAATCCACAGACGACATTCAGGCCAAATGTTTCCGGCCCTCTTGCACCAATTGATGCGACGCTTAATAGCATATTCGTAACTTCACTAGAAGAAAGCAGACTACAAAAAGCTCGCAGCATCGTTAAGCTATCGGCTGCAACTATTTCAGACGAAGAGCTTGAAATAGCTTTGACCGAATTCCAACACCTGATCGATTACTGGCTCGATCAGTTTGAGCTACACATTTTTGACGGCAATACCTTAGGGCAAATGCTTGGACAACACTAGCTATGGCATCATCTTCACCAACTGTCTCCGCCAAACACAAGGCTGTCCTCTACTTACGGGTTTCAACCGAAGAACAAGTTGATAACTACTCTCTCGATACGCAAGCTGATTTGTGCCAAAAAGAAGCCAGGCGTCGTGGCTTTGAAATAGTCGAAACGTTTCGAGAAGAAGGCCGTTCAGCCAAGACAATTACCCGGCGACCAACTTTAATTGAGTTATTGGCATACTGCCGAAAACACAAACGAGAAGTAGGCGCAGTAATCGTATATCGGCTTGATCGTATATCGCGTCAAACCGCCGATTACCTGGCCATCCGAAAAAAACTTGCCGAGTGTGACATCACCCTCATTTCTGCCAGTGAACCGACAGGAGACACCCCGACTGAACGGTTTATTGAGACCATGCTGGCCGGGTTCGCCCAAATGGACAACGACGTACGGGGTGAGCGCTCCCGAAACGGTATGCGCGCTCGCTTTATGAGCGGCCTCTATAATGGATCCCCGCCACTTGGCTATCTCCGGCAAAACGGCTATGCCGTGAAAGACCCTGAGTCGTTTAGTGTCATTCAAGCAGCCTGGGAGATTATGGCTACCGGTACCAAGAGTTTACAGGAGGTGGCTAACCTGCTGGACGAACAAGGTGTCCGGGAAAAGCGCAAAGGCCACACAGAAACGCACCTGAGGCGACAAACGATGAGCAGGATCTTTCGCAACAAGTTTTATGCCGGCAAGGTCGTATCCAAACAGTACGGGCTTGAAGTACAAGGCCAACAGGCACCGATGATCACCGAGGAGACCTTTTACCGCGTTCAGGCGATCCTTGATGGACGCAACCATAACACGCCTGTGATGCTTGCCCGGCGAAGCCACCATAACCCCGACTTCCCGCTGCGACGCATTGTTCACTGTGGGCGCTGCGGACAATCATTCACCGGTGCCTGGAGTCAAGGCAAGCGATTACTGTACGGCTATTATTTTTGCATTAAGCGGTGTGGTGCAAAATCAAATGTCCCGATCACTGAGATTGAGCCAGCTACCGCAGAGCTCCTAGAAAGAATTAGCCTCAAACCCGAAACTGCCACTCTAATCAGTGCCTATATACGACGAACCTACGGCTTACGGGTTGGCTCACTGCAACTCAAACGCAACCAAGCCGAGGTCGAGCTTAAGAAAGTCTACGAGACCCGCCAGGCGCTGGTGGAAAAGAACTTGAACGGCACCTACTCTGATGAGATATTTAAAGAGCAAAATAAAATCTTAGAAGAAAAAATAGCCACCATTCAGGTAGCTAAAGATGAGACGGTTATTGAAAAGTATAACCTGGAGGCTATTATCAGCTTTATCCAGGCGAAGTTCACGAATCTAAATGATAGCTACGAAACAGCCGATCTGGAGCGGAAGCGGGTACTGCTGTGTTCGATATTCCCGCAAGGACTCACGTGGAGCTATCCGGGCTATTCCAACACCGAAATGAGCCCCTTCTACCGGTGTTTCTTTAATATCAATAATGGGAGTGTCGCAATTGGTGCAGGATAGCCGACGCATTTCAAACATCCGCCAATGAGAGTATTAACGACCAGAAACTTATAAACCTTGTGGAACTATTTAACCTTTCAGCTGACTTGCTGGTCTAAGTTTTCCTTTTTGAGCCACGTTGATAATACTCAGGATTGCAAAACTAGCAAACGAAGTTATCACAAATATTTCAGCAAAATGCGTGGGGTTAAGTGTCTTTCCAATTGAAACGCAATGAGCGGTAGGTTCACCCGCAGGCACATCAGCGGAGCTACATGGACGAGTATCGTGTTTAACAGAACCCGCGCCAGCCAGCAATAAGCCAATCACAGCTGTAGCTATTATTCTTACCCAGAGTTTATGAGTATGTTTCATCTTCACAATTATAACAAAAAGAGACCGTAATGGTCTCTAATGTTTGAAACTATCCTGTTTCAAAATTTTTTGGGTCTACTTGGTGCGGGTGAGGGGACTCTAACCCCTGGCCTCGTCCTTGGCAAGGACGCGCTCTAAACAACTGAGCTACACCCGCATAAGGTGGATCGTATCGTCGTGAACGACGAAGATTATCTGGTGGCTCCTCCCAGACTCGAACTGGGGACACAGGGCTCTTCAAGCCCCTGCTCTACCAACTGAGCTAAAGAGCCTCATCGCGGCTACTAGTAAGTGCGCTACGTACTAAGACTCTGTTATTTTACAGAGTAACGGCGGTTTTATCAACTTAACCGCCATATCTCGGTCGTAAGCTCCCAACTGGAGACCGCGCTGGCGACGATTATCAGATAGACGAGGCGATGAATCGCGTCATATAAGTTGGCCAGCGCAGTTGCTCTAGGAAGCATTGGCAATAGACAACTGCCCTACGTCGTTGGAATTTTTTTTTCGAAGCGGTCTTTATCGCGCGTTTGGGCTTTCAAAATTACCTTGCGCAAGGCCGCATCTAGATCAACGCCTTCACTATTAGCCATACAAATAACGTCAAACATAATATCACCGAGCTCACCTTCCATATCATCGGCCTCTTCAGTCGGCTTCTTAATCTTCTGACCGTACTTATGATTGAGGACGCGAGCTAGTTCCCCGACTTCCTCAATTAAACGGGCCAGTTGGCTCAAGGGAGTCCAGTACGGTGTCTTGTAGCCCTGCACCCAATCGTCAATTTGCCGCTGGTAATCGCTGAGCGGCACTAAACCTTTTCCTTATTCATGAATTCTTTTACGCTGGCCACCGTGTCCATGAATTGGGCCGGGAAGATGATCGTACTATTCTTCTCGACGGCGATATCGCTCAATACCTGCAAGTTACGCAGCTGGAGGGCGATCGGGTGGGCGGAAATGATGTCGGCGGCTTCACCAAGCTTGGCAGCACTCAATTGCTCACCTTCGGCGGCGATGATCTTGGCGCGCTTTTCGCGCTCGGCTTCGGCCTGTTTGCTCATGGCCCGCTGCATACTTTCCGGCAATTGGATATCTTTAAGCTCAACCGTACTGACAAATATGCCCCATTTCTCGGTGGAAACTTCTAGGATTTGCTTGATCTTTTCGTTTATGGATGTCGTCTCACCCAACACGGAATCGAGACTACTCTGCCCAACAATGTTACGAACAGTAGTTTGGGCAATCTGGTAGACGGCCGATATGACGTTTTCAATTTCCACAATCGACTTAATTGGGTCCTGCACCTGGTAATAAGCGACGGCCGAAACACTAATAGAAACGTTGTCTTGGGTAATAATCTGCTGAGATTCGATGGGCAGCGTAATAATGCGCAGGGGCACTTTACGCATCTGGTCGATAATCGGGATGATCAGGCGTAAGCCCGGTTCCTTGACGGCGGCTTGGACCCGGCCGAGACGAAAGACGACTCCCCGTTCATATTGGTTGATAATCCGCACACCAGTGGCGATGATAATCAAAATGATGATTATTAAAGTAATGACTAGTCCTGACATAGTTGCTCCCTTGTTATAGGCTCATTGTACGGCCGCTGCTAGCTGTAAGCAACAACAATCTGACGGTACTAATTTATATAGACTCCGAGGGGGCGCTGCGCTTTGGGCTAGCGCTGTCACCCCCTGCCATGTCGAGCGGTTATCGGGCCACCGGTCGCCTCTACTCGTCAAAATATGGTGAGCGACAATTACTGTCGAGTGGACTTGCCGCTACCAGGTTATGCCCAATAAGCACTTTCCGTTCGTGCCGCATTTTACTGCCTGCTGAATGACGTTTGGCTTAGGGGCTGGTTTCGTATTTGACAACTTGTAATCCGCGCATTGTTTAGCGGTCAGGCGGTAACTCACCTGGTGGCGGGAAGAATAGTCATAGTAGCTACAATTAATCGTACTGACGACATTGCTAGGTTTGCTTGCATTATTCTTTTTTGCGACGTCGCAAGCAGCTTGACTCACGAAATTAGTGTGCTTGACCCCTCGGCTATCGGTATAGCAATAGGTGCCCCAGGCATACCCAGTTGGAGCACTGGTGCTCGGGCTATGAGAGGCTGAGATTGCTGGAACACTCGATGCCTGTTGGGTTGTTGTGGCTTTTGGCGCACTACTTGTTACCTTGGTGGGTGCCTTGCAGGCAGTCGACGTGGCTTGACCATTAATGGCAGCCCAAGTACAAGGGCCGACGGTGCCATCTTGGGTTAAGCCTTTGCTGAGTTGGAAGGCACGAACTTTGGCGGCGGTTACGGGTCCGAAGTTGCCATCAGCCGGCGTGGCACCGACCTTACTCTGGACAAAGACGACACATGCTCCCTTAGAACCGGAGGTTAGCAATGGCCGAGTGGTTGGGCATGGATTAGCAACGGGGACGACAGGCTTAGCGACGGCGACGGGAGCCGGTTGAGCGACAACGGGAACGGGCTTGGCGGCGACAGGAGCGGGCTTAGCCGCAACTGGTGCGACGGGCTTGGCGGCGACAGGAGCGGGCTTAACTACCAGACAAGACGTCGGTACTGACGCTGGAGTGTTCATGGCAGCCCACGTGCAGGGGCCGACGATGCCATCCGGCACGATGTTGTGTAGTTTCTGGAAGGCAACAACTTTGCCGGCTGTGAGGGGACCGAAGGCTCCGTCCGGTGTCGCACCGACCTTTTGCTGAGCAAAAGTGACGCAAGGGCCGGTCGAGTGGCTGGCCGCGGAAAGTTGCACCTTGGAAGCCTGGCAAGACGCCGAGTTCAGTGTGGCGGCATGGCTCGCGACTAATCGATAAGTTCCGTAACTGGCGACGCCAAGAATAATGATGGCGAGAGCGGCGAAGTGGGCTACTCCGTGAGTATTAAGTTTTTTCATGTGGACCTTTTTTTATTTTTGTGGGCTATATCTAAGCTTATACAGGTTTAAAATGCTTGTGTCAATTTTTTACAGCTTAGTCTCAGTTAAGATGTTACAGAAATGTGTGCATAGGTAGAATGCCGAGTCATATGATGGCGGCCCATTGGGCGGGACGGGGCCTGAGCGTCCCCCAGCCCATTAGAAAATAAAAAAGACCATCGGGCGATGATCTATTTTATTTGGTGGGCGCTGAGGGACTCGAACCCCCGACCCTCTCGGTGTAAACGAGATGCTCTAGCCAACTGAGCTAAGCGCCCGTGTAACAGATAGAGTATAACACACCAGAAGTCCCGGCCTAGCCAGCCATGTCCTTAACGTAGGCTAAGGCAGCCTTCAAAAAGCTGTTCGGTACCACGTATCACCGCCGGGATGTGTCCAAACCGACCCGGAATTATGATAAGTTCGTTGCATTTTTGTAGGCAGATCCGTATGCTAGTAAGGAGTTACTGGCGCGAGTGCTGTAATTGGTAGCCAGGCATGCTTGAGGTGCATGTGTCCGCAAGGACGTGGAGGTTCAAGTCCTCTCTCGCGCACCACATAAAAAAGAGATCTTCATTGATCTCTTTTTTCGTGCTGGACCCTTCTGTGGCAGGAATACTATCACTGTCATATTCCCAACTGCACGACTCCACACTCGATAATTCATGGAGCTTTTGTTCGCAAACCCGCCCGGGCACCACTCCGGTGACAGATTATGACCGGCCGAGGGGCCTGTTCGTTTAGCTGCGCGGCAAGTGATCGTAAAAATGAGCCAGATTGTAGTCAGGTCGGACGAGGGCTTTGATGTCATCTATGCTCGAGCCTATTTTGACACCCGGGTTGAGGGTGTTGTAGGGGTCGAAGATTTGTTTCACCTTCTGGAAGAGGGCGTAGATTTCGCTCCCGTACAGTTGTTCCAAGTAAGGCGCCCGCAAACGGCCATCGTTGCGTTCACCACTCGGTGTGCCGCCGAGGCTAATGACGAACTTGTAGTACTCGTCCATCAGGCGAAAGGCTTTTTGACGATCCCCCACCTGACCAATATTGAGCAGTGGCTGTACGGTGAAGCTGCCCCCACCGGCATGGCCCCATACTGCGGGCTGCAGCCCGGTTTTTTCAAATAGTTTATAGACACCTTCTAAATACTCCTGATAACGATCAACCGGAATAGCGGCGTCGTCGATAATCGGCACGGCTCGGAGCTGGCCGTCAGTATTGCCAAGCACTACCCCGGTTGCCTGCCGAATCTTCCACAGCTGCTGCTGACGTTCTAATTCGGTCTCAGTCTGCATGCTGAGGGCGTAGTTCTCAAATATCTTTTGGGTTCTTTTGACAAGCCTCTTTTGGGTGTGCTCCTTAGCACTGTCAAATTCAACCAACAGGACGATGGCGGGGAAAGGTGGCAGCATAACTTCTTTCAGTAGGTTGGGGTTAACCGCGTGCACCGCGTTCAGCAAGTTACCGTCGACGAGCTCTAGCGAACTGGGTGACTCTGGGAGGGCCAGAAGGTCATGGATTGCGTCTTGGGCGGCGCGAACCGTTTCAAACGTCGCCATGAAAAGTGTTGTCAGCGGATTGTACGCCTCTGTCTTCAGGGCTACCTCGCTAATGATACCGAGTGTCCCTTGGCTACCGACAAAAAGTGGTGTCAGGTCAAATGAACCATCGTGATGTTTGATATCAAGTAAATTGTAGCCGGCATTGTTTTGGGCAACGTTGAGGGGGAGTTTATCGAGCAATTCGCGATTTTCCTCCAGTAGGGTGTCAACCGAGCGGTATATTTCGCCCTCGAACGAGGCCAGACCGAGTTTCTTGCTGAGCTCCCGTTTACTGATTCGGTTAGTCTCGATGACTTCACCGTTGGCGAGCACGACCCGCAGACTTTGGACAAAGTCGCGGGTTGTTCCATATTTGACCGATTTTTCACCCCCGGCGTTATTAGCGACCGCGCCACCAATCGTGGAGTATTCGAGAGAGGCGGGAAAGGGCGGTAAAAAACGACCGTGAGTGTGGAGGGTTTGTTGGAGCTTTCCATAATTTATCCCAGGCTCAACCGTGACGGTGCCGGCTTTGCTATCGAGTTCCAGAATCCGATTTAGGTGAGCCGGGAACACCAGCATGATGCCGTTGCCCAGGGCCGCGCCCGACTGATCACTGCCGGATCCCCGAGCCGAAATAGGAATTACCCGGCCGCGTTCGGCCAGTTGCCACGTGAAGCGAGCGGTCTTGCGAATATCATTTTCGTTACGAGGGTAGACGACTAACGCCGGTGGTAGCACAAAGATACTGGCGTCGGTGGCGAAGTAGCGCCGGGCATCGACCGATGTCATCACTTCGCCGATTAAATGTTCCTGCAGGTAGTGCGCAATTTTGCTCATAAACTGTCAATTACTCCTCTAGAATCGTCTTATTTCCTACCTGAAATCATAGCACATTTGGGCATTTCACGCTTATGGTTGAGCGACGTGTCCGGTTGATAGGCTGCGCTAACTCTCGGCTTCGACCAAGTTGCCATCGTTTACTTCCAGCTGGCGGCCGGTAGTCTATCAAGTGAAGTCACAATCTACCCGCTTTGTGGATGTGATTACTCCATAGTTCTCGATAGGCCGTTTAGAACGCTGGGCCTACTCTCAAAGTGGACTAACCACCGCCGGACTACTCCTTAGTTAGTGACGTTTAGTTTTAACCGCCCGGAGGGCCTCTCTAAATTTTGCGACTGATGGCATAACCGAAGAAACGGCGATAGCCGCAACCGATGACACTTCGTCTTGGTTAAGTATTATGGCCGAAAGTGTTTCCCTTAGGTTTTGGGGAAGTTCATCAATTAATGATCCTCTGGCTTCATCTTTTATGAGTACAAGCGACGAGAAGTAATCTCTCACGATTAACGGAAATTCTTCTTTTAAGGCCGTCGGATAAGTTAGAGCATCGTGTAGTCGGTGATCCCTCGCCGACACAAACACAAGGTGAGCAGCTATCAAACGCTTGTTGTCGTTCTGGGTCGCTTCGATGCACCACTGGCCCAACCTACCGAATCTAGCGTTCGCCCTCTCGATGCCAAGCTGCTCGGCATTGGCTTCGAGAATTGGCACCGCCGCTCGCGGCACGCCTACCGTTTGGGCGTAGGCGTCAATTAGGGCTCGCTCCTTAGGTTCATACTCCGAGCCGGACAAGCCGTGGACAGCAAGCCTAGTGATGGTATCGTCTCTGGCAATAAAGGTAGCTGTGACACTCGTCAAAAACGACGGTTCAGGCGGAAATCCATCTGTCCGAGTAAAGTCGGTACCCTCTAACGAATAGAAATGCTTATAGTCGCCGGGAACCAGTGCCTCACTAAAGACATCGGCAACATATTTATCTTGGAAATTCCGAAAAATGGGATTGGCCACGCGCTAACTCCTAACTGATTAACTGTTTATAGCATATCGTTGGATATTGTACAACTATGATTCGTAGTATAGTCCTGCGCTGGCGGCTCACGATGGTTTGGGGGATCGACATTCCAAAAAGAAAACCGGTCGCGAATGACCGGTTGTCTTCTTGGTGCGGATGAGAGGAGTTGAACCTCCACGTCCTTGCGGACACCAGTACCTGAAACTGGCGCGTCTACCATTCCGCCACATCCGCTTGCATAACAGAGGTATTTTAGCGTACTCATCGGCCAGGTACAAGAAGATTGAGCCCAGCGACTAGTTGTTGGTGACTTTGGCTTCGCGAATTTGCCAATTGTGGACGTTATTCAACCGATCGGTCGCGGTATTGATTGTCGCGTCCGACAAGCCCGCCACATTACCGTTGGTGAAGTAGAGGACCCGCGGTTGATAGAGGCCGAGGGCCGGGGCATCCTGCTGCCACGCCTGCAAGAATGGCTTATACTTGATCGTTCTGAGGGTGGGGTCGAGTCTCGTTCGACCAGCTTCGAGTGCCGTATCGGCGGCACTGTTTTTATATTCTGACAAGTTGAGGCGGTTCGCGGAACGAACATCGGCCTGTGAACTATCCCAATAGACAAAAACGTCCGGATCGACGCCGAGCGAGATACCATTGAGCACCGCATCATAGTCATGGTAGGTCAGCGCATTCTGAAAATCCTGGCCTGTCAATAATCGGACCTGCACGTCGACGCCGATGGCTCGCCATTGTTTCTTGAGCAACGTCGTGACTGTTCGGTACTCCGGGGTATTGGGCGCAACTAGTTTGAAGGTTAACAGTCTGCCATCTTTGCTACGAAGGCCGTCTTTCCCGACCTTCCACCCGGCAGCCGTGAGCTGGCCCTGAGCCGCTATTGTGCTATGCCGGTATTGTATAAATGAAGGGTCGTAGGCCAGTTGCTGCTGAAGGAGTGGCTCGCGCACCGAGTGAGTAGGAAAACCAAGTCTTTTGATAATCGCTTGAGGATCGGCCCCCTCGACAAGTGCCACTCGGACTTCCTTGTCCGCCAGTGGCGCAACGGTTGTCTTGAAGAATACATAAGTTCCGGCCGTTAAAAGAAGGTCGTGCGTGACCAGCCTGGCTCGCTTATCAACCATTTGGGGGGCACTCGATAGTCCCTCAAGTCCGTTTAACTGCCCCGCGTTAAATACCCTAACTAGCTGAGACTGGTTGGCGTAGGCGTGGACAATAAATTCCTGGAGCTTGGGCGCGCCGAGCACATAATGAGCAAAGGGCACGAGTACAATTTGCTGCTGCGCATTCCCCCGGTCGGTGCCGCTGACCTGCAAGGCGTGCCAGGCAAACGGACCTGACCCAACCGGATTGACTGTATTAAAGTCAGCCGAGCGTAAATCCGCCACGGGCAACGCCGCCAACCGGTGAGCGGGGACGATGCCGTTGACCAAGTTATAGGGGAAAGAAGCGAGCACATTAGGTAGTTTGAACACGATGGTCAACGGGTCGGGGGCGCTGATAGTGACTCCCTGCCAGCCGCTCATGAGGGGCGACTTGGCGTCGGGATTTTGGATAGTTTGGTAGGTAAATAACACATCGGCGCTCGTCAGGGGCTGGCCGTCGTGCCACGTGAGATGAGGCCGCAAATGGACGGTGTAGGTTGTGCCTTTTTCATCGACGCGGTAATTAGAGGCCAAATTGCCGGTCAACTGATTGTGCTGATTATAACCAAATAAGCCGCTGAACAGGAGGCGCGACACGGTGTTATCGACATCGCTCGTCGCGTAGAGAGGATTGGCGGTCGAAAAGGTACCGAGCACCCCTTCGCTGTAGATACCGCCCGGGACTGGTTGGAGATTTTGATAATATTCGCCCAGATATAAATTTTGCAGCACCACCCCGATAATAAGTAAAATAAAGAGAGCAATCCAACCAATGACAAATCGCCGGACAGCCAGCAGCCGCCCGAACCGCTTGACAAACAATCTCTCCAAACTCGCTTCGGCTTGCTGACCAAAGACCTGGGCTTGTTTTTCCCGTTGCTTGTAGCGTCGCCGAAAGCGTAACCTGAATGAGCGTAATTGCATCAATGCTACCCTATTTAATAATTACGCCAAGAATGATCGACAAGGAGAAAATCAACGCCGTGACAATCGTAATCTGAAAGATGGTCTTGTCGGTCCCCCGTCTCGTCGTATTAACTTCTCCGGCCCCGCCGAGACCGGCGCCGAGTGAGGCTCCCCGAGTTTGGATTAAAATTAAGAATGTCAGTAATAAAGCCGTAATGATCGTAATGTAATTAAATATGCTCATGGTGTCTTTCTTCTAAAATAGCCGTTACAAGGTAGTTTACCAGGCCGATGACCATACCGGCAAACACAGCGGCCCAAAAATTAGTGATATGCAGCGGATGATACAGTTTACTGGCGATGAATACCGTGAAACCGTTAATTACAATCATGAATAAACCGAGCGAAAACAATATGGCCGGCAACGAAAAAACCACCAAAATCGGCTTGAGCACGACGTTAATGACTGCCAGGACCAGTCCGGCCACGATAATTGCCCCGGCACTGCCATACATAATACTAGAACTTAAGAAGCCCGCCGCTATCCATAGACCGAGGCTGCAGACGAGCCAGCGAACCAAAAAACGTTGCAAGGGATGGTTCATTGCTACCTATTGTATGTTAGGTTACGTTCCGCGACAACTTGTTTGATAATATGACGTTGCCGTCGGCGGTAATTAGTACGTCGTCTTCAATTCGGACGCCGATGGACTCCTCGGTGATGTAGATGCCCGGTTCGACCGTGATGACCATGCCGGGCTGGAGCGGTTGGCCATAATCTCCGGCGTCGTGGACATTCAGACCCATGAAGTGGGACGAGGCGTGCGGATAATAGTGCCGGACGGCATCATGGGTGATGGCTTTGATTAAACCTAGTTCTTGTAACTTTTTGCCAAGGTAGTGCTCGACCTTCCCTTCGTAATCAGCCAACAAAATACCGGGCTTGAGCAATCCGGCGGCATAGCTTTGAACATCTTGCACCGCGGCATGGACGGCCAGCTGGCGCGGCGTGGATCGACCGGGGTTAACGGTTCGAGTGATGTCGGCCGCGTAGTGTTCGACTTCGGCACCGACATCAAGCACAATCAGCTCATTTCGCTTCAGGGGGCTGTTATTGGCGACGTTATGCAGAGTACAGGCCCGAGCTCCGCCTGCGACAATTGGCTCAAAGGCATGGCCACTTGCCCCACGCCGGCGGAAACCGCGGGTGATGTCGGCTTCCAACTGGTATTCATACTGATATGTGCTGAGAACATCCGACTGCGTGACTTCTTGTATCGTCGCGACCGTAATATCCACCGCCGCTTGAATGGCCAATAGTTCGGCGGGCTGCTTGAGCATCCGCAGGCCGACGATGTGTTGACCAATATCAACAATTTCGGCGTGAGCACAGGCGGCTTTGAGTTGGATTTGCATGCGCCGGCGAGCCGGGTTGGTATACATACCGTAGTGCTCCAAATACATGGGGGCTACCCCGATCGTCGCGACTTGCCGCTGCCCGGCAACAGCTTTCGTTAGCTTTTCCCAGCCGGTTTCAGTATCAAGAATAGTCGAGATACCGGAGCATGCTTTGAGCTTGTCGTCATCGACCTGGCCATCGAAGGCCATGCGGCTGGCATCACGTCCGGGGACGATTAAATAGTCCTGACGGTCAGCCATCACGAGAGTAATGTCTGGCTCGTCGATCCCGGTCAAATACCAGAAGTTCGCATCCTGGGCAAAAGGAAAAGTACCGTCGGCCCCGCGCTGCAGTAAGCCGTTGGCCGTCACGACTATGGGCGCGGACGATTTGACGAGTTCGCGCAAGCGTTGCCGGTTGGCAACAAAGAAAGCTGAAGGAAAGTGTGACTGCATGAGTAGTTACCAAATTATAGCAAACTAGTTTGATTGTCGGTTGTTCCGTTATAAATTTTAGAACGAAATTGGCGGTGAATTATTGGTCCGCTGCTGCCAAATACTTTACAACTAGGGCCGCTTTACTCGCGCCAATTGCCGCCGATATTTCGGCCTGACTGGCTGCCGTGACCGCCCGCAACGATCCAAAAGAGCGCAGCAGCTTCTTGCGGGTGGCCGGACCAATGCCCGGAATATCATCTAGAGCCGAAGCGACTTGGCGCTTGCCCTTGAGTACGCTGTGGTAGCTGACGGCGAAACGGTGCGATTCATCACGGATGCGCTGTAATAGCTTGATCAGGTTGGTATTATGCGGCACATTCACGACGATGAAATCGTCACTTTCGGTGGCAAAACCGCCGAGCCGCTGCAAGACTTCGTGATTTAATGTGACGTTACTCTGGCCTTTTTGGATGACTATTTGCTCTTCGCGCTTGGCCAGCCCGATGAAAGGTAATGACTCGCAGCCCCGCTCGTTGCGGGCGGCAATTGCTGCGTCAATCTGGCCTTTACCACCATCGATTAGGACCAGGTTGGGCTTGCCCCAAGCCTGAATGTTCTTCGGGCTCAATCGACGCTTCAGAGTTTCATTCATATTATAAAAGTCATCGTTTTGATTTATTTTCGTCTTAAACTTCCGGTACTCGCTTTTGTTGCTCACCCCGTTAGTGAAGACGACCATGCTGGCGACCACGTCAGTCCCCTGCATATGGCTGATATCGTAGCCCTCGATCCTCGCCGGGTTTTTTTCGAGGCCCAATAAATCTACCAGTTCATTTAAGGCGTGATCTTTACTGATATCCAAGAATTCTTTGTCGCTAAAAATGACTTGCTGGGCGAGTTTCTGGAGACTAAACAACTGGTTACGCAGAATGGTTGCCCGCTCAAAATCCTTCGTTTTGGCGGCCCGCTGCATGTCGAGTTCCAGTTCCTTTTCAATCGACTTACGCTTACCTTCGATTACTGCGATCAACTTACGCAAGTTTGTCCGATAATCTTCCAGGCTCGTCCGTCCGTCCTCGAGGCCCGGGTCTAGACCCAAGTGATAATGCAAGCTAGCGCGCTTCTGGCCGGCAATTTGACGGGTGGCGTAGGGAAAAACGCGGCGCAGTAATTTGAGCGCTTGTCGAATTGACTGCGTGCTATTATACGGGCCAAAGTAGCGGGCCTTATCGTCGAGGGGCCGGCGGGTCGTGCTGACCGTCGGATAGTCACTCTCGTAATCGATGCGAATGTAACTCATCGACTTATCGTCGCGCAGTAGAATATTATAGCGCGGCATATAACGCCGGATCATTTCGGCTTCTAAGAACAGGGCTTCAATTTCGCTGTCGACTTCCATCCAATCGACATCGGCAATCTCCATCACCAAGGCTTCGGTCTTGGGGTCACGGGAACGCGATTTTTGAAAATACTGCCGGACACGGTTATTAAGTACCGCGGCCTTACCGACGTAAATAATCTCACCGCTGGCGTTTTTGTGAAAATAGACACCTGGCGTCAGCGGTAAATCGGCAATTTTTTTCTGGAGCGAACTATTCACCCTTTAAGTTTAACGCAGAGTTACAGGGGAAGCACATATTCCCAGTGCCACGGCTCGGGAGCCGACGTGCCGGGAGCGGCAAATGCCGGGTGATTCCACCCGTAATTGAGGGCGTTATCCATCATCCACTGCGCTTCATTGCTATCAAAGGATTGCATACCGCCACCCATATCGATCGCCAGGCCCCAGCCGTGTTTAGAAAAACCGGGTGTGGCCGCAAACTCGGGGCGATTATTATCGACGGCATCTTTTTTTGTTGCGACTTGTTTATCGTAGTTGCGGTAGGCATCATTGAGCACAATATCGTGGCCAAATTGCGCTTTGAAGGCGTCGTTCAGTTTCACAAAGGCTTCGGCAGCTGGTTTCGCTAACTCGCGGTTAGGCCACGGTGAACCTAAGTCGACGACATTAGTCAGCTTGCCGTTCTGTTCGCCTTGTTGCTGAAAGGTTTTTTCGAGTGGGGTGCGCGGGGCGTCGGGCGAGGCCTGCGACCGGTTAAACTGGCCGGACGCTTCGAGGCTGGCGATTTCGGACGTTCGTTGGGCAGCGACGCTGACAGGTGGTGTCGTCTCGGGAGCGGGGGGCGCAGCTGTCGGGGGAGTCTCTGGAGCCGGACTATCGACCGGCGGCTGGGGTGCTGGCGCGACCTCAGTCGGTGGCGTGTCGATTGGTGCGGCGGCATTACTGGCACCATCAGGGGTTTGCTGACTCGGCTGGGCATCTATCACGAGGCCGTCGCC
>JBDTSH010000009.1:0-10977 GCA_039931245.1 Candidatus Saccharimonadota bacterium
ACATGCGTTCGAGTTCGAGTGATGGTGTCGTCCAATTGACCCCACCGACCATTTTTAGCTTAGAGCAGTGTCTCGACTTCCTCGAGAACGATGAGCTTCTCGAAGTGACCCCCAAGAACTTGCGCTTGCGCAAGCGTGAACTCGATGCCAAGAAGCGTAAACGCTAAGCGTGCTCGCTCGGATTGACTCGCGCCGGCCTAACCCCGTTGACCGCGTCTTTCTCGTTGTCCTACCCGAAGTAGCCTCCCATCAGCTATACTTAAATGAGAATGTTTAAGAATATCTTCCACCGTAATGTTTCCGCTCGGGATAATTTCGAATTTTTCCTAATTTCCGCCGCTACTAGCTTATTGCTGCTGCGCTTTGCGCTCTATCTTGCTGGCTATCCGCAGGTCGGTGGCGGCAGTTTACATATTGCCCACATGCTATACGGTGGTCTGCTCATGTTGGCCGCGATCACACTGGTCATTTCTTTTTTGGGGGCGCGGGTGCTCCGCTTGGCGGCCATAGTCGGCGGTGTCGGTTTCGGTATTTTTATCGACGAACTTGGTAAATTTCTCACTAAAGACAATAACTATTTTTTCCGGCCGACGATCGGTATCATTTATGCGATTTTCATCGTCCTCTATCTGCTCTTTAACTTTTTGAGCCGTACCCAACGTCTCAGTAGCCAGGAGTACCAGCTCAATGCCCTCAATCAGTTCGAGGAAGCCGTCTTGCACGATATGGACCGCTTGGAGCGGGCCCGGATTCGTGACTTGCTGGCCCGCGCCGATCAATCGAGTTTTATCACCCAGGAGCTGCGGGTTTTACTGGGGCGCGTCGCAATGGTGCCGACCGAGGGCCCTAACCGATTCTATCGTTCGCTTGAGTCATTGAACCGCCAATATCGTCGCTTCTGGAAGCGGCGCGGTTCTGATCGACTGGTCGGGGCATTGTTTATCGTCGAAGCTGGCTTATTTGTAGTGACAATCTTTGCCAGTATTTTTAATAACTTTGACGATGTCAGGGCCCTGCTGCGGGGTACAGATTCGTACGGCTCCGAATTAATCGTCGGCCAATTGCTCGCGTCCCTCGTGGCCGCGGCTTTCGCGGTGATCGGGGCGGTTAAGCTGACGAACTCACGCTTAGCCGGCTTTGAATGGTTTCGCCGGGCCACCCTTATCAACTTATTGCTGACTGAGTTCTTTATTTTCTCGCGCATCCAGTTCGGGGCAATCCCGAGCTTTCTGGCCAATCTGGCTCTCCTACTGGCCTTGCGCTACGCTATCTACCAAGAGCAACGCGTCCGCGCCGAAGACTAAGTACTTAGGTGATTCTTGCGGGCGGCTGGCTTGGCGAGCGAGCGTCGTTTGGGGGTCCGGCGTTTGCGGGTATTGGAGAGGGTGCGCGTAAAACGGCGTTCGGCTTCGCTATCGGCGTAGCGGGCCAGTGGTCCGTGGGCGATAATTTGCGTCGGATTTTCCTCGTCGAGACGTTTAATGAGCTCGGTCGCCGATTTTTCAATCAGCCACTCGCGTCCTGGTGCCGTTTCGCCAATGGCGGTGATTTGCCAAAGTTGATCACCCACTTCTTCAGTAGAAGTTATGACGAGGGGGTTAATAACGAGCAAGGGGCCGATCGGGAGGCGTTTGTTGGTCGTTTCGATTAGTTGCTGGCCGGCTTTGAGATTCGTGACGAATAGTTCGAGTCCAATCATGCGGCTGCCTTTGGGTGTTATACGAACGCCTTGGATGGTCTGGTTATTGATCCAGATAACTTCGCCATTGAGGCCGCGTATACGCGTTGATCGAAGCGTGACGCGTTCGACGACGCCTTGCAGATCCGTAAACGGTTCAACTCGGATATGATCGCCGACCCCGTACCATTCTTCGAGCATCATTAGACTACCGGCCGCAATGTCACGCAGGGCCGGGCTGAGCGCGCCGCTAATCACTATGACGATCAAGGCGCTCGCCCCGATGATGGCGGTGGGCTGCCCGGAGCTACCCGAAGAGTGCGTCAGCGCCCACCAAAAATAGAGAGCAAACAAAATCAAACCGGTGCGGATGATGGCGATACTGAGCACCAGCATAGTTTCATAGCGGCGCACTCGGTTCACGACGCTGAGGTTTTCGGTTTTGTCTGCCCGCCGACCGACCATCACGACGAGACGGCGCAGGATGGCTGCGACGACACGCCCTAGTAGCAAGGCAGTGGTCAGCGACAGGGCAAACACCAGAATCGAATGGGCGCTAAAAATAGTGCTGGCGAGTCGATCGACTACCCCCTTGATGGCGTGGCTTGTGTTCGTGGTTTGGCTGGCGGCCAGAAAATTCAAAAATGATCCCATTCGGCTAAATACGCCGGGTAGCGTTTGGTTGATGAGAGGCAATAAGGTTCATGCCGATGGACTGTATTATAGCGTAATGACACTTCTCAATCAATCGCGGCGGGCTCGGCAGCAGGCGGAGCCACCGCCCTAAATTATGTCGTTTGGACAAAAAGGATTTGAGATGACTTAGGAATGCTGAGATACTACTATTATGAATACGATCGTTTGTTCGAGTTGTGGGGCCGAGATTGAAATAGATAAGGCCCTGGAAGGGCAGATTGAAGCCCGGGTGCTGGCGGCCGCGCACGACAAGCACGCGGCGGAACTCACTCGTGTTAAAAACCAAGCCGCGGCCGAGGCCCGACGGAGTACCGAAGCGGCGATGGAACTGGCTCAAAAGGAAGCCCAGTCGGAGCTGGAGATTACTAAAAAACGGCTCGAGTCAGAAGTCCTGTCGGCCCAAAAACGGGCCGCCGCCGAGCACGATATACTGCTCAAAAGTCTGCGCGAAGATGCGAGCAGTGCCGAAGCCGAGAAGACCCAGTTGCGGGCGCATGTGACGCAACTGACGCAGGCCGTGCGCGTTGCCAAAAGTGCCAAAGATAACGCCGAACTCGAGATGCAGAAGAAACTGGCTGAAGAAGAGTCGAAAATCCGGGCCGAAGCGACCAAGCTGGCCGATGAACGCCAGCGACTAAACCTCGCCGCCAAAGAAAAAACCATCACCGATCTCCAAAAAGCCCTCGATGATGCCCAACGTAAAGCTGCCCAGGGCTCGCAACAGCTCCAGGGTGAAGTGATGGAGCTCGACTTCGAGATAGCGCTCGCCCAAGCTTTTCGAGATGACGACATTGAGCCGGTGGCCAAAGGAGTCAAGGGTGGCGATATCAGCCAAACCGTCAAGAGCCCCCGGGGGACGACGTGCGGGGTTATCCTGTGGGAGATTAAACGTACCAAGAACTGGACCGACAGTTGGGTGCCAAAACTCAAGCAGGATTTGCGCGAGGCCCGGGCCAATGTTGCGGTTATTATCACGGAAGCCCTGCCCAAAGATATCAGCGAGGACCTCGGGCAACACGACGGCCTATGGGTCTGCAAGCCGGCCCTCGCCATTGTTCTAGGCAGTCTACTGCGTAAAGGGCTGCTCGACGTTGGTCTCCAAAAAGCCCGGGCCCAAAATCAAGGCGGCAAAGCGGAGGCGTTGTTTGGTTATGTGACGAGCCATGAATTCATTCAGCAAATTGAGTCGATGGTCGAGACCTATCAAGCGATGAGCCGGCAGGTCCAAAAAGAACGCGTTGCCTATGAAAAGTTATGGGCCCAGCGCGATAAGCAAGCCACGACACTCCTGCTAGGAACGGCCAATATTATTGGGAGTATGCAGGGCCAGATTGGTTTCAGCGCCATGCCGCGCATTAGAGGCCTGGAGCTCGATAGTGGGGGCGACGATGACAGGGCCGACTCGCCCCAAAGTTCGCTCCTCTAAAACTATTTGCCGGTTTTAGGCGCTCGCCTCGGCACCCCCCGACGAATGCGGAAATGCTTACAGTCAAGTGGGCGGTCGACCCGTATGATGCAATGTATCGCCGTAATCAAAGGAGTCGTGTCAATGGACGGAGCTGAACTATTCAGCAGGTGCCTCGATCAAACAACGGGCGTTGTCAAGCAAGTGCGGCCCGAACAGCTGGCGAATGCAACGCCCTGTGCCGACTGGCACGTCTGGGACCTGATTAACTATATGTTGAGCGAACTGGCGGCGGTCGCTCCGCTTATAGCTGGGGTAGCGCTGGAGTCAGCTGGCGCGTTAGAGATTGACGCCGAGACGAGTGCCGACGCCGAAAGTGACATTGATTTAAGTGAGGAGTGGCAAAAAATGGCCGACTCGGCGGAAGCCGCCGTGGCAGAAGCCGACCCCGAGGGGTTGGCGAAACCGGCCGATGGCCCGCTTAGTAATGACGACTATTTGCGCCGGGTAGCCACCGAGATTCTACTGTACGGGTGGTGCTTGGCCTCGGCCATTGGCCGGCCACTGACCTTTGATCCCGGAGCGGCCCAGGCTGCCTACGAATACGCCGCGGGGGCAGCGCGCCGAGTGCCCCCGCCGGCCGGTATGGCCGAACCGATTTCCGTCACCGCAACCGCGCCGCTGCAAACCAAGCTGCTGGCCCTCTATGGGCATTCGCCGGCTTGGCAATCGACGAGTTAGCGACGCATCGCGAAGCGAACTTTATGCTTGTTAAGGCGATCGGTCTCGTCTTCGATCTCTTGGCCGATAATTTCTTCGATGAGGTCTTCGATCGTCACAATTCCGACGATGTTGTCGTCGCGCTCCACCGGGATAAGGTGCGTGCCGGCGTTGATAAAGACTCGAAACATTGTGTCGAGCGCTGTTTTGCCGCCAATCAGCTGGACGGCGTGGAGGGGCAGGTCGTCGACCCGATACTTTTGCTCATCAAAGTCGACATCGATCATTTCTTTCGTCAGCAGAATGCCGTAGCATTTCGTCACCGAGCGGTTGAAGATGGGTATGCGGCTCAGGCCGCTGGCCTTAATTTCAGTCAAGCGTTTTTCGGTAATAATAGTATCGGGCGTCAGCCAGTAGACTTTGGCGACCGGCGTCATTATATCGCGGACTCGTTTCTCACTCAGTTGCAGAGCGCCTCGGATAATCTCAACTTCGTCATCGTCGAGTTCACTGGCGGCGTGGCCCAGGTGTTCGGTGATCATCATGCCCAGCTCATGTCGGCTTTGCAGCTCGGCTGGCTGCCGGCCGATCATTTTATCGAGTAATAACTCGAGAGGCTTCGATACGACATAAGTCGCTTTGATCATAACGCTCAGGACCGGTGCGAGGTAACTCGCCCACATGAGGGGATTCTTGGCGAACAGGGCCTGCGGGATGACCTCGCCCAAAATCACAATTAACAAGGTGCTCACTATACCCGCCAGCAGACCGCCGAAATACGTTTCGAGGACGAGTGACGTGGCTGAAACGGCGGCCACGTTAGTCAGCAGGATACTGGCAAGCGTCAGATGGGTTTTTTGTTTGAGCGGCAGAACGCGCTTGGCCTGTCGATTTCCCAGCTGGGCTTTGCGTTTCAAATCAGCCATATCGAGCGCCATGACGGCAATATTCAAGCCGGAGCAAACAGCCGACACCAGTACCAGCAAGGCGACTTCAATAAAGACGATTAAAAATTCCAAATGTAGCCGTTTCCCGGGCGAGTTAGTATTGGCATGTCCGACTCCATTGTACCGAGTGTAGGTGGTGCTTGGCAACTGTCGCGCCGCCTAAAATGTGGTAGGATGTTAGTAAATGTTTCGACACTTTGGATTTTCTGGACTGCTGACGGCGGCGGCCATAATTACGGCCTTTATTATGTTCGGCTCGGCTGGGGCTGTCGCCGCCTTGGTCTTGATCGCCATTGAAGTCGCCTTTAGTTTTGATAATGCGATATTGAACGCCAAAATTCTGGAACGTTTGCCGCCGCTCTGGCGCAAGCTATTCTTGACAGTCGGCATGGTGATCGCTATTCTCGGCATGCGTTTCATATTCCCCATTGCGATCGTCGCCGTCACCGCCCATCTGAGTTGGCGAACGGTGATCGACGACGCCTTGTACCATCCGGCCGTCTACGCCGACTACCTCCACAACGCCCACGCCAGTATCGCGGCCTTTGGGGGGGCGTTTTTGCTGACGCTGACATTTTATTTTTTCTTGGATCATAAGCGCGAGATTTTATGGCTCGATCGTTTGGAACGACCGCTCCAGCGACTCGGCGGGGCCGTGTGGATTGCTCCACTGGCCGGTTTGATCGTGGTGAGTGGGGCGGCGCTGCTGGCGCCGGCTAGCGCGGTCGTGATGCAGGCCGGAGTGACGGGGGTGTTGTCGTACGTCGCCCTGAAAGTATTCATCGACGTTTTGGCGCGGCTGACCGGCGACGACAGCAAGCAGCAGTACTCGGGCTGGGGCGCGCTGCTGGCTTTCCTGTATTTGGAGCTACTCGACGCCAGCTTTAGCTTCGACGGGGTACTGGGAGCGTTTGCCATTACCGATAAGGTGATATTGATTGCTCTCGGACTGGGCGTCGGCGCTATTTGGGTGCGCAGTTTAACGGTCTGGCTCGTCGAAAAGGGCACTCTCAGTGAACTTATCTACCTGGAACACGGGGCCCACTACGCCATCCTTGTGCTGGCGGTGGCATTATTATCGAGCGTGTTCTTTGAAATACCCGACGCCGTCACGGGGGTAGTCGGGCTGGGGGTTATCGGCGCCTCCTATATTGCGTCCCGCGAAGTTATCCGCAGCCAGTCGGCTCACAAAGCGGCTTCGGCTCCCAGCTGATTGGCATGAACTTAATTGACCCTATCTGGCATCATTGGCTGCGCCAACCATATCAGCTGGCCACGACCGCCGATAGTGGGACTGGCCAAACGGTTGTCCTATTGCATGGTATCGGTCGTTCGGGCGGCGTCTGGCGGCCGGTCGTGGCGGCTTTAAGCCGTCTCGGGAACTGCCGGGTGGTGGCCTATGATCTGCTGGGGTTTGGGGCGTCGCCGAAACCGGGGTGGTCTGACTATACGGTCGACGATCATGCCAGCAGTGTGATTCATAGCCTGCTCGCTCTTCATTCCCCGACACCGATGGTGCTCGTTGGTCATTCGATGGGGTGTTTGGTGGCAGTGCGGGTGGCCCATCGCCGCCCTGATCTGGTGAAGCAGCTCATTCTCTATGAAATTCCGCTGTACGACGGTTTGCCCGACAGGCGCACTTACCGGTTGCGCTTGGACCTATATTTTAAGCTGTTCGAGCAAATTACGCAGCTTAACCCTACTTTTAATCCCGACACCGCCGGACTGGTCGAGCGTCTGGCTCGGCGGGTGGTGGGGGCGGAAATTAACGCCGACACCTGGCAACCGTTTATCAAGAGCCTGCAACATACCATTATGGAGCAGACAGCGGCGGCTGATATTCGAACCCTCGACATACCAATGGATGTGATTTACGGTTCGCGCGATATGTTGGTACTGCGGGGAAAAGTGGCCCGGATATTCGGAACGACGGCCACGAACATCACCGTGCATACGATTCGGGAGCGCCATGTCATCTCCCCGAAGGCTAGTCAGTTTTTGGTCGATCGCATCGTCGCCGCTCTCCGCGCGACCACTAATAAATCGGGGCACAGCCGGCTGCGAGATATTCTTAGGTCCCCTTGAACGACCTGAACGGGGGCCGACGGAGGCCAGGTTCGGTCCCGCTTGATGTAGAATTTGCCAAGGACCAGATGAGGATCGGCCGCTTCACGCCCACTGTGAGCCAAGCCATTGAAATTTCAGACTAACAAGCATATTCTAATTGGTAGGAAGTGTGATGCTTCCCCGATCCGGGAATATTTCTCCCGGATTTTTTATTAGCGACAGTTCGAACAGAGGCCGCGGATTTCTAGTTGATGATCGCGGGCGTCAAAGTCGTGGTAGCGCGCCAGCCGCGTCAGCTGTGTTTCCAGCAAGTGGTCTTCGGGCAGGGGAGTGACGCGACCGCACTGGAGGCAAGTCAAATGATGGTGGTGGTCTTGAAAGGCGTTGCTCAGTTCGAGCTTATATTTCCAGCCGATTTGCAAGCGTTGGATGATAGCTAAGTGCTCAAATAGTCGGACGGTCCGGTAGACACTGGCCCGGTCAATGCGGTTTTGACAGTGCCCCACAAGTTGCTGCATGGTCTGCGGTTCGTGGTCTTGGAGAACCTGATAGACAAGCTGACGTACCTTTGTCACGTGCAAGTGATGAGCTTGGAGGTGACGCTCGAGCGTTGGGTTTTTCACGGTCATGTTGCAAATGTAGCATTAATTGCGACAAATTTGCAATTTATCCGACGATTCGACTATGATGCGCCTATGCAACCAGTGATGCTTTCGGCCTTAACTTTCTTTTCCACGATGCTCGGGGGACTATTCGCGCTCCGTAATAACAAAGATAACTTGCACCGTATTTTGGGCTTTACAGCCGGCGTCCTGTTAGGGGTTGTGGCGTTCGACCTGCTGCCCGAGATATTCAACGTCCTGACGGCCGCGCACTTGAGCTCGACAGGTCCGATGATTGCCCTCGTGGCCGGCTTTCTGCTGTTTCATATTATTGAAAAAAGCCTGTTGATTCACCACTCCCAAGAAGAGGAGTACACGCTCCATCATCACCCTCAGGTTGGCGTGGCTAGCGCCATTGCTTTGATCGGGCATAGTTTCTTAGACGGGGTGGGGATTGGATTGGGCTTTCAGGCGGGAACAAGCGTCGGCGTCGCCGTGGCGATCGCCGTGATCGCCCATGACTTTACTGACGGTCTCAACACGGTGAACCTGATGCTGTTGAATCAGAATAAGTCGAAACAGGCCCTCAAATTTTTGATCATCGACGCCATTGCTCCCATTGTAGGGGCAGCCTCAACCCTGGTTTTCCAGCTGTCCGACGCCGGCTTGGTACTTTATCTAGGTTTTTTCGCCGGCTTTCTTCTCTATATCGGTGCCAGCGAGATTCTCCCCGAGGCGCACAGCCAACACTCCAGCTATCGGACAATCGGTTTGACGGTCAGCGGCGCGCTCAGTATTTTCTTGGTGACGCGTTTTATCTAACGGCGCGGTTCGTTTAGTTGTTCCCGCGGCGGCTAGACTTTTCCATC
Source organism: Candidatus Saccharimonadota bacterium (assembly GCA_039931245.1). Lineage (GTDB taxonomy): Bacteria > Patescibacteriota > Saccharimonadia > Saccharimonadales > UBA4665 > UBA4729. The sequence continues at coordinate 8,985 of JBDTSH010000009.1, forward strand.
CATTGGTATTACGATGAATCTAAATTAAGCGAGAGTAGACAAAAATATGATACTAACAGTTTTTATGGCTCTAGTTTCTCTGCTCTGGTTGCCGTTGCTCATACTATTTCTCTTAACGAGACACAAATCTACCACTCGATCTAGTGCCGCATCAGATCAGCTCAACGCGGAGCGCGACCGGCTGTGGCAGACCTACTTGGCTTCGTTCCGAAGTGTCGTGCGCGGGGAAGCTGAAAAACGCTTGCTCGAAACGCTATTGGCCGGGAAATCGGCAGCTGGCTTTGGCCACGGACCGCAACCGTTGTCCCCGGTTGACGTCGAATTATCATTGCTCAGCACTAGTCTGGCTGGGGCCGCCCCTCCGGCGATGGCCTTGGCAGCGGTACCGCCATCCAAGCTCACTAAGCCCCTCGACAACACAATCCTGCTCCTCTATTTTGGGGCATTTTTGTTGGTCGCCTCGGTCGGTCTATTCGTGGCGATAGGCGGGCTCGGTGGACTGGCCCGCACCGTCATTGTCGGCGTGACTGCCGGACTGCTCTACGGCGGTGGATTATGGCTCTACGCCACTAATCGGAAGTTAGCTCAGGCGGGCATTAGTTTTGTTGGTACCGGTATGATTGTCGCGCCGCTGACGGGCGTCGCATGGTACAACTTGGTGTCTGGCCAGACTAATGGCGGACAAATCTGGCTGCTGACTTCGTTGGCGTGTATCACTTTATACGTCCACGCCTACAGTAAGGTCAAGCAGGGTTTTATCGCCTACTTATTGATTGGTAGTTTTGTCTCGTCCATCGAGTCGGCCGTGCTGACGATCAATTTGCCAACGTACAGCTACAGCTGGGGGCTCATCGGGGCCGCCCTGCTGTTGGCGTTCAGCAGCCGCCGGCGCGGCCAGTCACCTGAGCTGGCCGCGGCCAGCGCGGCCAGCGCCCAATTGTTGATTCCACTGAGTGTGCTTGGCTCGATGGTATTGTTTCCGAAGTTTGGCAGCACTCAGCTCGCCCTTAGCCTCTTCTTATCGGGGATCTACTATACCTTCCTCGCTTCTTCCCAATCTGTCTATCGGACGACCTATTATATTGCTGCTCAGGTCTCCTATATCGCTGCGGTCGTTAGTGTCGTCTATGCGACCCAAAAAACACTGGTGGCGACCGGCCTGGCCTTGAGTCTCATCACTGCGCTCTACGCGGTGGCGATGACGCGCGCCAGCCGTGAAACACTCAAAAACTATTATCTGATTGAGATTGCCGGGGCTGCCAGTCTGATGGCACTGCTGCTCAGCCTGAGCCGTCCGTGGGCCGTCGTGGCGGCGCTCGCTGTCGCCACTGTTCTGGCGAGCATTGTCTGGTTGAAGCTGCAGAGTGAACAGGCGCTCGAAGTGGCGGGTTTGCTGGTGGCGGCTTTGCCGTTTGTGATTGGCCAATACGCCCGGCACGACAGTCTGGGCAGCTGGACGCAAATCTGGACCAGCGCGCTGAGCGTCAGCCTTCTCTACGGTTTGGTCGTCGCCTCGAGCCGCCTGACCCAGTGGAAGCAGTACTACCGCCCGGCGGCCGGGCTCTACATACTCAGTACAGCCTTGCTGCTGGTCCCGGCGGCGCTGGTGAGTTTCGGCACGTTAGGCGAAGTCACCGGTGTGCTGATGTTGAGCTTTGTCGGTCTCCGTTTTCTGGCCGATGATTTTAATTGGCTGCTGTGTTCGAGTGTTATCGTGCTCGTGCCGCTGGCCTATACGTTCTTTGGCTATGGTATCGGCAGCGTGCGCTTCAGTGTGGCGGTGGCGGTGGCCTTGTTATGGAACGCCGGCGTATCGCTCGCGACCCGCGAAGCGGTCGTTCGCTGGATCGTTGTTGGCTGCCTGCTGATTGCCCCGCTGGCTATTGGGGGCGGTGGGCTCGCTATTCACTGGGGTGCGGCAGGGTATGCGGGGGGTTATGTGCTCGTGATGGTAGCTTGCATCGCCGCGCGGGCCATTGCCCGTGGCAAACTG
>JBDTSH010000010.1:0-8593 GCA_039931245.1 Candidatus Saccharimonadota bacterium
TCGGTCAGCTGACTGATCGCGCTCTGAGTGGCAGCGCTATCTTGACCACCCTTAATTACATTCCACTCGTCGGCGCTAATAGTGTTGAGGACGCTTGGATCAGTGAGGGCCGTGGCTGAGACGATCAACATGTTTCGCACTACTCCGACAATCTCTTGGGGAACAGCCGGCGCGTTGGCCAGTGTAGTATTGATATTTTCAATTGTCGCGTTCACTGGCGTCGCAGCGGGGATTTCGGAGTGTTTCGGGCTATAGGTATTCGCCAGAGCCAGTGCGCCGGCCGCAATGTGACCGTTGGCGGCGGCATTCATAACCGCGGTTTGAACGGTTTCGCTCTTGATGGACAGAATACTGTGCACCGGTTGGGGGTTGGCCGGCAGCACCAGTGAAGCGTCGGCCGTGATAATTACTCCCGCTTTACTTACTTCTTGAGCTGACTGGTTTATTGGCGTAAGTTGGGCGAGTGGGCTGGCTGAGACCACGAGGCCGCCGTCGACTTCACCGCCGACCAATTTGGGGAAGGTACTGGCTTGATCAGCCGTGTACAGGCTGGTGGCAACATTAGCGTTGGTCGCGGCCTGAGCGCGGGCGGGTTCTATGACACTAAGCCCAAATGTTCCGGCGACTCCGACTAAGGCTGCCGTCGAAACAACTTTCTTGTGATTAACCGCAACGTGCCTGGAAGTCACGTGGGCCGCTCGGACCGCGTGAGTTGAAGCGGCTTTAGCTCCATGCCCGACTTTTATAAGTGATTGGCCAACTCGTGTAGGGACAATGGTATCTTCAAATTGTTGCTGCCAGGCGTGAACTGGGATTTCTTCCACCGCTTGCAAACTAGCGATCAAGTCGGGGTCGGACCGCATGCCTAACTTTTTCCTCATGTCACTGCGGTGTTTATCAGCCCTCAGTTCGCTGCGATGATTCATGACTATTGATACTTTATACTCGTCGAGGCTGATGACTTTCGCGCTGCCGTCTGGCTCAATAACTGTCAACGACGAATCTCCCCCAATATGGCCGAAAGCTTCACCGGTGTGTCGAAGTATTCGCTCGGGTTGGCCGGCCTTGTGATCGGCGATGTATTTATTATAGATCTGCTGCGTCATATCGATAACTACCTCTTGGTTGTGAGGATTATAAAGCGCGAGATTACTACATGTGGCATCAGACAAGCCAGTCGGACCGTCGATTTCGGCGGCAACTTTTTCAAATATTTTAGCGGCCACGACGACTTGCCCAGCCGTTTCGACTGCCTTCGCGGCATCGGCGGTAATGCGATATTCATCAGTATTAGGGTAGAGCATTCTGAAGCGCGGCACGAGGAGCTTCATAAAATTCAAACCGTTCCCGCTTATGGCCTCGAAGGCACCACCGGGGGTGTAGGGATCATTAGCGATGAGTATCAAATCATCCACGCTGTGATCAGCCAGAACTTCACAGACGCCCAGGGAATACTCGTGCGTGATGTCTGCTATTTGAGCAGCCACGTGCAATAACTGGTCATCGTGTTCAGCTGGTGGGGCAACTAGTCTCTGTTCCATCATAGAGCCTGGGTGGTAACGCTAGCATCCTTGAACGGACTAAAGTTAATCCTAATGCGCTTCAGGAACCCACCCTCTTCAACGACTGACTGGACGGCGGCGACCCCAAGTTGGCGATGACGTGATGTTGAAATACCATTTTGTGATGCTTCTGTTGACGATTGTTCGTGTTCGGTCATAGCTGTCGCGTGAGAAGTAATAGTAGCTCGTGGAGTGGGCTTGGCGCCGCCACCGTTTCGATATAAGAGCTGGTTTTTGGGATCATCGGCTGGCGCCGGTAAACTCCCGATCTGCTCAGTAATTGACAAAACGGATGTGTATAGCTGCATGATGTGCTCTAATTCCTTGGCGATTCTTGCTTCCAGGGCAGGTAGTTCATCGCTCCGGATGCCGTCTATCTCCGCTTGGAGTTGACTGATTGTGGCGCCGGAAGTAACAAACTTTTGACCAAGCAGACTATTTTTTTCATGCAGACTTTTGTGGTACCCGGGTGAGTTGGTAGCGTAGTTAGCTAATTCAGCCCGTAACTCTGCGGCTTTTTGATTGAGTTCGGTTTGTTCTTTTTGTTCAAACGCGAGCTGGACCAGCTTTTCACTTTCTTCCGCTTCGGTTGCTTGTTTAGTATCAAGGAGAGCTATGTAGCAGTCGTCGGCATCGGCTAGTTCGGTATAAATACCGCGTTGCTTCTCTTGAAGATCTAAACTATGGCGTACTGCCCCGCCGGTCACTTCTTCGACACAGATGAGACGTTCTCTTTCGCCGGCTAAACTGTCTTCACAGTCCAGCCCGTAATTTGTGACAAAAACTTTCGATAGTCCTAGTTCTGCTTCAAGGAAGGCGTGGTCATAGGGCAGCATGCTCAGTACTGTTTCTTGTGAATCCTGGGTTGAGTTTAGTTCGTGTAATTCGTTCATTTCTTTGCTCCTTTAATAATTGATGGGGTAACTTTGCAGGCGACTTGTAGTGAATCGGGAATAGCGTTCGGGCTATCGCCTCTCTCAATGGAAAATTCATTATTTGCAACCAACCCAGTAAAGCTGACGGCGTAGTCTTGGCTGATTGATGGGTAATGGCTGGTGGGGGCAAATTGTATCTTCGCGCTCGCCGATTGCTTTTGCAAAAGGGATGTAATCACCTGGTCAGCCAGACCAAAGATTTCGTTGCCGCAGGCGCCTTGCTCAGCTTTGGCTAGGCCAGCGACGGCTATTTGGGCCTTGACCCCCCGGTAGTACGTATCGAAATTTTTACCTTTCGTCGTCAGCAAGTCGTTTAATTTGTTGGCAGTGGCAGCCTTGAAATTACCGCTCGCTTGCAGTTTGACGGGCGAACCAGCCACACAATAGCGCGGGACTGTCGTCGCATCTTTTATGCAATCAATGTTGAGGCCTAAAAAGTTGTCAAAGTTGGCGATAACTTCTATATTTGACCGGTTAACCTCAAATGTATTGGCTTGGCGAACGACAGCGATTGGCAGCGCATTACCTTTTTTATCGAGGCGGGGCGCCAGCGTAATGCTGATCGTATCGTTCAGGGTTGCGGCTGGTTCGACGGCCTGGCCTTTTTCCTTAAATAGTAACGGTTTTGAAAAACCAGCGACGGGTATGCGCACTGTCGCCCGACTCTGCAGGTCCATCGACGCTATAACCGCACCTTGATTCATAAGACTAGCGGGTGCGGCCAGCTGTACTCGGCTGAGTTCGGTCGGGTCACGGTGCGACTGGACATTGACGGCCAAAGCCGCAAGGCAGGCCAGGCCACCAATGGCCGCGAATTTACGACGAGAGGGGCGGTGGCCGATTAGGTCCATTGTTTTGCTATTCATTCGCCTGAAAGGGTTAATGGTGAGGCGACGTTTGGCCACAAACTGCAATGCGACATCGTCAGCGGAGTACGGTTGGATCGAATCTGGAACGTCTTCCGGATGAGCGGTCGATGCCGGGCCATTTGTACTCAAAAAGGTACCAATTAAGCCCAAGAAACCGTTCAAGTCGACATCGGCCAGCGCGGCGCTGGATGCTTCCGCGGCGCGGGAAAGCGCGATTGGCGCTGGCTGCTCGGCGGCACGCTGATCGCGCGCCGCAAGATAGGCCCCAAATTCTTCGATTGGAATTTCTTCATAGTCAGTTTCCATGCTCGGATGAGCCTGGCGAGGTTGCAATGGGCGAGTCGGACTGGCCGATCGCGCACTTGGTGCCAACGTGGGAACTGGTGTTTGAGCCCAGGGATGTAGTTCGTCTTTATATGCTTCAAACATCACGCTATTCCTATAACTTCCCGATTTTAGCCGCGATGGTTTGTAGCGGATGATGAATAACTTGATTATAATCAGCCTGAATAACCGTTATGGGGTTACCGTGAATAGGTAATTCACCGCTTTCGAGGCGGTACGTTCCCCCGGCAACAGCAACGGATAGAGCCAAAACAGCACCGGTCAACCTTGGCCGAAGGACTGCCTTGATAACTTTTTTAAGGCCGTGGCTGGCAATGGTTGCCGTTTCATGGCTAGACCCGTCATTATCATATTCGCTATGGGGCGCCTCAATTGAGCGTAAGGGCATTGGGGCTACGACGCGCTCCGGCGTGTGTTGGGTCGGAACGGTGCTACTTTCTAGCTGACAGCCCGGCGCAATTGACTTATTGTTGGTTGCGGTTGCTCCAGCCGAGCCTCCCAGAAAATGCATAAACTGACCCTTAACGTCGAACTCGCCGGAAAGACCACCATCTTCGCCCAGTCTCAAATTAAGACTTAGGGAATTGAGTGGTGCTAGCGGTGTGGGGTGAGACGTCTCGACTACAGCTCTAGGCGCATCATTCACGGGAGCTGAACGAGGTACACGTACTACCTTACGACCATCAGGATATACATAGATCGGCTTATCGGCATGTCCAGCTAACGTTGCGAATAACTTGGGCTCACCACCATCTAATGGTTGGTTGTTAGCCGGTGCGTACTGAGGGTACGGAACAACCGGCTCGCTTGCTGGAGTCGCTTCGATGTAGCCAACTTCCGGCATAAGCGCAGGACTACCGAATATGTCATCGGCTAACGGCTGGCGTTCGTAGTCGCGCCCACTCATTTCGTCGCTCCCGCAGACTGAAGATCCTTTTGCAAATCTGGACTGACCGTACAAACTAGTTTGTTGGGATCGGGCAAGGCAAAAGAAACTCCGTGTTTTTCAGCTTGGGGTTTAATGTCCGCCAGTAGCTTTTCATATTGGGTCGTAGGATGAAACTCACCCGTCACATCAACGTCAATCTTTTCCTTTGTCAGCTTGAGGTTTGGATCCCAGCGAGCTGCTTCGTCGACTAGTTGTTGCTTTAAACCCTCTTTGTAGAGTGGTTCGAGGTAGGGCCAGGCTTTGGGGCCACAGGCTTCGGCCGATGTTTGATCAGCCGCCAATTCGGCATAACCGTCAAGCGTCCCCAGCAAGTTGTCACTTTTATTGGCATGTAGTTTTGGCAAGACATTGATCTCATTCTCAAAGTTTCTTTGAATCATCATTAATGCACCGTTATCGTGGGTAAAGGCGTTGACGGTTGGGTTAGTCCGAGAGACCTCGGTGTGAAAGGCACTGCCCGGTACCGTCAACTGAAACCTACCAGTTGCTTTATCGTAGTGAAGGCTCACTTCCGTGTTGTCGTTACAAACTTTACTCGTAATGTTTCCGTTGAAAGTTGAGCTTGCTTTATAGGTGGTGCCGATCGTGCCGAGCAGTGGTAACGTAACTTTCTTTTCAAATACTGCCGAAGCATCCGTCACGTCGTTTTGGTAGACTCCATAACAAGCTTCAGCGAGCGGGCGGACTGAAGTCAGCATTCCTTTGCCGGCCGAAACGGCAACTTCAGTTTTGATCAGAGGGTGCTGGAGAGAGAATTCGCCGGCTCCCAGTGATCCGCCCACGACGGCTGCAGTTACTAATGTGCCCAATGTCAGGGCTAATTTTGTAGAGATTGAGCCGCGCTCAGCATCAGCCGCGAAAGATTGTTCGTGGAGAATCGGATAATTTGTAGGTTGTTCTGTACTTGCTATTTCCATAGCCCACTCCTTGTGCCCAATAGGCACAGCGCAACCAGTCGATGCTGTTTGCATTATGTTACGTATAAGACAGCTGAGCACTATGTTGCGGCCACCACGGCAGCGTGAATGTTCAGTTGTCCATCATGCAGTCGAATTTGAAATACATTCAAATAAGTTGCATGATCACCCGGCGCGAACCCTCCATTCTAGCCCGTTGATCATACAGCTTGCCCTTGCAGCAACTGTTCGATTGTGGTGAAGTATAGTATAAACAAAGGTATTTGTCAATACCTTTGTGCTTATGTCAATTAGATGTTTGTTTTAACAGATGTCATATTTTGAATTAGTGACTACTAGATGGCTCGAATGGTAGTTCGTCGAGATGCCGAATGGCTTTATATACGCCAGGGCCACGGCTCCCGCGCCCTCGTCTGACCGACTAAAAGCTGTCCCTCGGCATTTTATAAGGCCGCTATCCCTTTGAGGACGTGAAGCAGCTGAGCACTCTTGGCGGCCACTTGTCGAGTGTCATCCTATTGTTTCTGTAAAGTTTAATACAACTAAGGTTTAGTTTTGGGTATTAGTTTTGGTTTTAGCTCTAGTCGCCCGGCAATAATCGGATCAATGAGGTTACTATCGGTGAGGACTCGCCGTGAAGCATAAAGGCTCAATGATCTATTCTTATTATTTCTTTCGTAGAGGATTTGTTCACGAGTTACTTTGGTAAGACGACCGAGACGCGGTGCAATGGCGGAGGGTACCTCACCTAATTCCTCCCGCGCGGCCTGTGAAATTTGTTCAGCCAGATCGAGAACATCGCTGGCCAGCCCAACGGCGTGCTCACCTTCAGCTAAATTGGGTAATTCTCGGGCGACTTTCGCGGCCTGTGAAATTTGTTCAGCCAGATCGAGAACTCGGCTCGCCAACGCTTCGCTAACCTGCCCGTCAGTAGTCTCAAGAGGAGGCGTAACTGGTGATTCATTTAAGGGAACTTCCATAAATATATAATATCATATTTGTAAAGATCTAACAACACGTTAAGTCTTATATCTTTACAAGATTGGCCTGGGTGCAAACCTCACAAAACCTCCTTTCGGCACAGTTTCCACAGACCAGCATCAGGCGATTGCAGGTCTTGGTGGCACAGTTTTCGTAGTTGCTGGTGACCGAATCGCAGTGCACGCATGTGCCGATGTCTTTGGCATTGTCGCTGAATTTTTGGCCCATTCGACCATCGAAGACGTAGAGAGAACCCTCCCAGAAACCATCGTCGCCGTAAGCTTCGCCGTACTTGGCGATCCCCCCGTCGAGCTGATACACTTCGCTAAAACCGCGATTTTTCATGAGCAGGCTCAGGACTTCACAGCGAACCCCACCGGTACAGTAGGTCACGATTGGCTTGTCTTTGAATTCGTCGTATTTCGGATCGTCCAGCTCTTTAGCGAAATCCCTGGTATGGTCGACTGCCGGCACAATTGCCCCTTTGAACTTACCGACGGCTGCTTCGTAGGCATTGCGACCATCAAAAAAGATGACATCATCTCCGCGGTCGGCGACCAATTGATGAAGCTGCTCCGGCCCGAGACGTGTTCCGCCGCCGATAACACCATCGGCGTCAACTTTAATCTCATCGGGGGCACCAAATGTCACGATCTCATCCCGTACTTTAACGGTTAGTTTTGGAAAATCGTCGCGCCCACCAGCGCTCCACTTAAACGTCGTGTCTTTAAAAGCGGCGTGCTGCTTAGTTTCTTTGATATACGTTTTTAAGTCGGATAATTCACCGCCCAAGGTCCCATTGATGCCGTGCCTCGACACCAGGATACGGCCTTTCAGGTTCAGAGATACGCAGAGAGTTCGCTGCCATAACCGGACGGCTACCGGGTCGCTAATCGGGGTAAATTTATAGTAGAGAATTATTTTCTGCATAGTTGCATTATACCTGTTATTGGCCGCGAGTGAGCAGGACGATAATAATTGCCAGTAAGATAGTAATCGCGCTGACTAGGGCGACGTCGGCCACCTGGTGTGTAGAGGTTCGCTTGGGCAGTTTCTGACGGGCTAAGTTACGGGCGGCCGTCTGTTCCAGGGCTATCACTTGCTCTTCGAGCACTGCGACCGCTCCGGCCTGTTGCACGAGAGAATTCAGGGCGCCTTTGCCGCCGCCCGTCAGGCTAGCTCGAGCCCGGTCGCGCAGCACTGGGTCCCGCTCGTAATCTATCTCCCGTTCGACGAGTTCCCGTCGAAGGGCGCGCTGAATATCACCGCCACCGAGGTGCTCGGCGACCAATCGGCGCAGTCCCCGCTCACCGATCAAGTGCGTTTCGTAGATTTGTCGTAAAGTCGTGCCCTCGATAACCACTTTCTCGCTGACCGCTAACAGTTCAGCCCGTGGCATCGTAGTTACTTGTTTCTCAATGGTGAGTTTTTCAATAACCGGTTGCGAGCTGATGGGGCGCTCGGCCAGGGGAATCCCGGCGGACGGGCGATTCGCCGCGACCGCTTCACTGGCGGGACGGAAGCCTTCGCCGACCATCAGGACGTGGCCGATTCTCTCGGATGATGGCCGGGGGGCTGGCGACCTGACGCTTATGTGCTCTGCCGTCGCGCTGATAAGCCGCTCGCTCGCGGGGCTGAGGGCGACCCGCCGCCGCTCGGCTGCTGCCTGACGAATGCGACCCTCGCGTTCCAGCAGTGTCGACTGCAAGCGCAAGACTTCTTGTTCGAGCTTCTTTTGGACTGGTAATAATCGCTTCTCCGTTTTGATTCGGCCCCGGCGACGACCGATCAAGTAGCCCACTATTCCGCCGACGAGTAAACCACGCTGCTGCGCCCGTCGCTCATGACGATTGGCGTCCTCTACTGAGATTACGTTCGGGCTAATAGACCGTGATGTATTGAAGTCGTCGATTGGGGGCTGCGCTTCCCCATTGACGGACCCGCCGGTTGTCGGGCGGCGAGGTGGGGGGGGTGGCATAATGACGCCACCGGTTCCCGGTTCGGGTTGGCTGGAGTCGTCATCAACATCCGGCGG
>JBDTSH010000011.1:0-14913 GCA_039931245.1 Candidatus Saccharimonadota bacterium
CTGATAGGGTCAGATCGTTGGCAGCGAGCGCCGGCCAACCACGGGCTACGGCGAAGGCCTCCATAGCCTGTTTGCGCTGATAGGTGCGGTAAAATCCATAGCCGGCCGTGGCGACTATCACCACTATAATTAGCATAAATATTATCATCTACGAAGCATAAGGGTTTTTGGGGCGGGCGGCAACTGGTTACTTAAGCAGTTGGCGCTGACTGGGCCGAAAGGAGGGCCAGCAGCTCGGCGCTGCTGGTGGCGGCCATCAGTACCTCGCGCAGCTCCTTGGCACCGTCAAAACCGTTGATATAGACTTTGCAGAACTTGTTGAGGGTGTTAATAGCCCGCTCGCCGTCGTGCCAGGTGCCAGCAAACAACTCGATGTGTCGGCGGTAAAGTTCGAGACGCTCCGGCGGCGCATAGTCAGGCCACGGACTGGTTGGGGCAAATAGGAATGGATCGTGGAACATACCCCGGCCCACCATAATGCCGTCCAACTGGTGCTTGGCGGCCAATTCCAGACCTTGGGCGCGACTCAGGACGTCGCCGTTGCCGACAATCAGTGTCTGCGGGGCAATGTGGTCGCGCAGGCCGCGAATATGGCCAATGGCTGCCCAATCGGCCGGCACTTTGCTCATCTGAGTGCGGGTGCGGCCGTGGACCGACAACATCGCCAGGTTTTGCTCAAGTAACAGCTGGTGCCAGGAATAATCAACCTCGTTAAAGCCGAGGCGGGTTTTGACGCTGACGGGCAGCTGACCGGCGGCACCAGCCTGGGTGGCTTTGATAATTTCCAGAGCCAGCGTCCGATTATTGATGAGGGCCGCGCCCGTGCCGTTCTTGACGACGGTTTTATCGGGACAACCCATGTTAATATCGATGCCGGCAAAGCCCATGGTCACCAGCTCAGCGGCGGTTTTATAAAAATTATCGGGGTTTTTGCCCCAAATCTGGGCGATGAGTGGTTGCTCGGTGGAGGTAAACTGCAGGCGCTTGAGCAATTTTGGGCGGCCGGGACTTTGCAGACCATCGACGTTCACAAATTCCGTAAAGAAAAGGTCGGGCGGCGCACAGCCGGCCACTATCTGACGGAACACCGTGTCGGTAACGTCGTCCATCGGCGCCAAAACAAAAAATGGCTTAGGTAATTCTGGTAATGCCGTGGGTGGAATCAAAGACATCTCTCTGCTGACTAATAAGCTTTATGCGGGTTTCAATTAGGTGCTGGCGTTGCGTAAACAAGGCCCGCTTCCGGTTGGCGTAGTTTAGAGCCAAGCCGGTGAGCTCGCCCCAATAGCCGACCCGTTGAGTTTGCGGGCCGCTGGCGAGACGCGCCGCCATGGACTCAGCCGCACCGTGCCGCTCGCGTAGCGTCCAGTCCTGTCGATTGGCCGCGACTCGTAACAGATTATCAAAACTATGCTCCCAGGCATAGGTCGCCAGCAGGCGCAGATTAGACTCGGTGGTTTGAGCATAGCCCGGCACGTGGATGTAGGCGGCGAGCTCGGCCAGTTTGTCCGTTTCAGCCGTTAGGCTGGCGACTTGCCCAATGTGCTTGGCGAGCAAGCCGCCGGGGTCGCGATAGGCGTGCAGCGGGGCATCAATTTTAGCTTCGGCGCGGCGAATCGGATTAGAGTGGGCGTGGGCCGCCTCGGCGCGGGCGCCCAGTCTGTCTTCAAAGCTAGACGCATTTATCAGAATTACCGAATACTCCGCGGGATTCAATACCAGACCATTAACCGCTTGATCGACCCGGCCGTACAAGGCACTCTGCAAATTCTCGGTAGTAGCGTGGGCTTTGTCGGCCCGGTTTACTTGTAAGCTTAGCTCGAGGTTAACCCCCAGGAGTCGCGGCACGCTGCCAAAGGCTCGCCGGCGCTCGGGGGCAAAGACCGCCCGAGGCACTTCCAAACCTTCGAAAGGTTGGGCACCGGGATAGGGCTCGGCTGACTTGGGACCACCCATAATTTAGGACCGCTCGGGATGGGCAGCGGCGATGGCGGCCCGGACTGCGGCCATGCCGGCCCGATATATCTGTTCTTGTTTAGCATTGCGCTCGATTGAGCCAGTCAACTGAAATTCATCAGCATAGCGGGCGTGGTCGGCGGCGCGGGCCGCGGTGCGCTCGGCCGTCATGTTCGCCAACGGCGTCAGCGAGACACCGAGTTCGGCGGCGGCTTCACTATAGGATAGCTGGCGGGTATCAACTAAGTTATCGAGCTTTTCCGATTCATTCATATTTTTATTGTACCACTTTTGTACTATTTTTACAATAGTATGTAGTTGGGTTTATTCCCACTTGAAAACGCGGAAAGCGATGGCGTAGATGACGATGAACCACAAGGCGATAAGTCCCAGCTGGGGGCCGAGATCAACGAGGTGCTTGCCTTCGGTGATCAGCAGGCGCAGTCCATCGATGACCGGGGTCAGCGGCAGGAAGGTGGTTAAGCCCTGTAACCAGTGCGGCATTAAGAAGCGCGGAAAGAACGTGCCTGACAAAAACAGCATGGGAAAGACCACTATGTTACTGAGCGGAGCGGCTTGACGCTCATTTTTGGCCCAACCGCCAATCGCCAGGCCAATACCGAGGATCATGAAAATACTGAGGATGGTAAAGAGGAATATCTCCAGGTAATTGCCCGCCACCCGCAGGTGAAAGACCAAAATGGCGACGATAAATTGGATGCCAATCGAGATTATGCCAGTAGCCGCTTGACTAAACATGGTCGCCATAAAGTATTGCCAGACTTTGAGGGGGGTGGTGTGCAGGCGGCGCAAAATGCCCTGTTTTTTGAGCTCGGGGAAAACGTTGACCGGACCAAAGACGCCGAGACCAATAATCGAGAAGCCGAGTAAGCCGGCAAAGGTATAGTCAAAGGCCGACAGGCTTTTTTTATTGAGCTGTTTGGCCGTCACCCGAAACGGCTCAGCGGCCGGCACGAACTGGGCGTTGAGCGACTTAAACGTCTCTTCCAGAACCGAACTGAGGGTCTGACCGGTGCCACTGCTACTCTGCGAATAGATTAATTGGGCTTGGCCGGACGGATAGGACTGACCCGGCACGACGGCGCCAAAGCTACTCGGCAACACGATGATGCCGTCGATCTGGCTACGGCTCAGCTTATCCTCGGCGGCCGTCATGGTATGCACAGCGGGGTCAACTTTAAAGACCTTTCCAGCGCGTAACTGAGCGCTAAACTTGGTCGCGAAGGGGCTCGACGATTGGTTGATAACTGCGACCCGGAAGGAGACGTTATTGCCGTTGGAACTGCTCAGGCCGCCAAAGACAAACAGAAAAATTAGCGGGAACAAGATGGCAAAGAATTGGGCCAAGCGATCGCGAAAGAAACGGCGAGTGTTGAGTTTGGTCAGCACCAGGACGGTTTTGAGTTGCTGTTTAATAGATAGTGGTGGCATGCGTTAACCTTCCAGGGCTTTGCCGGTTAAGTCGATGAAAACGTCGTCGAGGTTGGCTTGCTCGACTTTTTGTTCTTTTGTGAAGCCGCGCTTCAGCAGCTGCCGCACTAAGTTATGGGGCGTGTCGAGGGCAATAATTTTGCCGCGGTCCATAATCGCCACGCGGTCGCACAGGAGTTCAGCCTCGTCGAGATAATGGGTCGTCATAATTACAGTGACGCCGCGGTCGCGCACCTGCCGGATGAGTTTCCACAGATTGCGACGGGCCTGCGGATCGAGACCGGTCGTCGGCTCGTCGAGGAAAAATACTTTGGGGTTGTGCACCAGGGCGGCCGCGATACTGAGACGCTGGCGCTGGCCGCCGCTCAGTTGCTCGGCAAAACTGTTGGCCTTCTCCCCCAAATTGACATCATCCAAGAATTCTTTGACGTTGACGGTCTCGCCGTAGGCGGCGGCAAACATTTCGATAATCTCTGATAATTTTTGCTTGTCTTGAAACGAGGCGGTCTGGGGTTGGACGCCGATGATGCGTTTGACGGCGTCGGGTTGCTCGGCAACGTTCAGGCCGTCGATAATAATCGTCCCGCTGTCAATCGGGCGGAGGGTTTCAATCATCTCCAGCGTCGTCGTTTTGCCGGCTCCGTTGGGCCCTAAAATGCCGAATATTTCACCCGGCTGGACGCGAAAAGAGATGCCCGCGACGGCCACTTGTGCGCCGTATTTTTTTTTAAGATTTGAGACCGTTAAAATTGATTTCGCCATACGCCTCACTTTACCAACTGTCCGCTTATAATTTAGTTTATTTTAAAATACCCGACCTATCCATTGGGGGGACAGGCCGGGTATTGCTTACCTAAAAAGTGGACTATTCCTAGGCTTTTACGGTTCGCTTGATCGTCAAGAAACCGTTGCGGGGGTTTTCATTAACTTCGTAGCCAGCGGGCAAATCGGTTGCTTCGGGACGTTCGTCCTTACTAAAGTAGTAGATGCGCTGTAGCTTGCCGCCACGGAGCGTAACTTCCTTAGAATTCAAGTAGTACGTGACGCTTTTCGAGTTAGTGTGCTTGTAAGCCATTTTAGCTCTCCCTCTCTTATTCATTAGTAACGTACCCCTAAGATACACTTGCCTGTTTTTATTTGTCAACCCCTGTCGTAATAATTGAGGCGTCGAAGGGCCGTCAGCGGGCTCACAGTTTCCCACAGATTTAGGCCCCAATGGCCAAACCGTTTTTGCTTTTGATATTGCGCAAGCGTGGGAGCTGTACTACACTGAGGCGGTAACCATAAAAAGTATAAAGAGGTGGAGTAAGTAAAGGCATGGATTTTTCAAACCGTAGTACACAATCGCAACCCGCAGCACCAGTGGCACGACCAACATCATCAGTTGGCGGTAATGGTGCCGGTAAATACAACAAATCAGATCGCAGTAAATTGGCCCGCATCGCCAAGGTCGCCGCAGTCGCTTTAGTCGCTATTTTATTAGTCGCAGTCACGCTCGTCGTCGTCCGCTCTGGTGGTAATAACGATGAGCAAAAATACGTCGATAGCAGCAAATTACAAGCTGTCTTCTTAAACACTGGTCAGGTCTACTTCGGTAAGATCACCACTTTGAACAGTAAATACTTTGTCGTTGAGGACATTTACTACTTGCAAACGTCAAGCGCCGGCTCGAGCACAACGGCCGCTGCTGCCAACACCAGCGTTTCACTCGTCAAGCTGGGTTGTGAATTGCACTCACCACGTGACGAAATGGTCATCAACCGCGCCCAAGTTACTTTCTGGGAGAACCTCCAAGCCACTGGCCAAGTCGCCAAGGCTGTGGCCACCTTCCAAAAGGCGAACCCCAGCGGTCAGAAGTGTAGCGATCAAAGCGCTGCCGGCACGAGCACCAACAATGTTCAAGGTGCCCCTAGCACCACGCCAACATCTAGCACGACAACTACCAAACCGTAGTTTAGCGAACGCCTAGCTAAAACGTCCTTCTTCGGAGGGACGTTTTTAGTTGGCCGATCAGCTGGAGCCGGAGCCCCGCCGGCGGCCTGTCGTTGGGCGGGAGTGCGTCGGGCTGGCTTGACCGGGCCCCAACCCCTGGATGGGCCAAGCCATGAGCGCCGGGGAGGCGGCGTTGGCCAATTCGGACAACGCACGTAGTGCGGCTGACGAGCGGCGCCGGCCAGCGCTGGACTGGTGGCCGCGTCTATCTACGACTTAAGAGTGCGCTTGACGAAAACGGCGGCGCCGAGTGAGATCAAGAACAACAGGCTGCTCAGAGCGGCGGCAACTAGGCTCCAGCCGGCCACATCGGGCGACCAGACGGGGGCTATGAAATCAAACTTATAGAGGGCGTCGGGCACAATGGTCAGCTTGCCGCCGTGGCTCTGGACGTATTGCTCGATACAGGGGACGCGGTTTCGACCCGAGAAGTCGGACGAGTTTTGTTGCTCACAGTAATGCTGGGCATCATTGTAAATCTGAGTGTTGTGGGCCGTGACGGCCGCGCCTTGGGCCGCCACCAGCCGATCATAGGTATATTTTAGCTGGATGGGGGGGTGGACGGCCTGGGGTCCCGCGCTCAGATTGGTATTCATGTGGGCCACGACGTAGGCTTGCAGGGCGCCTAAGGCCCCCTGGACGTCGCCATTGTCTTGGTCGGCAGTATAGACAGCGTCACGCAGCCCGATCATGTGTTGGTTGTTGTCGCGCAGGGCGACGGCGCTCAGGCCGCTACACAGGAGAGCGGCGATGAAAAAATATGCCGGCTTGACGGCGCGCCAACGAGTCCAGTAGTGGTGTAGTTTCTTTTTGTTCATAATAAGCGTCACTACTTCCTCTATTGTACCCGTTTGGTATTTGACTTGCTAGATAGGGCTCGATAATCAATACTGGTAGCTATGCACATCTACTTTTCAGGTATTGGCGGTGCCGGTATCGGACCGCTGGCCCAGATCGCCCGGCAGGCGGGCTACACCGTCTCGGGCTCCGACAAGCAAGATTCCCAATATATCCAGTACTTGCGGGCCCACGGCGTCACCGATATTCACATCGGGCAATCCCACGCCGCCATCGCCGCCAGCCACGCCCGGCAGTCGATCGATTGGTTCGTCTACACCTCGGCCCTGCCCCTGGAGAATCCCAATGCCCCGGAACTAGCTTTTTGCCGAGAGCAGCACATCAAAACCAGCAAGCGTGATGAGCTGTTAAACACCATTCTGCACGATAAAAAACTGGCCTTGATCGCCATTGCCGGCACCCACGGCAAAACGACGACCACCGCCCTCGTGACCTGGCTTTTCAAACGTCTCGAGCAGCCCCTGAGTTACCTCTTACCGGCCAAGGTCAGTTTTGGTGACATGGGCGAATACGACCCGGCCAGTAAATACTTCGTCTACGAAGCCGACGAATTTGACCGCAACTTTCTGGCCTACGAACCGGCCATCAGCCTCATTACCGGCGTCAGCTGGGACCACCATGAGATTTTTCCGACGCGCGAAGACTACCAACTAGCCTTTCGTGATTTTATCAATCAGACTAAATACACTATCGTCTGGCAGGACGACGCCAGCTATCTGCAGCTGGGAACCGGTGAGAGCCGTCTCAGCGTCCAAGACTCGGGTAATCCCTCGATTGCCCAGTTGACTCTGAAAGGCTTCTATAACCGTCTCGACGCCTGGTTGGCCATCCAGGCCGTCCAGCGAGCCTGTGGCGCCCCGCTGGCCACCCTGATAGCCCATGCCAACGCCTTTCCGGGCCTGGCCCGCCGGATGGAGCAAGTGTGGCCCGGCCTGTATAGCGATTACGCCCACACCCCCGAGAAGATCCGCGGCGCCATGAGCGTCGCTCTCGAGATGGCGGCCGACAGCGGCCAAAACGTCGTGGTCGTCTACCAGCCGCTGACCAACCGGCGGCAACACTTCCAAATTGATGATTACGGCGATTGCTTTAGTGGGGCCGAGAAAGTCTACTGGCTACCCAGCTATCTGGCCCGCGAAGATCCCAGCCAACGCATCATATCTCCGGCCGAGCTGATTGCCCACCTGGCTGACCCGAGCCTAGCCGTCCCGGCTGAGCCCAACGCCCAGCTCAAACAAACCCTACAAAAGCACCTCGCGGCCGGCGACATGGTCGTCGCCATGGTCGGCGGTGGGGGCGGCAGCCTCGATGACTGGCTGCGCGCCGAATTTAAGGCGTGAAACTCGTCCAATTAAACGCCTGGGGTGGTCGGCTGGAACACCAGTTGGCCGATCTACTGACCGCCGAGGCCGCCAACCTCGTCTGTCTACAGGAAATAATTAGCGCCAGCGGCGACGCTTTGATGGCGCTGACTCTCGAGGAACTCCAGGCTACGCTGGGCTTAGGCCATAGTTTCATGTCCCCTGTTATGTCGTTTAATCTCATGAATAAAACCGCCGCCTTCGGCAATGCCATCCTCAGTGAATACCCCCTCACCCAGCAAAACACCATCTTCACGAATTTACAGTATCAAGCCGCTTTTGACTTCGATAGCCATGATTACAATATCCGTAACCTGCAACACGCCCAGCTCACCGTGGCCGGGCACAAGCTCCACTTGCTCAATCACCACGGACACCACATCCGCCAACACAAAAATGGCGACGCCCAGACCCGACGCCAGATGACCCAAATTGCCGCCTATGTCGCCACGCTCGATGGTCCGGTCATCTTAACGGGTGATTTTAATCTGGCGCCCCATAGTGAATCGCTGGAATTACTCAACGGCCGGCTGCGGAACTTGAGCATCGAATATAAGCTTACAACGACGCGTAACAGCCTAACGACTAAAAATGAAGTCTGCGATTACATCTTCGTCAATGACGCCGTGACCGTCCAAGGATTTCGAGCCTCAGATGTGGTCGCCTCCGACCACCAGGCCCTCATTTTAGATTTCCAACTGTCACCCCAAGCGCCGACCCGTCTGGCTAGCTAGTGGGCCAGGCGAATTCGCTGTAGAACTCGCCGCGGGCCATGGCCTGCAAACCGGCGCGGACGGACGGGACGATATTGGCGGGGAGATCATCGACAGCCAGCCAGGCCAGCTCGCCGTGCTTATCTGGTTCGGCGTTGGAGGGCTCCCCCTGCCACGTCGGCACACTAAAGTAGACGTCGACCCAACTACTCCCGGACTCGCCAGCCCGGTGCATGGTCAAGGCCGGCTGCAGGACCTGGGGGTCGATCTCAACCCCAATTTCTTCGCGGGCTTCGCGGACGGCCGCCGCCCGGAAAGTTTCATTTTTCTCGACCTTGCCCGACGGCAAGCCGTACATACCATCCATGTACCCAGTATGGGAGCGCAGCACAAAAGCCAGTGTGTTGGCCCGGCGCAGCAGGACGTAGGCGGCCACGTAGGGCGTGGCGGTGTCGTAGATCATCGGTTGTCGCCGCTGCCTTGGAGGACGTTCCGTTTTTGGCGATCGGCCAGTTTGGCGATATTGGTTTTGGCGATGTCATCAAACTCGATCGCCAGGTAATCGGCCAGGACCGCGATATACCACAGGACGTCACCCAGCTCTTTGGCAATGTCGCGGCGGTCAATTTGCGACTCGTCCGACGCTTTGTCGCGAATGAGTTTCTTCATCTTTTCGGCAATTTCACCACTTTCACCGACCAAACCGAGCACTAGGTGCAGGAGTTCGTTGGGAGCGTCTTTCCCGCGAGAGGTACGCAGGGCGGCTGCTTGGTATTCATTAAATGTCATTCTAAAATCTCCCCTTGGTCGTTAATATTGACGGCTCCGTGGCGCAAAATTTCGATTTCATCGTCGACGATGCGGATAATTGTCGACGGCTGCTGGCCGGATAAGTCCCCACCGTCGACATAAAAGTCGACCTTGTCACCGAAATAAGTCTGGGCCTGCTGGCTGGTGACGGACAGCGGTGCCCCGGCCTGGTTGGCACTGCTTGTCAGCAACGGTCCGGTCGCGGCCAACAAGGCCCGCAGTTTTGGTTCGGCCGGCAGACGGACCGCCAGACTGTGCGTTCCTTGGTGGAGGGCCGCCAGGTCGGGGCCGCCCGGAATCACCACACTGACAGCCCCCGGCCAAAACTGGCTGACGGCCGTCAGGTAGCGGCGCTTGAAGCCGAGACTTTCCAACTGGTCGAGGCTGGCGGCAATCAGCGTCCCCGGTTTGGCCTGGCGTTGTTTTAAAGCGTATAAACGTTGGACGGCAACTGAGTCAGCCGCCCGGGCGACGACCCCATAAACCGTGTCGGTCGGAATAACCCCGATCGCCCCCGGCTGGGCCAGCCAGCTGCTGACATGCTTAAAAATATCGGTCGCCTCATCCATATGGCTTATTTTAGCGTAGTTTTATTTCGTTGTCTGCAAATAGGCGAAGACCGCCAAAACGGCCAGACCTAAAATAATCACCACGGTGGCCGTGATAGCTAGGCCGCTGCCATGACTCGGCTGTTTGACGACCGGCCGGACCGGCGGGTGGGGCACGGGCGGGGCGGGCTGAGCTGTCGGCTCGAGCTCCGGTTCGGTAGCGGCCGGGGGATGGGTATCAGCCGGCGGGCCTACCTCGGCGGGGGCGACGTGCAGGGCGCCATCGTCGGCGGCTGTCGGCTGGCTGGGGGCGGGAATTGGGGGCGTCGTTTCATCCATAATAATCCTCATTGTAGCATGGATAGCGTAAGCTTTTTAAAGAGTTAATAAGTGACCGTTTTGCTGGATGAGTCCTTCGGTCAACAGGTCTGACACGATGGCGTCACAACGTTCATCGGCCAAGTCGGCGGCCAGGGCTTGACGGCTCATCGACTGGGCGCTCAACCGGCTGATGATGGCGCCGCGCAGGGCCCGGCTCGATCCCAAAAAAGTCGACTGCCGCCGGTAGCTGCGGCTGGCCCGATTAGTCTGCCCTGCTGTCTGCTTCAGGTGAGTACCGTAATCCATCAGGGCCCCATACCAGTCGCGGGGCTGGGCGGGGTCGAGCGTCAGCGCCACCAGGACTAGGATGTCTCGATCGGCGACGGCCGTTTCACCTCTAAAAAAGTGGTAGAGATAAACCGTCCGAATATTGGTCTCAATATAGACGGCGGGTTGGTTAAAAGCGTAGGCCAGGATGGCCCCGGCCGTGTTAGGGCCGATGCCCGGCAGGGCGATGAGGGCCGCCCGATCGGATGGAAAGTGGCCGCCGTGACTGGCCACCACGGCTTGGGCGGTGTGGTGCAAAAACTTGGCCCGCCGGTTGTAGCCCAGCCCGTTCCAAACCCGAAGAACGTCGCCCAGCGGCGCGGCGGCGAGCACCGCCACGGTGGGAAAGGCCTCCAAAAACTCGATGTATTTTGGCCTGACCCGGCCGACGGTCGTTTGCTGCAGCATCAGCTCGCTGACTACGACCCGGTAAGGGTCGAACGTGCCGTCGGGCTGAGGATCCCGCCAGGGCAAAGCGGGCCGGCCGAATTGTCGGTCGTGCTGCCAGACCGTCTGCTGGAAGGAGACGATCGCTGATTGCGAGGGCGCATTCTTCATACCTCGTATGCTACTAGACGGGGTCGCTTAGAGGCCACCGTAGCCATAGCCGTAGCCGACTAGCTTTTGGGCGGACTTGTAATAATCCGTGACTTTGAGGGGCGGTGTGGTTCCGCTCAGGCCGACAACGAACAGCTGGCTATCATCCTTAGTGACGAGGGCGTAGTTATCACCGAACCAACCGTAGGCGGCATAGCCGCTCAAGGCTCCGACGAGCTTGGGGTTTTTAGCGGCGCTGTCGCCGGTTAAAACACTACTCTTGCCATCACGCAGTTCACTCCACAGCGTCTGGTCCCCGGCCGGCGAGACGAGATACGTCGGGTACAGTTTACTAAAGGCGGACTGGTCGAGGCCGCTGACACTGCTGACGCTTTGGTTGTCAAACTTGTAGTAGGTCGTCGGGGCGGCGGCACTTTCGGAGTGGGAGTAGTCGATACTACCAGGCGCGACGAAGGCGGCTTGGATATAGCCGCTGCCCAGGGCGGCCCAACTTTGATAATCTTTCTTCGCCTGCCCGGCGGGCGTCAGGCCGCGAATGGTGTCGGTCTTGCCTGTCAAATCGGCGCTGCCATTTTGGTACCACTGGGTGGTGTAGGTCAGCAAGTTGTCCAAGAGATAAAAATTCGCAAAGCCTTGGTAGGCGTATGTGGTGGCGTCGCCGGCTGCTTGATTTTGATCGAGCTGGTTGAGTTGATCGCGCTCGGCGTCGTAGCTTCTGACGATCTCGTGGCCACTGACTGAGGTGACGACGTTATTCTTAGTGACGTCATAGACAAAACTGTGGCCATACCAACCGATGAGGTTAAAGCTGGCGTTACCGGAATCAAATTCGCTCGTTTTGTCGCTGCTGGCGTCGATCAGGTAGAGGGCCGGCTGAGAGCTCTCGCGCTGGGACTTGAGGACCAGGTAGCGCCAGTCGCGCGATGCCAGCAGCTGGGTGTTATTGGGGTCTTCTTTGCCGGTGCCGCTTAGGACGGTGCGGCGATTACTGCCGTCTACGTTGGCCTTGACGACGTCAATCGTGCCGTGCTCGTTGGATAAGAAGTAGACGCTGCCGCTCGGGGTCAGCGTAAAGCTATTGGCCGGCACGGCTTGGCTGGTGACCGCCACACTGACGGGGCTGTCGTTATAGCCGATTAAAGCCACCGTGCCGCTGGCCTGCGCCGTGCTCGTGGGCAGCACAATGATGGCCCGGCCGTGGGCGTCGGTTTTGGCGCTGGTATTGAGGACCTTGATGTCGGCCCCGGCCAGCGGTTGGCCGGTAATCTTATTAATAACGCTAATGGGGACTTGGCGCCCGGTGGCGTGGAGGGGTATGTCGGGCCCTTTCACGGACCGCAAACCGACCATGATCGGCTGCTGGGTCGTCGTGTAGTACTGCTTCGTGACGCGGACCTGACCGGGGCCCACCGGCACCTTCAAGCTGGCGCGGCCATTGGCGTCGGTGACCGCCTTGGTCCCCGCCAGGGATACGGTCGCGCTGCTGACGGGGGTTTTCGTGGTGCTGTCGATAACCGTCAGGGCGACAGTTTTTTGGAGGACCACACCGAGTAAGCGGTAACGGGTCAGGGGCACCCCGAAACCGGCAATCAGCAGCAGACCAACTAGGGCGAGCCACAGCCAGCGCCGTCTCAAACGAGGGAACCGAGTGGAAGCCGGGGATGACGCGGCGCTGAGCGGAGCCCGCTCATCGTCAGCGGCGTCTTCGGCGGCCAACAAGGCGTCGCTCTCACTGGCCACAATATCATCGACGGCCTCGTCGATACCGGGGTCGTCAAAAGCAACGTCGGTGGCCGGGGCCGGCGCAATTGTCGGCTCAATGGGGGAGGCCGCAGCCGGAGCCGGCGCAGCGGCGGGGGGGTCCACGCCAATTTGCCGGAGCAGCTCGGCTGAGACTTCCGGAGCCGTCGTGGTTGCTGTAAAAATATCAAGCGGGGGTGGCGAGGGGGCCGTAAGGGGCGCTGGCGAGGGTTCAGTTGCCCGGCCGGCCGGGGGCGTCGGCGCCGGATCGATCGGCGGTTTGGGCCAGGCCGATCGCCGGGAATCCATCATTTCATCGACCCGATTTTCTAGTTCAGTGTCAACCGGCGCGGCGGAGTTGGCTACTTTTTTCTTATTAGGCATATGCTTTAAATTTTAGCACGAACCGCCCAAAGCGGTCGCTCGATAAGACAAGCTAGTCGTCGTCGCAACTAGGCCAGACGCTGAAGAAGGTTGAGAGCTAAGGCGTGGAGACGCTTTTTAGGGAAGATGTATAGAATCATTGAGAACTTAACTTTTTATATTTAGTAAAAGTATATCTATTTGTACCATGCTGACGTTTCGACTGTCAAACATTAGAAATTACTTTCCTCTACAATAGTAGCTATGGAAAAACAGCTGCGTCTGGCCGCTCGCCACTTGAGTCAAAACGACGCCCACTTGGCGCCGGTGATTGCCCGCCGCGGCCTGGCTCACTTCGTCCCCCACACCGACTACTACCGGTCGCTGACTGATTCGATCATCAGCCAACAACTAAGCGTCACCGCCGCCGCTTCCATCCAGCGCCGCTTCCGGGAACTCTTTGGGGGTGACTTCCCCGCCCCAGAATTACTTCTCCAGAAGTCCCTCGCCGAAGTGCGCAGCGTCGGACTGAGCGGCGCCAAAGCCCATTACATCCGCGACTTGGCGGCCCACATTAGCGACGGCCGGCTGACGTTTGATAAGCTCGACCAGCAAAGCAACGAGCAAATCATCGCCGAATTGACCGACGTCACAGGCATCGGTGACTGGACAGCCCATATGTTCCTGATGTTCTGCCTAGGTCGGCTTGATGTTCTGCCGATTGGCGACCTGGGGATCCGCCATGGCCTGCGCGCTCTGTATCATCTGCCGGCCGTCCCCACGCCGACGGAAGTGCGCGACCTGGCCGTGGCGAACCACTGGCACCCCTACGAATCGGTGGCCAGCTGGTACGTCTGGGAATCGTTGGACAATAAACCAAAAGTCTAGTTCCGCCGGGCCAGCTATCCTATTTAAGGCTCAAGAATGAGCGGCGGTGGTGGACTAAGTACCCGATAAAGTAGAGCGCCGCGCCGAAGTTGAGGTAGCCGATCGCAAACACTATCAAGAGTAGCCCACTGTCTGGGTGATAGACATGCAATAGTAGCTGGTGGCTCAGCAACGCCTGAGAAATTTGGGTTTGCAGATAGAATAAGAACTCAACCGACAAAAAAGTCAGCATTAACCAGTAGCCGCGGCGGTGGCCATTTTTGAGCAGCTGATAGCCGGCGACGAACCAAGCGAGAGTGGATAAGAGTAAGACTGAGCCTACTAGGCTGGGCAGGAATTTATGAGGGGCATAGTACTGGTGGAAATAGTAGGGAACCTGCGCCAGGTAGTTGGCGCCGACTACCCCGGCCAACGTCAGGTAAAAAGTGCGGTGTTGCGGGCGGTCCATCTTCCGCTATTTTAACACTTAGTTAGTTGGTTTCCAGACCCCAAAGCGGTTGCCCAACGGGTCAACGAGGTGGGCGAAGTCAATCCCCCCGCCCGAGGTATAGGGGAGGGCCACGGTGGCCCCTAAGGACTCGGCTTTCTTTATCGTCGCCGCGACGTCGTCAACATTAATATAGATGATGGCGTAGTTTAGGTTACCCATCTTCGAGCTATCCCACAGGCCACCTGCCATTTTATTGATGGCCCGATAGCCTTGTTCCGAGGGCTTTTCGGCAATGTCCCAACCAAAAAGACCACTGTAGAAGGCCTGGGACGCTGCGGGGTCTGACGAGCCGATTTCAAAATAATCTACCTGGTTTGCCATAATAGTATCTCCTTATTTAGCTCCCCACTCTACGCCGAACTGCCGCCGATTTATGTCGAATATTTTACGATGGGGCAACTTTTTTGCTTTACGGGGCGGCCGTAACTTCCAGGTCCTGATAGTACACTTCGCTATATTGGGAGACGGCTAAGGCAATCCGGTATTTCCCCGGTGCTTGGAATAGTGTCGGCCAGTTTCTGTAGGACTCCTGGAGC
>JBDTSH010000012.1:0-31373 GCA_039931245.1 Candidatus Saccharimonadota bacterium
TAATAATGACGTACAATTCTTTATCAATCAGGTCGGTGGCCGTGTCGTCGCGGCCGAAACTAAACATACTATCAACGCGCAGCTGAGTATAGATCTGCCAGAGTTCATTAAAGAACTTGGTGGACTGCATGACTTGGTTTTTAATCTGCGAGATACGCATGCTAGCGATGCCCTCAAACACACTCGTTAACTCCACCAGGGTCGCCATCGAGGCTTCCTCGCGAGCTAGTTCGTTGGGGCGCTTCACTTGGCGGCTCCGACTAATTCTTTTTTAGGCTTCGACTCGTCAGTGCTCGATGTCGGTGCTTCCGACGGCTCGGCCGGTGCCGGGGCGCCTTTCAATACGACAAGACAT
This sequence comes from Candidatus Saccharimonadota bacterium, assembly GCA_039931245.1. GTDB lineage: Bacteria > Patescibacteriota > Saccharimonadia > Saccharimonadales > UBA4665 > UBA4729. The sequence goes on from JBDTSH010000012.1 coordinate 356, forward strand.
TTCGCTTTGAGTTCGGCGCGAATGGTATCGTACTCTTCTTCTTTCGTGACCTTGGCGGCAAAATCGCGGCAGTGCAGCTTGAGTAAATTCAAATCGAGATTCTCGCCGTCGACGCCGTTTAAAATCAGGTCCAGCATCAGCTGCTGGGACATCAGCGAAAAGGTATCGGCCGGGCTTTGGGTGATGATTTCAAAAATGTTCTTACCCGTTTCGAGCGCTCGTTTGGCATCAACCGCCAGCTCGGACCCAAAGTGTGAGAATTCTTCAGCTTGCCGATAGTCAGCCAACGTCTTGAGGGTTTGGGCAGCCAGAGCTTTTTGGCGCTTATTATGTCCGACGCCCCCGGCGCGAGTCACACTCAGACCGACATTCATAGCCGGGCGGACACCGCTCCGGAAAGTATCCATATCAAGAATCCACTGTCCGTCGGTGATTGACATAATGTTGGTTGGTAGGTAGGCGGTGATATCACCATTGGCGGCGTGAATCACCGGCACACTCGTCAAACACTTTCCGTTGCGATTAAGCCGGCCGGCGCGTTCCAGTAAGCTGGAGTGGGCATAAAACATATCACCTGGGTATGAGTCTCGACCGGGGCTCACGCCGGACAGCAGGGCGACTTCCCGGTAGGCATGGGCGTGACTGGTTAAATCATCATAAATTATAATTGTATCCTGATCACATTTCTGCCACAGGTATTCCGCCATAGAGCAAGCCACATATGGGGCCAGGTAGCTCATGATCAACGACTCAAACATAGTTGACACCACCACGATAGCTTTTTCGAGACCGCCGCTCTCTTGCAGCCGAGTAAGCAGGGCGTCGACGTCACTGCGGCGCTTGGCGATCATACAATAGACGACAATCTGGTCGGTATTTTTTTGGTTCATGGTTAGCTGAGTCGCCATCGTGCTTTTCCCGGATTTACTATCACCCAGCAGGGCCATCCGCTGGCCGCGCACAATGGGGAACAAAGAATCAATGACGGTAATGCCGCTCTCTAATTGGTCCTCCAGCAAACGGCGTTCGAATAAAGCGGGTGCCGTATTAAAGACCGGCCAGACGCTGTCTGCCGCAATCGGCCCTTTGCCGTCGAGCGGCTCACCCGTGACTGACACAACCCGGCCAATAAAATCTTTACCGACTTTGGTGACCAGCTCTTGGTGTTGGACGACGGCCACTAAGCCGACACGCAAACTCTCCACGCCCAGGTGCAGAATCACCACATGGTCAGTCTGGACTTGGTGAACAAAGCCCTTACTGCCGTCTTCAAACATCACGAGGGCGTGCACGGCACAGGGTTGCAGACCGCGAACTTTAATCAAGAACTTATCGACGGCGATAACTTCACCGACCGGATTACCAGCCTCGACCAGCTTATCAAAGTGCTGACCATTGGGGCTCATGTCGACAGCTCCTGTAATTGGGCAATTAATTGCTGTCTATTATTGATTAGGTGTTCCCGAAGCGAAAAATCAAAATACTTATTGACACTACGCACCACGCAACCGGCGCCGATTGTCGGCTGCAAGCCAATCGTCCGCGTACAATCGGGAACAACGAATCAATAACGGTAATGCCGCTCTCTAATTGGTCCTCCAGCAAACGGCGTTCGAACAGGGGGGGTGCCGTATTAAAGACCGGCCAGACGCTGTCCGCCGCAATCGGCCCCTTGCCGTCGAGCGGCTCACCGGTGACTGACACAACCCGGCCAATAAAATCTTTACCGACTTTAGTGACCAGCTCTTGGTGTTGGACGACGGCCACTAAGCCGACGCGCAGACTCTCCACGCCCAGGTGCAAAATCACCACATGGTCAGTCTGGACTTGGTGAACAAAGCCCTTACTGCCGTCTTCAAACATCACGAGGGCGTGCACGGCACAGGGTTGCAGACCGCGAACTTTAATCAAGAACTTATCGACGGCGATAACTTCACCGACCGGATTACCAGCCTCGACCAGCTTATCAAAGTGCTGACCATTGGGGCTCATGTCGACAGCTCCTGTAATTGGGCAATTAATTGCTGTCTATTATTGATTAGGTGTTCCCGAAGCGAAAAATCAAAATACTTATTGACACTACGCACCACGCAACCGGCGCCGATTGTCGGCTGCAAGCCAATCGTCAACAGTACCAGCGGGTCAATCTCTTGGCGTAACCACTGGACTAATTTCTGGGTGAAGATGGCTGAGGGATCAGCCCCAAAACTGATGTGGAGCACCGGGGCGCACTCTCTGGTGTGGCTGAGGAATTTTTGCAAAGCGATAAAGTCGGCCTCGTCGAGGAGGTTAAGTTTATTCAGCTCGATGGCTTGATCGAGCAACTTTGACGTTTTGGGCAATCTGGGAGCGGTGTCGGGTTTAAGGCGTAACTGCATGAGAGTGTTCTCGAGCGTCGCCAACTCCCGCAGCATCCGGCCAAGGTCAACCGGTCCGACGACGGAACCAGGTAATACTAAGGCCCGGACGGCCGTCTTAGGCACCATTATTGATGTCCTCGATCATGGCTTTCTTATTTGTCTCCAAATCAGCCAGGATGTATTCGAGTTGGTCATTGAGGTCTATCTGATTGCCGATGGCTCCCAACACGTAGTGATTAATAATGTCCGACATATTTTCTTCAAAGCGTTTCACAAGTTGCTGCTTTTCAGCGATAATCTCTTTTTGAACCTGTATACCGAGCTGAGCGCGCTGTTCATCAATGGCGGCATTAGTTTTCTGGATCGACTCGATAGCCAGATTTTTGGCGTCCATAATAGATTCTTCGTATTTGGCAAACTCGTCTTGAAGTTTGCGGGTGATCTCGGTTTTCATGTACTCGTTGAGCTGCGAAGTGGTCAGGCGTAAATCTTGCTGCAGAAACATGGCATTCTCACCAATGATCTTCTCAAAGTGCAGGCGGCCACGGTTGCGGAGTTCTTCACGAAAGTCTTCGTTAAAAATATGCTCGACGTCGTCCTCGACAGCCCCTTCGAGAGAGGCGTTGGGGTCTTTGCTGTCAAGTCGCCGACCGGCCAGAGCGCCGGTATTTATCTTTATAATCAGCCACACAAAAGCCACGCCGACTGCCGCCAGCAAGGCTAAGATTAAATACAGCCACCAGATTGTCATTTTTGTTGTTTACCCACCATAGTTTTTTTCTATGCCTATGTACTCTTTATGGTCCGCCGCCCGCTTATTCATTACCTGGACTTTGCCATCGGCGACGGCCCGTTTACCGGACCGATCATAATTTCTAAAGTGCTAAAGCTTCAACAACAAGTATACCGCAAATACGCCCACAACAAAAATAATCAATCCAGCGGCCACAGTCTGGATCAAACTGCGAATAATAGACTTTCGTGACAGGGGGTTACGGCCGATAGCCGTCATGCCACTTTTGACACCGCTATAGAGGAGATTGCCCGTCACTATGGCACTCACTAACAGGGTAATTGTCCCGAGATAAATACGGGCTGCGCTGACGGGTTTACCGGCAATCGCAATGGCCGTTTTTCCCAAAAAACTCGGTACATAATCGGTCGCCTTGGCGGCCAAGGGGTTGTGAGCAATTTCGACATTGATGGGGATGCGGCCGATCGCCACTTTGGCGGAATGGCCCTTATCGTCCTTGACGTCGACACTCCCCTCGACGTTACTCGTACCCGAAAAACTACCGACCGCCTTGCCGACGATGACGGTTTGTTCGGCACCGGCTTTCATGCCGATCCCCGCCAGTGAGGAAATGGTAACATAGTCACCGGACTTAATCGGACCGTTCTGGGTACTGACTAGGGCGTTATAGCGCCCGTAGGTTGCCACGAAAACTTGTTGGCTTTTGACGTCCTGCGGGGTCAATGTCAAAGCGGCATCGTTGGCGGCCACCGTCACGCCGAGCATGGTCGTGATATCGCCTTTGCTCAGCGGCACGACGGCCGAGGCATCACCAGTTTTGAGCTTGACGATCATGCCCAATTGGACTGATGCATCGGCATTATAACTTTGGGTGACGGCCTGGCTAATATCTTGATTTCCGGTGGTTTTTAGTGTGGCCGCGGCGACGCTCATCGGCATCAACAACAACATTCCGAGGGCAGCCATCAGTGAGACTATTTGTTTCAGGTGTGGTTTAACGCGACGCATAACTATGGCTAAAGTATACCGCTTTTGATTAACTACGCAACAAAGCTCGCCAGCAGCTGGACGGTGCGCTCAATCATCGCCACGGTCGTTGGCCGTCCCATGCTGAAACGCAGCGAAGACTGGGCGGTCGCCTTTGACAAGCCGAGGGCACGAAGCACATGGGAGGCTTCCTGGTCGCTGGCGCTACAGGCCGAACCGGCGGCCGCCATCACGCCGGCTTCATCAAGTTGGATGAGCAGGCGCTCATTATCTACCCCCGGCAGTGTGACGTGAATATTGTTCGGTAGCCGATGCTGCCACGAGCCATTAATGGTGGCCTGGGGCAGTTGGGCAGCCAGCCGGCTTCGAAATATTTGCTGCAAATCTTGCAGCCGCTTGACCTCGGCCAGCCGAAGTTGCTGGGCCACATCAACGGCCGCTGCCAGACCAATCGCCCCGGCCACGTTTTCGGTGCCGCTCCGTAACCCTCGCTCCTGGCCACCGCCGTAAATGAGCGGGCGTAGGACTAAACTTCCGCGGACATATAAGGCCCCGCTTTGCTTGGGTCCGTACAGCTTGCCGCCGTTAATCGTCATTAGGTCGACGCCGAGTCGAGTCACGTGTAGGTCTAAATAATTACCGGCCTGGCAAGCGTCAGTGTGCAAGTACAGCGGCAGCGGGTTGCCGGCCGCCACTCGCTGTTTTTTGATCGCTTGCACTAACAGAGCCACTTCGCGCAGTGGCTGAACGGTCCCAATCTCATTATTGGCATGCATCACACTGACCAGGACGGTCGCCTCGTCGATCGTTTCGGACAGCCCTTCGAGATCGAGCCGGCCGTCGGCCCGCACCCCGGCTTCCCGACAGTCATACTGGCGAGCCGGCTCGAGCACCGCGCTATGCTCAATAGCACTGACCACGATATTAGCCGTCGGGTATTGCGACATGACGCCGTGTATGGCCAGATTGTTGGCTTCGGTGCCCCCGGCGGTAAACAGAACCTCGCTGGAGCGCGCTCCTAGCCAAAAGGCTATTTTCGTTCGGGCGGCTTCCAGCGCTTTATGGACATCGAGAGCTACCCGGTAGGTGGCCGAGGGATTATAAAATTGCGCACTGGCGTACGGCTGCATTAACGCCAATACCCCCTCGTCAACTGGTGTGGCCGCGGCATAGTCTAAGTAGATAAGTGGTTGTGGCATCGATTTAAAAGTAGTCCCGTGACTAAGCACCGGTTGGTGCGTTAAGCAGCTTGCGGCTGGGTACGGTAAAGTTCACCGACGCGTTTTTCGTAGAGCTCGACGGCCTGATACAAATTAATGGCTTCGGCCAAAGGTACCGGCTGGTATGGTTGATTATCTTGGGCTTTTAGCACGGCATTAGGGCGGACATCGTAGCGCGTGGTGACAACCCGGTGCTGACGGCGATCGTCGGTCCATTCCTCGTGCCAAATCCAGGTGTACTGGTCGAGGCAAAAGAATTCGCGGCGGTGTCCGGCCGGCACCGGCCCGAATAGTTGGCCACCGATTTTGGCTTCCTTACGAATTAGCTCACGATAGGCCTGGGCATGGCGCTCGGCGCGCTTCTGGGTGCTGTTAAAACCAAGGAGCGGTAAGATTTTCATGCTGCTCTCTGGTCTTGCTGGTGGGCCTCATTGACTTGATCACGTAGCTGCTGCAGCCAAGCGGCCTGGGCCCCATCTACAATTGGCGGCTCTGGTGTCCGCACGTCGGGGGCGACCAACATCGGCTTCGGGGCGGCCTCCGCTGTTACAGGAGTTTCCGGGGCGAGAGTCGGCAACTGGCTAGAGTGCTCCATTGCCAAGGTGGCCTTGCGTCGGGCGTCTTCATATAGCACGCTGGGATAGAGCGCGGCGACAGCGACTTGCAGTTTATAACGGGCGAGACCAACTTCTTCTAGGCGCGCCTTGGCTTGTTCGCTCGAATTGGCCCGTCCAAATGATTGTTCTGGTGATTGATAAGTATTGCTCATAGTCAGTCTCAAATGCCGAACAGCGACTGTGCATTGGCGGTAGTGGCGGTCGCGAGCGCTGATAAATCAGTCCGCTGCAGATCGGCAAGAAATTTTGCAACAGTAAACACCTGTAGAGGCTCGTTTATACTACCACGATACGGGGTAGGTGTCAAGAAAGGAGCGTCGGTTTCGAGGAGTAGATTGCCGAGTGGAATCGCGCGATAGACCTCGATTTGAGCCGGATCTTTCGCGAAGGTCGCGATGCCGTTCACGCCGACATACAGCCCGGCGGCAATGGCTCGCTCTAAATTGGTTTGATTATCGGTAAAACTATGGAGGACCCCACGGATTTTCTGTGACCCATGGTGATAGGCATCAAAAATCGGCCAAAAGTCGTCAAAGGCCGCGCGGACATGAAAAATCATCGGCAGATCATGCTTCATTGCTAACTCAATTTGAAATTTTAGCACCGCTATTTGGTCGTCTCGGGGAGAATGCCCGTAGAAGTAATCAAGGCCGCACTCACCGATGGCAACGACCTTGGCCTCCGTCGCAAGGGCGGCAAACTGGTCGAGCTTGGCTTGGTCCCGCGCATATTTTTTGGTCTCGTGAGGGTGAATACCGATACTGGCCCAACAGCCGGCACGACTCTGGGCGAAGGCAATCGCTAGCTGGCTATCGGCGTGATCACAGCCAACGCAGATCAGTTTGGTCACCCCAGCAGCCGCCGCGCGCTCGATCATCACATCACCTGTCAATGAACTGTCTTTGGCCCAAATATCACGAGTCGACGGCTCACCGGCGGCCGCACCGGCCGACTGAATGTGACAATGACTGTCAATGAACTCCATTATCGCTTACTCCTCAACTGGCTCGTCTTGTTTGGGGAACAGAGTACCCTCGATCGGGCGAACGATGCCTTCGGCAAAAACATTATAGATGCGTAGGGCGGTCTCGGGCAGGAAAGGTTCGAGTAAACTAGCGATCTCCAGTAGATTGCTCGCTAAGTAGGCCAACACTTCTCGTAAGTGATCTTCGTCGCCGGTTTTAGCGATCGTCCATGGTTTTTCCTCATCAATATACTGGTTGAGGCCGCGCACCTGCTCCCAGACGTGATCGAGCGCCCGGTCAAACCGGCAAATCGCCATGGCTTCTTGGTACTGGGCCATATCGTGTTCGGCATCCGGGATATCGCCGATAATACCGTTCTGGTATTTGGTAATCATCGCCACAGTCCGCTGGACGGCGTTGCCCAGTTCATTGGCGAGCTCGTTATTGTAGGCCGCCTCGAACGTCTGCCAACTGAAATCCCCGTCACCGTAGCTGGGGATATGGCGCAAGAAGAAATAGCGGAAGGGATCAGCCCCGTATTTCTTAATGACGTCATCGGGCGAAACGGCGTTGCCGAGGCTCTTACTCATTTTTTTATTATCGACTGTCACGTAGCCGTGGACGTAGAGCAACTTTGGTAATTCCAAGTCGAGGGCCAGTAACATGGCCGGCCAAATAGCGGCGTGGAAACGGAGTATCCCCTTGCCGATGACCTGGACGTCGGCTGGCCAGAAGTCGGTAAAATCCTGGTGTTCGGGATAACCGAGCACAGTAATATAGTTCATCAGGGCCTCAAACCAGACGTACATCACCTGATGGACATCGCCGGGAACGGGAATTCCCCAGCTAATCTTATCTTTTGGCCGTGATATGCTAATGTCCTCGAGACCGCTGTTGAGCAAGCTGAGGATTTCGTTGCGTTTCGGAGCGGGCAGAATCAACAGGCTGTTGTCCTCAATCGCTTTTAAGACGGGCGCCGTGTAGCTGCTAAGTCTGAAAAAATAGTTCTCTTCTTCAATTTTCTCATACGGCCGGTTGTGGTCAGGACAGACGCCATTATTGGCCTTGACGTGGGCTTCACTGAAAAACTCTTCGTCGCCCGTGCAGTACCAGCCGACGTACTTCGATTTGTAGATATCTTTCTCGAGTGCTTTCCAGATGAGCTGGGCGCGCTGTTCGTGACCGGCATCAGTGGTACGGATGAAACGGTCGTTGCTGATGTTCAGGCTTTTGGCGAGCGCACTAAAACGGGCGCTCATTTTGTCAGCCAATTCTTTGGGCGTCAGACCGAGCTCGGCGGCTTTTTCGGCGATCTTGCCACCGTGTTCGTCGGTCCCGGTGCTAAAGATGACATCGTCACCGTTCTGGCGGGCTTGGCGGGCCAGCACATCGGCCATGACAAACTCCATGGCGTGACCGAGGTGCGGTTCGCCGTTTACATAAGGAATAGAGGTGGCTACGTAGTATTTACTCATGAGTTTAAGTGTACCTGTTTACAGAAATAATTAGAAATGTCAGACCAACTAATAATACCGGCTTATCGGCGGCCGCCTTATTACAACAGTGCAGAGTGCGTCGGTAACTATGCCCCCGCAGATAAAAACTCGGGGAGAACGCCCCCAGCCGTCATAGACACGGGCTCCGACCAGCAAAGCTCGGCGACCGGACGGCGCTTCTTCCTATCCCATGACAAAGCGGAGAAAGCCCCTCGCTCGGACTCTGAAATTATAGGTAAATATGTTACATTATCCAGATGAAAAACCCGCCTGGCACCGAACAACTGCGCCGCTTCCGGCCGCGTTTACGCTATGAACTATTCGGCTGTGCCCTCCATGGACACGAGTTGCTGGGAACTGACGCCAGCAGACTACGGGCCAGTGATAACCTATTTGCGCGGGAAAGCGGTGGACTGCGCTGGTATCGCTGCCTGCGCTGTGATTCGTGGCTGCCGTTGCCTAAGCCTGCGCAGCCAACCGCGCCCTTTCCGCCCAAACGTACGGCTGTGGCGGTACCACTGCGCGGCAAACCATTGCGCGACCGCTACGTGCTCCGACTAATTGCCCTCGATCGGGCATTTCACGTCGTGGTTTTTAGCGCACTGGCCGTCGTGGTTTTCCTATTTAAAGGTCACGAACGACAACTGCAACACACCTACGCGCAGGTCCTGACCGCCATTCAAGGCGGCGTCCAGGGCCCGACCGTAACGCACCCCTATTTGAATTGGTTGGGGCACATCTTCACGATCACTCCGGCCCACTTGAAGACGACCGCCCTGATACTGCTCACTTATGCATTATTGGAAGCCGTTGAAGCCGTTGGCTTATGGCAGGCCAAGCGCTGGGCGGAATACCTGACGTTCGTGGCGACCATCTCGCTGCTACCGCTCGAAATCTACGAACTAACGCACAAATTTACGATTCTCAAAGTACTGACCCTGGTTATCAATCTCGCTATTGCGGGCTATCTGCTGTACGCGAAGCGTTTATTTGGCAGCCGCGGCGGCGGTATATTCGAAGCGGCCGAGCGCCAACGCGACACTGGCTGGGCGGCGATTGAACGCGCCACCCCGGGCACTGAAGCTACGCCGCTTTCTTAAGTTACGTTTCCTGCCGACCGAGAATTGCTATGAGACGATCAATAAAGACATTTTGGGAGGGAAATATTTTCTGGCGAGCCGCGCTGAGCTCGAACCAGGCTGCTTGATCATTTTCGGGGAACTCCTGGCGCCGACCCGTTTTGGGCGGCCATTCCATTGTAAAATTATTGCTCGAGAACTGCGTGATATCAACCTCGCCCCGAACCGCCCATATAAAGTTGGCTTTGCCGTTCGTCGACTTGTGGGAGCCGAGATCAATCAGTTCGCCGGTCGGGGCGCTCACCCCGACTTCTTCGGCAAACTCGCGGTAGGCGGTCGCCCGCTGGTTCTCGCCGGCCTCCCGCTCACCTTTCGGAATTGACCAGATATCCTTATGCCCAAAGATCGGACCGGCCGGGTGGACAAGCAACACTTCATAGTCTTGTTTCATCGGTCGAAAAACTAGCAGACCGGCACTTTGCTTCATCGCCCGCCTATCATATTACTTGAGGAGTTTCGCCACGGCGGCGCGTTCGACGTCATCGAGTTCGGCGAATAGGTCGGCTTCAAATTTTTCGGATACCGAATAGAGGTAATCTTCCTCCGACCGAGGGATAACATGGAAGGTAAGATGGTTGACTTTGAGGGCATCTTGATTGAGGTAGGGTCGATAGTTCTGCCGTATATCGCAACCCTCGCCGAGCTCACCAATGACGCGCTGCTCGATATCGTAGATCAAATCAAAAATATTCTTGAGTTCAATTTCAGTTAGTTCCCATGGTTTTTCGACGTGACGCTTTGGCATGACTAAAAAGTGGCCCGGCACTTTTCGCGGATCACTCAGCATGGCTTGGGCTTGGCCGTTTTCCAATAATACTCGCTCTTGCGGGTTGCAAAATGGACAATCAATCACGGACATAGCACTTCCCTTCTTATGGCTTAGTCTCAATTATAGCGGACGGTCGACATAATCTTGGCACAGACGTTCAAACACGCCGTTGGTCCACCCAAAACCCTCTTGGGATGGGTAGACACCTTTGAGCGGCGGCTTATCCGGACTGACGACATTGTACTTCTCAAGAAAAACGCCGTGGTCGTTATACCAGTTAAGGTTGGTCTTGAGCCATTTCATGGCAATGCGCCTGGCATCGGCGTGATAGCCGTAGCGTTCGAGGCCTTTGATGACTATATAGTGCAATGGCGCCCAACCGTTCGGGTACGCCCATTGAGTGGGCATGCTGCCGAGCACAAATTGGCCAACCGGCAATGAATCAGTGGTGGCCAAACCACCTTTATTTTCGAAGCGGCGGAGCGCTTTCACAAGAGCGGCGGCTTGCTTGTCGCTGACCATCCCGGCCCACATCGGGAAATAGGCAGCCAGGCTACTCGTGCTGCTACGCTTGCCTTTGACGTAGTTGTAATCGTAGAACAGGCCGCGAATACGGTCCCACATCAGTTCGTTCATCGTCGCTTGGCGGGCCGCAGCGGCGGCCTGCCAACGCGCCGCCTCGGGCTTATCGCCTAAGATGAGGGCGGCTCGGGCAAAATCTGTCTCATATTTGTACAGTAAAGCGTTTAAATCGACCGGCAAGAAATTGAGGGCCCGGCGATTAAAGCGAGGGGTCATATCCCAGCCACTCTCGGCCTCCGCCAGATCGTGGAGATAGTTTATATCATAGTAGCGGCTGAGGCCCCGGTGCACCATACGCTCGTGAGGTTTTTTGACGCCCAACCAGACCGTTTGATATTCCTGCTTGGCCAGCTCGATGGCCGGTTTGAACCATTTGTTGCCCGGATCATAGGCCTCGTAGATATCGAATATGAAAGTCGTTAAAAAGGGCGGCTGGGAGCGACCCATCAGGTAAGTCCGCGACGCATTAGGAATTATTTTAAAGCGGCTGAACAGGGCCATTAAATCCTCGAGAATACCATTCACCAAATCTTGGTGCTGTTTGTCGAGCATACCCTGGACCATAAAGTAACTATCCCAGTAGTACAACTCGTTGTAATCAAAACCGGTATTCTCGGTATATGACGGCACCAAGTAAGGTTTGGGCAAGCCCAAGAGACTCTCATCGTCTTTAGGGTGAAAGCGCTCGACGTGGGGCCAATACTCCCGAATATGCTGGCGGGCGGCTCGCACGTCATCGGGCGTTAATTCTTTATCGACGCGAAATGACAGCTGGAGGGTTTTACTCACAAAATTTTTAGCTTTATCAAATGTGTTCGGCATAGTCTCCTCAGACTAGCGGTTGGCACCAGGCAGGTCAAGCGTTTACGATATTAAATTTAGCACCGGCTATTGGCGGCGTCGTTCCAGGGCGCCCCGTCTAGACCACGTTACTCGAAAGATGCCAGAGCTGGCAATGACGGCACAGATAGGCGTGCACGGTGCTGCCGTAACGATATTCCACCACTGTGGCGGTCGTTTCGGCTTGCTTACGAGTGTCAAAAGCCAGCTTATCTTTACAGGGCAAGTCGGCTTCGGCCGATTCATTATTCATAGGGCAAGTATACCCTGCTGCTAGCCGGCAGCCGGAATGGCCTCGGTGATGGTCTGAGCTGATTTATGCTCGTGGATGAAGAAAAGGGTGACGAAGGATGACAAAAGCGCAAAGCCAATGGCCGTATATAAGGCGTGGCTAAAACCGCTAACTTGGGCTTGGGCCAGGCCAAGTGAACCGCTCCCATGATTGTCCCTCAAATAGGTAAGGGCGCTGGAGGCAGAGATACCAGACAGTATGGCCAGCCCCAGCGAGCCGCCGATTTGCTGCGAAGTATTGAGCAGGCCAGATGCCAAACCGGACTCTTTTTGAGGAATGCCGGTAGTCGCGGCAATCGTGACCGATATGAACGATAGACCGAGGCCAAAAGCCATCAATGCCAAGCCGGGAAAGACGTTGACGAGGTAGCTACCGTTGACACTCATGTGAGCGAGTAAAAATAGACCGAGGGCCAGAAAAAGCGGCCCGGCGACCAGCGGCTTTTTGTAGCCAATCCTGCCAATCACGTGTTGCATGAGGACTGAAACACCCCCGATCACAAACGTCACCGGCAAAAAGCTCAAACCCGAACGCACCGGCGAATAGTGCAGTATTGTCTGGAGGTACAGTGACACAAAGAAGAACAAGGAAAAGGCACTGGCCGTAATGGGCAGCTGCGCCATGTTGGCAAAACGAACATTGCCGATCTTAAAAATGTGCAGCGGCATCAGAGCGTGCCTCGAGCGACTTTCGTTAAAGATAAATCCTGCCAATAGGCTCGCGCTGAGCGCCAAGAACCCCAAGGTGTGCCCGCTGGCCCAGCCGTAGATGGGCGCTTTGGTTAGGGTGTAGACCAACAGCATTAAGCCGCTGGTGACGAGTATTGCCCCGGGTAGATCGAGCTTGTTGTGGTCGAGATCGGCTTTACTTTCCGGGACGTAGAGGTTCGCCGCAATCACCACGGCGATACCGACCGGCACGTTGACAAAGAAGTTCCAGCGCCAGTCCAAGTACTCAGTCAGTATGCCACCGAACAATACACCGGCGGCCGCACCACCGGCGGCCACGGCGCCCCATACACTCAGCGCTGTGGCGCGTTCTTTGCCTTCTTTAAAGGTAGTCAGCACGATTGACAGCGCTGCCGGGGACATAAAGGCGGCCGCCAGACCCTGCACACCACGCAACACTTCTATCATGGTGCTATTTTGCGATAAGCCGCAGAGCAAAGAGGCCACTGAAAAGCAGCTCGCCGCGTAGACAAACATTTTTTTGCGTCCGTATAGATCGGCGGCCCGGCCGCCCAGTAACAAAAAGCCGCCAAAAGCAAGAGTGTAGGCCGTGACGACCCACTGTAAGCTGCTGGGACTGGTAAAATGAAGGGCGCGATAAATAGACGGCAACGCGACGTTGACAATGGAACTATCGAGCACAACCATAAACTGCGCCACCGCCACAATTAACAATACCAAGTTCTTGTGCACTACTCGTTTGACCATTACACTTCCCTCCGGATTAGAAGATTAACATTGTTTATTACTATATTAAGTACAGTATAGCAGCAGAACCGCCCGGGATGTATAAATTTTCGCCCTACCGCAGCGACACGGTAATAGACTCGCCAAACAATGTGTTGCTTATTTAATATATTATGTGATTATGTATTGCTTTATAGTTTTGTTTATGCTATAATTTACTTCAGCAAATTGAGGTTTCAGCGGTGGGAAATTACTCCCAAACGGGCCCTCATGGAGTAAAGCGAAGCATGAGCCTGAACGAATTAAGCGAGTACTATCCCCTGCGCTTGCAGCTACGCCGCCGCAGTCTGTTGCAAAGCTGGCTCAAGTCCCGGGCCCAACTCAAGAAGGCCAGTCGCCGGGCCCGAAGCAAAACCCTGGCGTATGCCCGCAACCAATATTACCCGACCAGCGCCGTCGCCGATGCCCGTCTGGCCATCACTCGTAATGAAGACGTATTTATCACCACGCTCGTTCTCCTCGTCGTCCTGACGTTTAGCCTGACGACAACCGCCCTCCAATTCATATTAACCTTCCTCGGCACCGCGACGGCCGTGGCCGACCTCACCGGCGTCAGCGGCGGCCTGTTGCTGCTGGTCACTTTTGCCATCCCCGCCCTACTTTGCACTTGGGTCGCCGCCTGGCTGATTAACATGTTCTCGATCGCTATTATGGATGGTGCCACCCGTAAAAATAATCGCTCCCTCCGACTGACTATGAAGCGGGGCCTGCAGGCGGCCAGCCGCACGGCCAATGCGTGGTTCCTGCTCGTCATTGTGCTCGCCGCCGTACCGGGCTTAATTTTGCTAGTAAGTTCGATTATCATGCAGACCACTCACCTATCGAAAGCCGCCGTTCTGACAACCGCTCCGTACGTTGTCCTGGCCTGTGCCGTCTGGATCATTTACGGCCTGGCCCACTACAGCCTAGTGCCGTCGGTGGCCCTATTCGAACCGACGCTGCCCCTGTGGAAAGTATTCGGTCGCAGTCGCCAGCTCGTTAAACGTCGAGGACGCTTTTTCAGCCTGACGATCTACCTCATGATGGTTCTCGCCATCGTCCTCGTGTACACCTTGGCCAGCCTGGTCCAGAGCAGTCTCCACATTGATAAAGCCGCCCTTGTCTCAATCGGAACAATGACGGCCCTACTCAGCGCCCAGAGCTTGATGGTCATGCTTTACCGCAAGCGCAAGCTGGCCCGTAAAAACTAGCGGACGGCCCGTCCTAATCTTGGACGGCGAGAAGTTGCACTTCAAACACCAGTACGGCGTTCGCTGGAATCGGCCCTTGGCCTGCGGCCCCATAGCCGACCGATGGCGGCACAACGATGAGTCGTTTCCCGCCAACTTTCATGCCCGCGATACCCTCTTCCCAGCCGGGGATAACTTGATGGGCACCAAGCGTAAAAGTAAAGGGCTGCAACTTGCCGTCGCTGCCCGTCCGCGAGGCATCGAACAGGGTGCCGTTTGTCAGCCAGCCCTTGTAGTAGACGGCCGCTTTTTTGTTGGCCGTCAACGCAACGCCTTGACCGATTACCATATCACCGAACAAGGCACTCGTCGCACTCTTATACTTATCATACTGGGCAAAGCTAGTCGGATCGGGCTCCTGTGTCGCGGAACCGGCCGAGCCGTTACTGGCCGAACCGGCCACTGGTTGCCGGGTATCTAGCTGGCCGAGGCTGCTGGCGCCCGGTGTTATCGCCACACCCAAATTCGACCCGGTTGCCGGGGCGGAAGTTTGGACTGATGACGGTGCCCCGTTAGTCGGCGGGGGGCTTTGATCGGTCGATAGGGGGATAGACTCACCGTAGACTGACTCACGCAGGCTTGACACATTTCGACCCATTAGATTTAGGTGGCTATAATGGGTGTAGCCCACCCAAGCGCCGGCTAAGACGACAATGCTGAGTAAGCTAGCTGTCCCAATCGCCACGTATTTATTTATAAACATCTCTTAAAGTGTAAGCTACGCGCGGCATAAGCACAATCCGCAGAAACAACTGGAAATAATCATAGCGTCACTAAATTCACCTTGTCCGCTAAGAATAGAAGATTAGTGCTTAGGCTGTAGTGATGCGTCGCCTACTAGGTGGATGATTTATCGGCAAAGACGACAAACCGATTCAAGTAATGACGTTGGGCACTATCCCACTCCCCCGCACAGGTGATGATATTCAGATGCGTTCCGCTGGTACTATTAAAGACCGCGTCGTGCTGCTCCGTCTCGCTGTAAGTACGGACTTCCCGTACCACGAATGTGGCCGCGAGGCCTTTGGCGTCAACGACCATTATTTGGTCGCCCGGCTTGAGCTTATTGAGGCGAGCAAAAACAGCCGGTTCACCCTTTGGCCCGACGACGTGCCCGTCCATCACGGCGCTGCCAACGTTACCGGGGATAGCCCCTAACTTATACCAGCCAACGCTGCTTGTACCAGTCGGCGCCACCATATCTCCGGCCGCATTTACGCCCGTATATTCGACAGGAGCATCAACACCGATTGACGGGATCTGTAGGCGAACTGGTATGCCCCGGTTTATTTCTAGAGGAGCCGGCGACGCTTGATTGCTTGGCACTACCACTTTTTCGGGCTGCCTGACTTGCACGGATGCGGGGGGCAATAAGCTGTAGCCGAAAATCGCCAGGAGTATCGCCAATACAAAAACGGCTGCTATAAGCAACCGTTTTTTGCGTTTCGTTTTTCTAGTGCCAGTTTTAAGCCGGTAAATAACTAAGCTGCTGAAGAATATTTTTTGCGGAGTAAGTAAGTAGCGAGTAAGGCTGTGCTAATGACTACACCGAGGCCGACAAGTGGGGTCTGGCTACTATGTTGCGCGGCCAAACCGGTGTTTGGCAAGCCTGGAGTCGTTGCAGCCCCCGAAGTTCCAGCACCCACGCCGGCTGCGGTGGAAGCGGCTGAACAGCCTGGAACGGTATTAATAGTGTCTATGTCAGAAGTAACTGTGCCCCCAAAGGCTAATGCCCGACCAGTCCAAGTCACAGTTGATCCGATAGTTATACCCGAAGCATCAATAATTGTACCGGCAAATGTGGAGGTAGCACCAAGCGTAGTGGCTGCAGTCGGTGTCCACCACACATTACAGGCATTTGCTCCACCCGCCAGAACGACATTAGAATTTGCGCCGGTGGTGAGCGCCCCGTCCATCCTGAAAATGTACGTTCCGGCACCATCGAGCGTAATCGTTCCATTCACGGTAGTGTCGAGCGCACCGGGGATACAGTAAACACCCGGGTCATAGTGACCTAACCCACCGTTTGTGCTGGTATGTGTAGCGTCAGTAGCTAGGTTAACGGCGCCTGCCGCGAAGGTAAAGTCGCAGGTTTGACTGGCTAGGGCACTTAAGGTTGAGCCCTGATCGATGCCGGCCTGGTTGTAGGTGGCGTCAGCAACTCGAGTATTACCATTGACTGTGGGAGTCACGGCTGGCCCTGTCGTGTAGCCAAGATCACCGTTTAGAACAGTCCCGGGGGTAGTATTAACGTAACTACCCGACAGAACGCTAAATGGCCCGGCAACGCCGAGGCTCGGAGAGGTGGCGGCATAGGCTGCCGGTGAGACGGCAAAGACTGCTAATAATAGTGCGACCAGTCCAAAAGATGTTTTTTGTAAATATTTCATTATTTATTTCCCAACTTAATTTTCCATATAAATTATGCCTTAAGATTACCACAATTATGTTGCTAACGTTAACTTATTTGTAATTACCACCTCTATTTGTTAACCTGTTCGCCACCCCAAACAAAAAAGACCTTCGATATTGTCGAAAGTCTCTTTTGGAGGAGCTGGCGGGCACTGCCCCCGCGTCCGCCGGTTTATCTTGGTTAGTCGTCTACAGGCATAGTTTGTTTTGCTGTCTTAGGGAATAAGTATTTAAACAAACAAACATCTTACTCCAGCATTCCTTAGTCTTAGCAGTCAGTCAGGAAAGTTCTCACTGAGCATCCAGAAAAATTACGTATCTTTGCATTATCTGGCGTCATGCGCGACACGGCACTAGTAATTAAACTAGGCTGTTGCGAAAGCGGGTGAACGACGTGCAAGCACGTTGTTTACCATATCGCTAATAGAAGTTTTTGCATCTATTGGATTTTGCCTATACGCTGACAAGCGACCTGCTGATCTAACCGATAAAGTCCAACGTCGAGCTTAAAGTCAGCCCCCTGATTATCCTGCGGTGACGTCTGTTCCGCAGACCCATTATTATAGCATCTTTTACGATTTATTGACAGTAGCGGTATAAATGGCATACCAGGAGTCGAGTGACAAGTTTTGCGGTCGGAGACGGGCCTCTATACCGGCAGCATCGAGCAAGGCCTGGGTCTCTGGCTTAGTGAGATGCAGCCCGGCACTCAAGGAGTTGAGCAGGGTTTTACGGCGTTGGCTGAAACCCGCTTTCACGAGGCGGAAAAAGCTTTTCGGATCGAGATCCGCAAACAGCAAGGTCGGGCGCCGTTCGAGAATCAAGATTTGCGAATCGACTTTTGGCGGCGGGCTGAACAGAGCGGCTGGCACCTTGATGCCGAGCGACGTCTGCCAATAAAACTGCGCCGTCACGCTCAACAGCGACATGGCGCCCGGGGCAGCCACGACCCGTTCCGCTACTTCTTTCTGGACCAACAGCACGGCCATGGCCGGCTGGTTGGGTGTTTCACTCATAACGCGGATGAGATTACTCGTTAAGTAATAGGGAATATTGGCGACAACTTTGTAATCGGGAGGGAGCTGCGTAAAATCGAAACTCAAGATATCACTTATCACGACGCTCAAGTCATTGGACGGGACGCGCGACGGCAAGTCTTTGGCGAGAGCGGCATCAAACTCGACCGCGACGACCTTGTCGGCGGCTTGAACCAAGAGTTCGGTTAGGCTGCCCAGCCCCGGCCCAATCTCGAGGACAGTGTCAGTCGTTCGGACGCGCGCCGCATCGACCATGGCCTGTAAACTAGTGAAGTCCGTCAGCCAGTGTTGGCCGAGTGACTTCTTTGGAATGGGAGCATCACCCATTCCGAGCCATTCGGTCCCGGCGATTGATAGGTTCGCGGGTGCTGACTTCTGAAGCTATAATATTGTCCAAGACAACCTTTCTTTACAGTATAGTATCACGTTAAATCTACCAGTTATGGTAGTTAATCCAGTGGGTGTAAGCCGCCCCCCAACTGCCATATCGACCCTGGGCATAGCCCGAACACCAGCGCAGTTGCGTCACGGGATTGGTTTGCCAATCAGCGCCGGCGCTGGCCATTTTAATACCCGGTGTCGACTGGCACAGGCCATAGCCGCCCGTACTGGGCACGGAGCCGGAGTACGCCGGACAACCGCCGTATTGACCCTGGGCTTTAGTGGGACACCAGCCGGATTCGTGACTAATAATGTAATCCGCATAGTTATAGTCACCGGGAGCAATACCCGCTAGTGCCATATCGCCCTTAATGCCGCTCAAGCTGGTACCCGTCACGTTAATTTGGGTGATTGCCGGTACCGTCACGACGGTTTGCAGTAAGCTCCGGCTGACGACAATATTGTTTCGCAAGTTATCCTGATAGGTCGTCACTTTCGATCCCGCCGAACCTTTCTGACGGACGGCACTCGTCCCATAAGCCAGCCCCGGATCCTGAATCGTCTCGACCGGCATGGCGATGACTTCGGTAACCGACTCAATCTTCACGCCCACTCTCGTCACGAACACCTGAGTGTTAGGGGTTAGCGGGGTGTCCTGGCTTGGCGTGACCTGATCATCTTTGGCTAACTTAATGTTTTTTTGCTGGAGCAGATCACCGACCGTATCGGCGTGGGTGCGCAGGGCCAACGCCGTACCGTACAAGTTTAGGTTTACCGGTAGCGATCGACTTATGTCGACTACCTGGCCGACAACCCCGCTCTTCACAAAATTCTGGACGGGGTCGACGCTGACCGCATCCTCGGGATAGACCGCCATATTCGCTTGAGTGACGATGGCGCGGGGCGTTGTCGCCGCGCTAAAGGTATACGTTTTGGTGGTCCCATCGACAATCTGCACCGGCACCGCCCGGTAGATATTGACTCGAAATTGGTCCTGATCAATCCGGCTGAGGAGCGTCGGCTCGACTACATCGCCTTCGTGTAGTTGTATATTCAACTTCTTTAATAGTCCCCCGACCGTGGCGTCACGGCTGGGCACGGTTTGTTGGATATGATCGTAGGAAATGATGACGATTTTAGCGTCCGGCGGGGCGACCAAATGATGAGTCGTGACGGCAACCGCATAGCCGATAGCGGTCAGCGTCATTAAGACAGCAAAGGTCATGAATGGTACCGCGAACGGGTGACGACTGGCGACTTTAATCGTCGTGACTCGCTTTTTATGCGCACGGGATAACTTTTTCCAAGACTCGTAAAGTGGTTTGTTCATATCTGAAATAGCGGTGGTTTCTGCCTGCTTTGATTGCGCAAAACGCCGCCAAACTATCTTATAATTGTAGCAAATCCAGGACGCGTTTCATACCGTCTTCCAGATAGCAAAAGACCAGACATTAGTCTGAGATGACAGGCGCCGAGTAAGGAAGGCTGCTAATCGAACCACGCTTCGAGTGCTTCCTGAACCTCTTGGCTCAGCTGGCGGCTAGACAATTGGCGGTAGTCGAACCAGCCGATAGCGACAATTTCACCCCGCTGTCGCTGAACTGGCGCAGTCGTAGCCAGATCAACGACAAAGAGATCATAGCGAAAACGCAGCCCGTTACTGTTGGCCGTCGTATTGGCCAAGAACTGAAAATCTTTGAGGGGCACGTCCAGGGTTGTTTCTTCGGCGAGCTCCCGTTGAGCGCCCGTCAGCGAATCTTCCCCCCGGTGTCGACCACCACCCGGTAAGGACCACTTACCGTCGCCCAGCCAGGATTTTACGAGTAAGACCTGTTGGTCGCATACCACGAGCAGCCGCGTCCGCTGACTGAAGTGCAGGTAGACCCACAGACCGGGCCACATCAGCCAATAGACGAATAGGCCACTTTTTTGCTGCCACGGCATCATAATTTTTCGAGGGGGGCGAAGGCAATGTTAAGCTTACGGCTCCCCTTGCCTTTAAAATAGATCACCGCCGTATCTCCATCGAGCTCCATCACGGTGCCGACGCCAAAGATTTGGTGGCGCACCCCATCACCTTCGTTGAGTTCGGGTACGTAGCGGGGCTCCTGGCTCACCGTCGCTGAGCTGCCCGCACCGGGCTGCCAGTCGTTATTGTGATAACCCGCTCCACTGCCGGATTGACCCAGACTCGTCTCGGTGGCCGTGGCCACGAACTCGGCGTCTATTTCCGATAAGAAGCGTGACGGCGGGTTGTGCTGTAGTCCACCGTAGAGCAGTCGGCTGGTGGCGTAGATCATGTAAAGTTCTTCTTTCGCCCGGGTCATACCGACGTAGCATAGGCGCCGCTCCTCTTCCATCTCACCCTGGTCGTAGAGGGCGCGGGAGTGGGGAAAGATTGTTTCTTCGAGGCCGACCATAAAGACCGCCGGAAACTCCAGGCCCTTGGCGGCATGCAGCGTCATTAACGTCACGGCGTCATTATCGAAATCGGCCGTATCAAGATCACTCACCAGCGCGACTTCCTCTAAGAAACCGTCGAGCCCGACATCTCGATATTCCTGCGCGACACTCAACAGTTCTTTGACGTTTTCTTGGCGAGCATCGCCTTGCGGCGTGCCATCACCGATGTAGTCCAAGTAGCCGATTCGACGCAGTAGCGAATCAATCAGAACATCGACCGTGGAATCGACCTGCACCTCGCGGAGGCTCGTCAGTATGTCACCGAGCTCACTCAGGCTCTTGCGGGCTTTGCTGGTCACCGTGGGACAATCGGCGGCGCGCGTTAAGGCGGCGAATAATGACAACTCTTGGTCGTGCTGCCAGGCAAAGAAATTTTGTAATGATTTTGCCCCGACGCCTCTCGTCGGTACATTGACGACCCGCTCAAAACTCACCCGGTCTTCGGGCTGAAAAATTAAGCGCAAGTAGGCGATGATGTCTTTGATTTCCTTGCGGTCATAAAACCGCTGGCCACCCACTATTCGGTAGGGAATGCCATAGTGAACGAGGGCTTCTTCGACGGAACGGCTCTGGGCATTCGTCCGGTAGAGCACGGCGTAGTCGAGGTAGGAACGGCGGCCGCTGTCGACACCGTGCCGGACCCGACTAATAATACCCTCGGCCTCGGCTCGCTCGCTGTGAACCTGTACCATTTGTACCGGCATACCACCGGCCGCTTCGGTCCAAAGTTCCTTATCCGAGCGCTGCTTATTTTTAGTAATAATCGCGTGGGCCGCATCCAGGATATGTTTCGTTGAACGATAGTTTTGCTCGAGCTTT
This sequence comes from Candidatus Saccharimonadota bacterium, assembly GCA_039931245.1. Taxonomy (GTDB): domain Bacteria; phylum Patescibacteriota; class Saccharimonadia; order Saccharimonadales; family UBA4665; genus UBA4729. Next base: position 22,193 of record JBDTSH010000012.1, read on the forward strand.
ATGACAGCGCAATCCTTATAGTCTTTTTCAAAATTGAGTATATTGCGAAAGTCAGCCCCCCGCCAAGCATAAATACTTTGCCAGTCATCACCACAAACAGCAATATTACGGTGTTCGTTAGTCAGAAGTTTAATAAGTTTATATTGGGCGGCGTTAGTATCTTGGTACTCATCGATCATGATATAGCTAAATTGAGCTTGCCACTTGGCCCGGATCGCTGGTTGGGTTTGCAGCATATGGACGGTGCGATTAATCAAATCGTCAAAATCGAGGGCCGACGCGTCGCGCAGTGATCGCTCATAGAGTGGATAGACCTGAGCGGCCGCCCGTTGGGCCGGACTCTTGGCCGTCCCGGCGTACTCACTCGCCGTCATCATTTCGTTTTTAGCGCTGCTTATCTGGCTGGCAATCACTCGGGGAGGAAAGGCCTTCTCATCGATCATCAACTGTTTAGTCGCCTGCTTGACGGCGGCGAGGCGATCGGATTCGTCAAAAATAACAAAAGTGCGGGCGATCCCAATGCTCTCACCATCTTGGCGCAAGAGGCGGACGCAAATGCCGTGAAACGTACCCATATACGGCATGAAACCCCGGTGATCGGCATTTTGGCCGAGCAATTCACCGACCCGGTGGCGCATTTCTTTGGCGGCCTTGTTAGTAAACGTCACCGCCAGAATATTGTGGGGCGTGGCTCGGTGGGTAGCGATGAGGTAAGCGATCCGGTGGGTCAGCGTTTTGGTCTTGCCGCTGCCGGCGCCGGCCTGGATCAATAAAGGTCCGTCGGTGGTCTGCACCGCGCGGCGTTGTTCGGGATTAAGTCCGGTTAAAAGTTCGTCTAACACTCACCTATAGTAGCAAAGATAGGGGCGCTTAACTGTTGTAACTTCCATCAAGCGGCTGCAATAATCACCAATTATTCTGAAGTGGTCTAATTCGAGAACAGGTGGGTCAACGGCTTGAGGCCATCAATATGCACCAGTCCGGCATCGAGGGCAATGTCTAGCCAGGCGGCTGCCAACAACAGTATGAGCACAATCCCTAAGACGACAAAACGCTCGGTGCGACGCTTTTCTTGAGAATTGATGGGCAGGAAATAACGCTTGTCGAGAACTAATTTTTGGATTTTTTCCTTGTTTTCGTCGACATCATCTTCGTGGTCCGCTACGTCTTTATCGGTAACCAGGGCACCATCCTTCGGGGCATCGACAATGGGATTAGCACCGGATTTCAGGGGAGCCGGGGGTGACTCAACCGGAATTGGTTCGCTCATGGTCGACTCGTCAGCCGCTTCGGCTGGCTCAATTAGCGGCTCATCGACCACAATTTCCGGATCAGCGGCCGCGGCCTCGGCCCTGTTTTGTTCAACCAGCTCATTAATCGGCGACGATCCTTCGGGCCAGGACTCCTTGAGCGGAGCCTCCGTCATAATCGCTGTGCTGGCCTCGGGTGGCGGGGTTTGCTCAGCGGAACTTGACGGCGGTTGAATGGTGAGCTTTGAAGGCAGGGTGGCGACAAGGGGCGCTGTCGCCGAAGGTTCATCGGCCAGAGAGGCATTAACCATGGGATCGTGCAGCAAGGGGCGATTCGTCACAATAACCGGCTTGGCGGTGGCGGACGGACGACTTTTATTTGGACGGGCGACGTCAAAAACCTGACGGGGATTGGACTTCCGGTTCGGCTCAGCCATCGACATCTCTTTCATGGCCTAAACGATAGGCATTATCGACAATATCGGCAAACTTCAGGTAGTTGAGGCTGGCTCCGCCGACTAGCAACCCTTCGACACCTTCAATCGACAGCATACTGCCGACAAACTCCGGTTCAACTCCGGCCCCGTAAATAATCCGCGTTGTGTCGGCCACTTTGCTACCATACAGCTCGTATAAATTATGTTTGATCCAGCGAATCACCGCCGCAATTTCGTCAGGCTTGGCGGTTTGGCCGGTGCCGATCGCCCAAACAGGCTCGTAAGCAATTACCATGGCCGCTACCTCTTCCGAGGTCAAGTGGAACAATGCGGTTGTCAGTTGATCGTGGAGAACTCGTTGCGCTTCACCTTGTAAGCGTTCGTGTTTAGTCTCGCCAATGCAGAGGATCGGCGTAATCTCATTACGCACCGCGGCGGCAACTTTGTCGCGCACAACCTCGAGCGTCTCTTCGAAGTACATCCGTCGCTCGGAATGGCCGATAATGGCGTAATGCACAAGCTCCCGCAACATCGTATAACTCACCTCACCCGTAAATGAACCTTCATCTTTATAGTAGGCATTTTGGGCGGCCAAGCGGAATTTACGACGGTCGATTTCCATACTAATTGGCTGGAGGGCGAGTAGGCTGGGGGCTAAGACGACTTCGACCGTCCGGTGAATGGGAATGCGCTCATTTAATCGGTGAACCAGTAAACTCGCCTCGTGCGTATTGAGGTGCATTTTCCAGTTGCCGACTATGAGAGTTCTTTTCATAATGCTTATGTATTAATTGTACATTACTTTCATGACTTTTTATTTTCTAGTGCTTCAACTCCTGGGAGTTTCCGACCACCCATCAGTTCCAGACTGGCCCCGCCACCGGTTGAAACGTGGCCAAAAGATTTAACGAGGTTGCGGGTTTCGAGGTAGCCCACCGTGTCGCCACCGCCCACGACCGTGAAAGGCTTATGGCCAAATTCTCCCAACAAGGCTTGAATGATCAAATCCGTCCCATGGGCATATGGCCCAATCGGTCCCTGCAGTCCGGCGGTTTCAATCACGCCCATGGTGCCATTCCATATCACGGTGTTAGCCAACTGAATACCACCGGCAATAAATGAGCCAGAGAAGGGACCGATATCGACAATCATTTCGTCCCGGTGGACGTGGCTCGCGCTGGCCGGCACCCGATGCGGGTACTGTTCGATGTCGGCGATCACGTGGGCACTCCAATCGACAATCCGAGTCGGGGCGGTCTTATCAATTTTATGAACAACGACGCCATCGTGGGGGATAGCCAGCACAAACCGTCGTTTGCTGGCTTCACTGGCGGCTTTGCGAATCAAGTCTTTGGCAATCGGCACGTCGCTCTTGTCGTAGAGGCTGTCGGCAACATCGATGCCTTGGGCGGCCAAAAAGGTATTGGCCATGGCACCGCCGACCGCCAAGAAATCGGCAATTTCTATAAAGCGGTGCAGAATATCGATCTTATCGGCAATCTTGGCACCGCCGACAATGGCCATCAGCGGCCGCTTGGGGGCCACCATCACCCGGGTAATCGTGTCGACTTCCGTCTCGAGCAACAAACCGGCCACACTGGGCAGGTGGTGCGTAATGGCTTCGGTGCTGGCGTGGGCCCGATGCACGACACCAAAACCATCCTGGACAAACACATCGGCCAGTTTAGCTAATTGAATGGCGAAGGCATCATCGTTGGCCTCTTCCTCGGGGTGGAAGCGCAAATTTTCCAGTAATAAGACTTGGCCGAGTTTCATGCTGCCGACGGCCTTCTCGGCGGCCATCCCAATACAGTCGGTAGCGAATCCGACCGGTCGGTCGAGTATCTGCTGGAGGCGCTTGGCCACCGGAAAAAGACTATTGCCGATATCAGCCGGGCCGCGCGGGCGCCCGAGATGGGAACAAATAACCAGCTTGACGTTCTGATCGAGCAAGTATTGAATCGTCGGCAAGGACTGCTTAATCCGATAATCGTCTGTAATGTCGCCGTCGGCGAGGGGCACGTTGTAATCGGCGCGCAACAAAACGGTCTTGCCGACAAGATCGATATCTTTAATTGTTTTTTTTGTAAACATTCCCACCCTACCCGATACTACAAATTGTAATTAGTCACTAGGGGTAATATAGCATAAGCGCCACTCAACTGCCAAAGCTAATTCCGATTTATGAGCCCCCATTCGCTGGCTGCTAATTCTATTCGAGAACGCGGACTTTAATCGTGTCGGTTGTACCGACAACGCCGGGATAGCAGCCGGAGACGGTCAGCACGATATCGCCTTTGTGAAGGACTTTGCCGTGGAGCAGCCAGTCAGTAAGTTTCTTGGCGGCGTGCTTATCAACCGGTCGGACATAGCTCTTGACCGCAAAGACAATGGCCAGCTGTTGCGCTGTCCGGGCATCGCTAGTAACGGCGATCAGCGGGGTATGATTGCGCAGCGCGGCAATTTGCAGGGCGGTATCCCCTGATTTAGTCTCGGCAACGATCGCCTTGGCGGCAATATTTTCGGCTAAGTTGACTATCGCCCGGCTGATAGCGCCTTGACGAGAATGGTCTTCATGACCGGGGAAAATGACGCTGAGAGGCTTGTGCGCTTCAGCATACAAAACGATTCGCTTCATGGTCTGGACAGCCTCAATGGGGTATTTGCCGTTGGCCGTCTCATCGCTCAACATGACACAGTCGGCCGCTAGAATAGCCGCCGTCGCGACGTCCGATACTTCGGCCCGAGTTGGCTCCGGGGCGTCGGTCATACTGGCGAGCATTTGGGTCGCCACAATAGTTGGCTTGCCATAGCGCTGGCCGAGTCCAATTATTTGCCGTTGCACAATAGGGACACTTTCGGCGGGTGTTTCAACCGCGAGATCACCGCGCGCAATCATGACGGCGTCACTAGCCTGAACAATCGACTCCAGATTATCAATGGCCGCTTTCGTTTCGATCTTGGCGATTACTTTTACATTACTGTTGACGCTTTTCAGCAGCGTCCGCAAGTGGGCGATATCATCGGCCGTTTGCACAAAACTCAGCGCCACGTAATCAATATCCTGGCTCGAGCCATAGACCAAATCGGCTTTATCCTTCGGCGTGATAATGTCGCCGCCAAAATCAGTATCGGGGAGGTTCATGCCTTTGCGTTTAACCAATAGTCCGTCGTTTTGGGCTTCGGCGTGAACCAAACCGTCACGGACACTCGTCACGATAACTTTGACCTTGCCGTCGTACAGATAGATGCGTTCGCCCCGTTTAACTTTGAGGCTCAGATCGTACTGTGTCGGTAAATAACCGCTGGCGGCGAAATCGGCCCGGTATTTAAACACCAGACTTTGTCCTTTGGTCACCGCGATACTACCCTCAAAGTCACCCAGTCGGATCTTTGGTCCTTGCAGGTCCTGGATAATAGCGATTGGCTTGGCACAGGCCCGACTGGCTTGGCGGATCCACTTGATTTGGCGGGTTCGCTCTTCGTGGCTGCCGTGGCTAAAATTTAGTCGTATGCCATTCGCCCCGGCGTTTATCAAAGCTTCGATGAGCTCATAGCTGTCGGTCGAGGGTCCGACCGTCGCGATAATTTTAGTTCGTTTATAATTTTCAATTGGGACGTTCGGGGCGTTGTCGTCAGCGTACATATTTGTCTACCTGTTTATCTTTTAAGGACGTAATAAAAATCAGCAGTACTCCCCCCAGCCGACTGGTTTAACCGCGTTTGCGTAAGCGAAGCTTCAAGTTTGAAATATAGGTATGGCTGTCGACCTTCGGGTGGGCTCGAAGATAGGCCAAGTGTGTATCAATAAAAGTAATCGTGTTTTCCGGCCACAGCGCCACGTTGGCGCGATAACCGGTTTGGGTGATAAAGCTTGGATCATCCTGCATCGCCTGCAGAGTTTCTGTTAGCTGAGTTTCGTCCATGTCAAACCTAAACTTTAACTTGTTTAGGTTTCTTGACTTCTTTTTTTCCTTTATCTTTGGCCATATTACATCTCCTCTTATCTATTAGTATACGCTTTTTGGCCTATTTTAGCGAGTAAAAACTGTTCCTCCATTGACCTATGCTGTACAATACTATCGCCCGAAAAATCGAAGCGAAACTGCCAGCGATAACGGCCGCTGCACATAGCTACACCTCATGTGGCCCGGCCCTATTGACGGCTTAGTTCACCTTCCGTGACGGCTTGTATGAGCTCGGCGGCCGGCATCTGCGCTACCACAAAGCGCTCACCTTTCGAAACAACAACATATGGATCAATGATTTGACTAACCCGCAGGGTGTAGACGGTTTCACCCGCCTGGTACGATACATGAGCGGAATTTATATCTGCCGGATCGCTTCTACGAGCCGGGTCACTATGGAAAGGATTGTGTTCGGGCTTATGGAGAGTGAGTTTGATGCCGCCCGGAGTGGTCAAGGCGACACTTTGAGGGACCGCGGGATCATCAAGGCTCGCGAAACCTAGCTCTCGGACACAGAGCGCCCATTTATTGCGGATGAGTCCCAAGGCTGCTTGCGCGGCATGATTCGAAGTCTCTGCTTCAACAGGGGCTCTAAATTCATATTCCATTTATATATTGTACTATTTTTTGAACGTAGTGTCAATACTCCCAAGCGTAGCTATTGTTCTCTTTCGAGGCATAACAAGTATGGTCGTAAACATAATATTCATAACTAGTATGTAAATCACGAAGAAGTAATTAATGAATGCCCACTTATGAATCGTCAGTAGGACGATAGCCGAGCTGGCTATCTCGGCGGCATAGGTGAAAGTTGTTTCGGTTTCTGGGTAACGATAGGACTTAATGATCGTCGGCAAAGCTGCGAAGAAATCAGCAGCAACGCTCAGCAGTAGTGCCAGCATGGGATTGCCGATGGCAAACAAAGACAACAGAGCAATAAAAGAAAAAACCCCGCATGTCACGTCAAATTTTGTAATTTTCCAAAAGGCCTGTTTATTCACGAATGAGGCGGCGAAAATGAAGAACGGTACTATCGCAATGATCAAGGTGTACAAAATCTGTATGCCACCACCGCCACTCCTTTGAGCATAGTAGGCGATGAGAGGAGCAGCGCCCCACAGAAAGAAGGTCACTCTATTTGGACGAGTATTACCGTGCAGGGTATCTTTAATATAATAAAGACTGCCGACAAGAGCGATAGCTAGGGCTAGCCAAATAAAGTTCTGGTTTATCATATATTTTAGCTTACCGTACAGCCGAGCGAATTCGAAACGTCGAACGGACGCTTCTAAATATGGCTGATGGTTATTGGTGACCGTAGACCTCTTGGTTTATAAGGCAATTCTAGAAGAAATCAGTAGCTGGAACGAAGCTTTGAACGGTTGGTAGTGGGCCGGCAATCAGGCACAATTAGCCGTGGGGTTATAGATTTATCGGGTTAGCTTACTACATCTTCATTTCTTCAAAACCATTTTGTAGGAGAGCCAACATAGTATCAAAGTCGGCTTTTTTATCAGAACTATACAAGTACAAGACATTGTCGACGATTTCTATATTAACTGCAAAAGAAAGATCTAACAGTTTCTGCATATAAGCTGGGTTCAGCAATTCAAGCGAAGTGACTTTCTCAACATCAGTAGCATAAACTGAGAAGTTTTTATTAAAATCCACACCCTCTAATGACACTTGTGTCATCCCCGATGGCTTGAAAGACAGACCAAGGGAACCTTTCCTCTTAACAATGATGTCGCCATACGTTTTAGGCAAGATTGTCTGGGCAATAACGTAGGTGTCGTAACGATAAACAGGTTTGTACATCGCCTTTAGATAATCCATAAATTTACGCTCATCTGCAATAACTGGAATATATTGATAAAACTGTACCAATACATCACGGTATTTTCCAATAACGTGGTAATTAATATTTGAGCGCCCAAAGTTGGCCAGTGTAAAAAGCTCACCTCGTGTCGGTAGCAATAGTCTGCCAAAATCGGCATTGTAGTAAAAGCTATTTCGCTCAGCAAAAAGTTGCATTTGGCTAGACTCATTTTCCTTTGTTTGTGTGGCGCTCTTACTCACATACCCTTTCTCAATGGCCGTTTCCGCGTCGACTTGGTTAATCTTATCAAGCAGCCAGTCATTGCCTTGGCGATCAAAGCTCCAGACTTCCGTGAAGGATTTTTCATCAACGAATATACTCATATTTTCTGTTGAGTCAATCAATTCATCGTGTGCTGACGCCTTCATCTCAATGTCAAAATGGTCTTGATTATTATTTAAACTGTCACTGACATTAAAAATAGTAGCTGAGCTAAGATTAAGGTTTGACATTAGGTTTTGGCGATTCATTTGCTTTAGGGCTTCCATCATCAGACTGATATGTTCAAAATAGCGTGGGGTTAGGTAGTTCCTCATACTTGGTACATTTAAGTCACTCCAATCATGCTGGAATTGAAGAAAAACTTCGCTTGCCCGCCTGACAACACTATTCCAAGTCGGGTCTTGAGCCTCGGCTACTGAAAGTTCTTGTTTGGCTTTTTTAATTTGTCGACGTCTTCGCCACCAAGCGATAATCGCACTAATAATTACGATAGGCAGTACAATTATCCCCGCACCGCCACCGCCACCGCCAGAGCCGCCACCGCCACCCCGAGCAAACAAAGATAGAACATCAATCATTTGATTCATCATACCAAAAGTCCAAGAAAGAACCGAACCATTTAACAGATAAGAGGAAAAACTCCTGCTCTCAAATTTAGGATATGAGTGCTTATTTCAATCCGTAATATTCCTATGGTGAGCCAGGTGGAACGCACATTTCACTAGCTTGCTGATGCTCAACACGAAGTTGGAATAGCTTGATCTAACAATTGAGTGTAATGAGTAAATATTGGTTGCATAAAGTTGCACTTATAGCTACTATAATATTAGGAGGAATTCAAAATGGCTACAACCCAAGGCATCAAATTAGATGACAATACTCAGGCTCGGCTTAAAGCGCTAGGCGAGATACGAGATAGGTCACCCCATTGGCTTATGAAAACAGCCATTGAAAGTTATCTCAAACGTGAGGAGAAATATGAAATTGAAAAAGCTGAAGACGCCACAGAATACGAAGACTACCTACTGAGCGGTAAGGCGATCGACAATTCAACCGTCTTGTCTTGGCTTGACGATCTCACGCATAACAAGAACACTCCATGGCCCAAGTAAAATGGCGAGAAAGAGCGATTGTTGATATTGAACATCTCCATTCGTTTTTATATGAGAAAGATAATTCTGCAGCCAGTAAAATGGCGCTGACGATATCTCATGCGGCCTCTTTGTTGGAAACATCTCCTCGCATAGGGCGTCCGATGGGAGATGAAACGGGCAGGCGTGAACTGTTTATTCCATTTGGAGCGGGTGCCTACGTCATCAGATACAAGCTCCTAGGCGAAGATACTGTTTTAATAATTCGTGTCTGGCACAACAAAGAAACTAGGACTGATTAAGTTATAATCTGCACGGGTAATTGAATTGGTGA
>JBDTSH010000013.1:0-7940 GCA_039931245.1 Candidatus Saccharimonadota bacterium
AGCGGCGGCACGCCGATATTACCGCCCAGATAGGTAACCTTACCATCGGCCTTCAGCATCTTCGCTATCAGGGTTGAAGTGGTGCCTTTGCCCTTCGTGCCGGTGACGCCGATGATGTTTTGGGTCGGCGAGGCTTTCATGAATTCATTAATATGCGAAGTAATTTTAGCTTGTACCGTGGGGTTCTTGTCGAGTATCAGCTTGGGGTGGAGACCGGCCGTGCGGACGATCATATCAAACCGATCGAGGTCATCGAGGTAGTTCGGACCGAGTACGGCGTCGCAACCAGTCGGTACGGTCAGCTCGCTGTTTTGGTCACAGATGGTAATAGTATGGTCGCCCCGAACGAAGTAATCGTAGGTCGACCGGCCTTCAATATCAAATCCAACAATTGCTATCTTCATATTACTCATTATCAGGTATCCCTGCCAATCAAGCAATCCGGATACTTAGAGTTGTGAAAAAATTTACTGACTTATCTCCAATCTATGGATATATTGTCTCCACTAACTGTAATTTTAGAGGAGCAGTAGTATGAGTGAGTATGCCCAACAACTTCCGTTAGAGAATACTGGTGGAGAAGCCAGTAAAATTGAAACTCCGCAACGACTCGGTCGGGTTACCGTATTAGAAGCTTTAGCCGAGGAAACGACAGCCGTTTCCCCGGACATGTCACACCGGTCAACTATGCAAGGTAAAGTCGACTTTGAAGATGACTAAAATCCGATCTTCTGCACTACAAAAACAGGTAACTCAGCAAGCATACGTCGGGTGTTTGCCCAAATAATATGAAGGTGGTTAGTGTCAAAACTTAAACCCAGTCCGGCAGATGTGGCTTTCCCTCGGCAAAGGGAAGAGCTTTTGAAGTTAGCTTTTGAGGATCAGCTGCAAGCAAAGGGGCACTCAGTCGGCGGCTTGGATTTAGGGAGCCAGCAGTTTAAGAGTGTTCAGATAACAAATGACTATCACATTAGGGCGCATAAAATGCTTGAGATACTGGACATAGTCAAAGCTCCAACGATAACAAACATTGGTATGGATGGGTCGAAGGCAGTTTCATTACTCGCGCTTCATTCCTATCTCGACCTGATGAAAAGGGTGCTAGTTGTATTTGAGCAGCAATTCGCCAGAGACCCAGCGGGTATATATTTTCAGGCGATACCGCCACTCACGGATCGAATCACAATCCTGGAATCCAAAAGTCAGTCCTTTGGCACCAATTGGACGATCGACCAAGACGGTAAACCCTTCTTGATTACTGTAAAAAACTTTTCAGACATGAACAAAAGACGCGCTAAATATGGTCTCAAGCCATCCCATCGCCCAGTAAACTTGGCGGTTGGAGCGGCAAAGTACCCATTGGGGAAAGGTTTTGCTAAAGAAACCGATCAAAAGGATCTGACAGATGAAGAATATGCGGAATATTCTCGAGATTACTTAAAAAGCAAACTTTAAGTCGCATAGGATACAACACATGGAACAGCCCATACTTATAGCCGCCTCAAGTTTAGACGAACATGCCTACGCACCTGTGCGCTCTATTTTAGAGCGCACAGGACACCCCGTAATTGTCTACCGAACTGATATGGTTCTCGCCGGTGAGGAACGGTTGTCCCTCGAGATTACAAAGGCAGGTGAACTGTCGATAAGCTACGACGATCAACCGATAACGGCTGATGAAATTGGGGCAGCCTGGTATCGGAAGATAGCTAATTTCAGCCTGTCAGATGCTGATGATGACAGAGCCAAGCAGTTATACGTTAATAATGAAGTAAAGCTCATCCACGACACGCTCTGGACGCTGTACCCCGAAGATATTTGGCTCAACGCGCCGGAGAAAATGCGTCAGGCCGATAGGAAACTAGGTCAATTGTTGTTAGCCCATGAACTTGGTTTTTCTATACCTCATACTGTCGTTGGCAGCCATTGGGAGGACATAAGTAGTCGTCTTTTGTCCGACAATGACCAAATGGTGGTCAAAATGGTGCGTGGGGTCATTAGTGAAAATGACAAAATAAAAGCGCTTTATACTACAGTTTTGGATCAAGCCAAAATCGACGAGATACGCAGTTTCACGACTCCCTACCCCGGCATTTACCAGCCGTTCTTAGAAAAGTTCAGAGAATGGCGAGTGACAGTCGTTGGAGATAATGTTTTCCCGGCGGCGGTATATACCAACAAAACTGCGAAGAGTGACTGGAGGCTATATCAATTAACTAATGCCGTCCAATTTAAGCACGAAAACCTGCCCGCCGGTATCGATGATAAGTGCAAACAGTATCTAGGCAGAGCGGGGCTTAAGTTCGGGGCGTTTGATTTTATCGAAAAACCAGATGGGGAAGTTGTCTTCTTAGAATGTAATCCAAATGGGCAATATGGCTGGTTGGAGGATACTCTGGGCTTTCCTATATCTGCAACAATCGCTGAAGAACTTGTAAAGATATCAGGCCAGAGATGATTTCTAAGCATACTCGGGCATAATGGTCAAAAGACTACTCGGGGGCGACGGATAAATCTCTGAATCAATTTAACTGGAGAGTTGTTTTTTAACGAGCTCGGCGACTTGGCGCGGCGTCATGTCGGCTTTGAGGATAACGGCGCTGACGCCCATGCTTTTCATTGATTCAGGGATTTCTTGCTCGCCCATGTTGGTTAGGACGATTACATTCATGGCTTTACCCCAGGGGGTAGCGCGCAGTTTTTGGAGCATGACGTCGCCGGTCATGACGGGCATCATCAGGTCGAGCAAGATAATATCCGGTTTCATGCTCTCGACTAGCTCGAGCCCGAGCTTACCGTTCTCAGCCGTTTGCACGTCGTAGCCTTCCGCCTCAAATTTGAAACGGTACATTTGGCTAATGGCTTGATCATCCTCGATGATGGCAACTTTTGGCATATGTATATTTATCCTACGTTAAGACGTCACGTAACACAATCATTTTGCACTTAGCTGGATAAGACTTCGTCGACGATATTAACTACCTGCGAAGGGGTGTGGTGGGCCTTCACGACGTAGCGGTCGACGTTGAGAAAACGAAGTTTTTGCGGAGCTTCGGCTTTACTGATGTTTGTCAGGATGATGACCTTAATATCGCTGCCCCACACGGTGGCCCGGAGCTTCTCGAGCATGACATCGCCGGTCATGACGGGCATGCGAATATCGAGTAGGATGATTTCAGGGGTGAAGTCTTTTGTAAGCGCAAGCCCGGCGCTACCATCATGGGCGACACGTACGTCGTAGCCACGGTGTTCCAGTTTGAACTGGTACATCGCAGCAATGGCAATGTCGTCTTCTACTATAACTACTTTGGTGGGCATAAGATTTACGTAATTCGGCTTTCTTTTGACATATTACCCCAGTTATGATACATTTCCAAGTAGTTCTTTAGCAGACCATAGCAGCACTCATTTCGCAAGAAATAGTGCTGTTTTTTGATTGAAACAATTAATCACATAATCCTATTGCTAAAAAATCAAAAATAGTGTACAATAGTGTAATAAACCTAGAAATATTTATGACAATCGAAGACCAACCAATAGATCCTATCCTTAAACAGCAGCTTGACTCGTCAGTTGCTTCAGTTGAAATTTCTGATCAGGCGCAAGCTGTGATCATCTCTAAACACGCTGGTTTGGGGTTCGAAGGACCAGCCGAATTACACGATTCGCAACATAAAAACTGGTTCAACAAACACAGATTAGGTCTCGGAATAGCCGGGCTTGCAATAGCTGGGGCAGTTTCTGTTGGTTTTTCACACGATATAAACAATACAGTTGACGATGTTAAATCACACGCCCGTATTGGCTATGTATTCCCTATTACGGAAGGGGCGGCGTGGGCAGGAGCCGGGCTTATGTTACTGTCCGCTGGTAGTAAAATTGGTAACCCATTGACAGTCAAGAAGCGTCTGGAAGCAGTTCGTACCGAGCTTGAAGACAATCAGTTATATAAAACGGGCTGGGCCCTGGGTGCCCTGGGTGCTGTCGGCACCTCTAGTGTTATTGCAGTGGGAGCCGTGTCGGTCTTGCCCGAATCGAGTTGGCCGCTCGCTTTTGCTGCTAGTGCCACAAGTTTAGTGGTCTCCACCATACCTTTTAAACCCGCAAAGACTAACCGTGCTGAGCAGCCTTGTGGAAGTGCTAAATAATGACTATTGCCGCTGAACAAAATGCAGAATTACATGTTAATCCATACGTTTCGGCTGAAATTTTTGAAAATCATCTCGAAGCAGCCTTCTGGATAGGACGTGTGGCAACTACTGATAGTAAACACTATGATGCGTTAGCACAATTTAGAGCAAATGTATATGTCGGTCAGATGGGTTTCCTTGGTCCAGAAGATATAGACATTATGGGTCGCGAGCTAGACGCAGATGACGCGCGCTCGGTACACTTCGGGGCAGTTGAAAATACAACTAACAATGGCATACGTGAAGCAAGGATAGTCGCCTCAGGCCGCCTCATTGTTAAAGATTGCGTCGAAGGTCTATTACCGATTGAAACATCATTTCCAGAGCTCTTTAGTGAAGTACCTGCTCCTATTGGATCGGTTGAGGTTTCCCGCTTTATCTCTCGGCACGAAAATCAAATTGTGCAACACTCACTGGCTCTGGCAATGATCCGTGCCATGAGTCTGTACTCGGCCGATAAGGGCATGACTGCTGGCTATTGCATGATTGAAAAACCCCTTCTAAATCTACTCTCTCACATGGGGCTACCTCTAGAAAAATTAGGGGAACAAAAAACAACTCTTGAACCAGGCGGGTTATGCGAACTACATCCTATACGAATCAATCCTCAGATAATTATTGAGACAGTTACTAATGATGCACATGACAAACTAGTACTGCGCGAATTCTTTAAGAATGATGTGCCGAATGGCGGTGAAGGTTTTTATCCAGCCAGTCTCGTGGGAGGCTACAGTGAGTAGTGACGCGCGCTTTGAGCGTAATCTTGGCTTTATGTCGCAAGTCGAGCAGGGTCAGTTGGAAAATGCCACCGTATCGATTGCTGGTGTTGGCGGTGATGGCGCGCTTTTGGCGGTTGAGTTGGCGCGAATGGGTGTCGGTTCGTTTAAGCTCGCCGATCCAGACCCGTTTGAAATTGAAAACACGAATCGTCAGGCGACTTGCGTCACTCAGACGTTAGGAATCAATAAAGCTGTTGCTGTGGGAGATTACCTCACAAGCATCAATCCTAATATTACTATCGAAATATATAAAGAAGGCATTACTGCCGACAATGCGGCCGAGTTCGTAAAGGGCTCCACGCTTGTTATTGACGAAACTGAGTTCACGCTTCACGCGCTTGGTATCATGGTGGCCCGTGAAGCACGACGCCATAACATTCCGGTACTAACAGCACTTAATATTGGTTTTGGCGCAATCGTGACGACCTATCATCCAGAAGGCAAGCCGCTCGAGCGCCAGCTTGGCTTTAGCGAGCATGACTCAATAGAAGATATCGCTCAGCAAGAAGTCAAAATTGATCGTTGGTTGCCTTATATCCCTAAGTATGGCGATATGAACGTACTAGCTAAGGTTGCTAGTGGCGAAAAATCAGCTCCTTCGATCGCGCCTGGTGTAGCACTTGCGGCTGCAGCGGCATCAAGCCAAGCATTCTTAAATATTGTTGGCCGAAATAATAATCGCCCGAAACCCGTCTTTGCTCCAAAAGCACTGATTATCGATGTGATGTCGATGGAAATGAAGCAGATTAAATTCAACCGGACTTCTCATTATCGGCACTTAGCAAGAATGCTATTAGCAAATACACTCAAGAATAATCCTAAAGCCGATTATTAAGCTAGCTTAAAAGCGCATTAATCGTCATAATTGCTGTTATGCTTAACGGCTATATCTACACTAGTGTACTATTTGCGTTCTTATTTGTCATTTTAGGCCTTTTAGTTTTTCTCAGAAATACCAAGCAGTTAATTAATCGTCAATTCCTCCTGTTTGGTATTTTTGCCGCTGGCTGGCTCCTGTCAAATTATTTGGGGGGTGCACCCACGGTTACACATAAGTTCGCTCTGGTTGCTAACCGCTTAGTTTTGGGCTTCGCCGCTGCTATGGCGATTGCATTGTTGTCTTTTGTATTGCGGCTCACATCTACTCGCGTGAAGTTTATCAAATCGCTATTGGCGGTGAATGTGGTGACAATTTTGTTGTGTGGTACAAATCTGATAGTCGACAACGTTAGCCTTCAGCCCAATACCTATTCCATTCAGTTTGGAGTATTGGCCATCCCCTACTTCGCGATATTGTTGACAGATTTTATTATCGTTATTATCGTATTGATTCGATCACTCCGACGATCTAGAGGAATATTACGCGACCAGATAAGTACGATTTTATTGAGTATCGCCATCACCTTTGGCGGGGTTATGATTACGAATGCATTATTACCCGTCGCCTTTAACTATTACGGCCTGACAAATGCCGGATCGCTATTTAGCATTGTATTGGTGTCAGGTGTAGCGTATACGATTGTCCGACACAAGCTATTCGATGTTCGATTGGTTGTAGCGCGCTCGTTGACCTATTTGCTGGCTGTGAGCGTACTGGGAGTCGGGTATTCTTTGTTATCACTCACTATTGTCTCGCACTTTGTACAAAGTAACGGTAGAGTCCTTAATATATTTGTGAACACGCTCCTAATTGTTTTTGCAGCTGTTGCTTTTACGCCACTAAAAAAATTCTTTGATAAGGCGACAAACCGGTTCTTTTACAAGGATGCATACGACAGCCAATTATTTTTAGACCAATTTAACAAGATATTGGTGTCAACATACGATCTTAATACTCTTTTAAAAAGAAGTGCAGAAGTTATTGAAGCGACACTTAAACCCGACTATACCGCATTTGGTATAAAGGGGACCCCCACCACCCCGCAACGTATTATCGGAACCATAAAGCACCCGGACCTAACCGAAAAAGACATAGCTCAGGTTAACAAGATGACTCCCAGAACCGATCGGAAAGTTGTTGTAGCTGACCTGCTGGATGAAAATCATCTAGACCTCCAAAAAATATTGCAGGGGAAGGGCATTTCCATAATGGCCAGACTCGCAGCCACTAGCAGGGAAGACGATGCCGGCTATCTTATCCTAGGCTCGAAAAAAAGCGGTAACCCGTATAGCTCACAGGATGTAAAAATAGTTCAAATCATCGCAAACGAGCTAGTGATTGCCGTTCAGAACTCATTACGGATTGAGGAAATACAGAACTTTAACTTAACCCTACGGGCGAAGGTTGATGAAGCTACCCGTAAGTTGCGACGAACTAACGAGAAGTTAAAAGTGCTAGATGAGACGAAAGACGACTTTATTAGCATGGCGAGCCACCAACTGCGCACGCCGCTGACGAGCGTCAAGGGTTACATTAGCATGGTGCTCGAAGAAGATGCTGGCAAGATCACCCCCATGCAGCGTGAGATGCTTGGCCAGGCCTTTTTTAGCTCGCAGCGGATGGTCTACTTGATATCTGACCTGCTCAACGTCTCGCGCCTGAAAACGGGTAAGTTTATCATTGATGCCGTTAAGGTTGACTTGGTGGAACTCGTCCATCAGGAGATGCATCAGTTGGAAGAAGCGGCGGCGTCGCGTTCGCTGACCCTGACTTTCGATGCGCCCAAAGACTTCCCCACGCTAATGTTCGACGAGACCAAAACCCGCCAGATTATCATGAACTTTGTTGACAACGCCATTTACTACACCCCGGCTGGGGGCCACGTTGTCGTTCGCCTCGTCAATAATCCGTCCACGGTTGAACTGCGCGTCGAAGACGACGGTATTGGCGTGCCGAAGGCCGAGCAGCACCACTTGTTCACCAAGTTTTATCGGGCTGGTAACGCTCGTCAGGCCCGCCCGGACGGCACCGGCCTTGGATTGTTTATGGCCAAGAAAGTCATCGCCGCTCAGGGTGGTTCGACGTTGTTTA
>JBDTSH010000014.1:0-65021 GCA_039931245.1 Candidatus Saccharimonadota bacterium
CTGCTGATTGCCCCGCTGGCTATTGGGGGCGGTGGGCTTATTCACTGGGGTGCGGCAGGGTATGCGGGGGGCTATGTGCTCGTGATGGTAGCTTGCATCGCCGCGCGGGCCATTGCCCGCGGCAAACTGCTGCTGTCGGTGAAGGTGCCGATTGCGAGCTATTACACCGCCGCGAGCCAAGCGTATGTCAGCGGGTACGTCGTTGCCGGGTTGCTATCGATCGGGCTTTCACTGACTGATGCCCATTCCCAGCTCGTCACGTCGTTGGTACTTGGGACGATTGCCGGGGCGGTTATACTCGTCGCGAAAATTGAGCGCAACAATCAGTTACTGGCGGTCCTGCCGGTCATCCTCCAGGGTCTGCTGTTTAGCGCTCTCAGGCCGAATATCGATCAGAGTACGATGATTGGCGTGACCGCGATCGTGTCGACGCTGGCCGCCGTAGCCGCCTACTTCATCACTCAGCTCCTCTCACCGACTCATGACGAAGCGACGCAGCAAACCCTGATGGTCAGCCTCATGACAGCCTACATTGGTCCGGCCCTCGTCGTTAATCAAGTCCACCCCAGTATGCTATTGCCGGTCAGTCTGTTCGTCGCCGGACTACTCACCTATCGCCACTATTCGGCGGCTCAGCAAGCCTACAAAGAGCTCAGTCTGGGCGTCTGTATCGCCGCTGGGTTATGGCTACTCTATCTCGCCGGTTACACGAACCGGCACATTCATACTCACTTGATCGCGCTGTGCTTGGCGGGTTTTGCCTACTGGCGGAGCGTATTGGGTGATAGCAAGTCGAGCCAGGGTTATGTGCAGGCGCTCTTTTTGGTCGTTACGGTACCGCTCGCCCTGCAGAGTATGGCGGCGGAAAGCGGCGGCACCTACGGACTGCTGTTGATAGCTGAACAAGTTGGCTTTATGGTTGTCGGCGTGAGTTTCGGACAACGTTTTTTGCTGCGCTGGGGACTGTGGACGGCACTGGCGGCCATTTTATTCCAACTGAAAGGGCTCGGCTGGGCTTTCCTGAGCTTGCTGGCGGTCATCATTATCGGCGTCGCCATCTATCGCTTACAGAAGCATCCGCCCGACAATCAAAAATAGCCCTCCAAAGTGCTAAACTAACAACATGATTATCGCCGTTATTGTTCTGGGAGTCCTGGTGCTCGTCCTTATGGCCGTCATAGTCCGTCGCCCGGCCGCGCCGGCTGATAGTAATTCGGCGCTATTGCTCAAGCAGGACCTCGCCCAGCTGAGTGGCGATATTACTAAACTTAAAGACGGCATTCAAACCCAGCTGACCGACCGCCTCGACAAAAGCCAGGCCATGATGATGGGCAGCCTGCAGCGCCAGTTCAGCGAGAGCACGAAGCTCATCAGCGAAGTCACCCGCAACTTAACCGAACTGAAAGAATCCAACAAGCAGGTCATGGGTATCACCGACGAGTTGCGCACCCTGCAGAACGTCCTGCAAAACCCCAAACAACGCGGCGTGCTCGGGGAATACCATCTGCGTTCAGTACTCGAAAACGTTCTGCCGCCCGAACGCTTTAAGCTTCAGTATAAAATCGGAAAAGACGACGATGGCAAAGACCTCATTTGCGACGCCGTGGTATTGCTCGATAAGGGCATCATGCTGCCGGTCGACTCGAAATTCAGCCTCGAGAACTACAACCGATTGATAGTGGAAAAGGATAAAACTCGGCGCGAAGCTCTCGTTCGCTTGTTTAAGTCCGACCTTAAAAACCGGATTGATGAAACGGCAAAATACATCCGGCCGAAGGACGGTACGATGGATTTCGCTTTCATGTTTATCCCTAGCGAAGCCATTTATTACGACTTGCTGATAAATAAAATCGGGGCCGCCGACACCAGCGCCCGCGATATGATCGAGTATGCCTTTCGCGATAAGAACGTCATTATCGTCAGCCCGACTAGTTTCATGGCGTATCTGCAGACCGTCTTGCAGGGATTGCGGAGCTTGCAGATCGAAGAAACCGCCAAAGAAATTCAGCAGCGCGTCGGTGAACTTGGCCGCCACATCAGTACCTACGAGAGCTTTATGCAGAAACTCGGCAACAGCCTGGGAGCCACCGTCGGCCATTACAATAGCGCCCACAAAGAACTCAAAAAGGTCGATAAAGACGTCCTGAAAATCGCCGGCACGTCGCCCGCCGTCCAGCCGTTGCTCATCAGCCGCCCCTCCGACGACGACTAAATGTATCCCCCGACTGTCGGATGTTTCCCCCCATTCCTGCGGCCTAGTCGTTGACGAAATTACCGCATTAGGTTATATTTGCCCCATGAATCTAACCCCTGCCGAGCAAAGCACTGAACGAAAAATTAAATTATCAGAAGAGGAAGCCTTGGTGGCCTTAGCCTACCTGGGAGAGAGTGCTACTTTTAAACTACTGGCGAGCCAAGCCACCGAAAAGACTATGCAGCGGCGACTCTTGCGAGTCGGCCTAGCAAATTATTATATCGGCTATTTCCGCAGTGACCTAGACGAGGTGATGATCCAAAAAGCACCGGAGCTTTTCGAACTCGATGTGCCGTTTGACCAGCGGGTACCTCTCTTGGGCGCCTTCATACTAGCCGCCGACGGTCGGGCGGCAACTAGACCGGGTATACTCGACGGCTTTGAGCCCGTTGAAGTAGTCACGGTAGCAGCCTCGGCCCGTGATGAGCTCCTAGAATTACGCTAAGCGGAGCCTCGGTTAATTACCAAGACTGTCGCTGACGGTGGTTAGGGCGTTGACGTGCGGGTGTAGTGGAGCATGTCGATGGCCAGGGCGGCCGTCCACGAGAAGTTAGCAGCGCCAGCGGCTGTGCCGTCGCGCGGATCAAAATATTCATAGCAGCCACTTTTGCTGACCATTTCAAGGGTACTTTCGCGCAGGGCAGCGGCGTGGTCATGATAGCCGTAGCGTTCCAGGCCGTCGATGATCAGCCAATTGATATTCACCCAAGTCGGGCCTTGCCAATACAGCTTTGGCTGAAACCAGAATGAATTCATCGGGACGCTCGGTACTGGATAGGCCGGGCCAAAAGAGTGCTCATTTTCGAGCAACTTGACGAGCTTGGCGGCGCGTTCTTGGGTGATGTTGCCGGCGTACAGGGGCAACAACGTCGCGACCGTGGGAATCTTGAGCAAGCGGTGGGTCACGAAGTCACGCGAGTAATATTGGCCGGAGTATTCATCCCACAATTGTTCGAGGGCTTTCTCGGTACGGGTCATTCGCTTGAGTAAGTCAGCCGGTAGGTCTTCGCGGAGGCTGGCGGCAATGTTCTGTAAGTGCTGGTTGGCCCGGATAAAGATGCTGTTGTAGGACAGGTCTTCAATGGCGAACATCGAGTGGTCGAGGATTTTATTGATATTGTAGGCCTTGCGGCGCAAGCGGCGCTGGATATCGAACAGCGTTAACGCTTCAATCGTCGAAAATCGCTGATCGATTGGCACTGAGTGGGTGTCGCGCCGGAATAAGTTGATTACGACGTCGAGCCGGAGCCATTCCACGGCTCGAATCCAAGTCGGCAATATGTGCTCGTGCATTTCGTCCATCCAGGGCGGCGTATTGTCGAGTCCGGTTTCCCAGGGGTGAATTTGCAGCACCAAACCTTCCTTATGCGGATCGCGTTCGTGGTAGAGCCACTCATGATAGGCCAGCAGCGCGGGGTAGACAGTTTTATACCACGTTCGACGCTCCGGCCACGCCAGCTTCTCGCCGATCTTAACGACGGCCTCGGCCAGCATCGGCGGTTGGGTGATCCCGGTGGTGGTGATGCCGTCGGGGGCAAAAGGGTTGAGCCAGCTGCGCCACATATTGCGATCGGTGCGGTACTGGGGGTCGCCCCGAAAGATAATGTTGGGCAGCATGCCATTGTGCCACTGGCCGCGTAGCAAACTGAGGATTTCTGATTGGGCACGGTCGACGTCGAGCTGGCGCAAGCCAATCGCCACGAAGCAACTATCCCACAGCCACTGGTGGGGGTAGAGGCCGTGCGCCGGTTGGGTGTAGCTGCCACGGTCGTTCATGGCGAGCACATTGCGGGCTTCAGTCAATAGATCGGGCACGTCCTGCATATGCTTAAAAGTATAACGCAAAGACTAGTAATCGATTAATGTCACCGGCTAGCGATAGTTCGTAAAGCTGAGCGGGAAATCGAGGTCCTGGGTGCGGAGGAGTTGCATGACGCCTTGCAAATCGTCTTTGCTGTTGCTCATGACGCGGACGGAGTCACCTTGAATCTGCGGCTTCACTTTGGGGTATTGTGCGCGGATCAGGGCAGTTAACTGCTTAGCTTTGTCTTGGTCGAGGCCTTGTTTGAGGGGAACTTCCTTAATCGAGCGGAGATTGCTATCGACCACGTCCTTGCTGGTGTCGAGGAATTTTTGGCTTTGCTCGCGGGCCGCCAGCTTCTTACGGACGATGTCGAGGATGGCGTCTATTTGCCACTCGCCGCTGCCGGTAATCTTAAAGCCGCTTTTTTCGGGATTGAGCCAATCGAGCTCAGCCGGGGTGCCTTTAAAATCATAACGGCTGGTAATTTCACGCTGGGCTTGATCGAAGACGTTGTTCATCTCGGCCTTATCGTATTCGCTGACGACGTCAAAAGAAAAGTTTGCCATACCCCTAGTATAGCGGATATTGCTAGGCGGCGCTCATCTCGAACAAAACTAACTGGACGGTGGGACCGAGGAGCTGGATATGAAAGTTCTCCCGACTGGGATCGAGAATTAAATCACCATTGGGAGCATCGCGGGCTTCGTCATCTTCGCCGATTAAGCGAACCTGAGAAAGATGGTAAACCGGCAGGCGTTGGCTATCGTCCGCCGCTGTCTCGTTGTTTTGCACCTCTATCTCCTCGGGGGTCAATTTGACGAGGCCACTGAGGTATTGGATAACGGGGGTCGACACGACCCGCAGCGAATAGCCAGAGGCATCGAGAACGTCGCGCCTTAATTGACGCCTGACCAAGGCCCAATCACCGGCAGTCAGCGATTCAGGGACGGCGCCGGGAAGCCCTAGGGTTGGCAAATGCTCAATGGTCGATGTGGCTAGCATAGAGTTTCCTCATATTGGTTATGTTAAGCCTAAGTGTACACTGTCCGATTGGTTCGTGAAATTGTTTTATATGCATCAGAATAACTCTGCTGGTATACTGATGGCTAAGACATGGATTATCAAAATCAGAAAATTCGAGACGCCGCCGCCCAGCTCAAAGCTCAGCTATCCGAGAGGGGCGATATTTCCGCCAAGCGGGCTATTTTAAACGGACCGGAATTTAAAAGTTTATACGACGAATTAAAACTTCTCGGCCCGGCGGAGCGCCCCGCTTTCGGCCAAGAGCTCAATGCCCTCCGGCGGGAGTTGCACACTGAATTTGCGCGCCTGGAATCCCAGCAAGCCCAAGTCAGTCTGCCGCCGATTGACGTGACCGCGCCATTTGGCGTGAATGTGGCCCTTGACCAGCGTCCGCCATTGCTCCCTAGCCTGACGGGTAGTACCCACCCGCTGATGTCCGAGCTAGCGATAGTGCTCGACATCTTTTATGCGATGGGTTTCACCGCTGTAGAATCCCCCGAGATTGACGATGACTTTCATATGTTTGGCGCCTTGAACTTTCCGGAAGGCCACCCAGCTCGCGATGATTACGATACCTTTATGACCGAGCAATCTGATCGCAATGGTAAGTCTTTCATCGCCCCCGCCCACACTAGCACCATGCAGCACCGCGTTTTGCAGGAGCACAAAGCCGACCTCGAACGGGGGGTGCCTATCGCGGCCGTTTTGCCGGGCCGTGTTTTTCGCAACGAGGACCTCGATGCCCGTCACGAGCATACTTTTTACCAGTTTGAAGGCGTCTATGTTGATCGGGGGGTAAATGCCGGCCACCTCATCGCGACCCTTAAAACATTCCTGCAGACCTATTACCAAAAAGATCTGGACGTTAAAACGCAGCCTTTTTACTTTCCCTTCACCGAACCATCGTTTGAGTTTGCCCTCAGTTGCCCTTTTTGTGATAAAAAAGGCTGCCCTATCTGTTCGCAATCCGGCTGGATCGAACTGCTCGGCTGTGGCATGATCCACCCCAACGTCTTGCGCGAAGCCGGCATTAACCCTGAAATCTACACGGGGTTTGCGTGGGGTTGCGGCATCGAGCGTCTGGTGATGATGAAATACGGTATCGAAGATATCCGTCACTTTGAGAGTGCCAAACTTGACTTTTTGAGGCAATTCTCATGAGCCAACCGAATAAAAATATAATCGATCTCCCAAGTGCCGCTGTCGATGTGCCTAAGAAGAGTGACATATCTAAGGGAATCAAATAAATGAAAGTTAGTCTGAATTGGATCAAGCAGTACCTAGATTTTGAATTGCCGCCCGTCGAGGAGCTGGTCGAGAAGATTGGCGCCCAGCTCGGGGCTGTCGAAGAGGTCATTGATCTCGGGGCCCGCTACCAAGGGATAGTCATTGTCAAAGTTGTCGAGTGTCGTAAGTTGGAAGATTCCGACCACCTCAATATTTGTTTGGTCGATGACGGGGGGAATACACCCGATATCGCCCGCGAAGCGAATGGTCTGATTCAAGTTGTCTGTGGAGCCCCCAACGTTCGCGTTGGTATGTTCGTCGCCTGGCTGCCGCCGGGATCAACCGTACCGAGTACCTATGGAAAAGAGCCCTTTGTGCTCGAGGCCCGCCCGCTCCGTGGTGTGATCAGCAATGGGATGCTGGCCAGCGCCAAAGAACTGGCCCTCGGGGATAGTCATGACGGTTTGCTCGAACTCGACGATACGCATAAACCCGGTGAGGACTTTGCCCGTGTCAACGGGCTCAACGACACGATCATCGATATAGAGAATAAAATGTTCACCCACCGACCCGACGCCTTTGGCCAGCTGGGTGTGGCGCGGGAAATCGCCGGCATACTTGGTCACGATTTTCATTCTCCCCCCTGGTATGTCCCTAATCCAGAGTTGGCCGCGGCCAGCGAACCAGCCTTGCCCCTCGAGATACAGAATGAAATTCCCGGGTTGGTCCCGCGTTTTTCAGCACTCGTACTGGACAACATTACCGTGGCTCCCAGCCCTATCTGGCTCCAAGTGGCCTTGACGCGAGTTGGCCTGCGCCCTATTAACAATATTGTCGATATTACTAATTATGTGATGATGCTGACTGGTCAGCCGATGCACGCCTATGATTATGCCAAGGTCACGGCCCTCAGTGGGGGTGATGCGCCGGTTATCGTCGTGCGTAATCCCCGCGCGAGTGAACGCCTGACATTACTCAATGGCAAAACGGTCGACCCTCGCCAGGAGGCTATCGTGATCGCGACCGATACCACAATCATCGGTCTGGGTGGCGTGATGGGCGGAGCTGAGACGGAAGTTGATGCCCAGACACGGACAATCATTCTGGAAAGCGCCAGTTTTGACATGTATTCTATTCGTCGGACCAGTATGGCGCACGGAATTTTTAGCGACGCGGTGACGCGGTTCAACAAAGGCCAAAGCCCGTTGCAGACGCTGGCCGTCTTGAGCGAGGCTGTCCGTTTAGTGGTCGAGCTGACCGGGGCTCGCTTGGCCAGCAATGTCATCGATAGCAATAGCGTCCCGCCCGTCGCCCGCGAGCGCGCCTCACTCTACCCAGAAATTCATATTGCCCGCAGCTTTATTAACGATCGCCTGGGGCTGACACTGCCAGCCGAAGCCATGGCGACTTTACTGAGGCACGTCGAGATTCACGTCGATTACGACGAGAGCGCGTTAACCGTCCAGGCGCCATTCTGGCGGACCGATATTGAGCTCCGTGAGGACGTCGTTGAAGAGGTCGCTCGCTTGTATGGTTTTGATAAACTACCGCTCGACTTGCCCCTCCGACCGCTCAGCCCGAGTCGGCACGATGCCCTCCTTGATCTAAAACAGATTGTGCGAACTAACCTTAGTCGGGCTGGCGCCAACGAAGTCCTGACCTATAGCTTCGTCCACGGCAATCTGCTCGATCGGGTCGGCCAAGAGAGGGCGCACGCCTTTAAGTTGGGTAATGCGCTGAGTCCCGACCTGCAGTATTACCGCTTGAGTATGACGCCGAGTTTACTAGATAAAATCCATCCGAACATCAAGGCCGGCTACGATCAATTTGGTGTGTTTGAAATCGGGAAAACCCATTCTCAGCTACAAGTTGACGCCAGCAGCGGCCTGCCGATTGAGCTCCCGCGCGTGGCGCTGGTTTTCGCGGCGGACGCCAAAGCCCAAACGCACTATCGTAACGCTCCGTACTACCACGCCCGGGTCTACGCGATGAACCTGTTAACCGAACTCGGTTTGGCCGACGCCACCACTGTGCCGCTGCAGCTGGATAACTATGACGCTGCCAACCACTCACGCCTGGCTTATTACGAGCCGGCGCACAGCGCGACTATTATGCTCGGCGACATAGTCATCGGTGAGGTCGGTGAATACAAACTCAGTGTCCATAAAGCCCTCAAGCTGCCGGAGTTTGTGGCCGGTTTTGAGCTCGATCTGGGGGCTTTACTCGTCCATCATAAGGCGCACAAAACATATGTGCCGCTGCCGCATTTCCCCAAAGTATCCCAGGATATCTGCCTGCGCGTGGCGGCCGAGGTGCCCTATCAGGCGCTGTTTGGTTTACTCAAGGAGGCAATTATTATAGAGCAGCTGCCGAACGTTTTGG
This sequence comes from Candidatus Saccharimonadota bacterium, assembly GCA_039931245.1. Taxonomy (GTDB): domain Bacteria; phylum Patescibacteriota; class Saccharimonadia; order Saccharimonadales; family UBA4665; genus UBA4729. The sequence continues at coordinate 8,691 of JBDTSH010000014.1, forward strand.
CGCAGCTCGAACCAGTTGATATTTATGTCCGCCCGGAAGATGACGAATTCAAACAGATCACTTTCCGACTCAATGTCGCGTCGTACGAGCGTACCCTGACTGATAACGAAATTAGCCGGTTACTCGATAAAGTTACCGTCGTCGCCCACGCCAAATACGGTGCCGAGCGCATTTAATGGTACTTCTCTCGCTACTTGATCTCTTCGCCAGGGGTGGTGGCGGTGGCTCCGGTGGGGGCGGTGGAGGCGGTGGGGGCGGTGTCGGGGGCGGTTCCGGCGGCAATAGCGGCATTGGCATCCTGCTAGTTGGCTACGTTCCGACCCACTTTTTGGGAGCGCTTCTCCGGCGCAAAGCCCTTAACCGCGTTAGTTTGGCCGCGATGGTCGGTCTAACGTTGGCCTACGCCGTTCTGCTGTTTTCAATTGGCGGTTGGTTTATCGCGGCCGGCCTGGCCGCCTTGGTGGGCGGGCCCATTGGCTACTTCGGGGCGGTGAGCTATGTCGCCAAGGCTTTTCGCAAAAAAGCGGCCCAGGATTTGGCGGTGGCCGCCAAATTAGATAGTGCCTGGGACCCAGTGGCACTCGAGGCTCGGGTTCGGACAGTGTTCGCTGATTTTCAGAGTGATTGGTCGAACTTTCAGGTTGAGCATATGAAAACATATTTAACCCCGGACTACGCCGAACACATGCGCCTAGTGATGGCCGCGATTGGGGTCCGCCAACGTCGCAATCTTGTCAAAAACCCGACGATACTGGAGCTGTTTCCTGTCGAGGTAACGGATGCACCGCAGGATGACCAAGACCGTATTCGCTACTATGTCCGGGCCCAGGCCGATGATCAGTTACTGGAGACTATAAATGGCCAGGAAAATCTGTTGTTCGAAGATAAAAACATCTTCACGGAGTATTGGCGGTTCGTGAGAATCAATACTAGCTGGTGCTTGGAAGGTATCGACGAAGCCACCGTGGTTATTTCGGACGGATTAGCCCCGGTCAATACAATCAAGCGGTTCGCCAGCGCCAACGGACTGTACTACAGTGACGACTGGGGCTGGTTGTTACTGCCGCGGCGCGGGTTGCTGTTTGCCAAGGGCAAATTTGGAGTATCGGATATTAATAATCACGCGATTGGACTGTACCGTAACGTCCTGGTCGAGCTATATCGCTACAGCGAGGGCCAAGCCAGCGACAGCAAAACCTATACTATCGCTCAGGCGGCTCTGCCCAAGCGCTATGACTCTTTAAGCGTTCAAGCCAAAGCTAAAGGCTTCGGCGGCTTATTCACACGAACACCTCGTGGCTACAACCGGCTCAGCCTCGAGTGGCCCGACTTCAATCGCCGCTATACCGTCTACGCGACTAATGTCGAACAGGTCACCGTGTTTGAATTGCTCCATCCCGTTTATATGGAAAAGCTATTTGCTCTGAAATTTAAAGTCAGCATTGAAGTGGTCGACAATGTCGTCTTCCTGTATAGTGCTGATCCCCACGCCGACTATAATACGATGTTTAAGCTACTCAAAGACGCCTTTGAGGAAATGAAACTTTAACAGCGGCCAGACCCTATGCTAAGCTAGAAACGTGAAAGATATTTGGCGGATTATCCGCTTTACCCGCGACCTCTGGCCGATTTACGTCGGCATCAGCTTACTGACGGTCATGTTGGCCTTAATGGGCGTCATGCAGCCGCTGCTAGCCGGCTGGGCGATCAATGAACTTCGTCATGGCACTAGCGCCAACGTCCACTACCTTGTCAGCTTGGCGATTATTATATTCCTGCTCGATATGTTCTCGACGCTGTTTAGCAATATCGGTGGCTATTATGGCGACCAGCTGCAGGGTCGCCTGCAATTTCACTTGAGTCACCGTTATTATCAACACCTCTTAAGCCTGCCGCAGCAGTTTTATGATACTGAGCTGACCGGTAAAATCATTAACCGGCTTAACCGGTCGATTACCCAAATCACCAACTTCTTCCAATTCATTACCAATAACTTCTTGCAATTAATCTTCACGACGATCTTTACACTGGCCGTGGCGTTCCACTATAGCTGGCAGGTCGGTCTGTTGCTCGCTTCACTCTACCCAATCTACATACTGCTGACGATTCGGAGTAGCCCTAAGTGGCAAAAGTACCAGGCTAAAAAGAATCACAACTTCGATGTTGCCAATGGACGCTTTGCCGAGGTCATTAACCAGGTCAAAGTCGTCAAAACCTATTTGCAAGAAAAGCATGAACTTAGTTTGTTCGATGACCGTTACAAGAGTGTCATCCGGATCAACCGGCCCCAATCCAAGCATTGGCATAGCAATGATGTCTATCGGCGGTCGGTGCTCAATATTATTTTCTTAGGCGTCTATCTGTTTATCTTCGTGCAGGGGGCCCACGGCCAGCTTTCACCCGGTACGGTGGTGGCGCTGATACTATTTAGCACCCAGATCCGGATTCCGATTTTCACCATCAGTTTCATGGTTGATAATTTCCAGCGAGCCGTCACGGATAGCCGCGACTATTTCGCCATTATGGAGACGCCGCCAGCCGTGACGGACCAGGTCGGCGCCCCCCCGCTGAACATAACTAGTGCCGCGGTGTCCTTTCGTGACGTGGTATTTGGCTATGACGCCCACAAAGTGCTCAAAGGAGTGAGTTTTGATTTGCCGGCCGACAGCAAAACGGCCCTGGTCGGCGAGAGCGGCGAAGGCAAGACGACGATTACCAGCTTGTTGCTCCGACTCTATGATATTGACAGTGGGACAATCCGGATTGACGATCAGGATATCAGTACGGTCAGTCAGTCGAGCCTGCGGTCGAGTGTGGCGGTCGTCTTCCAGGAGCCCGCCCTCTTTAGTGGAACGGTTCGTGAAAATATCGCCTACGCCCAGCCGGCGGCGACAGCCAGCCAGGTTGAGGCGGCCGCCAAGGCCGCCAACGCCCATGACTTTATTAGTAAATTTGATAAGGGGTACGACAGTCAGATCGGGGAGCGCGGCCTGAAACTGAGCGGTGGCCAAAAACAGCGCCTGGCCATTGCCCGGGCCTTACTGAAGGATGCGCCGATTCTGATTCTCGACGAGGCCACCAGCAGCCTCGACAGTAAGAGCGAACGGTCCGTCCACGAAGCGCTGGAACGCTTGATGCAGGGCCGTACGACGCTCATTATTGCCCACCGTCTGAGTACCATTCAAGCCGTTGACCAGATTGTGACCATCAAGCAGGGCCGGGTCGATGAGATCGGTTCGCCGGGCGAACTGTCGACCAGCCACGGTATTTACGCCGAACTGCTCGAGCTGCAACAGGGCAACACCGAAGCCGCCAAAAAGAAACTCAAAGACTACGAGATGGCCGCCTAGGCATTTTTGGCTATCTTAATTCTTGTTTACTCGTTACTATAGAGCCATGAGACAAGCCGTTCGCGCCATCGTGATAAAGGATGATCATTTATTGATCATGCAGCGTAATAAATTCGGTCACCAGTACTACTCGCTGGTGGGCGGCGGCATTGACATGGGTGAGTCGGCCGAGCAAGCGCTCTACCGGGAAGTCGCCGAAGAAACCGGTATTACCATTACCACCCCCCGGCTGGTTATTATTGAAGACGCTGGCTCGATGTACGGTATCCAGTATATCTATAGCTGTGAGTACGTCAGCGGCGAGCCAGTGCTATCGCCCGACTCAGCCGAGGCGAAAATTCACGCCGGCGGTCAAAACTTGTTTGTGCCGATGTGGCTGCCGTTGGCCGAGCTGCCGGCAACTAATTTATTACCGATTGAACTAAAGCAGCTGCTACTGGCCGAGCTCGCCACTAACTTCTCGGGGGCCCCAATCGCCCTTACGATTAACTCCTAAGTAGGCTATACTACAGTTTGAAATAAGTGGAGGAGACACAGGCTATGGCACGCAAACGTGAGCGTATTTTTGCGCTTTTCGGGGCAATATTATTTTTAGGGACATCGTCGGCACTGACCGTGGCAGTCATTATGTCCATGGTGCAACAGCACAACCAACAGAAGAAAGTCGCCGACGCCACTAAAACACTACAAACTAAACCAAAGGACAATAAGAATATGTTACAAGGCACCCTACTCGCTGACTTCACTCCAGTTAGTCAAATTAGCGATCTACAGAAAATTGATACTACGCCTGGCACCGGCAGTGAAGTAAAGGCTGGTGACACCGTTACGGTTGATTACACGGGAGCCGTTGCCGGCACCGGCGTTATTTTCCAGAGTTCCAAAGACACCGGCCAACCAGCCACCTTTCCGCTCAGCCAAGTGATCCCCGGTTGGACGCAAGGTATTCCCGGCATGAAGGTTGACGGCACCCGTCGCTTGCTTATCCCGGCGGCCCTAGCTTACGGCGCCAATCCCCCGAGCGGATCGGGTATTCCGGCGAACGCCAACCTCGTTTTTGACGTGACGCTACATAAGATCGGTCAATAGAGAATTGTACTAAAAAACACAATATATAGCGTATTGCTAATTTCATAAGCGCTATATATAATAATTCATGTACACAAATTCGTGAGAGTATTTGGGAACAAAACAGCTCAAATCGGGCGCTTAACAGAAAACTAAAAAAAGGGTCATTATGCCAAAGAATGTCACAATCTTCACTACCAACACTTGCGGGTACTGCCAGATGGTTAAAAAGTATCTGGGCGCCAAAGGGGTGGTCTATGAAGAAGTCAATCTCGATACTTACCCCGAGCGTCAAGCCGAGGCGATTAGCCTGAGTGGCGCCATGACGGTCCCCGTGACGGTCGTGACTCAAGAAGATGACAGCCGCGACGTGATCGTCGGCTATAACTTAGCCAAACTTGCCCCCGCTGTCGCCTACGCCGTCTGAGGGCGCGCCGCTGCTTCGAGTCACCTGCGGCCTATATCCGAAGTGACAGGCCGATAAAAAAGGGCCCCACCGGCGCTACTTAGGCGGTCGGCGCCCGTTTTTTACAAGCTAAATAATATATCGGCATGATGATGCCGAGAATAGGACGATATGACTGACGATAAGACCACCGCTGCAGTTAGCGCCACAAGCCCGACTGTGCCGACGCACGAAGTAATTATTATTGGTGCCGGACCGGCCGCCCTGACAGCGGCTATTTATACGACCCGTGAAGATATTCAGACGCTCCTGTTTGAGCGCGGTGTCGTCGGTGGCCTGGCCGCTGTCACCGATAAAATTGATAATTATCCCGGCTTTCCCGATGGTGTCGACGGCTTAAAATTGGCCGATGATTTGCGGCGCCAGGCCGAACGCTTCGGCGCGGTTATTGAACTCGGTGAAGTCACCGGACTTCATGATGAAGGCACCTATAAACGCCTGGAGACGACGAGCGGCGACATGCTGGCGCGTGTCGTGCTGATTGCTACCGGCAGCGATTATAAAAAAATCGGCGTACCCGGCGAAGTTGACTACTACGCTCGGGGTGTCCACTACTGTGCGACTTGCGACGGGGCCTTTTACCGCGACAAGCGCTTGTGTGTCGTCGGAGGCGGCAATTCGGCCATCCAGGAGGCCATTTTCCTGACTCGCTTTGCGAGCCATATTGATCTGCTCGTTCGGTCGACCATTAAAGCCAGCGATGTTCTCCAGCAGGATATGCAAAAGTTGGTCGATGCCGGCAAGATTACTATTCACCTGCACACGACGACCGATGAGATTGTGGGGGTCGACCGGTCGGTTACTAAAGTTCTTGGTACTACCGACGGTCAACGGGTCGAATTTGAAACCGACGGTGTCTTTGTTTTTGTCGGTCTCGCACCCAACTCCCAGTTTTTAAACAATACTCCCATCTTGATGGATGCGATTGGCTTTGTTTTGACAGATTCTAATTTGCAGACCAACATGAGCGGTGTCTTTGCCGCCGGCGATATTCGATCCGGAGCAACCATGCAAATTGCCTCGGCAACAGGTGAAGGCGCCACGGCCGCCCTTAAAATCCGTGAATACCTCGAGGGTCACCCTCATCCTATCCAGAATTAGGGCTCTCTACATGCGGTGATAGCCGAGGAAACTGTCGCGGACGACCTGGCCGGGGCGCAATCCGGCCGCGAGGAGATCACTGGCGAGGCTCTCGGTCATTGGCGCCGGGCCCGACACGTAGACGAGTGTATCATCGGTGGGCTGGTGGAGCCCGATAATCATAGCGGCGTTGATGGGGCCTCGCTCTCCGCCCCAGGCCGCCGAGGGTTGGCTCACGACAATGGTCGTGAACTGTTTTGCCGTCTGAAAGGTGTCCAGAAAGGCGATATCATCTTCGCGGCGTACGCCGTAGATAACATGTATCGGGCGTTGTTCGTCGGTCGCAATGAGCCACTGCAAAATACTGTGGACGGGCGTGATACCGATGCCACCGGCCACAAATAATAAGGGCGTCGCAATTCTTCGGGGCAGCACAAAGTCGCCCATGGCCTCACTCATCATGAGCTCAGTTCCGGGTGTCAAGGCCCGGAGGGCCGCTTTAAAGCTACTTCCGCCGTTCTCTTTGAGCCGCGTCGTCACACTGAGGAGGTCTTGGCTAGGCGCGGACGAGAGGGTGAACCAGCGCGAGGTGCCGCGCGAATCAGGGTTGGCGTGCGGCAGGGTCAGCTCGATAAACTGCCCGGCCTCGTAGCGCAACGGCCGGCTGGCCCGGAAGAAAAAAGTCTCGATTGAAGCTGTTTCGGCCTCGGCGTGATCGAAGGTTATCCGCATGGCTTTAGTATAACTTAGTCTCTAAAACGGTCGGGAAAATCGGTAATGATGCCGGTTGAACCGTCTTTGGCCAGTTGACGGGCGCGGTTTGGCTGGTTGACGGTGTAGGGGTAGAGCTCGTAGCCCCGGGCGGCCAGGCTGTGGACGAAACCACCCCAGAGCCATAACTGGTTCATGCTGAGGCGCTTAGTGCCCAGTCGACGCGCCCGCCAGGTGGCCCGGACACCGCTCCAGCGGTCGATAACGACGAGTGGAACGTCGGGGAGTTGGGCGTGGGCCGCCTTCAAGATACGAAAACTACGCGAACTGATTAAAAAGTCTTGGGCTTGCCAGCCGTTCGCCAGGTATTTTTTCAAGATCGCCGTAATGGGCGGCACGGCCACGGACGGCTTAATTTCAAATTGGATGGGCACCGACCGGTTGACAGCTCGGATGGCGTCGTCCAGGCGCGCTAGGTCGGATTTGTGGTCGCGTAATTCCGCGTAGCTGTGGTCGGCGATAGTCAACTTATGGCCGGCTTGATCGAGGAGGTGCGGGTTGTGAATCAGGACGGCGACGTGGTCCTTGGTCAGGCGAATGTCACACTCAATTTCATCGACGTGGTGTTCAATGGCTTTGAGCAGGGCGGCAATCGTATTTTCGGGTGCCAAGCCTCTCGCGCCGCGATGGCCAATAATTTTCATACAGTAGTAGTGTACAATATTTTTAAACGAGCAAAGCACAATAAGGAGTTACCATGGCAGATTTCAACAAAGTTCTCGAGACCGGTGATTACCGAAACGGCATAGTGAATACGGTGGTCGAAATTCCCCAAGGCAGTTTCCTGAAGGTCGAGTGGGACCGCGAGCGGGCTTGCTTCATGCTCGACCGGGTTGAGCCGGCTATTTTTGCCAAACCAGTGAACTATGGTTTTATACCCCAGACGCTCGACGAAGACGGCGACGAGCTCGATACGCTGGTTGTCTGTGCAGCCCCTATCCCCACCGGCGTGTGGTTGCAAGCCAAAATCATTGGCATTATGAACTTTGAAGACGGGGGCGAGGCCGATCATAAGGTCGTCGTAGTACCGGCGGACGACCGCAATACCGGCGATAGTATTAACTCTCTCGCCGACCTTGGGGAACGCTGGAAACAGCAAATCACTGAACACTTTACCCACTACAAAGACCTCAAAAAGCCCGGCACGACGACGGTCCTCGGCTGGGGCGACGCCGCCGCGGCCAAAGCTATCATCGCCGAGTCGATTACTCGTTACCAGGCCAATTAAAGTGGAGTCGGCTGACAGTCAGATTGCCAAGGTAAATCAGGCCCGGATGACCTATGCAACTAGCCAGCGTGAAGTAGCCCGCACTAAACTAGAGCTCAGCGTTGCCTTAGGCCAAATTGTCGGCAGCCACGTTGTCGTTGAAGGCTGCCCGACGACCGCCCGCTTCAACCAAAAGCCTGATCCAAAGAGCGGTCAACCACGGAGCGTGTCTCTAAATGTCTACAGTCTGACAACTCCGTACAGTGAGCGCCAACCGGTCAACTGTGAAGGTCTTGTCGTGTGGGCTGACAATAACGCCATTGAAATCGCGATCGACCCGCCGGTCACTGACGTCGGCCGGCGTACTTCGTACTTGTTCAATGTGACCGAATTAGTGAGTCTGAGCCCCCTCGAAATTGCCCCCAATTAATCTATTTGCAAATTAACCGCCAATCGGCAATAATACGGCAATCATTAAATTATTAACATAAAGATGACACACGATCGCTATCCCCAACCTCCTAGTCAAGCTATTCGGTCGGTAAAACTGGCGATTGCTAACCGGGCCGGGCACTATTTATTGCTGAGGCGGGCGGCTGATGATAAGAACCGCCCGGGCAGCCTTGATCTGGCCGGTGGCGGGGTTGATCCTCTAGAGTCACCCCGGCAGGCGGCCGTCCGCGAAGCCTGGGAAGAATTGGGAATCGTCCTCGGCGAAGACCAAATTAAATTACTCTATCCGGTCCGCCGACCGAGCTCGCACGGACATATCAATGAGCGTCACTTTGGGCGCGTCGTCTTGCCTGACGCCAACCCCGCTATCGTCCTTGACCCCGGTGAACACAGTAGTTATCTGTGGCTGCCGCGGGACGAAGCGCGCGCCAGTTTAACTCATCAACCCCTGCGCGAGGGCTTTGTCCTGGCGACGGGCCATCTGGCTCTCGCGGACCTTTAAGTGCGACGCTTGCATCAGGTAGCGGCTGATTATACAATAGAACCATAAGCTTTAAAATTAACATCTAAAAGGAACTACCCATGAAGACACGACTCGCAATTAATGGCTTTGGACGGATCGGCCGTAACGCCTTTAAAGTAGCTTTTGCCCGCACTGATATCGACGTGGTGGCGATCAACGACCTGACCGACACGAAGACCCTCGCTCACTTGCTCAAGTACGACAGCAACTACGGTACCTACGCCCACGACGTCGGTCATGATGAAACCGGGATTATCGTCGATGGCCAGCATATCCTGGTGTTGGCAGAGCTCGACCCCGCGAAATTGCCGTGGGCCGCGCAGAATGTCGACGTCGTCATTGAATCGACCGGTTTCTTTGTGGATCCCGCTAAGGCTCGGGCGCATATCACGGCCGGCGCTAAGAAAGTTGTCTTGTCGGCCCCCGCCAAGGGAGAAGGCGCCACCACCATAGTGCTCGGAGTCAATGAAGATAAATTGGAAGACGCCAGCGATATCATCAGTAACGCGAGCTGTACAACCAACTGTATTACTCCGGTCGCCGCCGTGATCGAGAGTCACTTTGGTATCGAAAAAGCTATGATGACCACGATTCACAGCTATACCGCCAGCCAAAAACTGCAAGACGCCCCGGCCAAAGACCTCCGGGAAGCCCGCAGCGCCGCCGAAAACATCGTTCCCACCACCACCGGGGCCTCCATTGCCGCCGGTCAGGCCCTGCCGGCTTTAGTCGGTATCTTCGGCGGACTGAGTGTCCGCGTACCCACCCCCGTCGTTAGTCTGAGTGACTTCGTCATCATCACTAAGCGCAATGTTTCAGTGGAAGAGGTCAACGCCGTCTTTACCCAGGCCGCTAGCGAGCCCTATTACCAGGGTATCCTCGGCGTCACCGAAGAAGAGCTGGTCAGCAGTGACTTTATTGGCAACAGCCACAGTTGCATCGTTGACCTCAAGCTGACGGCCGTCGTCGCCGGTAATATGCTCAAAGTTGTCGCTTGGTACGATAACGAATGGGGTTACAGCAATCGCCTGGTGGAAGTCGTCGCCGACACCGGCCGCTTGCTGCACAAGGGCGAAGCCCACGATCACGAGTAGACATGGCGGCGCACGTAACCGTACCAGCTCCTAATTCAAACAAACTGCGCCGTGCCACGGGGTTGCGTGGTCCGGCCTACTGTCTCGGCCTCGGGTTATTGCTCCTGGCCTGGGCGGCCTGTACGGCTTACCGCCTATCGGCCGCCGGTGGCCTCTCCAGCGTAGTGGGGTTTTTAGTAATGCCACTGTTGCTATTCACCGGGACGGTTATTACCCTACCGGCGGCCCTCATACTCATTAAGCGGTTAATCCAAAAGAAGGTAGCATGAAGATATTCATTGGCGCCGACCATAACGGTTGGCAATTCAAACAAGATTTGACGAAATATTTAACGGCTGCCGGCCACGAGGTCATTGAAGAGGGCAACGTGATGAGCGACCCCAATGATGATTTTCCCCAGTTCGCCGGGCGGACGGTCAACGACTTATTGGCCAGTGGCGACAGCCAGGCCCGGGGACTGCTCATCTGTGGCAGCGGCCAGGGCATGTGCATGGCAGCTAACCGCTTCAAGAGTATCCGAGCCAGTTTGTGCTGGAACCTCGAAGAGGCCCGGGCCAGCCGCAATGATGACGATAGCAATGTACTATGCTTATCGGCCCGCTCGCTGTCGCTCAGCGAAGCCCAGTCGATCATCACCGTCTTCTTGAACACCCCGTTTGCCGGGGCGCCACGTTTCGTCCGCCGTTTAAATGAACTCGATCAGTTGGGCTAATCGTATGCCAATCATTTGTCCCACGGTAACCGCTGAAACCCCCCATGACTACCAACAGCAGTTGCTGCGCTTGCAGCCGTTTGCTGCGCGGGTCCACGTCGATTTGATGGATGGCCAATTTGCCCCGACCACCTCGCCGGCCCTCAGTGAAATCTGGTGGCCACCGGACATGAAGGTCGATATCCACTTAATGTATCAAAACCCCATGGATTACATTGACCAGCTTATCAAGCTTCGCCCGCGCCTGGTCGTTATCCATAATGAAGCCCACGTCCATCACATGCATTTTGCTGCCCGGTTGCACCACGCCGGTATTTTGGCCGGTCTGGCTATCTTGAGCGAGACCCCGGTAGAATATGCCTATCAAATCATGCACAGCTTTGATCATGTGCTGGTGTTCAGCGGGCACCTCGGCTATCACGGCGGCGTGGCCGACCTTGGATTGCTCGATAAGGTCCAGAAAATTCGGTCCCATCACCCCGAAGCTGAAATTGGCTGGGATGGCGGCATCAATGATCAAAACATCCACGCGCTCGTCCGGGGCGGCGTCGAGGTTTTGAACGTCGGCGGCTTCGTCCAGGGGGCGGCCGATCCGGCTCAGGCTTTCCAAATATTGACGGCTAAATTAGGCGCCTGGCGTGAATAAGTGTCCGAAACGGCATAGTTTGGTACAATCATTAGCATAATGACACAAAAACTACCTATCACTCAGCTGGAAACTATTGCCACTACTATTCGCGAGGATATTATTAAAATGCTCGAGCATGCCGGCAGCGGTCACTCGGCTGGTCCCCTCGGCTTGGCCGATGTCTTTAGTGCGCTTTATTTTGACGTCTTGCGCCACGATCCGAAAAATCCTGACTGGAACGAACGCGATATCTTGCTGCTCAGTAACGGGCACTGTGTGCCTGTTCGCTACGCCGCCATGGCCCAAGCCGGTTACTTTGACCGTCAGGAACTCATGACCTTGCGAAAGCTCGGCTCGCGCTTGCAGGGTCACCCCGAGCGGACTCGCCTGCCCGGGCTAGAAACCACCAGTGGTCCCCTCGGTTGTGGTTTAAGCCAGGCCTGTGGCATCGCCCTGGCCCAACGGATGGACGGCATCACACACCGCTGGGTCTACGTCGTCATGGGGGATGGTGAGATCGACGAGGGCAATGTCTGGGAAGCGGCTATGCTGGCCAGTAAATATCGTTTGAACAACGTCATTGCTATTCTCGATCGCAACAATATCCAAATTGATGGACCGACCGAGGACGTCATGCCGCTCGAGGACCTGCGCGGTAAATGGGAAGCCTTTGGCTGGCACGTCCTCGAGATCAACGGCAACGACGTTGAGGCGGTGATCGACGCCTGCGCCATGGCCAAATCGATTGTCGAGAAGCCGGTTATGATTATTGCTCATACTATCCCGGGTAAGGGTGTCGACTTCATGGAAGGTGATTTTCACTGGCACGGTATGCCGCCCAATCCCGAACAGGCCAAGAAAGCCCTCCACGAACTGCGCACCCTGGGCGGTAAAATCAGGGGGGAGCATGAGTAGTTCGACGGCCCGCTACCGTCGGCAGTACAGGCATCGCTCGGCCAGTGTGATTATCTGGAGCTGGGCCGGGGCGTTGGCCAGTCTGGCGCTGGTCGGGCCGGCCTATTTTATGTTGAGTGCCGATCTGAGTGGTTTGCGGTCCTGCAGCGTCAATAATTCCGGGCTGACCAATAGCAGCTGCGGCAAGCAATCGCTGAACCTCGGCGACTTTATTATAGTGATTTTAGTGCTCGGTGTCGCAGTACTGGCCGCCAGTGCCGTGACGCACGCCATCCGCATGACAAGGAGAGTCAAATGAGTGAGTATTATCTGGTTGATATATCCAAAGAATTGGTCAGTGAGCCAATCCGTAAAGGCTTCGGTCGGGGGTTATTGGCGGCGGGTAAGCTTGACGAGCGCGTCGTGGCGGCCTGTGCTGACCTAACCGACTCGACGCAAATGGGCCTCTTTCGGGCGGAATTTCCGGAACGCTTTGTCGAAGTCGGCGTGGCTGAGCAGAACCTAGTGACAGTCGGCGCCGGTCTCGCGGCCGGCGGTAAAATTCCTTTCGTGTCGAGCTATGCCGCGTTTAGCCCGGGACGAAACTGGGAACAGATCCGGACGACAATTTGTCTTAATGACCGCCCCGTCAAAGTGGTGGGCTCCCACGCCGGCATCAGTGTCGGTCCCGATGGCGCCACTCACCAGATGCTCGAGGATATTGCCTTGATGCGGGTCCTACCTAACATGGTCGTCATTGTGCCCGGTGACTCTGTCGAGGCGGAGAAGGCGACGCTGGCCATGGCCCGCGATGGTCGGCCAAATTATCTGCGACTGGCCCGCGAAGCGACACCAATCTTTACCACCGCCAAAACGCCGTTCAAGATTGGGCCAGCCTACGTTTACGAACAGGGGGTCGACGTGACAATAATCGCCACTGGCGCCATGACCTACCAGGCGCTGAAGGCCGCCGTCTTGCTGTACAAGGATGGGATCGAAGCCGAGATTATCCACGTCCCGACCATTAAGCCACTGGACAGCGCGACGATACTAAAAAGTGTCCGTAAAACCAAGTGCGTCGTGACGGCCGAAGAGGGCCAGATAATCGGCGGCTTAGGAGGGGCGATTGCCGAATTGCTCGCCGAAAATTGCCCGGCCCACCTCAAGCGTATTGGTATGAAAGACCGCTTTGGTGAATCCGGTGAACCGGCCGAACTTTATACTCATTTTGGACTGGATGCCGAACACATCCGCCTGGCCGCCCACGAAGTGACTGCTAAAAAATAATAGGAGATACTATGCCCTTAACTTTACGACAAATTCGCCTCAACTGTGCCCAAGCTCGCGCCCGGATGGAGCAGGCCCGGGAACAGCACTGGGCATTCGGGGCTTTTAATCTCGATGACGAAGCGACTCTGAAGGCGGTCGTTTTGGCGGCCCGTGCCAAAAATGCGCCAGTCCTCGTAGAAGTCAGTCAAGGTGAAGTCGATGATATCGGCATCGATAACGTCCGGGACCTCGTTGATAACTTCAAATTCAACTACAACGTCGAGATGTATGTGAACCTCGATCACTGCCCGAGCGTCGAGGCCGCCATGGCCGGTATCGAAGCCGGCTTCGAGTTTATTCACATCGACGTGTCGCAAGCCAACCATGCGGCCAGTGACGAAGACATTGTCGCCGCCACCAAGGCTGTCGTGAATTATGCCCAGCTGACCGGGGCGATTGTCGAGAGCGAGCCCCATTACTTTGGTGGTTCCTCCAACCTGCACGCCGAAGCCATTGATTACGATGAAATTAAAAAAACTTTTAGCGATCCCGACGGGGCTCGCGCTTTTGTCGAGGCGACGGGGATCGATACGTTTGCGGCCGCCATTGGCAACTTGCACGGAAAGTACCCCGTGCCAAAAGTGCTCGACCTCGAGCTGCTGCAACGTTTGCGGGATGCGCTCGGTTGTAACATTTCGCTGCACGGCGGTAGTGGTACACCCGGTCACTATTTCCGGGACGCCGTCAAGATTGGCGTGACAAAGGTCAATATAAATTCCGACATGCGCTTTGCCTACCGCACGGCCCTGCAGAAAGCCCTCCAGGATAACCCCGATGAATATTCAGTTTCGAAGCTGATTGGCAAGTCGGTTGTACCGGCGGTTCAAGCCGTTGTCGAGAGTAAACTCGAAGATTTCAATTCGGCCGGTCGGGCTTTGAGCGCCTAGACTAAGTTTGCGGTTGCAATTTCAGACCGCAGTATGTGACAATAAGCATAACAACTATAAAGAGGGTGGGAACGTGGCACAAAAACTAGATGTCCTCAGTATTGGTGATATCGTCACCGATGCTTTTATAAAACTGTTTGACGACCAGGCGCATGCCTATAAGAACGAGCACGGAAAATGGTTGGCCATGAAGTATGGCACTAAATTGCCTTTTGACCACGTCGAAGTTTTACAGGCCGTCGGTAACGCCGCCAACGCCGCCGTCTCCTTCTCTCGTCTGGGCCTCAGCACCGGTCTGGCCACCAATGTCGGGGGCGACCAAGAGGGTCGCGACATGATCGCCGCCCTGCATAAGGAGCATATTGATCACCGGTTTGTGCGCATTAACCCCGACAAAAAAAGCAACTACCACTATGTTCTTTGGTATAAGGAAGAGCGGACAATCCTCATTAAGCACGAGGAATACGACTACCACTGGCCGTACTTGCGCCCCGGTGATGTGCCGCGGTGGGTCTACTTCAGCTCCATCAGCCAGCACGCCATGGAGTATCATGACATGATCGCCGACTGGCTCGAACAAAACCCCGACGTGAAACTAGCCTTTCAGCCGGGTACGTTCCAGATGGAAGCCGGTGTGCCCCGCTTGGCGCGTATTTACGCCCGCACCGAAGTGATCGTTCTCAACCGGGAAGAGGCGGTGTTTGTCAGCGGCGGTAATTACGACGACCTACACGATTTGTTCAATCGCCTGCACCAGATCGGCCCGAAGATCGTGGTCATTACCGATGGCCCGGATGGAGCCTATGCCTCCGACGGCGACAATCGCTACCAGATGCCGCTCTATCCTGACCCGGCGCCCCCCAAAGAACGAACCGGCGCCGGTGACGCCTTTGCTTCGACGCTGGTTGCCGCCTTGGCCAAGGGCAACACCTTGGAAGGAGCCTTACAGTGGGCGCCGATTAACTCCATGAGTGTCGTCCAACAAACGGGGGCCCAAGCGGGCTTGCTCTCAGAAAAAGAAATCGAAGAGCTGTTGCGCACATCACCCGATTGGTACCACACTACCAGACTGCAGTAGGGCAGTTTCCGATAGATCAACCTATATTTTTTCAGAGGTGCTTATGGTAATCTGTAGGTAAGGAATAACTATGCGTCAGCCCAATAAAAAATCGCACGATAATTCAGCCCAATGACACGATTTTTATCCGAGTCGCTGACCGCGCCGGAGCCCCGTTTCGGGCTCGGTTTGCGCCGGCTGGAACGGGCCAATGGGAACCCGAGTGCCGATATTCGCCTGACCGTTGAAGTGAAACGCGACACTCGCCGGAAGCTTGCCGAATTGGGGCTTCACCCTGATGACACGACCGCGGCCGAGCTTTATCACGCCCTGCAAACCCGGGTCAAGCTCGACGATATCCGGTTGACGACCAGGCTGCGCACGATTGCCGCAACCCATGTTTCGGCCGAAGGTGACGTCGTGGCTGGCATGGCCCACGCTCTCCAGACTGCGCCATTGCCGAAGAACTGTTTTGCGCTCAAGGCCGCCAGCTTGCGAACTATTATCAAAAAGTTGCCCCCCAAAAAAGCCCTCAAGCAACTGGGTTACCGCTCGCTCCCTTCAATGCTCAAGCACGAATCGGCAGCGACGATCTTGACCGCCGCCGTCTTGACCGAGCACGCCAGTTGGTATCGCAACGTCGTCGAAGCCTATAAGCGCCTGACGCCGGCCGATTTCGAGAATCGGCCTATCGCCATCCTCCACCCCACCACTTCCAAGTGGCGGTCTCTGGCTGCCAGTGATGTCGCCAAACGCCATCATAATATCATGAGTTTTCCAGAGCTGGGGGCAATCGTATTATTGCCACTACCTGATGAACGGCCGGCCGGCGCGGTGACGGCCAGCTTGGTCCTCGCTTTGCACGCTCTAAACGAAGTGCGCGCCAGCAGTACCTTTCTCAAGCTCTGTCAGGTTCGTCCGGATTTTGGACACGTCGTCGCCACGGTGGCCACCAGCCGACCTGAATTGCCGGCTGGCTTGTTCGACCAGTCGGTGCCCTGGCATCTTGTGCAGCGCTATTATGCCCGTTGGCAGCACCTTTTCAATGAAGAATTGTTTGCCCCGCACATCCGGCTCGAAGATTTGTCGTGGCATAATATTGAAGATATCTTGATTCACATTGAGCCGAGCCTCAAATTCTGGCAGGGAAGCGCTCACCTGGGGGTCGTCCACAACCGTCAGCCGGTCTCACTCAATCTCATTGACGTGGCGCTGAACTATTGTAATCGGCTGCCATTTGAACAGCGGTCTTTCGAGCATTTTCAACGATCGCTTTGGCAGGAACTGTCACTGCGCTATTTACAGCCCCAAAATATCGAGCAGGCCGTCTTGGGAGTCTTGCAACCTAAATTTGCGCCCGCTCGCGCCCTCATTAATTAGAAAGGTATCACATGTATCAGATTTGCGTTTCCGGAGCCGCTAAAGGCGACAGTGTCCAAGAAGGTAAACTCCTCGCCGCCGCCCTCGGGGTAGCTATCGCCAAAGCCGGCCATGCCCTTATGACCGGCGCCACCGTCGGGCTGCCAAATTACGCCGCCGAGGCCTACAAGCAGGCCGGGGGAGTGATGAGCGTCGGGATTAGTCCGGCCGCGTCAAAAGTTGAACACGTCATGAAATACCGCCTGCCGATACTGGCCTACGATACGATTCTTTACTCCGGACTGCACTACGTCGGCCGCGACGCCCTTTTGATTACTTCGAGTGATGCCGTGGTCAGTCTGGGCGGCCGCCTCGGCACGTTGCATGAATTTACGATTGCTCTCGAAACTGATACGCCGATCGGGTTTTTGCAGGGCGCCGGCGGCGTCAGCGATCAGATCCAAACGCTGATGAGCCTGGCCCACCCCCTGCGGGCCGGCGCGATGGTGACCTTTAACGAATCGGCCGAGGCCCTCCTCCAAGAGTTAACCGACCACCTCGATATTGAGCACGCCAAGTACCGCGATTTGTACCAATAAAGCTAGTTCCAGCCAGTTTCCTGAGCTCACGAAAACAAATCATTTATCAGGCGGCTCCGTCGCCCCCATTATGTTGAGCCACAACTTGCTACAATAGGGGAGTGAAGACCTTCAATCTGCAGTCTAGTTTTCAACCGAGCGGCGATCAGCCCGCGGCGATTGCCCAATTGACCAAAGGTTTGCGCGACGGCCTTCGTGAGCAGACCTTATTGGGGGTGACTGGTTCCGGTAAAACCTTTACGATGGCCAATCTGATTCAAGATTTTCAGAAGCCAACCCTGATCTTGAGCCACAACAAAACTCTCGCCGCCCAATTGTATGGTGAGTTCAAAAAGTTTTTCCCCGATAACGCCGTCCACTACTTCGTCAGCTACTTTGATTATTATCAGCCGGAAGCCTACATTGCCCGGTCTGATACCTTTATTGAAAAAGACAGTCAGATTAACGAAGAGATCGACCGGCTGCGCCACGCCGCCACCGATTCACTACTGAGCCGGAAAGACGTCATTATTGTTGCCAGCGTCAGCTGTATTTACGGTATTGGGTCCAAAGAGGACTACGGCGGCATGTCGGTCGACGTCAAGCAGGGCGAGAACCGCAAACGCGACAAATTTCTGAGACATTTAACTGATATCCAGTATCAGCGCAATGACATTGATTTCCACCGCGGTACTTTTCGGGTCCGCGGCGACGTCGTTGATATTTTTCCGGCCGGTGAGGAACTCGCCTATCGGATCGACTTTTTCGGTGATGACATTGAGCGCATCACCAAGATTGACCCGCTGACCGGCGAGATATTGGCCGTCTTGCCGGAACTGCGGATTTTTCCCTCATCGCACTACGTCACGCCGTTTGAAAAGCTCAAGTTGACGCTCGTCAAGATCGAACAGGAGCTGCAAGTACGTCTGGCGGAATTTCGGGCCCAAGGTAAATTACTCGAAGCCCAACGGTTGGAACAACGGACGCGCTTCGATTTGGAGATGCTTGAGGAAACCGGCTTCGTGAAGGGTATCGAGAACTACAGTCGCTACTTGACGAATCGCGAACCGGGCGAGCAACCCGCCACGCTGATGGATTATTTTCCCGACGATTATCTATTACTCGTCGACGAATCGCATATGAGCATGCCCCAGGTCCGCGGCATGTACAACGGTGACCGGGCCCGCAAAGAAACTCTCGTCGAGCATGGTTTTCGGTTGCCGAGTGCGCTCGATAATCGTCCACTGACGTTTGTGGAGTTTGAGCGCCACATCAATCAGGTGGTCTATGTTTCGGCGACGCCGGCCGAATATGAATTGAGCCGTTCGCCGGCCCCGGCTGAACAGGTCATTCGGCCAACCGGACTACTCGACCCACCGATAGAAATCCGCCCCGTCACCGGACAAGTCGACGATCTACTGGCCGAAATCCGCGCCACCATTGCCAAGCACGAACGGGTCCTCGTCACGACACTGACCAAGCGCATGAGCGAAGATCTGGCCGAGTACCTCCAGGAGCTCAATATCAAGGTGGCCTACCTGCATAGTGACGTCGACACGCTCGATCGCACTGATATCTTGCGTGACCTGCGCCTCGGCGTCTACGACGTACTGGTCGGCATCAACCTGCTGCGTGAAGGCCTGGACTTGCCGGAAGTATCACTAGTGGCAATTCTCGATGCCGACAAAGAGGGTTTTTTGCGGAGTGAGCAGGCCTTAATCCAGACCGTCGGCCGGGCCGCCCGCCACATCGATGGCCACGTCATTATGTATGCCGACCATATGACCAAAAGCATGCAAAAAACCATTGACGAAACGAGCCGGCGCCATAAAATCCAAAAAGCCTATAACGCCGAGCACGGCATAACGCCCACCGGCATCAACCGGGGCATTGAAGCGGGCATGCGCCCGGATATGCCCGAAGAGGCCAAACGGGCCCGGCTCGATCTCAAAAAGATACCTAAGGACGAATATAAGTCGCTGGTCCGTGACTTGACCGGCCAGATGGAACTGGCCAGCGCCAACTTGCAATTCGAAACGGCGGCCGAGCTCCGCGACTTGATTAACGATATCGAAGCAAAAATGACGACTTAAGTCGACTCGTCGCTGTAGAGACCGAGCTGACGAATTGCTTTGGCGATAGCGCGGGCCCGCTTAGCGGCCTCGCCACCCATACAATGGCCTTTGCCGTCGACGAGCTTTAAAAGTTCATGAGACCGGGCAAAGGTTACTTCCTGCAGAAAATTTTCAAAAATTGATTCCCGGAGACAATCTTCCCGTCCTTGAATATCGTATGGCCCGCGGGCGGCCAGTTTGGCGAGGAGTTCTTTTGAGGTGCCGCCGAGTAATGACAAGCCGAGCCGAGAAATGACCGCCAAGTCACTGGCCGGGGGCAGGGAATGGTAATTGTCGTAGATGAAGTGGGCCGCCTGGCGCGGTGAGCTCTGTTGCGCCACTTCCGCCACCGCTCCAAGCAACAGGTGGCCCGGCAGGTGAGTGAACATATGCAGGCGGGCCTGCCACGATGAAACGAGGCACGGTTCGTAGAGAACGCGGCCCACAATATCAATCGGCTGGCCCTCGGCATCGTTGATTTCATCCATTCGGGCGAGAATGGCCGCACTCATTGAAGTGGCGACGATGACCAGGCGACGGCCGTCGTAGAGCGGCGCCAAGACATTAAATGTTTCTTGGGCGGCGAGATCGAGGGTGTGACCGCCGAGGGAGCGCAAGGCCCGCCGCGGTAAGGTGCTGTCGGTGCCGTAGGTGGCGTGGGTATCGATGACGGCCTCCGGCAGTTGATGACTCAAATACTGCTGGGTCTGGCGCAGGATAGTGCCGTTGATCGTTTCGGTCCAGCCGGGCAAATTGGCCACCACCAGGGCAGCTGGGTTGGCGCTGGAGGCTTCGGTGTGCAACATCTGGTGATGGCGGCGGCCAGCCAGGCCGATGCGCTGTGCTTCGTGAATCTTCACGATACCGTCAGTGACCGAATGCCAGCTGGCCAGTACTTCCGGCTGGAAATCCGCCGGCGGGAGCACCGCCGCTGATTCCGGCCTGACGGCAGGATAATCGAAAGAAGGCCGATTCTCGGGCTGCCGGAGTAAGGGCGGGGCGACTTGGGGTGCGCACTCGGTGGTAATTGTCATGTTTATTGCTAATTATTCGTTGCTAGGTGGATCATTTTTTATCATAGTCTTGTCGTGGCCGGATTGTAAAGCACAAGTATAGTAGACATTAAATAACAGGGCCAAGCGTTCAACAAAAGCTCCAAGGTCTGTTACAATCGTAGATAACGATGGCGAAACTTTCCCGCGAGGATATCTTAAAATTGGCCCGATTGGCGCGACTCGAATTGAGCGAGGCTGAAATTATCGAGTATGGTGACGAGCTGAGCGAGATTATTCAGTACGTTGATCAATTGCAGGCGGTCGACGTGCAGGGTCTCTCAGCGACCAACCACGTGACCGGTCTCGTCAACGTCCAGCGCGAAGACGTCATAGTCGACTATGGCTATAGCCCGGCCGATCTGCTGGCCAATGTCCCGACGGTCCAAGCCAATAGTATTAAGGTTCGGCGGATGCTCGGATGAGTCAATGGCCGTCCCTGGCGGCAATCGCGAAAAGTGTCCAGTCGGGGCAGGTCAGCGCCGTCGCTTTGGTTGAACAGGCTTTACGCACCATTCATGACCAGCAAGAATTTAACGCCATTATTGCCATCTTGCCCGATCGGGCCCGGGCCCGGGCCACCGAGATAGACGCCCGCGTCAAGGCCGGCGATTCGGTCGGTCGCCTGGCCGGTGTGCCCTTTATTGCCAAAGACAATTTCTTAGTATTCGGGGCCGATACGACAGCCGCCAGTAACATCCTGAAAGGTTTTAAGGCCCCTTACCAAGCCGTGGCCGTCGAGAAATTGGAAGCCGAGGGAGCGATTTGTGTCGCCAAAGCTAATCTCGATGCCTTTGCCCACGGGGCCAGTACCGAGAACAGTGATTTTGGAGTGACCCTCAACCCGCACGATAAAAGTCGGGTGCCTGGTGGATCATCGGGTGGTTCCGCTGCCGCGGTCGTGCTCGATATGGCCCCCTTTGCGCTCGGTACCGATACCGGTGGTTCGGTTCGTCAGCCGGCCAGTTTTGTCGGTTGTGTCGGCTACAAGCCGACGTATGGGTTGATCTCCCGGTCAGGTGTCGTTGCCATGGCCAGCAGTACCGATGTGATCGGAGCGCTCGCCCGGTCAACTACCGACATTGCCCTGATCGTCGATGTCCTGGCCGGTCGCGATGATCTCGACGCGACGACAATCGAAGCCGATCCGGCCGGCTACCTTAATGTGGCGGGCGATGTCCGTGGCAAGAAAGTCGGTCTGATCAAAGAGTATTTCGGGCACGGCGCCGACCCGGCCGTCGAGCAGCTAATTCGGGACTCGGCTGACAAGCTGAAGGCCTTGGGGGTCGAGATCGTTGAGGTCAGCTTGCCGTCACTGGCGGTTGCCTTGGCGGTGTATTACGTCTTATGCCCGGCCGAAGTCAGTAGTAACTTGAGTCGCTACGACGGCCAGCGCTTCGGCTATAGCCACACGGCGGCTACTAGCCTGGAGCAGAGCTACCTGCAGTCGCGCGGCATTGGCTTTGGCAAAGAAGCCAAACGGCGCATCATGATCGGGACCTATGTCCTCAGCAGCGGTTACTATGACGCCTACTACAAGAAAGCTCAGATTGTCCGCACCAAACTTATTAATGAGTTTACAGCCGCTTTTGCCGACGTCGATTTTCTACTCGGACCGGTTTCGCCGACGACGGCCTTTAAGATCGGTGAAAATAGCAGCGACCCTCTGCAGATGTATCTGGCCGACGTCATGACCGTGGCGGCCAACTTGGTCGGTGTCCCCGCTATTAGCGTGCCGGCCGGGCTGGTGGCTGGCCTGCCAGTCGGTCTCCAGCTGATGGCGCCGCAACGGGCTGACGCCCAGCTTTTGGCACTGGCCGCCCAAGCCGAGGCGCTGCTGGTATGAATCAATATCTAATCTATATCCTAATTGGCTTAGTAGTTATCGCGCCCTTTCTGACCGTCTGGCTGCGCCGCCGCCCCCGTAAGCTCAATGCCGCTCTCGCTATGGAACGCTGGCTGGCTCTGCAGAAGAATTGTGCCGATAAAAATAACTGGCCGTTGGCCGTTCTCGAAGCCGACAAACTACTCGACGATACGTTGAAGCGCTTGCGCTATAAAGGCAAGTCGAACGGCGAACGTCTCGTCGCTGCCCAGCACAAACTGTCCAATAATGAGAGCGTCTGGTTTGGCCATAAGCTCACCAATAAAATTAGAGATAATGACCTGAAAAAAATCGGTAAATTGGATACGCTCGAAGCGCTGAGTGGCTTTCGCCAAGCCCTCAAAGATCTCGGTGCCCTGGCTGAAAAACACCCGCCCGCCGCGACCGATGCAACTATCGATAAACCCAAAAAAACGACCAGTCGGGGGAAAAAGAAATGAGTGATGCCGCGAGCAAAACTGCCTACCTGACGACGATCGGCATTGAGTGCCATGTTCAGCTTAAAACAAAGACGAAACTGTTTTCGGCCGTTGGGAATGATGCTCGCGAAGCCCCCGTTAACACCCTCGTCAGCCATATCGATTTTGGCATGCCCGGCGCCCTGCCGGTTTTGAACAAAGCGGCCGTCTACCTGGCGGTAAAAGCGGCCTTCGCCCTCGGTACGACCCCCGAACGCTTTAGCAAGTTCGACCGTAAGCACTATTTTTATCCCGATTTACCCAAAGGCTACCAGATAACCCAGTTCGACGAACCCATCATCGGAAAAGGGGAACTGACGATTGACGTCGATGGTGTGACAAAAACCATCGGGATTACCCGCGCCCACATGGAAGAAGACGCCGGCAAAAGTACCCACCCGGCCGGCCAAGATTACAGTCTGGTTGACCTCAATCGGGCCGGTACACCCTTGCTGGAGATTGTCAGTGAGCCCGATATGCATAGTGCGGCCGAAGCCAAAGCCTATGCCCACGAACTGTATTTACGGATGCGTTACGCCGATGTTTCGGAAGCCAACTTGTTTTATGGCAATATGCGCTTTGACGTCAACGTCAGTGTCAGTCAGACCAGTCAACTCGGCACCCGGACGGAAACTAAAAATATCAACAGTTTTCGGGCCGTCGAAAAATCGGTGGAGTATGAAGTCGCCCGTCAGATCGAAGTATTGGAAAAAGGCGGCACCATCGTCCAAGAAACTCGTGGCTGGGACGATACCAAGCAACGGACCTTCAGTCAGCGCAGTAAAGAGAACGCCGACGATTACCGTTACATGCCCGATCCCGATTTGCCGCCGATTGTGCTCGACGAGGCCTACATCGCCGCAATTGAGGCCGCCATGCCAGTAATGCCCGACGAGTGGCGCGCCCGCTTAAGCTCCCTCGGCATGGATAGATTGCATACTGAAACATTACTCGATGCCCATATCGAGATTGAAGACGCCCGGTACTTAAACTTAGTCGAGGAAGTCATCACCCACAAAGAGCTCGCCCGCCATGTCGTCAACTGGATAGTCAACGTCGATGTGCCCTTTGTCCGGGGTAGCACTAAGGTTGCGACGGGCATTGATCGCCGGCAGCTCTATCAACAATTGTTCGCCCTCGTCGCCGCGAATAAGCTCAGTTCGACGAATGCCAAGTTAGTAATTACCGAAATTTTGACGTTGGGAATTGTTCCCCCGGACGTCGAAGCCTACGCCCAAGCCCACGGCCACATTCAGGAATCCGACGAATCAACGATCAACGAAATTGTCAGCCAGGTGCTGGCCGCCAACCCCAAAGCCGCCGAGGACGTGCGGGGCGGCGAAATGAAAGCGATTGGTTTTTTGGTCGGACAGGTCATGAAAGCTTCCCAGGGCACGGCGAACCCAGGGCTCGCCCAGCGGCTCATCAAGCAACAGCTGATACAATAAGCCGAGCCCCGCTCAGCGCGGCCGTCTGGAGTAGACTAGACGAGTACCCGCCGAGGCCCCGACTATGGCCCCCACCTAAACTTAAGGAGACGATTATGCCTGCTCACCAACCCATTACCAAAGCCGTCATCGCCGCTGCGGGCTTCGGGACTCGTTTTTTACCGCAGACGAAAGCCATGCCGAAAGAGATGCTGCCGTTGATCGATAAACCGATCATCCAGTACGTTGTCGAAGAGCTGGTCGAGGCCGGCATTAAAGACATCATTATCATCAGCGGTTCGAATAAGCGCAGCATTGAGGACCACTTTGACACCCCGAACCAGGGTTTGGTCGCCAACCTGAGGGCCGGCGGTCCCGCCAAGGAATCGCTTTTGAAAGAAGTCGAAGCCATTTCCGACATGGCCAACTTTATCTACATTCGCCAGAAAGGGCCCTACGGCAACGCCACCCCGGTGGCCTGTGCCGCCCACTTGCTCGGTGATGAACCGTTTATTTATACCTACGCCGACGATTTTTTTGCGGCTAGCCCGGGACGAACTCAGCAGCTAATTGACGCTTACCATAAATACGGCGGCTCGATCCTCGCGTGTAAGCGGGCCGAATCGGACGCCGATTATGACCGCTATGGCTTTGCAGGCGGTAGCCAGTTAGGCCAAGGTATCATGAAGGTGGAGAAGATTGTTGAGAAGCCCGGCAAAGCGGCCGCCCCATCGGCCATCGCCAGTGTCAGCGGCTACCTATTGACGCCCGATATCTTTCCCTACATTGAGGCCGCTATGGTGAACCACTGCGACCGTGAGCTGATGATCCAGCCAATTATGCAGGCCATGATTGACGATGGCTTGAATTTTCATGCCTGTGAAATTCAAAATGGCAGCTACTATGACACGGGTGATAAGCTCGAGTATCTAAAAACGGCCGTCGCTTTTGCCCTCGAACGACAGGATATTGGCCCCGAGCTATTGCAATTCCTGCGAAAAAAACTACAGTAGAAAGTATTATTAAGCGGTAAAGTACCTATTATGACTACGACTGAAACTGTTCTTCTCATCATCCTGTCCGTTTTTCTGGCCATATTTTTGTCTTTGGCGATTGCCGCGGCTGTCATCGCTATTCGTCTGTTGCGCGAAGCCAAAAAAATCGTCATCAAAGCGGAGAGTGTCGTCGAAACGGTCGAATCGGCCGCCACCACGGTGAAGAATGCTTCCGGGCCAATCGCCAGCCTACGTGTCCTCAAGAATTTAATTGACTTAATACCGCGCAAAAAATAAGGAGTATCATCATGGGAAAACTTACTAAAAATATCGCCGTCGGCGCCGCCCTAGCCGGAGCTGCCGGTTACTTGGCCGGCCTATTAACCGCCCCGAAGAGCGGGAAAGAAACCCGCCAAGAGTTGAGAGATAACGGAGTGAACACCAAGCAGGAAGTCGACAAACAGCTGACGGCTCTGCACCTCGAGCTCGGCAAACTGATTGACGACACTAAAGGTAAAGGCGATGACCTGACCAGTAAAGCCCAAACTGAACTTAAAAAATTAGCCGAAGCCGCCAAAGATAGCAAAGAGAAGCTCGCGACCGTCATGACCGCTATCCACGAGGGTGAAGCGAGCGACAAAGATCTCGACCGGGCACTGGTTGACGCCAAGCACGCCATCGACCACATCAAAGCGTACCTCAAAAAATAGTGAGCCCGCCCAGCGGGACTCCTTCCGGTCGGTGGATTTGATGGAATTTTTAGGTCGTTGTAAAAGCTGACGTTTCTTAGCATAAGCTGTCGCAACGCGCTATAATTTTAGCTATAAGTTAAGCCCTTGGGGGGTAGACGTGGCGTCGACGACACCGGCATTGACCGCAGCTGATTACGTTCATCTGCACAACCATACTCAATATAGTTTGCTCGACGGCCTGACGAAAGTGCCGGCGCTGGTGGAGCACATTAAAGCCAGCGGTATGCCGGCGGTGGCCGTGACCGACCACGGCACGCTGAGCGGTATTATCGAATTTTATAAAGTCGCCCATGCCCAGGGGGTCAAACCGATTCTCGGCATGGAAGCCTACGTCGCCCCGCGCGCCCGGACCGACCGTGACCCCAGTAAGGACAAAGCCTACTATCACCTGGTCATTCTGGCAATGAATAATCAGGGCTATCAAAATTTAATGCGTCTGTCGAGCATGGCGAATCTCGAGGGTTTTTACTATAAGCCGCGGATAGACCACGAAATTCTCGCACAATACAACGAAGGTTTAATTATTTTGAGTGGCTGCATCGGCGGTGAGATTGGTGACAGCCTGCGCAACGAACAGTATGACCAGGCCAAAGCGACGGCCACGTGGTACAAAAAAATCTTCGGCGACCGCTACTACTTGGAGGTGCAAGATCATGGCCACCCCGACCACCCGAGCAAATGGGATGAGCAGGTGGCCGTGACGAAACTGACCCTCCAACTCGCCCGGGAGCTCGATATCCCCTGCGTCGTAACATGTGACGCCCACTATTTAGAACACAAAGACCAGATTGCCCATGAGATCCTGCTCTGTGTCCAAACTGGGGCATTTTTGAGTGATGAAAAACGGATGAGTTTGAGCCAGTTTGAATTGCACGTCACCGATCCGGCCGAAATTATCGCCCGCTGGGGCACCGACTACCCGGACATGATTACCAATACCCGCGATATCGCCAGTCGTTGCGACGTGACTATCGAACTAGGGCGAATCCTGATTCCTAAATTTCCCGTGCCCCAGGGTGAGAATGAGAAAACTTATCTCGATAAACTTGTCTACCGCGGACTGGCCTGGCGCTATGGCAATCTGAGCGAGGCCGCGGCCAACGAACTATCGATTGAGCAGGCCAAGACGCATCTGCCGGCCAATGTCGCCACGCGGACAACCTACGAACTCGGAATTATCGACCAGATGGGCTTTAACGGCTACTTCTTAATCGTCTCGGACTTTATCGGTTGGGGCAAGAATGAGGGCATCGTCTTTGGTCCCGGTCGCGGCAGCGCCGCCGGCTCGATAATTGCCTACGCCCTCAAAATTACCGAACTCGACCCCCTTAAATACGACCTGCTGTTTGAACGCTTCTTGAATCCCGACCGTATCAGCATGCCGGATGTCGATATTGATATTCAGGATACCCGGCGTAACGAGGTTATTCAGTACTGCGTCCAGAAGTACGGCACCGAACGGGTCGCGAACATCGCCACGTTTGGCCGGATGGCGGCCCGCAACGCCGTCCGCGACGTCGCCCGCGTTCTCCAAGTGCCCTACGCTGACGCCGATCGTTTGGCCAAAATGATTCCCCAGCCCGTCCAAGGCCACCATATCCCGCTCGCCAACTCGCTCCAAGACGATCACGACTTAAAGCGCGAATATGAAACCAACGAGATTTCTAAAAAAGTGTTTGATCTGGCGCTCCAGCTGGAAGGTACGATTCGCTCCCACGGCATCCACGCCGCCGGTGTCGTGATTGCGCCCGATGATATCGTCAAGTTCGTGCCGCTCGAAATGGCTCAAAAAGGCGTCGTCGCCACCCAGTTCCCGATGGGGCCAATCGAAGAGCTTGGCTTACTTAAGATGGACTTTTTAGGGTTGTCTAACTTAACTATTATCAAGAACGCCCTGCGTATCATTAAGCGGGTCTATGACACGGACATCGACATTAACACTATCCCCTTGGACGACGCTGCGACCTACGCCCTCTTCCAGCGGGGCGATACGACGGGCGTCTTCCAACTCGAATCGGCCGGCATGAAACGCTATTTACGCGATCTCAAGCCGACGACCTTTGAAGACATTGTGGCCATGGTGGCGCTGTACCGGCCGGGGCCGATGCAGTTTATTGATGAGTTTATCGGCCGCAAACATGGTGAAAAACGGATTATCTATCCGCACCCCAGCATGGAAAACTCACTCAAAAACACCTACGGGGTCCTCGTCTATCAAGAACAGGTTATGCAAATCAGTAAAGAGGTCTGCGGCCTGACTGGCGGCGAGGCCGACACGCTGCGGAAAGCGATCAGTAAAAAGAAAATTGATATCATGCGCAAAATGAAAGTCCGTATGATCGAAGGGGCCAAACGCGTCTCCGGTATCGAGCCGGACGTTATGGAAAAATTCTGGAAACAACTCGAGGATTTTGCCGCCTACTGCTTCAATAAGAGCCACGCGGCCTGCTATGGCTTGATTTCCTACCAAACGGCCTATCTGAAAGCCCATTACCCGGCGGCCTACATGGCGGCCCTGATGACGAGCGACTACGACGACACCGATCGCTTGGCGATCGAGATTACCGAGTGCAAGCACATGGGCATCACCGTGCTACCGCCCGACGTCAACGAATCGTATCTCGAGTTTGCCGTCGTGCCGGAATCAAATCAAATTCGTTTCGGTATGTTGGCCATCAAGAACGTTGGCTCCGGAGCCGTTGAAGAAATCTTGCGGGCCCGGGCCGCCAGTCAATTTAGCTCACTCGAAGATTTTTTGACCCGGGTTAATTACCGGGTCGTGAATCGTAAAGCGATGGAAAGCCTTATCAAATCGGGTGCTTTCGATCGTTATACCGATCGTTCGACGCTACTCCATAACCTCGATACCGTGATGGCTTTCGCTAATCGGGTACAGAAACAAGCCAGTAGCGGCCAGACTGACCTGTTTGGTAACTCGACTGACCTTTCGGCAGAGCGCCCCAAGCTGGAACTGCCGCCCCCGGCTGCCGCCACTGATATCCACGAACAGCTCGTGTGGGAACGCGAACTTCTCGGCTTGTACCTCAGCCAGCACCCCCTGGAACTGTTTGAGACATTCCTGTCCGAGCAGACGGTGCCGCTCAGTAGCTTGAAGCCCCCGCACGACGGGAAGGCCGTCACGGTCGGCGGGGCGATTGTCGATGTTCGCGAAATACTTACCAAAAAAGGTCAAAAAATGGCCTTCGTGAAGATTGAGGACCGGTCGGGTGAGATGGAGGCTATTTTATTCCCCAATGCCTACCAGCAAACTCTCGGCCTGTGGCAGCGTGACCGCATCGTGTTGATCCGCGGCAAAGTCAACGCCCGGGATCGCGAAGGCAAGCAGTCCAGCGACGTGAAGATTATGATTGATGACGCCCGGGAGGTCACCAGCCAACAAGCCGCCTCCTACCAAGCCACCGGTCACAAGCCGCGCGAACTAAAGGCGACGGCTAAGTCTAAGAAAATTCCCATGGTCGGTCCGGGCGCCAAAGCCGTCGTCGAACAGAGCGTCCGCGATCGGTTGTTTATCCGGGTGGCCGATAGTCGGGACCAGACGCTGCTGCTGACGCTCAAGCAGACGCTCGATGCCTTTGAGGGCAGTACGGAAGTTGTCTTAGTACTCGGTAGCGCCGACAAGCGCCAAGCCATCAAACTACCGAACGGCTTTGACCGAGACAGCGCCGGACTGGCTCAATTGCAACAGTTGGTGGGTGACGCCAACGTCAAGATTCATTAGCGCTTAGCGAATTAAGCCGCTGGTCCGCGTCAGGACAAATCCGAGAGTGGCAATCAGCACCACGACGATGTCGAATACTGGGTGGTGAAAGAAGAACAGCTCGCCGCGAGTGATTAAGCGGTGCAGGCGGACGCCATGGTGGACGATGAAAATGAGGATCGCCAGGCCCATTAGTATGGAAATCGCCAATAGGCTCCAGGGGGCATGGCCTTTGGTCAGGAGTTGGACGCGCGAGACGAGGCGGCTGTTAGTCTCTTGGTGGGCGCCGAGAACGCCGTTCGGACCGCCCTGGCTACCTTGACTGGTGCTGCTGGCCGTCTGGCTGGGCGGGACTCTAAAACTGATGCTGGCCGCCGTGTCACCGGCCGGCTGGCCGTACATTGCCACCACGATAGTCTGCGGACCGTGACCCTGGTAATGAGCTGAATTGGCGACGCCGAAGCCGACGTTTTGATAGCTGGTGTTGAGAATATTGGCGCGGTGTTCGGGGCTGTTCATCCAGCCGTCGATTGTTTGGTCGGCCCCATTGAAACCGTACGCCAGGTTCTCGCCGGCGCGCTGGTAGCTATAGCCGCTGGCGGCGATAAAGGTCCAGGGGGTTTTACCGAGCGGGGAAGTGTGTGACCAATAGTCATGGCTGACCATATCTTCGGCTTTGGCTTGGGCAGCGCTCGTCAGTAACGGGTCAATCGTCAGTTGGCTTTCATGATCGGCTGTGCGCGCCAGATTAGTACTGGCTAAAAAGCTGCTATCGCTAAAATCGCTGGTGGCCCCCAGAACGGCGCTGGCTGTCCAGATACTATTGACGACCAGGCCGAGCCCGACAATCGCCAACATCGGGATATACGGCCAATAGGCTTTCAAATAATGTTTACTTTGGCGGTGGTGCTGGCCGCTGCGCTTCTTATGAGTGGCCGATACTTTTGGTTTGATTTTGGTGGCTTGTTTCATAGAGTACTAGTTTTTTGTTTTCGCTAATTTAGTTCATTGTATCATAAGCAGGATAGCTGGCGTATCAGACCGCGGTATTATGGATTGAGCGCGAATAATAGCGGGCGCTAAATCGTTGTAATATCAGACGTAGGTGAGCTTGTCAACTTCGGTGGAAAGTCGCTCTTACCGCTTTCGCTGGCCGAAATTCTAAAAAGTGATTGACAGGGTTCATGAGCGGCTGCCATAATAACCGTCGAAGCTATATAAAAACATAAATACATAAAAAAAAGGTACGCCAAAATGACTTCGAACCAAATGATCAAAATAAAGCCATTACCGCTCCTCTTAGCGGTGGCCCTGGTGTTGCTCGGCTCCTCTTCGTTATTACTGCTCGGTCACGCTGGGGCAGTACCGACCCAGGCCATTGTTCGTTTTGACACCCTGAAGGCGACGACGGCGACCGGCGGACGCGTTTGTTACAAGCCGTTAGCCGTCGGTACTGAAACTTCCGTCAAAGTTACCTTTCCCACGACAGCCGCCACTGACTACGTCGTCAACGCCACGGCTACTAACTGGACTACGACTGTTACTAACCTTGACGCCGGCCAGACCGCCTGGCCCGGTATCGGTACGGCCTCACTTGTCGCCGGTAAAGCAGTCACTTTCCCGAGCTCTGACTTAACCGTCGGTACCCTCTACTGTTTTAACTTTGCCGCCGCCAGTACGTTGACCACCAGTAGCGCCGGGGCCTCGGAAACGACGCAGGGTACCGTCATTACCCAAGCAGCCGGTCCTACCACCATTGATACATCAACCTACTCTGAGTCAATTATTTCCAACGATCAGGTTGTCGTCTCGGCCATCGTCCCGCCGTCGTTCGTCTTCGTCCTCAGCGGGAACACCGACGCCTTTGCGTCGAACCTGAGTACCGCTTCTGTCATTGCGACGGCCGGTCGCACCGTCACGGTGACGACCAACGCTGCCTCCGGTTGGATTGTTTGGGCGAAAGACCTCAACAGCAAGTCCGGTAGTGGCGCCCTCCAGTCGGCGACCGCTGGTAACTATCAAATCGGTGGGGTGGCCCCGGGCAGTGCGTCCCGCGTGCCGAGTGTCGGCACCGAAGACTATGGTCTGGACGTCGCGGTAACTGACGCCGCACTTGGCGGAACCGCCGTGGTCGACTCCTTCTATGACGGAGCCGTCGGGACCAAGATCGGTACCCCTGATCCGACCCGTTTCCGTCCCATCGCGTCGGCCAACGGCACCGCCAACGGTGACATCGTGACCGTCAAAGAGCGGGCCACGATCGCCGGGCAAACTCCGGCCGCCAACGACTACACTGATACGCTGACTCTCGTCGGCGCCGGGATATTCTAGAACTAATCGCTGAGCGTACAGTCAGTACTTGCGAAAAAGGCCAACAGTGTTGGCCTTTTCTCGTGCTGAGTGTATGAATTTTAACGGGTGCGCTCACTAACTCTAGACGGCGCGGAAGGTGACATGATACAAGCCCATTGCGGCGGCTTGGACGACGTTAAAAGACTCCTTTGTTCCAAACATTGGTATTTCCAGTACCTCGTCGCAGTCGGCCAGTATTTCCGGTTCAATCCCTTCGACTTCTCGGCCGACAAGCAGCACCAGTTTCGGTGGCGCCTGGAAGTCGGGCAAGGGGGTGGCGCCAGGGGCCTGTTCGATAGCCGCTACCCAGAAGCCGGCACCCCGGAATCGCCCCAGCGTCGGCCCGATGTCGCTAACGTGCGACCATTTTTGGCTATGTTCAGCCCCTAAGGCGGTTTTAGCTATCTGGCGATCTATTTTTTGGGCGAGGTGGGGCAGCCGATCATCATTGGCCAGCAACGGGTACGGCGTATAACCGCTCAGGATGACCTGACTGACGCCCAAACCCTCGGCCGTCCGGAGCAAGGAGCCAACGTTATGCGCGCTGCGCAGGTTGTGGGCAATTAAAACTATTTCTGACATACGATAACTATATCGCATCACGTCGCTTATGCTTTATACTGAAACCTATGAGTCAGAATGCCCGTGTCGATGAAGAGCAAGCCACCCAGCGCCGGGCGCGGGTAATTGGGATGAATTATGTCGATACGTCTACTCTTCCCAGTATGCCACTCTTTAAAGACGTTCTCGCCACCACCGACCTAGCCCAGTACCGGATTATTCCCTTGCAGGTCGACGAACATAACATTTTGTTTGGTGTCACGACGACGACCTCCCAGCAGACCATGACGGGTTTGCGCCAGCGCTTCCAGGATCAACGAACGAGCTTCGCTATTATCTCTGACGCCGGCTACCGCGACTACATGAAGCTGTACGACCCGCCCAAGCAAGTCGTCTACCGGGACATTGCCCTCAACGCCGCCGGCAGTGCCCAAACCATCGAGCAAATATCGACTATTTTGCAACAAGTGCGGGCCGATGACATGCTGGCCTACCTCGTCCAACAAGCTCACCGCCTCAATGCCTCCGATATTCACCTGGAAACCCAGGTGAATGATATTCGGATCCGCTTACGGATAGACGGGGTTCTCCACCCGATCGCCCGCATACTAAAAGATAAGTACCGGGTGCTGATCGCCGCCATTGCTAGCGCCGGCAACGTCTCGACTTCGGCCAACGAAGCCCAGCAAGGCCACATTGCCCAAAAGGTCAAGATGGCCGACGATTCGACCGTCGACGTCAATGTGCGTTTGGAAACGGTCCCGACGATTAACGGCATGGACGTCGTGATGCGCCTGTTTAATATGGACGAGAGCATGTACACCCTCGATCGGCTGGGCCTGAGTGCCAGTGAGCGGGCCGTCGTCGACGATGTCGTCACGAAACCCAGCGGGCTAGTCATGATCGTCGGACCAACTGGTTCTGGTAAGACGACCACGCTCTATTCGATGCTTAATTCACTCAATAATGATGAGCGCAAAATTATCACCATTGAGGACCCGGTGGAATACCAGTTCGAAGGCATTACCCAAATATCGGTGACTAGCTCGGTGAGCGGCCAAGATACTAGTTTCGCCGATAAGCTGCGGGCGGTACTGCGCTTGGACCCCGACATCATTATGGTCGGCGAAATCCGCGATATGGATACCGCTAAAACCGCTCTCCAGGCCGCCCTGACCGGGCACTTGGTGTTGTGTACTTTTCACGCCAGTTCGGCGGCCGCCGCCCTGACGCGCCTCAGCGATGTCATTCAACAGAACCCCCTCTACGTCTCGGCCATTAGGCTGGTCATGGCCCAGCGCCTGATTCGAAAGCTTGATGACAGTTGCAAGCAACCCTACCAGCCAACTGAAGCGCAATGGCATAAGATTAATGATATCGTCAACACTTTCCCCGCCGATATGAAGCGGCCGAACCTCGAGAACTTACAGTTGAGCCAACCGGGAAGTTCGCCCGAAAATCCCTATGGTTTCAAAGGCCAACTGGCTATTCGCGAACAATTCACTCTGAGCGATAAATTACGGCAACTACTGGAGCACGGTGGGGCGTCTTTATCCACCCAGGAAATTGAGGCCGCCGCCAGCGCCAGCGGTATGCGGACCATGCTCCAGGACGCCATCGTGAAGGTTGTCGCCGGGGAAACCACCTTAGAAGAAGTCTTCCGCGTCGTCGGCTAAATAAATGTTAAAATAGTAAGTCTATGAATATAGAACAACTCGGCGGCGCTGCCCGTGACGGTGTGCCGGTAATGACCCGTCAAGAGGCGGTCAATGGCCTGCGGGCGGGAATTCCCTGGCAGTCTTTGGCGGCCTGCGTGCTCGAGCGGGTTGACCCTCTGATATTTGAGAAAGATCTGAAGTCGGCGGCGGCCGTCTGCGGGCGGTGCGTAGTTAAAAAAGAATGCCTGACGGACGCTCTGAGGCTGAAAGCGGTCCATGTCTTTCGGGCCGGTTTGACGAGCGACGAACTGCTGTCGGCCGCCCGTCGCTCGGGCCCACGTCTACTGGCCGACCAGCAAGCCAGCTAAATAAGTGGGGCTGGACCGTCCTAACGGTGCTAGGCGATATGGTAAATAGGTGTTATAGTATTTATATTATGAGAGCGGAACAACAAATGAGTACGGCGGCTAACTCGGAAATTAGTCGTCCCGCCGCCGTTCAAGCGATGCGGGAGGGCGTCCACTGGGGGTCCCTGGCGGCTTGCGCCGAGCCGGAAGTTAGCCCCGAAATATTTGAGTTAGCCGGTGAGAAGTCAAAGCTCGGCAGGGAATGTCTGGAGCTGGCTCGGGCGGTCTGTGGCCGCTGCGTCGTTATTGAAGAGTGTCTCGCCGAGACGATGGCGTTCAAAGATTTCAGTCTTTTTCGGGCCGGATTGACGGATGTTGAACTCCAGACACTGGCACGTCGAAATGCCCGCAAAGCAGCCAGTAATCGACGCGCCGGCTAAAATCGCTCGTCTGATTTGTGGGCCACCCCTTGCGCTGTCGGTAATTATCAGGTAGAATTGACCGAGATTATGCAAAGTGTGATACAACAAATCGAAGCCAAATACTTAAAACCTGCCGTCGTGAACGTCCGGTCAGGTGATACCGTTAAAGTCCACCAGAAAATTCGGGAAGGCGCCAAAGAGCGGATCCAGATTTTCCAGGGGCTCGTTATTCGGACCGACCAAAAAGGCAGCCACTTGAGCCGTATCACCGTTCGCCGCATCGCCAGTGGCGTCGGCGTCGAGAAGAGTTTTTTGCTCCACAGCCCGTTAGTTGTTGCTGTTGAAATCACCAAGCGCAGCAAGGTGCGCCGTAACTTCTTGACCTATATGCGTGAGCGCACTGGCAAGGCCGCCCGCTTAACAGGCATCGACTTTGACCGTGAAGCCGTCAACGCCCTACCTGAAGTCGAAGCCGTCGCTGCCGCCGAAGCCGAAGTTGAAGCGAGCACTGAGGCCGAGACAGAATAAATCACGAACCCATGAAATGGACAAAGCCCCTCACTGCGAGGGGCTTCTTTTTTGCTACAATGCCTACATGATAGTTGTCGGGATTGATGAAGTCGGCCGGGGCTGCTGGGCCGGACCGCTCGTGGCCGGGGCGGTTATTTTAGGCCAGCCGATTAAAGGTTTGCGTGATTCCAAAAAACTAAGCCGGTCCCGGCGGGAAGAACTAGCCGTCCAGATTGAATTCGAGGCTGTCGCCATCGGCCTCGGCTGGGTTGATCCGGCGACGATTGACTCGATTGGCCTGACGGCCGCCGTTGGCTTGGCCATGGAGCGGGCCGTCGCCCAGATTAGGGTGGACTACGACGAAATCATTATCGATGGGTCCTATAATTTTCTCGCCCACCGCCAAAGTGCCAAGGGTCCAAAGATTACTACCCTCGTCCGAGCCGATGACCTTATCCCGGCGGTCAGTGCCGCCAGTATTATGGCAAAAGTCGCCCGCGACAACTATATGTATCAAGCGGCCCTCCAGTACCCGGGCTATGGATTCGAACGGCACGTCGGCTACGGCACGGCGCTCCATAGCGCCCAACTCAAATTGCAGGGCGTGACGCCAGAACACCGCCTAAGTTATAAGCCGATAATAACTATAGTGGCGGGCGCGGCGGGACGCGCTACAATAATCGGATGAGAACTACCGAAACCACTCGCCGGGCTGAGGCCGCCGCCACGTCGTACCTCGAGATGCGTGGTTTTAACGTGGTCGAACAGAACTTTCGCCGCCCGCACTGCGCCATTGATATCGTCGCCACAAAAGATGATGTCGCCTTCCTCATCGATGTGACCTACCAACGGAATGACAGTCAGACCGAGGCCTTGGACTTTATGACTGATAGTCAACTGCGCCAGCGGCGTGACGCCGCCGCCACTTGGGCCGATGAAAACAAATGGCTCCGGCAGTGTCGCTGGTCGGTTATCGAAGTTGTCGGTAAAGATTTTGTGATCATGCACTTTATTGAAAACGTTATGTAGCTAGTCGCGCGCTCGGCCTACGCTTTAAAGTATGATTTGACGAGAGCGAGGTCACGGGCCCGCCAGGCGGCTTGCCATTGGATAGTCTCGACGCCCTGCTTGAAGGGCCGATCAAAGGCCGGGCTTAAATTCTGACTGAAGAATTCGATGTAGGTGGGTAAAAACGACGCGTCGCTATAGGCGCGGGCGGCAAAGTTTGGCATCCGGAAGAAACTTAAATCATTGCCCATCGTCTCGTTCAACCACGCCCAATGAATGGTCATCCAATCCCAAGTCGCGTTACGGGCATGGTGATTAGTAAAGCTGTACGCAATCCAGTAGGCGGCGTCCTGTAAGCGAACATCCCGGCTGGCGATCTGATCGAGAGCGCGGCTGATGAGTTCCGGTTGGCGGAAGTTGGTCAGGGCGGCCGACAAGGTCACGCGGTCTTCGCTGCTGGCGCTATTATTATGCATGCCGAGAAGCTTATCGAATTCAGCCAAGCCGCCCAATCGCGACACGGTGCCATAGACGACGCCGCGTAAATCGGGGTGGACGTCGGCGGGCTTGGTCATGGCGCTGAAACGGCGGGTCGCTTCGGCGACGACGCTCGGTTCTTCGCCGTAGGAGGCGAGGCCTAGAATAGTTGGTCGGAGTAATTTATCAAAGTGACTATCGTGGGGAGACTCATCCCAACCTAGTCGGGCGAGTTGCTCGGCCACCAGATGGCGCACAAACGGTTTCATAGCAGTGCGCAGGTCTTCGTCGTTCATAATTGAGCGGATACTGGCCAGCCCGGCGGCAATAACGTCCCAGACGACGACACTGTCTTCGTGGCGAAAGGCTTCGAGCAATTGCAGGGCGTCGACTGAGTTGCCGTAGCCGGCTTTGGCGGCCTCAAAACTGTCGGCCAGTAAGCCGAGGCGGTCAAGTTCGGACATGCGCCCGGCGGCGATGGCCGTGGCTAGACTCGCCAAGTGCGCGCTGTCATAGACGGCTCGGTAAAAGCCGGTGCGATCCCGGTTGAGCAGAAAATCAGCTTGTAAGCCGGTTGTCAGCACCGACTCTTCGGCCGTGTTGAGTGTCTCGGTGACTATCGATTCGCTGGCCAGCAGCGGGACTGGCCAGATGGCCGCTTGTTTAGGGGCGTCGGGATTGAGATAGAAACGTTCTTGGGTGAGCTCGAGCGAGTCTTGCCCGACGGTGGCGTGGACAATCGGATAGCCGGGTTGCGCGGTCCAGGTGCCCATAAAGTCGCTGACCGGTTTGTGGGAAGCTTCCTCCCACGCTGTCCAGAGATCGGTTGAATCAGTGTTGCCGTAGGCGTGTTGCTGGAGATAAAGCCGTAAGCCATCGCGAAAATCGTCCGGGCCGAGGTAATTATGCAGCATGTGCAGGACGCTGGCCCCTTTTTCATAACTGATGGCGTCGAAGATGGTGCGGATTTCGTCGGGGTGATTGACGGTGACCTGGATCGGGTGGGTGTTATCGAGGGCATCGAGCTTGAGGGCGATGCTTTGCTCATCGACGATAAATTGGGTCCACACTTTCCAATCGGGAAAGAGTTCGTCGACGGCCAAATAACTCATCCAGCTGGCAAAACTTTCATTGAGCCATAAATCGGTCCACCAGCGCATCGTGACAAGATTGCCGAACCACTGGTGAGTTAGCTCGTGGGCGACGACGTTGGCGACGTACTGCTTTAAATGGAGCGACGTGTTCTTGTCGTCGACTAAAAGGGCCTGCTCGCGGAAAGTAATACAGCCCCAATTTTCCATAGCGCCACTGGCAAAATCCGGCAAGGCGATAAAATCGCACTTCGGCAAAGGGTAGGGGACGCCAAAGTATTCGTTATAAAATTCGAGACAGCGCACCGCCACGTCGAGCGCAAAGCGGGTGTGGGCCACATTGGCGGCCGTGGCGTATGTCCGCACGACGACTCCGTCCTTGGTGGTGGCTTCTTGGAAAGCTAACTCACCGTAGGCGAAGGCCAGTAAGTACGTGCTCATGCGGGGAGTCGTCGCAAAGCGGGTGAGGGAGGAGGCGCCGGTCGTTGACTGGCTTAGTATGGGAGTGTTGGCGACGACGGCCTCGCCTTTGGGCGACGTCAACGTCAGGTCGAATGTCGCTTTGGCCTCGGGTTCGTCGATGCAGGGAAAGGCTTCGCGGGCGTGATGACTCTCGAATTGGGTGGCGATTAATTGCTTCTCGACGCCATCTTCGGTAAAGAAACAGGGGTAGATTCCGTTCATCTGTCGAGTGATTTTTCCGATGAATGTGAGCGTTACGCTGTAGCTACCGGGGTAGAGCTGTTCGGCGGCGTGCAGGCGGACCTCATCGAAACTGTCTTGATTATTGAGACGGCTGATAGGGAAGTCTTGGTCGCCTTTTTTGTCGTGACGCGTCACAGTTGCGGCGGTAATCGTCAGGTCTTTTTGATGGAAGGTCAATCGGCGTGACGGCCGACCGGTTTTTTTGCCGCGAATCACGACACTGCCCTGAAATGTCATGTTCGCCCGGTCGGGCACCAGAGATAAATCGTAGTGCTCAGGTTGGAATTGGTCGTATAATCGTCGGACTGTTTTGCTCATTATTCCAGTGTAGCACGCGCTAATTGACGGCCCCTAGTTTGCCGAGTATACTACTAAGTAGAGATCCGGCCACAGTGGTCGGCTTTTTTTGTATAGAGACCATGAAATTCACAATAAAGTAAGGGAGAAATCACTATGGAATTAGACTTTAAACAACTCAGTGTGGCGATCCGCACTATCGCTGAAGAAAAGAACTTACCGGAAGCGGCTGTCCAGGAGATTGTTGAACAAGCACTAGCCGCCGCTTATCGCCGTGACTATGGCGACCGTGAACAGGAAGTGCGGGTCAGCATGAACCTCAACACCGGTGATGTCGATGCCTACGTCACCAAAGAAGTCGTCGAGCGCGTCGGTGAC
The DNA here is from genome assembly GCA_039931245.1 of Candidatus Saccharimonadota bacterium. Classification (GTDB taxonomy): domain Bacteria; phylum Patescibacteriota; class Saccharimonadia; order Saccharimonadales; family UBA4665; genus UBA4729. Next base: position 48,354 of record JBDTSH010000014.1, read on the forward strand.
CCGGCCTACGAAATTAGCCTGGTCGACGCCAGTGTCATGAAGAAGACCGCCGCTATTGGCGATATGGTCGAGATCCATGAACACGTCGAAAGTTTTGGACGCGTTGCCGCCCAAACCGCCAAGCAAGTGATCCTGCAGCGCCTCCGCGAAGCTGAGCGCGAAATTGTCATGGACGAGTACGAAGATAAAATCGGGACCGTAATTAACGCCACCGTCGCCCGCGTCGAAGGCAATATTGTCCGGATTGACCTCGGCAAAGCCCAAGGTATTATGCCTCGGAGCGAACAGATCCAGGGCGAGCGCTACTATCCCGGTCAGCGGATCAAGGTGTTTTTGAAGGATGTCGAACGGGGCTTTCGCGGTCCCCAATTGGTTGTCTCGCGGGGAAACCGGGAGTTCATCGAATGGCTCTTCCGTGGTGAAGTTCCCGAGATGGAGAGCGGAGCCGTTGAAATAAAGAACGTCGCCCGCGAAGCCGGTGTGCGCAGTAAAATTGCCGTCGCCAGCAGCGTCCCCGGGGTCGACCCGGTCGGAACCTTTGTGGGCGGCCATGGCACACGGGTCAATGCCGTGATGAGTGAAGTCGGTGAACAAGAAAAGATCGACATCATTGTTTGGAGCGGTGACACCGTGGAATACATCACTAACGCCCTCAGTCCGACTCGGGTCACTCGCGTCCTGCTCGACGAAACCAATAAGAAAGCCAAAGTTCAGGTCCCCGAAGACCAGCTGAGTATTGCCATCGGCAAGAGCGGTCAAAATGTTCGCTTGGCCAGTAAACTCACCGGCTACGAACTGGATATTGAAGCCGATCGCGCCGAAGTCGCCGGCAGTAGCCACGGCGTCGAAGAAATCACTGAACTGTCCAAGCAGCCCAAGCTGAAGAAGAAGAGCGAACTTGAGAACAGCTTGCTCGAAGCGATCGAGGAACACGGCGAGTAACCGTCTAGGCGAGACCTGTTCGTTGTCGGTGGCTGGGCCCAACTTCGACTCGAGTTATACGACGGCCTGCGCGCCGACCTGCCAACAACTCTGGGAGCAGGCTGTCGCTCGGGGCGTCTCGCCGGATGGCTATGACGAGTATGAAACGGGCGCCGAGCGGGGAGAATGCTCGCACTGGCAAGCCGAATTTTCAGCTGACGCCCTCCATGTTGTCGACACCCACCTCCGTCGATATGTCATTGTTGACGCCTGTTCTGACTGTGGGGCCGACGTCGGGGAACAGAGTTTTCTGTTCCGCTGTCCGTTGCCGTTGTCGGATTAAAAAAGTTAATTAGCACTCTTGACCTGAGAGTGCTAATTTATTATTATTAAGGGAGTAATTCATTCGTCAGCAGTTTGATTTATAACCGGATAAGAATAATTACAGCTAATTCGTAAAGAAAGGTGATATAACAAAAGCTATGATGCCTAACTCACCCGATTTCCAAGAATTTTTAAATCATTTAACCAACAATGCTTTGCAGAGTTTGAAGCACGCCGATGCCATCGCTCGCGGCCTCGGCAGTGCCTATGTCGGTACCGAACACTTACTGCTCGGTGTCCTGGCCCAAGACAGCAGCATGGGGTCAAAAATCCTGGAAGGCGCCGGCGTGACGCTCGACCGGGCGCGCTTGGCCTTTAACCTCACTCCCAAAACGCTCGTTATCAATATGGGAGCCAAGGGACTGAGCGAAACCGCCAAGCTGACGCTCAAGATGGCCTATGACGTCGCCCAGGATTACAGCCAAGAGTTCTGCGGCACCGAGCACATTTTATATAGCATCCTAACCCAAAAGAACGCCCGCGCCACCATCCTGCTGCGCGATATGAACATCGACATCGATAGTCTGACGAGTGAACTCGAGCAATTCTTAAACCGCCAACAATATGAAGAAACGGAAGGCAGCACCGACAACCGACGGCGCGGCAAGAAAGCCAAGAAGACTGCTCTGGATTTTTATGGTACCGACTTAACGGCCCAAGCCCGTCAAGGCAAGCTTGACCCAGTGGTCGGTCGGGAAAACCAAATTCGCCGGGTTATTACGATCCTCAACCGGCGCACCAAAAACAACCCCGTCCTGATCGGTGAACCCGGGGTCGGCAAGACGGCGATTGTTGAGGGCCTGGCCCAGCGCATTGTCGGCGAAGACGTGCCAGATAGTCTGATCGATAAGCGTATTGTCATGCTCGATCTGGCGGGAATGATTGCCGGTACTAAATACCGCGGTGAGTTCGAAGAGCGCCTGAAGAAAGTCATGACCGAGCTCGAGAAGGATACCAAAACCATCGTCTTTATCGACGAGTTGCACCTGATCGTCGGCGCCGGCGCGGCCGAAGGTGCCATGGACGCCGGTAACATCTTAAAACCCGCCTTGGCGCGCGGCAAGATACAGGTGATTGGGGCCACCACTACTACCGAGTACACTAAGCACATCGAAAAAGATGCCGCCCTGGAGCGCCGCTTCCAGCCCATTCAAGTCCCTGAAACTAACTTTGGCGAAACCTTGGCCATCCTCAAGGGGCTGCGCAAACACTACGAAGCCTTCCACGGCGTCAAGATGAGCGACGAAGTCCTGTTTGACGCCGTCACTCTGGCCGGTCGCTATATCCAGGACCGCTTCATGCCCGACAAGGCAATCGATCTCATCGACGAAGCGTCCGCCCACCTACGGGTCGATAAAGGTAAGACGTCGCCCGAAGTCCGTAAGCTGCAAAAAGAGCTTAAACTCGTTAATACCCGCATCGACGAAGCCGTCGAGGCCGAGGATTACGAGCGCGCCGCCCAGAGTAAAACCCGGGCCAGCCAAATCCACGAAGAACTCAGCAAGCTGCACGCCACGGTGAAGGCCGCTAAGCGCCTAACCCTGACAAGCGAAGATTTAGCCGACGTGGTGTCGCGTATGACCGGCGTACCCGTTAAGAAAGTCATTCGCTCCGAAGCTAAATATCTACTGACGCTCGAGAAGACCCTCAGCAAGTACATTATTGGTCAGAGTGAGGCTGTCATAGCCGTCTCCAAAGCCATCCGGCGCAACCGCTCTGGTATCGCCAGTGAAAAACGCCCGATCGGCTCCTTTATATTCCTAGGTCCGACCGGCGTCGGTAAAACCGAACTGGCCCGGGTCTTAGCCCGTGAATTTTTTGGCAGTGAAAGCTCCCTAATTAAGATAGATATGAGTGAGTTCGGTGAGGCTCATAACGTGTCGCGTCTGGTCGGCGCCCCGGCCGGTTACGTCGGCTATGACGAGGGTGGTCAGCTAACCGACAAGATCCGCCGCCAACCCTATAGCTTGGTCTTATTTGATGAAATCGAAAAAGCCCACCCCGATGTCTTTAACATGCTTCTGCAGATGCTGGAAGACGGTTATTTGACGGACGCTAAAGGCCGGCGCATCGATTTCACGAATACCATCGTCATCATGACGAGTAATATCGGTGCCCAAAAATTGCAAAAAGAAGCCGACTTTGGCTTTCACGCCACGAGCGGTGATGACCTCAAGGATCTTGAAGTTCTGCACGAAGCCAACAAGAGCCGAGTACTCGATGAGCTCAAGAAGATGATGCGGCCCGAACTCCTCAACCGGATCGACAAAACGATTGTCTTTCACGGCCTGTCCCAGAAGGATATCTATAAGATCATTGACTTGCAAATTGATGAACTCAAGTCGCGCTTACAACGCAAAGGTTTGAGTGTCCAACTATCGGCTGCCGCCAAGGCGTACTTGGTCGAGAAAGGCTACGATGCCCACAACGGCGTGCGCCCGTTGCGGCGCTTGATCCAGGACACCATTGAAGACCACGTGGCGGTCGATTTACTCGATGAAAAGTTTGCCAAAGGTGATATCATTCAGGTAGCCGCCAAACACGGTGAGCTCGCCTATGTCACTACGAACGAATAACCTGCCACTCCCCCCTCGAAATCGTCGCACCGGGCGCACCAGCTTTCTATTGGCCACGCTAGCGATCGTCTTGGTGGCCGTATTTAACCTCCAAGCTATCACCGATTGGCTCGCCCTCCGCAACTACCAGCCGCCGGCCGCGCTGGCCGCCTTGGCGGAACAGACGACCATGACGCCGGAGGCTCGGCGGGTGTTCTATGTCAATCATCCCGAGCTCAACTCCAAAGCGGCCTTTGGTAACTTTTGCCCCAGCGACCAACGCGAGAAAACTATTATCTTAGGCTGCTATCACGGCAACCAACACGGTATCTTTCTGCTGGATGTGTCCGACCCGCGCTTGAGCGGTGTCGAAGACGTCACGGCGGCTCACGAGATGCTGCACGCCGAGTACGATCGATTGAGCTCCCGTGAGCGGGGCCGGGTCGATGCCATGCTGCAGGCCTATTTCGATAATGACCTCCATGACCAGCGTATTATCGACACCATCGCGGCCTATCGGACATCGGAGCCCAAAGACGTCGTCAACGAGATGCATTCGGTCTTCGGCAGCGAGGTCGCGACATTGCCGAGCGACCTGGCCCAGTATTACCAACGCTATTTTACGAACCGGGCCGCCGTCGTAGCCTACGCCGCCACTTACCAGGACGAATTCACTTCTCGTCAAACGGCCGTCGCCCAAGATGACAGACAATTAACGGCCCTCAAAATTCAAATTACCAATGGCCAAGATGGCCTGAAGGCCCGCCAAGCGACCATCACCAGCACGCAGAAAACTCTCTTAGCCGCCCGCGACCGGGGCGACAGCACGCTGTATAACGCCGGCGTGCCCGGCTATAATGCCATGATCAATGACTATAACAGCCAGGTCGAGGCGGTGCGGACGGCGATTGAAAGCTATAACGCTCTGGTGACCAGCCGAAACGCTATTGCCCTGGAAGAAGCAGCCTTAGCCAGTGAACTCAGCTCATCGGTGACCCCCATCAGTCACTAATTTCCCTAACGGTGTTAGACTAAAGCGAGAGAAGGAGACAAAGTGGCTAAAAAAGCGATCGCCAACTACGTGTGCAATAGCTGTGGTGCCCAAGCGGCGTCGTGGAGCGGTCGTTGTGCTGTCTGCGGCGAATGGAACACCTTGCAAGAGCAGTTGTCGCCGGCCGGGTTGGCCAGCAGTGTGGCGGGAGGCCGGGTGTTGAAGTCTCAATCGGTGGCCACTTCAGTTGAATACGACCAGCCACGTTTGTTATGCGGTCTGTCCGACGTCGACGCCGTTCTCGGCGGCGGCTTCGTCGCCGGCAGTGTCAACTTGATTGCCGGACAACCGGGTATCGGTAAGAGCACTCTCTTGTTACAAGTCGCCTACGCCATCGCCGGTAGGGTGCCCGTCCTCTATGTTAGTGGGGAGGAGTCAGCCTACCAGATTGGCTTACGGGCCGAACGCTTAGGCACTCTGCGTCCCGAGCTGCGCCTGGCCACGACCAGTTCGGCCGATGATATTGCCGCGACGATTGCCAGCGGCAAGTACAAACTGGTCGTCGTTGATTCCATTCAGACAATTACGAGTGCGGCGATTACTTCGGCGGCCGGCACCGTTTCGCAGATTACCAATAGCACTCAACTTATTACCCTCGCCGCCAAGCAGACTAACACCGCGGTGATTTTAGTCGGTCATGTCACGAAAGAAGGCGCCATTGCCGGTCCGAAAGTCCTGGAACACGTCGTCGATGTGGTGCTCCAGCTCGAAGGTGATCGTTATGGCGGTTTTAAGGTCCTGCGCGCCGTCAAAAACCGCTTTGGCTCGACCAACGAAGCCGGCATCTTTGAAATGGTCGAGCAGGGCCTTATGCCGGTCGCTAACCCCTCCGCCGCCTTGTTAGCCGAACGCCAAGTCAGCGACGGCTCGGTCGTGCTGGCCACGCTCGAAGGCACCCGCCCCTTGCTCGTCGAAGTCCAAGCGCTAGTCAATCGCACTAGCTACGGCTATCCGAAACGAGCCGCCAGTGGCTTTGATCTCAATCGCCTCAACTTACTCGTGGCGATGTTAGAGCGTCGCACCAAACTAAACTTAGGCGACCAGGATATTTACATCAACATCGTCGGCGGCATGCAGATCCGCGAGCCGGCCGCCGACTTGGCGATTTGTCTGGCGATCGGGTCGGCTGCCAAAGGTCTGCAACTCAAACAAAACGCCGTCGTCTTCGGTGAAGTGGGCTTGAGCGGGGAAGTCCGTCACGTCCCGCACGCCGACCGGCGCTTAGCCGAAGCTAAAAAACTCGGTTTTGACGGGGCGATCGGCCCGGTCCAAAAAATGGGTAAAAAACTACCGTTACTGCATGGTGTCCCCGATGTCCGAACCGCTCTCAATCAATTTCTTGAAAAAGACTCCTAGTGGTCTACTTCGACACCGCTCTGTTGCTAATAATTATCGGCTTACTGCTATGGCGGATGAACCTCTCGCGGTCGGCTAGGGCGCCGGGCCAGTCAATCATTCTGGATTCCTGCGCCCTGATCGATGGGCGTATTATCGATATCTATCAAGCCGGTTTCCTGAGTGGCCAACTTGTTATTCCGGAGTTTATCGTTGCCGAGTTGCAGTTGCTGGCCGATGGCAAGGACGCCTATAAACGGGAACGCGCCCGCTTTGGTTTGGAGATTGCCAAACAGTTGCGGGCCCTACCGGGTGGCACCGTCCTGCTGGCAGCTCAGGATTTCCGGCACCTCCAGTTGGTCGATGATAAACTCGTCGCCTTGGCGCAACATATGCCCGCCAGCCTTTATACGACTGATTTTAACCTTGGTAAAGTCGCGGCCATTAAAGGGGTTGCTGTTTTGAATGTCAATGAGTTGGCGCAACGCCTTCGCCCGAGCGCTTTGCCCGGTGAGCAGGTAACGGTCACGCTGATTCGAAAGGGCCAAGGGAAAAATCAGGCCGTCGGGTACCTCGAGGACGGCACTATGGTGGTCGTCGACGACGCCCAGAAACTCATCGGCAAAACGGTAGCGGTCACGGTCATGAAGATGCACCAAAGTGTTTCAGGCAAAATGATCTTCGCGCACGCTCAGCGAGGTTAGGGTTCTGGCTACGGTCCAGAATTCCAAGTAACGGTATTTGACGTCGAGTTCGTCCCGCCGATTGCGGTTAAGTTAGCACTGTAATCTTTATTCTTGTTCAAGCCAGTGACGGCGCCAGGTGAAGCGGGGAAAGTTGAACAGGCGCCGCCCGGACCAGTGACACAAAGTTTATAGGCACTGGCACCAGAAATATTGTTCCAGCTGAAGTTAGCCGTTGCGCCCGCGTGCGTGTCCAGGTTTAGGGTGAGCGCCTGGGGCGCTATTACTAAATTTATAGTGGCCGTGTCCGTTCCCTGGTAGAGGACACTATCAGTGACCGTCGCGCTCAGCGTGGCCGCCCCGCTCGACGTCGGGTTATAGGTAAACGACACGGTGCTGGGGGAGTCACTGACCCCTTCGGTCTTTATGGACTGGCCATTGAGGCTAAAATTAACGCTGCCGGGGAAACTCGGGAATTGACTATCGGATAGGGCGTGGGTACCTTGGGTGACAGTGGCCGTGATAGTACAGCTTGTGTCACAGGTATCGGGCGCGTTGAGGGTAATGACTGGGGGCGCATCGTTACAGTTGTGGACGTCGTCAGTCGGGGCCGCGGCCGTCGCCGTGGTGGAGCTGTTGGCGCTAGCAATGTTGGCTTTCCCACCGTTGAAGATGTCAATGTTCCAGAAGGCCGCATTACCGTTCGTCACGGTTTGCTTGGCGTAGGCCGGGGTACAACTGGTGGCGACTTTGCCGGATACTTTATCGGTAGTTTGGGACGAACCGGTCTTGGCGGCGGTGCCCCCAATATACCAGCCGGGGTACAAATCGTTGGTCGGGCTCGGTTCGATATCGCCGAAGTGAATGTGATTGCGTACTACGAAGGCCGGCGCGGTCTTGATGGTGGCCGGCTGGACCCAGTTGTTGGCTTTAACACCGGTGTGGGCGTATTCCATCCAACCGCGGGTTAGGGGCTCGGTCAGGTTTTCCATCGATGTCGTCAGGGTGACGTGTCGGGTGTGGTTGCCGACCCACGACACGACGGCATATTTGTTGGACCAGCTGGTCATTAAGCCGTCGTAGCCGTCGTTGGTGGTACCAGTTTTAACGGCGAAGTTCCAGCCTTGGAAACGGTGGAATTTGTAACCGCCGCGGGCCAACGTCGTGCAGTCCGTCGCCGTACATGAGCCGGGCAAGTAACTGGCGTTCGGGTCGCTCGCCATGTTATTGACGATAAAGGCGGCATCGGCCTTAATGACTTGGTTAACTTTGGGCTGGGTCCATTGGTATTTGGTATGATTGGCGGCGTCGGTGATTTTGAGGATGTAAGTCCGCGGGATGGCGTTACCGAGACGGGCGAGGGTCGACAGGCCGTTGACGTGGTCATCGAGGTGGAGGAACGCTCCATCTCCAATGGCTGAAGCGCCGTAACACTGTGTTGTTTCGGTCAAAGCTTCGTCGCCGTAACAATTGTAGGTGCTGCGGTTTTTCTGCTGGTCATAGCTGTTGGCCATCATCGCCGATGCGGTACTAATAACCTTATTAATGGACGTGACGTGGCCGGTACTGGTGTCGTTGGGGGAGGCCGAGAGCATGGCTTTGACAGCCGGGACGTTGCGGGAGCCGCCCAGGGCGTAGCGTAAGGAAAGCGGCCCCGGGTAGATAAAGTCATAGTCGGTTAAACAGTTGCCGCCGTTTTTGGGCAGCTGTTTGTTGGTGCAGGGATAGCCCGGCAGGACCGTCTGGGTATCGTAGAGGACCGAGCCGGCGCCGACGTTATTATTGTCGTTAATCATCGTCGCGTAGTCATATGGTTTAAAGCTCGAGCCTGGCGGGATCAAAATGCCGGCGGCATAGTTATCTTGACCGTGGTCAGGGTTGTTAAAATCGGTACCCCCGACCAGCGAAACTATTTGACCGGTTTGGACGTCTTCACCGACCATGGCTTCTTCGTCGGCGCCGTAACGGGACACGTTCCGTAAGTTTGATGCTACCAGCGATTCGGCTTTGTCTTGTAAGTTCATATCGAGGGTCGTCGTGACTTTCCAGCCCCCGCGTTGGACTAGGGTGGCCCCGTACTTCTCTTGGAGTTGGGCCTTGGCGGACAGTACGAAATAGGGGGCTTTGATGCCGGCGTATTTGGGTGTTTGCGGGTGGACTTGAGCGAGAATGTCGACTTTTTTGGCCTCGTCGGCTTGGGCTTGGGTAATGTATTTTTGCTCGGCCATTTGATTGAGGATATAGTGCTGGCGGTTGAGCAGGGCCGGCGCATTGAAGCTATCGGCTGTGACGGCCGGGTTAAAGCGGGCGCTGGCGTACGGTGAGTAATAACTCGGTGACTGGGGGATGGCGGCCAGCATGGCGGCTTGGGGAAGGGTCAGATTCTTGGCATCAGTCTGGAAGTAATCGCGGGCGGCCGTTTCGACACCGTAGTCCACGCCGCCATAGGGGGCGATGTTGAGATAGCCGGTCAAAATATCGGCTTTGGTGTATTCGCGTTCCAGCTCGACGGCTAGAATCAGCTCTTTAACTTTACGGGTGACGGTGCGGTTATCAGTCCACTGTTCGTTGAGCTTGACGAGCTGCTGGGTGATGGTCGATCCCCCCTGGACGCTGCCGCCACCACCGAGAATATCGTGGGTCGCGGCACGGGTAATTCCGCGGACGTCAAAAGCGCCGTGCTTGTAGAAGTTTTTGTCTTCCACGGCGACGGTAGCTTGCTTCATGAAGGGTGTGATGTCTTTGGTGTCGACCGGCGTCCGCTTGATGGCGTCGTAATCTTGCCAAAGGACGGTGCTGCCGGTACGGTCGTAATAAGTAATACTGCCGCCGAGGTCACTGCCGGCGATATCTTTGACTTTCGGCAAGTCCTTGCGGAAGTAGGCGAATAGCCCGATAGTCATGAAAAAGCCTATCAATATAGCGATGCCGACAATTTTTAGGGCCATGATACCGCCTTCACGGCTCAGCCAGTACTGAGCGACCCGTTTGGGCTGCAGGCGGTGCAATACCCGCTTGAACTTGCCTTTCGGCAGGGTACTTAAGTAGGTTGCTTTACTGGCAATGCGGCTCATTTTGTTGGCCATCAGACGGTCGGTCAGGGAGCGATGGACTTTGATGGTTTTGCCACTTTTAGTTGTAAAAGTATTCTTTGCGCGGCGGTTTCGCCCCGATCCTTTGGAAGCATTCATAAGTATAAGTCTAACTCCTCGTCAATTTCTTAGGCTCATTATAGCAAACAGCGACTATAAAAAGGCTATGTTTAGTGAAATCGCTACAGTTGTAACTCAGGTTTGCAGTCGTCTGGGGTTGGGCTATACTTAAGAGCAATTAACCTAGCGAAATGAGTTCTATGACCCTATCCGAAGAACTGGTGTGGCGCGGCCATATTAAAGACAAGACTTTTAGCGACGTGGCGTGGCTCGACACGCCCCGGACATTTTACCTGGGGGCGGATTGTTCTTCGGCCGACAGCCTCACCATCGGCAACTTGGCTATTTTTATGCTGGCTAAGCGCCTCAATGCGGCCGGTTGGAAAACGATTCTACTGGTCGGCGGTGCCACTAGTCTGATCGGTGATCCGGGTGGTAAAGACGATGAGCGCCAGATCAAAGACCGCGCTGAAATAGCCGCCAACGTCGCCGGCATAAAGCAGCAGGTCCAAAAACTATTCGCCGGCGCCGAGTTCACGCTGGTCGATAATTACGACTGGTTCAAGGCTATTAACTTTCTTGATTTTTTACGCGACGTCGGCAAATTGTACAGTATGACCGAGCTCGTGCAACGCGATTTTATCAGCGAACGGATGGGCGAGGGGGGCAGCGGTATTAGCTACGCCGAATTTAGCTACACCCTTATCCAGGGGTACGACTACTGGCAGCTCTACAAGGATTATGGTGTCGTTCTGCAAATTGGCGGCTCCGACCAGTGGGGCAACATGCTGTCGGGCGTGCCGCTGATTCGTAAAAAAGAGTCGGCCGAAGTTCACGCCTTGAGTGCACCGCTGATTCTCGATAAGACGACTGGCAAGAAATTCGGCAAAAGCGAAGCGGGTGCCGTTTGGCTCGACCCCGCCCAGACCTCACCGACACAGTTCTATCAGTTCTGGATTAACACCGATGATTTGGGGGTAGCCGATTACCTCAAAATCTACACCGACCTCGACCAAGCCGCCATCGCTGAGCTTATGGAGCAGCACATGGCCGAGCCCCAAGCCCGCACCGCCCAGCGGACACTCGCCCAAGAGGTAACGCGTTTAGTGCACGGCGCCGCCGCCGCCGCGACTGCCCAAGAAGTCACGGCCTACCTGACGGGCCAGGCGTCAATCGCCGCTGCCAGCGACGCCGCCTTAGAGGCGATTCGCCACGAATTGCCGAGTATCCAGTCGGCACCAACCAGTTCGATTATTGAGGCCCTCGTGAGCGCCAATTTGGCGCCGTCCAACTCCGAGGCGCGCCGTCTGATAGAGGGCAACGCGATTAGCCTTAACGGCATAAAATCGGTCCGCGAGAATTTCCAAGCCAGTGACTTTGTCAGTGGGCGTTTGCTGCTGCGCCGTGGTAAGGCCTTTAAGGACTCGGCCCTCGTCGAACTCGGCGATTAGGGAATATTGGCCAGCCTGATATACTTAAACATAACCTATGTCTGATTCACCCAATCTCCCCGACAAACATAAAAAACGCGCCGACCAGTACAATGATCCCACGCATAACTACCTCCATTACTGGGATGGTCGCGACTATGAGCACGCCGCCGAAGAAATTGCCCTCAAAAAATTATTGCGCGGCAAGCATTTTCAAACGGCCATCGACATCGGTGGTGGCTATGGTCGATTGTGTGTCTTTCTCGAGCATTACGCTAAAAAAGTTATTTTGGCAGAACCCAGTCAGCAGCAGCTCGATATTGCCGTGGAGTTTTTGAAAGATCACCCCGAAATCGACCGCGTCTTGACCCAGGCCGACGACCTTAAGTTTGCCGACGGTTCGGCCGACCTGATCACGATGATCCGCGTCATGCACCATTTGCCCGATCCCCGTAATGAATTTGGAGAGATCGCCCGGGTCTTGAGCGACGAGGGATTTGCTATTATTGAAGTCGCTAACTACTTGCACGCCCGCAACCGGCTTAAACATCTGATGCGCGGCGAGCGCATGCCCGTCAAACCGGTCGACATTCGGTCTAAGATTAATCAGCGTGACGACGAGATTCCGTTCGTCAACCACAACCCCCGCACCGTCATCCGTCAGCTCGAGCTGGCTGGTCTGCGAGTCGAATCGACCTTGTCAGTCTCCAATTTACGGAGTACCCGCTTGAAGCAGATCATCCCCCACAAAATCCTGATCGCCACTGAACACGTCCTCCAACGCCCGCTGGCCAGCAGCTACTTCGGTCCCAGTATTTTCCTGCTCGTCCGCAAAGCGAGCTAAACGCTAGAGGGCAGCGGCCCGCGCCATGTATACTCGATAGATGACACTCACGACGGAGATTACCTATTTGCCGGGCATTGGTCCGGCCCTGGCGACAAAGTTTGGCTATTTGGGGATTGCGACATTGGCCGACCTGGTGGACTACTTGCCGCGGCGCTATGATGATTTCTCCAGCCTTATGTCGGCCAGCCAGCTGCAACCGGGTCTAGTCACACTGGAGGCAACTATCCAGAGCGTCACCGGACACTACGCCCGGCGCGGTATGCATCTTACCGAAGCGATTGCCGCCGATGATACCGGCAGTATCCGATTGATCTGGTTTAACCAGCCGTACCGAGCGACGGCTATCAAACGTGATCAAGCGTATTATATTTCCGGCCAATACGAATTGAGCCACCAGCGCTTTAGTATTATGAATCCGAGTTTGGAATTGGTGTCTGACTTCCCGGTCAACACGGCCCGCATCTTACCGATCTACCGTGAAACTAAAGGCCTGACGTCGCGCCTGATTCGTGCTGCCGTGGCCCGGACGATGCCGCTGATTAAGTCTTTGCCGGAGACATTGCCGGACTGGATCGTCAAAGAGCAAAAATTAATGAGCCGGGCGGCTGCCGTCCAAGCGATGCACTTCCCGGAGTCGACTGCCCAGCTCGCCGCCGCCCAAGAGAGGTTCGGTTTCGAGGAGGTGTTTCGTTTGGCTTTGGCCAGCTTGCTCAACAAACAAGCTAACCAGCACGAGCATGCTTTAGTTATTCCCTTCAATGAAAGCCTGGCCCGCGACTTTGTCGGCCACCTGCCGTTCACGCTGACCGACGCCCAGCGCCGGGTCATCTGGCAGATTTACCAAGACCTGCAGAAGCCCCAACCGATGAACCGGCTGATTGAGGGTGACGTGGGGGCGGGCAAGACGGTGGTGGCCGTCATGGCCGCTCTGATGGCTCTGGAGCAGGGTTGGCAGGTCGCCCTGATGGCCCCGACCGAACTGTTGGCCCGCCAGCACGCCGATACCTTATATAAGTTGCTGCAACCGCTCGGCCGGGAGTCGGCCGTCGATTTACTGGTGGGCAGCCTTAAACCGGCCCAAAAAAGCCGCGCCCGGGCCGCCATCGCCAGCGGCGACGCCCAATTTATTGTCGGCACTCAAGCTTTAATTCAGGAAACGGTGGCCCTGCCGCAGCTCGCCCTCGTCATCATCGACGAGCAGCACCGTTTTGGTGTCGATCAACGCAAAGCCCTTCAAGTCAAAGCCGGCCATATGCCCCACGTCTTGAGCTTGACCGCGACGCCGATACCGCGCAGCCTGGCTCTGACCTTGTACGGGGAGCTCGATATTTCGATCCTCGCCGACAAACCACCCGGCCGGCTGCCGATTATCACTGAAATTATCTCGCCTAATTCTCGGGCGCAAGTTTACGGCGCGGTGGCGGAACAACTCGAAGCCGGTCGCCAAATGTTCGTCGTCTGTCCGCTGATTGGTGAATCGGATACTCTTAAAGTGCGCTCGGCCGAAGTTGTCTATGAGGAGTTCAGCCGCCAAGACTTTAAAAAGTGGCGAATTGGGCTGCTGCACGGCAGGCTCAAAGCCGATGACAAAGCCGCTGTCATGGCCCAGTTTGTGGCCCATGAGCTTGATATATTGGTGGCGACGACCGTGATCGAAGTCGGCGTCGATGTCCCCAATGCGACGGTGATGATGTTGGAGGGCGCCGAACGTTTTGGCTTGGCCCAGATTCACCAGCTGCGTGGCCGGGTCGGGCGGGCTGCCGACCAAGGTTATTGCTATCTGCTGCTCAGTGAATCCACCGCGCCGAGCCGTCGCTTGCGGGCCCTGGAAAGCTCCAATGACGGTTTTAAATTGGCCGAACTCGATCTGGAACTGCGCGGCCCCGGCGCTATCTATGGCAGTATGCAGCACGGGGAGCTCGACTTGCGCGTGGCTAAATTGAGCGACGCTCGTCTCATCGCCCGGGCCCGCGGGAGTGCCCAGGAATTTCTCGATAAGTCGGAAAATTTGCTACACTATAAGGAGTTAGCCGCTCACGTCACCCGATTGCGGACCGTCACCAACCTAAACTAAACGATCGACGGGTGTCGCGCCGACTAGCCAACTTTTGCTAATGTAACACCGACTGGCCCATGTACGCTATCATATTTCACGCTCATCAGAAGATTAACCGCGTCGCGTATCGCCACTTTAAACACTTGCAGCCCGAGGCCTACTTTCCTAGTATTCGCCAGATCCTGCAGTTTGAGGGCCGCCATGGTCCCGATGCTTCGCAACTTAAAAAGCCCGGCTTAAGCGAGCAACCCTGGCACTTTGTTGACCCGCTGAACCGGGCTGACGTCGATTTGCACGGTTTGATTGACGGCCACTATAAAGCGCTGGTGACGGCCCTCCGCGCCCGGGACGAGATTCGTAGTGCCTTTGAGGCTGCGTGGTTGGCCCACGCTTTAGTCGACGGCCTGACTCCCGCCCATCACTATCCGTACGAAGAAGAGCTGGAGGAATTGCGCGGTGAGGATCGCCATAGCCGGCAAGGTTTATTGGGCCGTGGTTTTGTGCACGGCGATACGCTCCTGCAATCGATCAAACGCAGCCTGCAACTAGTCGGGCCGCGCGGCCTGCTGACGACCCACGCCATGTTTGAGGCCGGCGCCTATGCCCTGATGGTGCCGTTGCCCTTAAATCATGCCTTACCCTCGCCGCGCGATATCGACATCGTTTCGGCCCAGGGCGTCGTCGGGCTTTTCAAACAGCTGGCTGAAGAAATCGCCAATTTCAAAATATATATTCGTTTTATCGAGCGCGGTTGGACCCACACGGTGAGCCGCGACATCCGCCGCGAACTGGCACCGCGCATGGTACGCATGGTGCTCCTAGCCTGGTACAGCGCGGCCCGCGAGGCCGAGCAGGCGACGTCGTGAGAGTTATCGCCGGCCGACTCGGTGGCCGTTTGTTCAATTCCCCCGGCACTGACCGCACCCATCCCATGAGCGACAAAATTCGCGGTGCCTTGTTCAACACCCTCGGTGACATTAGTTATTTGCGTCTGCTCGATGCCTTCACCGGCAGCGGCGCCTTGGCGTTTGAAGCCCTCAGCCGCGGTGCCAGTCACGTCACTGCTCTCGATGTCGACGCCAATGCCATCGCGACCGTTATTAAAAATGCCAGCCAACTGGCGCTGGGCGGCGAGCTCAAGCCGATACGGGTGAACGCCGCCGCCTGGCTGCAGACCTCGCCGGTCGATACCTTCTTTGACATCGTGCTGTGTGATCCTCCCTATGACGACCCGCAACTACCACTCATCGCTGACCTCGCCGGGCGTGTCAAGCCCGCTGGCCTGTTGGTCGCCTCGTTACCGGCGGGAGTCGACCTGACGCTTCCGGGCGCGTATGGGCTCGTCGCCGCCAAAACGTATGGCGATGCCAGTCTTTACTTCTATCGCCGGGAAGGCTAAAGGTGGAGACAGAGTAGTAATTACTCCCTAAGTATCGTAAAATAATGCGAGTCTCGTCCGACAGCAACAACTTGGGGATGTGGTGAAATTGGTATACACGCTAGTTTTAGGAACTAGTGCCGCAAGGCGTGGAGGTTCAAGTCCTCTCATCCCCACCAAGTACATAGACCCACTTTTCGGCCGCGAAAAATGCCTAGCCGGTAGTCCGGCGCAGACTTCCGTAATGACCGCTCTCCTAATTGATTGGTCATGTTCAAACTTAAAAGCCCCGCTATCAAGCTGGCTCGTGACGCCTGGCACTGCGGGGTGAAAATTCCATAGTTGGAACTCACGTTATCCACTACACTTACCTGAATATATGAAACAGCAGCAGCACATAATCTATCTTCCCGGCATCGGTGACGATTGGTGGGGAGTGCAAAGCCTAATCGTCAAGTTTTGGCGCCTCTACGGCGTGCATGGTCACTGTCACCCACTGCCCTGGGCGGGGCCGGGGGAGTACGGCGACAAAATGACTGCCGTATTGGCTGAGATAGATACGCTTGCCGCCGCCGGACACCTCGTGTCATTGGTCGGGGCGAGTGCCGGGGCGACGGCAGCCCTCAATGCCTACGTCGTCAGGCGCAGTACAGTCCACGGCGTCGTTTTCATAAGCGCTAAGCTCAATCACCCCGAAACGGTCAGCCCGGGATTGCTGCAACGCAACCCGTCATTTGAAGTAGCGCTGGCGGCGGCCCACGCCAATCTAACGTCTCTCTCGGCGGCCGACAAAAAAAGATTCCACCTCTTTTATTCCGAAAGGGACAGCTATGTGCCGCACCGTGACAGCTTCATATTCGGCGTGCAGGAGGACAG
>JBDTSH010000015.1:0-5442 GCA_039931245.1 Candidatus Saccharimonadota bacterium
CAGGTCTCCGCCTGTCAACGGCCTAAGGTTTTTTAAGTTGCTAATACGGTCCCTAATCTAATAATCTTTGTCTTGGTTCACTGACTGTTGCTTGTTGACGGAAAAAGGAAACATATCAAAAACAATCATACTATTATACCACTGCCCTTCACTCCTTCGGGCTTGGCGGGCGGCTCATTTTTTAGTGGGGCGTCGGCAACAATACTAACGACGTTACTAGTACATGGTGTCCCTTCCGCTTCGACGACTGGTCAGTGGGCGCCGGGGCCGACGGGGAGTTATCTGATAGCCGTCGAATATTTTTCGCTCAAGGCTGGCAAATTGGGGAGGCCGAACTGCTGGGCCAATTGATCGAACGTGGCAACTTTGGCGCTGCCGAACTTGGCAATATCTTGGCGGTACCACTGATAACTATTGAGGTAAGGGGGGGTGGTTTTGGAATGAAACTTATCGGCGTACATGATCAATAATTCTTCGTCGGTCTCGGCTAGGTAATCAGCGATCGGTAGCGGTAGCTTTTGATTGATGACGTCTTGCTTGGTCAGGCCGACTCCCGTGTGATGGGCGGCAAAGCGCCAGATTGCTTGGGGCAGGTTTTCTTTTTTTAAAATTTTCTCTCCTTCAGTGCCATGGGTGATATAGGCGGCGTCGGCCCGCAACGTCCCATTGGCGCCAAACAGCGGATAGACACCGATGTCGTGCAGCAGGGCGCCGCTTCTTACCAGATCGCGGTCGAGGGCGAGGTTATTTTTTTCAAGCAGTTGGAGGGCGATATCGTTGACGATTTGAGAGTGGGTGAATACCAAATCGAAGACGGCATCGCTCGGCGCGTATTTCTTATGGAGGGCGGTAATATCAGCCAGTGAAAAGTTCATAATGACTATTATAGGGCCAAGACGTTCGCAACGGGTCGACCAATGTCCGGAACCCACAGATAGTTTGGATCGGTAGTGTTCGGCCAGCGCATATAATGCCGACTGCCGTAGCTGGCTAAGCGACCTTCGTAATTGACGCCGAGCTTGGCGGTTTGTCCGGGGTCCAAGAAGCAACCCCATTCGAATTCACCCTCCGATAAGATATGGGCAACGGCTTCATTGGGAGTTACGCCTGGAAACAATGGGCTACCTGGTCGGCCGTCAAAAAGACGGATATGGGTCAAGTTATCTTCGGTCTTATACAGTGCCGTCCGGGCGAGAAAAGTCTCGATAAAGGGAGGATGGCTCCCCAGGGAAGCATCATGGTTAACGGGATGGTTAATGAAATCGGCAATATTTAGGGACGGACCCGCACTGAACGCGCCGCCTTCCAGCCGGGACAGGGCAATGCCGCCGACTGTGTCTATTTGCAACGATGAGTTACCTTTTAAATATCGTTGCGGACAACGTATGACAAAATCATGGGCAAAAATATCGACGCCGCCGGCGCTACTGCCGCCGACACCAATAAAATCATTACCTCCCCGACCAATGAAGCCCACATCCATATAGTCGTCGTGACTAATCGGCGGCGTATAACGGGAGGTCTCGTTAAGCACTCTCTCGCTTCCCGTAATGGGGTTCTCCTGATGACTGATCACGGCGTTACCGTTACCATATACCTTCACTTCGGTATCGTAATCGGTTAATGAACCTGACCAATCCAAAGCGTGGCCATTTAAAACCAGTGCCCCGAGTGCTACTAGGGTACGCGCTTCCAATCCGGCGTGCCCGGAAATGACAGACTCCCGGTCGGCGACGGGTAGACTGCGTAAACTACCGCGCGAGATACTAAGATTCAGGGCCAGCTGCCGAGGTGAAGCGCTCGCCCGGTCAGCTAAAAAGAAAAAACCGCCTCCCGAAGCTACCGAATATTGCTGAGCCTCTGGACTGACCAGAAAGTCTGGGACACTCGTCAAGCTGTCAAAGGCGACAATATCCAATGGATTGTCCCGAGCATCGAATGAAATATCGTAGCTGTTGGTGAATCTACCTTCACCCATATCGATCGGAAAAGTTGAAAGAGTGACACCCGGTTTGATAGTCTGTGAACCGGGTGATACCGGGCGATCTACCTCTTGAGCGATGAATGATTGGGCCTCACCTGGTGAGCTAAATCGATGCATAAAAAAAACTATAACATATATATAATATTTTGTTAATGCCCTCTAACTCCTCGGCGTGGCCGGCGCCGTACGACTCGGCCGTATCGAGGTGGGTGATGCCGTGCTCCAGGGCGGACTTTATAGCGGCGATGTCCCTGTCATCATTGGCGTCATCCGCTCCCAGCCGGCCGCCCATTTGCCAGGTGCCCAGCCCGTAGACGGGCAGCGCAAAGCCGTTGGCGAGAGTTTTGAGCGGAATGTTCAGGGCGGTTTATTCGACCGTTTCGATGTGCAATTCTGTCAGTTGGGGGGCTTCGACGACGCTCGGTGAGCTCATCATGACGTCGACGCCGGAGCCGTTCTTAGGGAAAGCCACGACTTCGCGGATGTTTGTTTCGCCGGTTAACTCCATCAGGATGCGATCGATGCCGAAGGCGCAGCCGGCGTGGGGCGGCGCGCCGTACTTAAAGGCGCCGATCATGGCCCCAAAACGGGCATCGACGTAGGCCTGATCGTGACCGAGGACGGCAAAGACTTCATACATCACCTCCGGGCTATGATTGCGGACACCGCCCGAACAGATTTCATAGCCGTTCATGACCATGTCGTACTGATCGGCCACGATGCTCAGCTTGTCGGGGTGAGCGAGCGCCGCCAGGCCGCCTTTGGGCATGGAGAAGGGATTGTGGCCAAAGTCGAGCTGCTGGGTGGCTTCGTTCATTTCGTAAAAGGGAAAGTCAATTATCCAGCAGAGGGCGATCACATTGGGGTCTTTGAGGTTGAAGTGGTTGGCAAATTCAATGCGCAGGCGGCCGAGCACCTTATTGACCACCGTACGGGCGTCGGCCCCGAAGAAGACGATGTCACCGTCGGCGGCGCCGGTTTTCTGCTGAATGGCCGCCAGTTCAGCGGGCTGCAAGAACTTGGCGATCGGCGATTTCACTTCCCCGTCGGCAAACGTTAAGTAGGCCAAACCGCCGGCGCCTTCAGTTTTGGCGATGTCGGTAAAGCTATCGATTTGCGAGCGACTGAGACTAGCGGCGCCCGGCACGCGGATCGCCTTGACGACGCCACCGGCCGTCAGAGCCCCGGCAAAGACGCCGAAGCCGGAGGCGGCTAGGTCGCTAGAGAGGTCGATTAGTTCCAGGCCATAGCGCAGATCGGGCTTGTCAGAACCGTAACGCTCCATGGCCTCGCTGTAGGTCAGCCGCGGCACATCGGCGCTGAGCAACTGCTTATAGGCAAACTCGGTCACCAGACTTTTAATGAGCGGTTCAGTCAGGCTGCGCACTTCTTCGCCGTCGTCGACAAAGGACATTTCGAGATCGAGTTGGTAGAATTCGCCGTATAGGCGGTCGGCCCGAGGATCTTCATCGCGAAAACAGGCGGCCAGCTGGTAGTAGCGGGCGAGGCCGCCCACCATCAATAACTGTTTGAACTGTTGGGGGGCTTGCGGCAGGGCGTAGAATTTCCCGGGGTGGATACGGGACGGTATCAGAAAGTCGCGGGCCCCTTCCGGACTCGAGTTAGCGATAATGGGCGTACTGACTTCGGTAAATTCGTTGGTTTCCATGAAATCGCGGATCCGCTTGTACAGGTCGGCGCGGGCTGTGAGCATGGTTTGCATCTTGGGTCGGCGCAGGTCGAGGTAGCGGTATTTTAAGCGCAGGTCTTCACTGGCCATGGCCTCGCCGTGCAGTTGGATTGGCAGGGGTTCCGAGCGGTTTAAAATGACTAGTTCATCGACTTTGAGCTCGACACCACCGCTGGCTAGGTGGGGGTTCTTGAGGTGTTCTTCCCGGTCGCGCACCAGGCCGCGGGCGCTAATAACGTACTCATCACGCAGTTGCTCGGCCAGGGCAAAAGCGGCGGCCGTTTCCGGTTGAATGACTAGCTGGGTAATCCCCTGGTGGTCTCGAATGTCGATAAATATTAGCCCGCCGTGGTCGCGGCGGGATTGTACCCACCCTTTGAGCGTAATAGTGTCGCCGACGTGGGTGGTGACTTCAGAACTGAGAATCCTCATGACGTATAACTCCTGTTTAGATAGCGGGACGGCTTGGTCGGGGTCGCTCGCCGGCTGGCTGACAGCTTCAGCTCCGGCCGACCCAATTATTCATATTCAACCGACCATCGCTTCGACTCATGTCTGTTATTCTACCACTTCAGGGGTGGATTCGTCAGCTTTTTCGGCGGCCGGCGGCGGGGTGGCGTGACGGGCGGCCACGGCCGGACGGTCGGCGTATTGTTCAAAATCATCACCGGGCATGTGGCCAAGCAGTTGTTTCAGGACCGACTCGATGGTGGCCACGCCGACGTATTCGTCAAAACTATTAACGACCACAAACAGGGGGTAGTTCGTCACGAAGAAGGCGTGCAAGGCTTCGCTTAAGCTATCGCTCTCGTGCAAGTAGTAAACGGTTTTATCCATGTGCTCGCTGACTTGGCCGGAACTCATCAAGCCGAGCGTCTGGCGACGCAGGAGACCACAGATTTTGCCTTTCGGCGAATCCTTGACGAGGACGAACGGCAGGTCGAGTTTGTGCAGTTCATCGATCAGTACCGGACCGACTATCTCATTCTTCAGTATCGTCTTGATGGCCGCCCGCGGGGTCACGAGACTGCTGACTTGGCGGTCGCCAAAATTAAGAGCGCTGGAAATAATCGCCAGTTCTTCGGGAGTCAGCCGGTTATCGGCCTGGCGGCCTTGACGGTCCAGTAAATCCACGACGTCGGACCGCTCGAATAAACCGGTGTGATGGGGCGCGCTGTAGCGGCGTTCGATCAGGGGAGCGGCCCGGCTGATCAGGGGGTGGAGGTAATTAAGCAGCCAGACAATGGGGGGCGTCACTAGGACGGCTAAGCGGGCCCCGAGCGGCGTCACCCGGCTGGCCGGCAGCCAGGAAAAAGCCGCCCATAGCAGTAATAAGACGGCGCTCAGGCTCAACCACAGCGGCGCCTGGCGGGCCAGCAGGACGACTCCCCCGGCGCTGGTCAGTCCAATGAACAACCACAGCAAAGCCCGTAAGCTGCTGCCGTAAGCGACGGCCGTATACAAGCGACTGGCCAGGGGGTCATGACGGGCGGCCAAGCGCTTCAGTTCGCGGCGCGGCACGTAGTAGTACGTTTTGCGGATCACCACACCGGCCAGAGCGAGTGCCAGCAGGACAGTAGCGAAGATAAAGCTCGTCATTCCCCCTAGTTTATAATTATTACGCTTAATTATAAAGCGCTGGGGCGGCCCGGGCCCTGAATCGGACGAACATTGTCGATTTCGACGGTCACTTTCCGCCGATTATCGTTATATTTCATAGTATACTAGGACTAATTAGTGAATAAGGGAGAATAGTTCATATGTCTAA
>JBDTSH010000016.1:0-200757 GCA_039931245.1 Candidatus Saccharimonadota bacterium
TGCATCGCTACAGTGCGGTGGCTGATGTTATTATCGCCCGGGGCGGGGCAACGAATTTGGCTGAATTTGCTATTCAAGCCAAAGCTTGCATCATCATCCCCTCGCCACAACTAATCTGGAATGTCAAAAACACGGAGGCTTTGGCAGAGCGACACGCCGTGATCAAGTTAGACGAGGAACAGGCCGAGCAGGATGGTCGATTGGCATCAGTCATAAGTGAATTGCTCGAAAACGAGACTGAAAAAGTTGCTTTAGGAAAGTCACTGGCCAAATTTGGGCTTCCCGATGCAGCCGAGAGGCTCGCCAAACTATTACTCACGGAGGCCGCCCAATAGGCTCGTCATCATGAAACTACTAAAAACGAAGACACCACCACCGTCCAACCGCCAGCGTATCATGGGCGACCGCCAGAGTTCGCCGACGGCTTTTTCTTATCACTCAAGGCGTTCAGAGCTTGAGTTGAATACCGGTCGTCAACTACTGCGCGTCAGCAAGGTATCGGCTAAGCGCTTCGGTAAGTTTTGGCTGCAGCGCTTCGGCCTTTTCATTTTATTGTCTGTCGCCGCCATTAGTCTAGTAAGTGCTGCAACTTTGTCGACAAACCCTAAAATAGTTTTAGTTGCCGGATCAAATCAACAACCATTTCTACAAAATCAGCAAATCTATAGCCAGGCGGTGGCCCGTCAGCTGCGCGCTTCAATATGGAACCATAATAAAATAACCGTCAACACAACTCGGATTAACCAACAGTTAGCCGCTCAGTTCCCGGAGCTGGCGAGTGCCAGTATAACTCTCCCTCTACTGTCGCACCGCCCAGTGGTTTATTTAGAGCCCGCTACTCCAGCAATCATCTTTCATTCTAGTAGCGGCAGTTATGTGCTCGACACGACCGGTAAAGTCCTCCTGGGGGGCGCTATTCCTGACGCAGTCGACAAGCTTGGCCTACCAGTGCTGACTGATCAAAGCGGACTTGCCGTAGCTATCAACCACCAAGTATTACGGTCGAGTGACGTCAGCTTTATCCAAACAGCCGTTGGCGAGCTAAAGGCACATGGCTACACCCCAAGTAGTCTTGTTTTACCGGCGGCGAGCAGCGAGCTCGATATTCAATTGGCGGCCCAACCATATTTTATAAAATTTAACCTCCAGTCAGAAGATGCCCGGCAGCAGGTCGGGACGTTTCTGGCGGCTACGGCCAAGCTTAAAAGCTTGAAAACGGTGCCGAGTACTTACATGGATGTCCGAGTTAATGGCAGGGCATACTACAAATAAATAGTAGCTATCTTTCATGGTAGGGGAGAGTAGAGCTCAGGCAAGAATGACCTTTAACGCCTTGCAAAAAGCAGAAGCTAGTCTGACGTCGCGGAGTAGGGCGGTCGCCATAAAACGGGTGGGGTGAAGTCGGCGCTTCCCCTGGTCTACTGCCCCACCAGTTCGCAATTTGTTCATAAATAATATCAATGGTTAATCTAAAAAAACTATACAATAATACCAAAACAGGGAAATGTCAAAAAAACTATACTTCTGCACATAAAATAGGGAAGTCAACAAAATGCACCGAAAGTCAATAAAGCATAAAAGTTTTCACGGAGCTGTGCATAAGTCTGGTAGTGTTACGGACCGCACTAAGGACACTAGAGCCTTAAACGAAGCGCTAAGCTGCAGGAGCGTACAAACGGAATAAGGGTGGAGGCCGATAGATTAGTGGAATGAATTTACCATTCTTTGGCGAATGATCGGACGCGGTACCGGAAACTCCCCCGCGGGAGGGGTATGAGTTTACTACTTATGTACAGTAACTCGTGTCGCAAAATATACATTGTGCGACGTTGTATGTAGGTACTTATTCTGGGCTACTGCCGGCTCGATAGTTTTATAAATCTATCACCTGCCAATGAATACCGATTATTTTTAGCAATTGTTTGCCTAACCTGCTTATATACAGTTTGCTCTTTGGATATGAGCCTTCGCCACTTTTTGCATTACTGGACGCTAATGTTCGCAAAATGTTATGTTTGGCGCAAGGCTATCAATGTTCGTAAAACGTTCGGTCGATCATTGAATATAATGCGGTTGGCCGAATTAGTGAGGTGAAAGACGAGTTTGCGATTGAGTGTCACGTCCCAATACAAGCAAGGGAATAATGCCCCACTGCCCTGTCGAAATAGTCAGGAAGGCTGTCTAGTTACTTTTCGGCCAGATCGTAAGTGGCTTTAGCGACGCGCTTGAACTGCGGTTTGCCCTGGAGGTTCAATAGAATTGTGGTCTCTTTGACGTAGCGGCTCTGTAACACACGTTTTACGATTTCATCCCGGTGTAAAGGTTCGCCGGCTTTGCGGAGTACTTCGCTTATGATATCGGCGACGGTTCCCTTTTCGTAGCCCCACTCTTTGAGCGCGTAGATGCCGCGGCCAATAAGCACAAAGCGTTTATCTTTAATGAGTTCGTTGTGAATAGCTTGGGTAGTGACGTCTTTACGTTTGAATTCGCTGTCTTTGATGGCTTCGGCGATATCATTAAAGTGGAGGTGCTTGCCGTGCTCTTTGAGAATGACATAGATTTTGTCGCGAATATTCTTTGGGTTGACCATTGGCCACTTCATAAGGCCCCAACGGCCGTTAAGCGTTGCGAGCTGCTTGGAGACGCTGGCGAGGGCTGCGGAGCGAATTGGATCGGTGAAGCCGGCGGCGGCAGCAATTTCTTCAATCGGTTTTGGCTCACCGAGCTTTTTGATAGTTTCAATAAGCTTGGCGACATCGGCCTTAACGGATTTATCGTTGCCCTCAGCCAACGTAGCCACGCTGTGGTAAAAGTAATCGTCTTCATTGATAACCAACACTGCGGGAGATAATTGGGCCAAGAAGGCGGCCCGAGCTTGCTCAATACGCGACGGGTCGCTGACGATTTTGGCAGTGATGTCGCTAATACGAGCTACCCCGCCCATGGACTCAAGGTGTTCGATAAGTTTCGCTTGAAACTCCTGTACATGCGGGACATCCCCCTGCTCTGCCGAAGTCTTTAGTCGAGTAACGACCGACTTTTCAAGTTGCCGAACGCGTTCACGGGTAATACCGAGCATTTCCCCGATCTGTTCCAACGTTTCTTTGCGATCGAATAAACCAAAACGACGTGCCACGATTT
This sequence comes from Candidatus Saccharimonadota bacterium, assembly GCA_039931245.1. Lineage (GTDB taxonomy): Bacteria > Patescibacteriota > Saccharimonadia > Saccharimonadales > UBA4665 > UBA4729. Next base: position 3,142 of record JBDTSH010000016.1, read on the forward strand.
CACGTTCACGTTCACGTTCAATAGTTGCCAGTACATCGTTGACGAGATCTTCGGTAGAGAGTTCGGTTTTGAGAGCGGTGTCGGGCATAGTTGCTACGTTTTCCTGTGTCATAATAGATTAACTGCTATTATACAACTTAGTTTTTTAAAAGTCAAACATATAGCGACTTGCGTCGTTTTATATACGTTTATTGTAGCACATTTGTGAGTATGCGCCTATTTCATGTTGTAAAAAAAGTACAAGAGGCATAACTTTACATCATGGCAAATCATTGCTGCCGCTAACAGGGGTAGCTAGGCAGCCTTTTTACGTCGAAAATTTCGTTTTTTGGCAGGAGCAGCGGCTAAAAGTGCTTTACTGGCGGCTTCGGTAAGCTTAGTGGGGTCCTGATCTTTGGCGATGCGGGCATTCTTTTTACCGTCTGTTACGTAGGGGCCGTAAGGACCATTGAGGATTTTAATACCGCTTGCGAACTCTTTAATGTTTTTGGCGGCGTCCTTGACGATTTTTTCTTCATACTTTGTGCGGGCTTCATCTTCAGTAATGGTGTGAGGGTCGAGTGGCTTGATTGACACAAAGGTCTTGCCGACTTGGACGTAGGGTCCAAAGCGGCCGATGTTGGCCATAATCGGCTGACCGTCCGCCGTAGTGCCGACTGTTCGGGGTAACTGAAACATAATGAGGGCTTGTTCAAGGGTCACGGTATCGATGACTGCGCCTTTAGGGAGTGGAGCAAAGGTCGGCTTCTTATCTTCTTCGTTGTCGGTGTCGCCGCGTTGGAGCATCGGGCCATAACGACCGAACCGGGCGTAGATGGGTTCGCCTGACTTGGGATCCGGACCGATCAAACGGGCTTGGGATACTTCTTGGCGAGAAATGTCGGCCGACTGTTCGACGAGGGGATGGAACTTCTTATAGAAATCGCCAATCATCGTGGCCCACTCGTGATTGCCGTTGGCGATTTCGTCAAACTCTGCTTCGACGCGAGCCGTGAAGGTGTAGTCAACGATAGTCGGGAAGTATTTGACGAGAAAGTCGGTGGTAACTTCGGCAATTGGTGTTGGGACGAGTTTACCCCGGTCAGCACCGGTAATAACTTTAGAAGTCGCGTGACTAACGGCTCCCTTGAATAGCGTAAGTTCGCGGATGTCGCGTTCACTGCCTTCCAGGTCGGCCTTCTCGACATAGCCGCGGGTTTGGATTGTTGAGATAGTTGGTGCGTAGGTGCTTGGACGACCAATGCCGAGTTCTTCTAGTTTTCGGACGAGGGCCGCTTCACTGTAGCGAGCTGGTGGTCTTGAAAATATCTCGGTGGCGGTGATGGTTTCGACTTGCAGTGCTTGGCCAATAGTAATGGGAGGTAGTAGAGTGTCGTCTTTTGCTCCACCATAGACTTTCATGAAACCATCAAACTGTAGAACTTCCCCTTTGGCGATAAATGTTTCGGACTGGGCGCTCACACCGATTACTACTTCAGTGCGTTCCAGCTTCGCTTCGGACATTTGACTGGCGAGGGCGCGTTGCCAGACGAGGCGGTAGAGTTTGGTTTGGGAGTCGTCATCACCGGCTTCCAGACGCATAAAGTCGGTTGGACGAATCGCTTCGTGAGCTTCTTGGGCGTTTTGGCTTTTGGTCTTGAACTGGCGCATCTTGTGGTACTGGGGGCCGTAAGTGCTGGTAATGTATTGACCGGTTGCATCGATGGCGAGACTCGACAACGTCGTGCTGTCGGTACGCATATAAGTGATATGACCAGATTCGTAGAGTCGTTGGGCGACGGTCATTGTCTGCCGGACACTAAAGCCTAGACGGCGTGAAGCCTCCTGTTGAAGGGTGCTGGTAGTAAACGGTGCGCCCGGTGAGCGAATACTCGGCTTTTTGGCGATATCGATTACATTGTACTCGGCGCTGGCGACGTCACTCAGCCACTGTTCGGCAGTCTCGATCGTCTTGAGCTTTGCGCTTAGCTCGGCTGGGAGGGTATATGAGTCATATAAGAAATCAGCCGATACTTTAAAGGAGCTGGCAGCCTGGAAGTCGCGTATTTCACGTTCGCGCTCGGCAATCAACCGAACGGCGACAGATTGGACGCGACCAGCTGATAAGCCAGTACGGACCTTTTTCCAAAGAACTGGGCTTAGCTCATAGCCTACGAGGCGGTCGAGGATGCGGCGGGCCTGTTGGGCGTCAACTAATTTGAGATCGACGGTGCGCGGCTGCTTGATGGCCGCTTCAATTGCGGACTTGGTGATTTCATGAAAAACAATTCGTTTGGTTTTGGAAGGATCAAGTTTGAGGGCATATGCCAGGTGCCAGGCAATAGCCTCACCTTCGCGGTCTTCATCGCTGGCGAGCCAGACTTCAGCACCAACAGCGGCTTTACGTAGCTCTGCAACGACTTTCTTTTTGTCCAAACTGACTTCGTAGTGGGGAGCGAAGCCATTTTCAATATCAATGTTCAAGCCCTTTTTAGGCAAATCACGAATATGACCAAAGCTGCTCTTAACAACAAAATCTTTACCGAGGAATTTCTCGATGGTTTTGGCCTTGGCCGGACTTTCTACGATAACTAAGTTTTTGGCCATGCACCTCATCTTAAGCGAAATCGGGGGTACAATGCAACCTATACATAAGAATAAAACACCGCCAACGGGGGCAAAACTTATTTAATCAAATATATTGATTTGCTTTGTAACCGACCCAAATGCCCACGAGCGATCCGACGCTACTGAGTAATATGCTCCACCCGCCGAGCATATTTCCATGATCCAAACTTGAACCGAGCCAGCTGCCAAGTCCGCCAACTACAGTTGCTCCTATTAAAATCATAAGCTTCATATAGCAATTTTAGCATAGTGTCTTTAGCGGGGAGTCTCTCCCCGTACGTATAGATAGTAGACCAGTGCTTAGCCCAGAGGCTGTGGTCTTTTTTGTCGAGAGTGACCCAATACAAGTTTGATTAGTTTGTATTTCCTACCCTTGGCTGACGCCTTCGCACTTGCCTTGTACTGGCATATCAAAGAGGGATTCTATAAAGTCATTATGGCCACTGCCGGTTCAATTAAGGGAATACTAGTATGTCATACAAAAAATAAACACAAGCGTAAGCTTGTTGTTATATTACCAGAAATATTATTTAGTATTGACATAAGGGCATTCATTTGCTAAAATAGCAAACTGTGAGTTCTAACAAGGATTCATGTACCTTTACCCCTAAATTCTAACTTTTGTTAGATTGTTTTAGAGCGGGCGCCAGACAAGTTGTTACCCTCCACTTTTCTCTTGCACGCCGGGTTTTCCCCGGCAGCGCTCTAAAGCATACTAACCCCTTTAACTAAATCCTGACGATGAGTCAGGTCCCCAATTCAAAGCGAGCCTAAATGGCGGACCCTCGCGGTCCGGCACAAGTCATTTGAATATAGACATTGATGCTTCGCTGGGGTGGGTTGAAGGGAGCGGGGAGAACTTCGGTTCTCCCCTGAAATGGGTCGTCGAGCGGTGCCCACCCCCTCTCGGCGGCCTTTTTTAGTACCCTATTTTAGTATTAAAGTAGCTAGAACGCCACATGCATTTTATTAACTTAAATGTGGCTGAACTGGGTAATTCAGAAACAATATTGCTATTCGACGTCGACGGCAATCCCCCGGTATCTAATGATCTTAAAATACTTAACACGCCGTATATAGCGGCGATTTTATAAAAAGACATTGTCATGAGATCTCTCGGCGCATTGGCTCGCCTCTGGACGAGGGCCCAGAAGTTAGCGATATTCAAAGTTTTGAAAATTGGCAAATCGCTAAAATTGCCGTGTGATTAGAGAGGCCATTACAGAGGAATAACTCACAGAGCGATGCAGGGGGGTCTGTTACCATAACTTTAGAAAGCGGGTAATAAAATGGAGCGGAACGGCAACACTATTATTAATTCGGAATCAGAGCAAGCGACGTACAATTTGGCGCCAATGGTGAGCGTCGAAGGAGCACTTATTACGGCATCAGTGTTTCTTGAGGTAGCGGATGGGCTAGAGGCAAAAGCCGCACAAACCGACGACAGATCAAACTCGGAAGTTGCACTGATGAATAGTAGCCCAAACACGCGGAACAAAGACCTATATCGCGCTTCTGAACTTCGCCGGTATTCTTGGGGTGTTATGAAGCTTTGTCCGGAAGAAATAATTGCGAAGCTGGTTGATTTTGAGTTTCCGCCGATTGAGGAGAGTTAGCTACCAGGACCCCTTAATTGCTGGGCTGATTAGTCTCGCTAGTTATCGTTAAACAATAAATGTACGAGTCTCGACCGGCAGGGCTTGGCCTCCGTAAATATATTCGCTGAGAATGGCGTTTACCTCGAGTGCGAGGTTTGACAATTGGCTTTGTTGTTCGGCTGAGAACTTTTGCAAGACAAAATCAGAGCTGTCTATTTGGATAGGAATTTTAGGTCCGATGCCGATCCTAATACGGCCATAATTTGTGCCTTCGCCAAAGTGTTGGGTAACTGATTTGATGCCGTTGTGGCCGGCGCTGCCACCGCCAACGCGCAAGCGGATTTGTCCAAAGTCGATGTCGAGTTCATCATGAATGACAATGGTATGCTCGGCTGGAATTTTATAGAAGTTACTAAACGCTTGGACGGCTTCCCCACTGAGATTCATAAAGGTTGTTGGTTTTAAGGCATAGACGGTGGTTTCACCGAACCGGCCTTGGCTCACCGTACATTTCAGGTCTTTGCGTTCGACCCAACCCTGCATCTCCTCGTTTTTCGTGACAAATTCATCAATACAAAAGAATCCAACATTATGGCGGGTAAGATCGTAGTCACGACCAGGGTTGCCGAGTCCAACTATCACGATAGTTTTACTAAGCCCAACGGTATAAAATTGGATACTATCCCCCACTTGGGTGCGTTTTTGGAGCCAAGACATAATTCAAGTATAAAGTAGAAAGTCAGAATGTTATAGAGTTGATATCTGGTGAGCTAAAGATTCGATTCTATTCTCAGGCTTTTCAATAGTACAAAAAGGGAAATTAGTAGACGTTGCCGGGTTTCGCTGGCTTGGGGGCTGTGGTTTCAGCGCGGTTAGTGAACCGATTGGGCCGCTTTTTAGTGCGGGTGATATCGGGCGCTGTGGCTGATCGCTCTGGCTTGGTTGGTGAATTACCGTGTTTGTGGGCGATGTGCTTTTCGATAAACCAGAGCTGAATTGACGTGCCGGCATAACCGAAGGTATCGCGCAGTCGACGTTCGAGGAAACGGCGATAGCTCCAGTGAACGAACTTGGTCTGACTACCGTATATTTTGAAGGCTGGAGTGGGGTTATCGGTTTCCTGGACCATATAGTTGAGCTTAGGCATGCGACCTTTTAACCCAGCTGGCGGATGAGCGTCAACGGCTTCGCGTAGCCAGTTGTTGAGGGCGCTGGTGGCGATTTGTTTGTGGCGCTCGGTATCGATATCAATTGCTAAGTCAAACAGCTTGGTGACGTTCTGGCCGGTCACAGAACTAGTAAAAATCAGGGGGGCCCACGGAACGAAATCGTAGTTGTGGGCGATCTGTGGGGCCAAGTCGTCGCGCGTGAAAGCGTCTTTGTCTTCAACATCATCCCATTTGCTCACAACGAGGACTAGACCTTTGCCCGCATCTTTGACCATGCCTGCGATTTTTTGGTCGAGTTGAACATTTAATTCGTTGACGTCCATTAAAAGAAAACAGACGTCGGCGGATTCGATAGCATTCAAGGCGCGAATAACACTAAATCGTTCGATACCGACTTCAATCTTGCCATTGCGGCGAATGCCGGCGGTGTCCATGAACTCGACTTCGCGCCCTTGATAACGCACTACTGTACGGTTGATGTCGCGGGTGGTTCCGGCACGGTCAGCGACGATGGCCTGCTGCTTTTTGGCGAGAGTGTTAAAGAGCCGTGACTTGCCAACGTTTGGCCGGCCAAGAATGGCAATACGGAGGCGGTTGTCATCCTCCAAGAGAGTGGCTTTGGGGATGAGCTTGATAAGGGTGCCGAGAAGTTGTTCAATTCCGGTGGCTTGAGTGGTGCTGGTACGGATAATTGGCTTAATACCGAGTCGGTCAAATCCAGTGAGGTCGGCACCTTTGGCTTTGTCGACCTTATTGATTACTAGGAAAACAGGCTTTTTGCTTTTGAGGGCCATCTTGGCGACACGGCGGTCCTCAATGGTGATGGGAACATCAGCTTCGACCATGACCCAGATAACATCGGCGCTATCGGCCGCCTGAGTGATCTGCTCTTGGATGGTAAATTCAAAGTCGTCCGCCGGGTCTTTAATACCGGCGGTGTCGACGAGCCAAAAATGCTGGTCTTGGTATTCGGCTTTGGCGGCGATGCTGTCGCGGGTGGTACCGGCTTCGCGGGCAACAATTGCTTCACGACGGTCGAGGATAGCATTGAATAAGCTAGATTTGCCGACATTGGCGCGGCCAACAATTGCTACGATTGGTAATTTTTTAGCCATAGACTCTTAGTATAACAGATATGGGCCATTGACAAAAGGCCAAAAATATATGAATTAAATAATTTTGAGCTTGCCTACGCCGAGCCCGTCGAGTCGATGGTCGCCAAAATGCGTGCGGTGTAGCTGTTTGACGTGGTATCCGAGACTGGCAAAAGTCCGGCGAATTTGGCGGTTGCGACCTTCATGCATGGTGATGCGCCACTGGGTGTCGTCGCCGTCGTGCAGGCGTTCGAGTTGAAGCTTGCTGACGCCGTCATCGAGCATAATGCCATGTTCGCTAATCATTTGGCGATGAAGTGGAGCGAGTGGATTATTTAGGCCGATCTCGTAGATTTTGATTTTAGCATAGCGAGGGTGAGTTAGTTCGTTGGCTAGCTGCCCATCATTGGTCAATAAAAGTAATCCCGACGAATATTTGTCGAGACGACCGACTGGTTTGAGCTCGTGGTACTTAACGGGCAGTAGATCATAAATTGTTTGACTTCCCTGTCCGTCGCGGCTGACGACGTAGCCTGATGGTTTGTGGTATAAAATAGTGATGGTCTCAAGTGGTGGAGCAATGGGGTGATTATCGAGTGAGACAATGTCTAAATCGTTAATTTGAATGCCAGCTTTAGGGACTTCCCCGTTTACCCGGACACGACCCGCGGCGATTAGCTCGTCGGCGCCGCGTCGGCTATAACCGGTAGCGAGGGCGATGTATTTGTTGATGCGCATAGTAGCTAGTATAGGGTAGAAGATGTATAAAGGTATAAAATTGGCTGAAACCCGTCCTAACTTCTGGGCTTTTAACTTGACTAGAGCGCAATGCTATTTGGGTCGATTACAGGTGGCTGACTCGAATTTGGGGCGGTCGGTACTACCGGCGTCGGTGTGATGATTGTGTCTGGGCGTGCTTCGTTGGCTGCTTCGCGGGCGAGGAGTGCGGTAAGATCGGGCTTGGCTGTGCTATTAAGGGGTGAAATCACTTTTTTGCGGGCCACTATGGCTTGGGCATTTGAGTCGGGGGCAGGTGCCTCGTGTTGTGGTGCAATGCCGTCAATGGGTATGCTGGGTTCATCGGGAGCCGGTAGCGGCGCCAGTCCGGGTGAGACGGTAATGGCGGGGGCACTCCCCGGTAGTGGTGCTTGAGACGGGGGGAGCGCCGGTTTTGGTTCGTTGGCCGCGGCATTATCACTAAAGGTTGTGAGGGCGTCACTCAAGAGTTTATCATCAGCTACTACGTCCTCGTTGGTCGAAGGCTCGGGCGCAGGTATGTTGGCAGGATCAACAATAGTTGGTGTTGCTTCGCCTGCAGCTAAACTATTCGGTGCTGCTGGAGGGGTAATCCCGATAGGGCCAGCTGGTAGGGCCGTGATTGTTTCGGAAGCTGGCATAGCTGGCATAGCTACGTTGTTGACGGGCGAAGCTTCGGTCGTGGCACCTTGGACGAAGTCCTCGATCTGAGCTTCAACGCTAGCTTCTTCTTCGGCTATCAGTTGGGCGGCCAAAGGCGCTGGCTGTAAACCTTCAGCGGCGGTGCCACTGACAACGGGCGGACTAATTGGGTCTACCGTTGAAGTTGTCTCTGGTGTTATTTGCGGAACAGCCGGTGCTGGAAGTGGAACTAAGGTTGCTTCTACTGGCAGAACGATTGGGGCCGGTGGTGCAGTGGACACTGGTAACGGGTCAACGGTGACAGGGTTACTAAGTGGAATTACTGGCGAAGGGGCTACTGCGGCGGGTGGTTGAACGGGGGCAACTTGCGGAGCGGGAGCTACGGGTTCGACAGCGACAGCAGGTGCGGGTTCGCCGTCTGTTGCCAGTAAGCCCTGGGCGACGGTTACGATATCCTCGAGAGTCACCTGAGATTTCACGAGGTAGCGATTGGCACCGAGGCGATCGGCGCGCTGCTGATCATCGCTTTGGCCAAGCGCGGTCAACATAATAATCTTGACGTCTTTGAGTCCGTCAGTATTACGTAGAATGTCGAGCATCTCAAAGCCACTTATTTTGGGCATCATGACGTCGGATATGATTAGGTCAGGCTTTTCACGCTTAGCGACCACTAAGGCCTCTTCGCCGTCATGAGCCGTGATTATGTCATAGCCCTCAGCTTGCAGCCGAGCCTCGTAGATCTCGCGTAGATTATTGTCATCTTCGACTAGCAGTATTTTTGCCATGTCGGTTACCCCTGTTATTTAGTTTATGCTTTGCGTTAATTGTATCATGAACTCGCCAAAGAGTTAATTGGTTTGAGCTCGGTCGAATTAACCTCGACGGCTTGCTTTGTAGTGGCCTCCTCATTGGTCAGGCGCGGAAAATTAATGAAGAAGCTACTACCCTCGCCTAACGTGCTTTCCACCCAAATTCGGCCACCATAAAGTTCGACAATTTTTCGGCAGATGAATAATCCCAAACCTGTGCCTCCAATGGTCCGGGTAGCTGAATTGTCGACGCGATAAAATTTTTGGAACAGGTGTGGTAGGTCTTCGGGGGGGATGCCCGGACCTGTGTCGCGGACGAAAAACTGAATCACTTGAGCATCACCGGATAAGCCGATCGATACTTTGCCTTCGGGCGTGTATTTGACGGCATTATCAAATAGGTTGGTTACAACTTCGCGCAAACGATCGGCGTCGACGAAGGCATAATAAAGGGGTTTAATAATTCGATTGCCACCTACTTCATGGCTGGCATCGATTACTTTGTTGGAACCGACGGCAAACTCGGAGAATAAACCCTTTCTTTCGGCTCCAAACTTGAGGTCACTACTTAGTTGTTCCAAAAAGGCTCCCATTTCCACGACGACTGGGTGGCTACTGAGGCGGCCATCTTCGGCTTTGGCGCTGGTTAGTAAATCCTGAAATAGCTGTCCCAAATGTTGAGTCGAGCTATGGGCTTTTTCGAGGTAATCACGGGCGCGGTTATCAATAGTTGTAACTTTGGGGTTAAGGGACAGAGCTAGGTAGCCTTCAATCGCGGCGACGGGCGTGCGCATTTCGTGGCTAGCGGTGCTAATAAAGTCTGCTCGTCGCTGCTCGTCGGCGCGCTGCTCGGCGATATCCCGAAATACTATTACGGCGGCGGTGACTTCGTGGGCGTCGTTCATAAGCGGCGAAATGTCGAGGCCAAGGGGAAGTTGTTTTTCTGAGCGAGTCACCAGGATTGTGCTGTTGTCGCGGCTGGATAGCCCGGTCTGAAATATTTGCCGTAGGGGGTTTCGGCCATCCTCAAGTGCTAAGTTTTTGGTATCGACTAGTCGCAAGACGGCAGTAGCATTCAACCCTGTCGCCTCCTCACTGCTCCAACCAGTAATATTGGCCGCACCGGGGTTAAAGAGTTGAATTACTCCTTGGGAATCAAGCAGCACTACCCCGTCTTCGATGGCATTGACAATTAGCTCAAACTTTTGCTTTTCATCACGCAAATTCGCGGCCAGCTTGCTAGTGCTACCCTTCGCGTGTTTGTTAAATAGACCCATTAGAAAACTGCCCTTACGGTAATAACTACTGGGCCCAAATTAACTAATGATACTATCTGTTGCATAAACGTATTCTCATTATCGCTGTTAGGCTAGTTTTATGCAACGGGCTTATGCTCTAAATGCCCGTATAGCATCATCTAACTGTCCGCCTGCCACGTGGTTTCAATGAAGCTAGGGAGGTTCAACTTCCTATTGCCTAAGGAGAATAAGTTAGACTATTACTTTGGCTATGGATGAGACAAGTCGAGGATCCATGACACTGGGGATGATCTTCTCACGTGACGGGTTGTCGACCAAACCGGCTAGGACTTTGGCAGCAGCAATTTTGTGCGTATCGGTGATTTGCTGGACCTGATGGTCGAGGGCACCACGGAAAATACCGGGGAATGCTAGGGCGTTATTGACCTGGTTGGGGTAATCGCTGCGGCCGGTCGCTATCACGGCGACGCCGGCTCTATGCGCGTCCTCGGGCATGATTTCGGGGTTGGGGTTGGCCAGTGCAAACACTATTGGGTCGGGGTTCATCAATTTGATGAGGTTCTCTGTGAGCAACCCGGGTTTTGACACCCCAATAAAAACATCGGCGTTTTTGAGAGCGTCGGCCAGCGTCCCGGATACGTTATTGGGATTGGTAAACTCAAGTAGTTTAGTTTTTTGGGGGTTGAGGTCACTGCGTCCAGTGCTGACGATCCCTTTGCTGTCGATAGCTAATATTTCAGGGTGGGCATATTCGTTGAGCAGCTTCATAATGGCCGTGCCGGCGGCGCCAGCACCGACGCAAACGATCTTGCAACTTTTGAGATCGCGCTTGGTGATTTTAGTAGCGTTGATGAGTCCGGCTAGGGTCACAATGGCGGTACCATGCTGGTCATCATGCATAACGGGGATGGTTAACTCAGCTTTAAGGCGTTCTTCGACTTCAAAACAAATTGGCGCAGCGATATCCTCAAGGTTGATGCCACCGAAGCTCGGTGCTAAGGCTTTTACGGTAGCGACTATCTCATCGGCGGTGTGAACGTTTAGCACTAGGGGGACAGCATCGATATCCGCAAAATGCTTAAATAGCATGCATTTACCTTCCATCACCGGCAACGCGCCATATGGGCCAATATTACCGAGCCCCAAAACGGCCGTGCCATCGCTAATGACGGCGACGCTATTATTGAGCCAAGTGTAGTCACGTGCTTCGTCGGGGTGTTCGGCGACATAGCTACTGACTGCCGCGACGCCCGGGGTATAGTAAATGCTTAGTTTTTCGGCGCTATCGAGAGGGTCTTTCAGTGATACGCTTATTTTGCCTTTGAGTTCTTTGTGTTTTCTGAGGGCTTCTTCGTTGTAATTCATTGGGATAAGTATAGTCCATCGTGCAAGGTTAGACCGTAAAAGCTAGCAAAGGATGCAGCACTATCTGGAATTGGGTGGACTAAGCCGATGTTTTCCAAGTCCTGCAGAGAGCTTGTCCTCCCCGCTTTATCAAGCAAAGTATTTATTGTTTGATCTCTCGTCTACGCTCCGGTACGGTATCGGGCGAATAGCCAGGTTTATAGTTATGGGCGGAAAGACCCAATGGCCGCCCAATTCTAAGTCGTTGTCAGGACGTTTAACGATTAAAACTTTTTAGGATCGTCGCCGTTTTTAATATTGGCAACAACTACATGTTTAATATATGTTGGTTAAGTCGGTCGCTATACTATAACGGAGTTGCCAGGTTCGAAAGTAAATGCAAAACGTCGAGCCCTGTGACTGGCTGATCGGGCTTGCTCGTAAACTTTATCATGGCAGTCGCATTGGTTGTATCGCGGATGAAATCTACGACAAATTGTAATTCGTCCTCCGATACGACTTGCTCAGTTGGATTATAAGTATGACGTTTAAGTGCGCTTCCACCAAGATTTTTTGCAACGTCGACAATGGACAAAAACCTTTCAGGATGTTCATTGAAACCTATAGTCACTCTACCGTCTGCTGTGGCCCGATAATTCACATAGGCTATTACCTGGCCATTCTTTATGAAATCGACAACGAGCGGGTTTGCGGATCGCGCGTACACACCAATGGGCTCATTTCCAAGTAGGACGGTTCGGCCGACTCCCAAGAATTGTCGATCAGGAACTTCTTCTCTAGCGATAGCTTCATGGGCTATCAAATCAGTTTTCAGGTTTTCGAATTGTGTTCGTCCCTCACTATTCATATTTTATTCATAAACCCGATTAGATTAAAATTTAGTTTTCTTTGTATGATGCCGCCGCGGTAGTATCTTAGATTCATTTTGCCAACGTTCCATTAAGGAGTAATGAGGGCACGTTTGCGATGGTTTGATTTGTGACGGTGTTGATTCGGATGAGGCACGCTAGCGCTAGGCTATCAATCGTAAAATCGGCTAGCTGTGACGAGTCGACGTCGGTTCGAAATACCCGGTGCTCTTGACCAGTTTTAAAAGCTCGATTCACTTCGGCATGAAAATTCGGCAGCAGCTCAGAGTAAGACGCTCCGGTCAATGCTCGGTTCTCAACTGGTGCTTGAGTAATACCCGGCAGATCAAGTGTGACGTTTTCGAAGAGGATAAGTCGGCCTAATGCCTGTAGGTATGGCGTATAGGCGACCCCCTTATCTTGGGATGATTTTTCGGCAACTGCCTTGTTCAATTCGGAGTCCAAGACGTCAATCGCCCACTCATTTTTTGACTTATAAATCTTGTAGAACGTCGTAGTACTCCTGTTTGCCCGCCGAAAGACATCTTCCACACGAATCCCTGAATACTCAGACTCTTCGAATAAACTAGTCGCTGCCTCCAGAAATGCACTGCGATATTTTTCGCTCTGTTCAATTTCACTTCTTTGATTATTCGTCATCTCCGCCATAGAGGATGGACTATACCACCTTCTGGCTGATTAGTCAGTTAGGTTTTACACCAAAATAATTGGAAGTAGCTCTTGCCGAAGAAATAATATGCACAGACAGTTTTAATGCAATGGTAAAATAAGCTCATGAGTAAAACTGCTATCGTTATAATCACTGTGGCATTTCTAATCGTTCTGACACTAGTTACGTAACTTATGAAAGTGGCCGTTATGCATCTATTGACTCCAATGGATAGACAGAAGCGTAATGGGTTCGATATAGTTACTGCAGATAGTGCTCGCCGCTAATCTAAGGGTAAATTGTCAAGTTTACAGGCAAATGTGAAACAACTAGTCCGGTAACCGATTGACCCGGTTCACTGTTAAAGCTAAACATGGCAGTCGAATTGTCTTGATGGCGCACAAAACGCTCCAAAAAGTTTAGTTCAGCGTCGGAGACAAGTTGCTCCAGTCCGGACTCAACGACATCATAGGGATCACGATCTAGTTTGATGCCGTACAGTTTTCTTGCTACGGCGGCTATTGATAGACCGGGCGTTTCGTTATAGCCGACGGTAATTTCGCCGTCGTTTGTCGTGCGGTAGCTTGCCATAGCGACGGTACGATTATCACTGATAAAATCAATATGTAGCTGTTGCGGGCTTGCGGATCGTGCATAGACCCCAACAGACTTCTTCTCGAGCAAAACACTTAGTAAAACAGCCCTTCCTACGCCTATCACTTGACGATCAAATGCGCCGTCCCTGATTCTAAATTCATGCGCTGCCAATTCGGCACCGAGTCTGTCAAATCGCTCATGGACACTACTACTCATATACTATACGATAACATAAACAGCCTACTAAATCAAAAAAATGAGGACCCTCAGCAATCACATTGCCCTAAACTGGTGTTAAAGTGCATTAGCAAAACCATGCCACATAACGCGTTGACCAATTCTAGACAGATCTCTACAAGTAAAAAGCCCAGACACAAAGCCTGAGCTTTTTACTTGGTGATCCCTGCGGGATTCGAACCCGCGATCTTCAGGATGAGAACCTGATGTCCTAACCACTAGACGAAGGGACCTTGCTAAACCGAACGTCTTTACCTTGTCATGCATTTCGACAATAAATTCGGCTAAGGGCTACGTTTTTCCTTTCAAAAGCTCAGACCTGCGGTTTGAACATTTGAATTTGCTACCTTTGCAGTACTTGAAATAGCGTATCATATCTGTTAATGATCGTCCAGACGACCTGCTCGGGCAAAACAAAAGAGGAGCTAATGCTCCCCTTTCGTATCAATGGCGCGTTGTTTTAGTTTAGTTGGTTACGGCTACACCGGTGCCTGCGGCGTTGTCATTGCTAGCGCCGCCTGAACCACTTCCGCCAGCTGTCGTGTTGCCAACGCTGGTGGCGTTGCCTGTTAAGCTAGTTTGGCAATTCGTGTTGGTGGCTGTGACATTATTGTAGTTGTTGACGTTGGTTGTGTTAGTGGTGGTGTCGGAGATCATATTACTGGAAGAGGGCCCGGTGTTGCTAATGCTCGCACTGGGCACCACTGCTACTGGTGTCGGGGTGGGCGAACTGCTGCCACCACCCTTACCGCCCGCTACCGGAGAAACTGGGCTAGTAACGGTAACATGAGCTGCTGGAGCTGATGGAGCTGATGGAGCGCTTTGAGTGTGAACTCTGGTCACGTTACCGTTACCGCTACCAAAGAAGAAACCACCGCCTCTGCCGCTTGCGGGTCGAGGTGCAAAGCTAGTACTGTGGGCTGTTGGAGTGGATGAGCCTCCGCCACCGGAGCCACCTTGGGCGGGGGTTGTTGATGGGTTGCAGAGATCCTGAGCCATTGCATCGCTAGCGACAACCGGTGCGGCTGTGTTGGTGAGGTTTAGTAAAAATTCTGCGGCGTTCTGGTTGTTGGCGTCACCGGTTGTTGCACTACCGCCCGTCGTATTATCCGAGACCTTCGCGTCGCCCGTAGTGGCTGTCTGGTCATTAGTATTGGAAACCTCAATGTTATTTGTATTTGTGATATCTGTCTTTGTCGTCGTGTTGGTTGTAATGACATTGTTAGAGTCGGGGCCAGTTGTCGAAATTACGGCCGAGGTTGGCGACTCATCAACTAGCGGGATGGCTACGCAAACGCAGTCCGCAGCTGCTTGGCTATTATCGATAGCACCATTTACAGTCGTGTCATTTTGGTTATTAGCATTACCGGTGGATGCATCGCCCGCCGTGGTGTTGTGAGCGGTTTTGGCCTTGCCCGTTTTGGCGTTTTGGTCATTCGTATTATAGACCCTGACATCGTTGTTGTTCATAACTCGGCAGTCTGATCGCGAGTTATTGGATATTCTGTTTGTTGAGTCGGGGCCGGTGTTTGTGATGGTGTCGGCGCTAACAAATCCCGAAATGCCAAACGTGGCCATAACGACAGTTGCAAGCACGGCTGATGTTCGCTGCCAGATGACAGACGGTATAGTCGTAGTATGCATGGTACCCTCCTTAAGCTGATTACGCGGGCAATTATGTGCCGGGGACCACGACTTGACTGTATAAATTTTTACAAGTTAAGGTTTAAGTTTTATAATAATGCTTATGCTACTCACTCTAACCTTACTTATGGTAGGGTTGGCCACTGTTAATAGTACTTGCTCGGTAAAGCGTTTCGAGTAATACTACCATTGCGAGATCATGTGGAAAAGTTAACTTACTTAGACTCCAGATGTGCTTGGCGTGGGCAATGACTTCGCCCGGTAGACCATCGGGACCGCCAATAATAAAACTGAGTTCTTTGCCTTCGAGGGCGCGCTTATCCAAAAAGTTGGCTAGGCCGGGGCTTGAGAGCTGTGGCGCGTCAATTACGAGGGCGACGAGAGTCGTTTTGGCGACGGCGGCCAGCAGGTGTTGAGCATTATTATTTTTGTCGGCAACGTGGGTAACACGCACCGTATGAAAGTGGCGGAGTCGTTGCAGATATTCTTCCCAACCGATTTTGGCATAATCTAACTTTGGCGCTCCGACGGTGATAAGGTGTATCTTCATCTTATGATAGTAACATTGGCGGCTTTGAGTATACCTATATTGTGCTCGTGATGAATAGTAACTCTTTTGTTTTGACAAAAGTCGCGCACTGCGCGAGCCGGACCCGGAAGGGCTTCGCGCTGGTAGTCGTCGATTGTGATGACGCCTTCCGGGCTGAGTCGCGACCAGACAAGTTGCAGAGATGTCATAATTGATTCGTAGAAATCGCCGTCTAGAAAGGCAAAAGCGATAGTCTGTGGAACGTCTTGCTGTTTAAGGTCTTTAAACCAGGCCTTGTGGACGATTGGCGGCAGCAAGTGAGCACGCTTAAATTCTTGTAAGAACTGTTTTTTGCTGACAGCTAGTTCCCCGCCCTGAAATTGTAAGCCAACGCCGCTGCTATCAGCGGCCGTCTTTTCGGGCAAGCCGGCAAAGGAGTCGTAAACGTGTAGCTGGCGATTGCCACTCTCGCCAAGCTCGTCGAGAACGCGGCGGGCAAATAGCGTGGTTGTTCCTATGTAGCAACCGAATTCGACCACGTCACCGTCGACTCGGTTGACGAGTACCTGTTCAAGTTCGCGCAGCACTACTGATAAAGCGGGTTGCTTAATCTGGTCTGAAATAATCGGGTGCGAACCAAGAATGGCGGAATAATGTGGCATGTTATGACTTAGAGTATACGGCATTTGCCAATGGGGCGGCGTAATTTATGACCGGTCCTCCGTATATGGTTAAGCTCATTTGAGGTGAAGCAAATAGGTTCGTGGAAAGAGTGCTACAAGCGGGGGTTATTAAAGGCTTATGCCTTAATTCCGGTACCAATTATGGTCCAGCGGTTGTTTTCGCAGCGTAGCCGGTAAAGGGTTGTGCCGTCGAACATATCAAAGAGCTGGATTAGCTGCTGTCCTTTGCGCACGAGGTACTGCATGCTCAACTCAATAAAGGTGTATTCCGTTCCGTCATATACCATCCGGCGCGGATAACCTCTCAAGCGCTCGTTATTGGGGCGAGGGTGAAAAGCTACAGAGGTAATTTCAATTTCTTGTTCAGTTATGTAATTCATATTCATTCTCCCGTTTAGGTATAAGTAAAAGAGTCCGAATAACACATAAAGTGTTAATCAGTAAACGGATTTTGGGGGAGTAGTTGATCGGATGAGGTGTGCGCGACCGAATAAGCGGCAGACCCTTGGACCGAAAAACCTGATTGAGTATGAGGATGACAGGGACGCTTAGCCTAAAGCGGCTAGTGTGTGTATCTCCTCGAGTGTAGATTAAGTCTGTGCGGAGGAAGGTAGAACCAGCCCACACATGGCTAGAGCATAAGTATAGTCTTCGATTGGCCGTGTTGTCGAGGCTTGATATTGGGTATAATTATGTAAAACCTGCTATTTGATATTATCAATGAACTCGACAAGTTCGTGGGGGGTGAGCTCGGCTTTGACAACGTAGCCGTCTGCTTGGTTTTGAATGTCCTGGCGAACGTCTTCGCGTTGTTCGAGGTTAGTGGCGATGATAATTTTTGCCTTGAGGTGAGGCGTTTTGGCCGGATCACGAAGTGCGCGCAGAATTTCAATTCCCGTTAAGTTGGGGACCATTAAATCGAGCAGGATGATGTCGAATTGGTCGGTTTGGGCGACGGCCAGTGCTTTCACGCCGTCGGGGATGACGGTCACTGTATAACCTGACTTATTGAGCGCGCGGGCATAGAGCTCGCCAATAAAGTGCTCATCTTCTATGCACAATATTGTACGGTTGACGGGTACAGTGGGTGAAATAATAGTCGGTTGCGGATCCATGGGTTTATCTCCTATATAATGAGTGATTTTTGATCCAGCCGTGCGCACCACGGACGATTTCCTTATTATCACTGGTTTTATCTTTATCGGCAAGCCGAGCGTAGGGTAACAATGTAAAACCGAAGGTACTTCCTTCTCCTAGCTTACTGCGTACCCAGAAGTGACCACCATGAGCGGTGACGATAGCGTTTGAGAGGTAGAGACCGAGTCCAGTACCACCGATCTGGGCACGGTTACGGTGATCGCGATAGAATTTCGTGAATAGATTAGGCATGACACTGGTAGAGATGCCGAGCCCGATATCCTGGACTGTCGTCTCGATCATGCCATCATGGGTCATATGAGAGTCGATCTTGATAACTTTTCCGGTTCCGCTGTATTTAATGGCGTTGTCGATCACATTATTGATAACTTCATGGATACTCAGGCGGTCAATGCCGATTGGCGGGAGGTCGGCTGCAATGGTGCATTCGAGCGAGATACCGCGAACTTTGGCGCGTAAGCTCAGATTATTGAGGGCACTGCGCAAGACTGTTCCCCAGTCCTCTTTTTGGAGCTGGAGCTCCAGCTGATCGTTATCGACACGGGCGACATTGAGTATATTGTTCACAAAAGCGGTCAACTGTTGGGCAGTTGCGCTCATCTTGCCCATAAAGTCGGTTAGCTCCGGATCAATCTTGCCGGTTAGTTCCTCTTCGAAGACCTCGATATAACCCCGAAGCAGCGTCAGCGGTGTGCGCAGCTCGTGGACGCTGAGGGCGATAAAGCTGATGGCCTGCTCGTCCTGGCTGTATTGTTTGGTATGGTCAAACAGTACAAGCATGGTCTCAGTTTTCTGGGCGTTGTCCTTGTTATAGTAACTTGCCAGATCAAATAATCGCGTCGGATGGTTGTCGCGTACAGCTAACCGGACGCGTTCCCAACTCTTCGAAGCCGTCGCGCTCTTCGTTTTGGCATCCTTGAGCCAGACATCGAAGGTGTCTTCGCTAGGGAAGGACATGTCGAGCACCATATAGATATTTTTGCCAATTAGGTCGGTGCCAGCGATGCCAATATATTGGGCAGCAGCTTCGTTGGCAAATTGAATCGTTTCAGTTGCGTCCAGTACAAATAGTGGTAGCGGCAAATTACGAGCAATAAAGTTCCGATGAATGTCAGTACTTTCCTGGCGGACGTTGCTGGCGACTCGGTCGGCGACGCTGGTTAGCTGATAAATCTGCCCCGTTAAGTTTGCGACAAGTTCTCGGCCCATCCGGAGCTTTTCTAGGTCAGGTGGGGGCACTAGTTGCTGCTCGCCTGGGCTGATATGTAAAATAGCCTGCCAGATGGCTCGGAGCGGCTGGATTAGTAGATCGCTGGCGCTGTACATAAGTACTAAGCTGAATATAAAACCAAGACACAAGAAAACTCCTATAACAACGAGCGGGGGGAGGCCAGAGTAGGTACTGGCGTACCAGTATCCAATTAATAGGATGGTGTTCTGGGTGAACGCCGCCAGCAAAAGATAGCGGCGAAAGTATTGTAGAACTTGCTGGAGATGATCCATCCCTATGGGCTAAAGGTTATGTTAGAGGCGGCCTTAACAGCTGACAACCAGGTTTGGCCGGCGTTAAGGGCGAGCGGTTTGCCCGCAGCGTCAATAAACACAAGTGGGCTGGCATTGTCGGCTTTGTTCCAGGAGCCGATTGTGACGGCGCCATCTTGGAAAATGTAGGCTTGTCCGCTACCGAGGGTGTTGTAATTAGAATGGTAACCGTCGCTCTCGAGGCTATAGGGTAGCACTAAGCCGATGACGACTTTAGGACTAAGCTGAGTATTGGTGTTGGCATCGATGTGGGCGGCACCACCTTCACTGCGCTTATAGCTATTGCTTGCGACGTCGTAATCGTAGTGGGCGTTGTAGCTCGGCCCGGAGATGGCGAAGTCGACGGCTTTGGCAGTGGGGACGGACAATGGTTTGTCGGCCTTGCGCAGCCAACCTTTAAACGAGCTCGCGGTATAACCTTTGCTGATGCCGAGTTGGCTCAGCGTCGCAACGCCGGTGTAGACATTATGGGGCGCGGCGCGAGTGCTGATGCGGTGGTATGAACCGCCATTGTAAAACTGGTCGAGATCTTTGACCCCCCAAGCTTTTATGTCGGCCAGAGCTTCGGGGCTGCCTCCGACGTGGGCATAGGTGGCGTCGAAGCCGAGGGCCCACTGTAAATAATATGGTCTTGAGCTTCGGATAGGTCCGATGTTATCGGGTTGGGTATCTTGGAAGAGTGTCAGGAAACGGGTAATGCCACCCTCCGCAATCGCTTCAAAGACGACACCTGGCTCGCTCAAACCGGCCTGGGGGCGGGCGTCAAGGCTGTTTTCGATCATCACACCGGTAATGGGCCGAGTATTGACAATTGGCTCCACTGGCAGGCCACTTAGGGTCGATGGTACGGTAGTAGGAACGACGGGTTTGGGTTTAACTATAACTATCTTCGGGGTCGCTGCCACAGGTTTTGGATCGTGATGTAATAGGAACCAAGAACCCAATCCACTACTGATTAATAGTATGATCGTACAGCCGATGATTATTTCTTTTCGATTGGGCGGCCAGTGTATTTTCGGTTTTCTAAAGTGGCGTTTCAGCCCCAAGAAACCTTTGCCGTCTGAAACTGATGTGATCACTGAGTTAGTAGTATCGCCACTTGGCGGTAGAGTGTCGTGCGCCGCCACGGTATCCGGTGTTTGGAATGGTAGGTTTGGGTTTGGTGTTTGTCTTTGGGGCAGATTATCGATAGCTGCACGTAAAGGCTTTGCGCGGCGCGTGGCCGGCTTAAAGTCGTCAATCATGCATTCATTGTATCAATGCTTATGGTAATTATGAAGTTTCAGTGGTTTGTCGTGTCAGAAAGTCCGCAATGTTCGGTTATCTTTCGAGATATAGCTTCAGTTTGCTACTTCCTATTTTATGATTGTGACTTTTCTAGTTCTTTATGAGACTTTCAGCTGCCTAGGCCGCGAGAGCGTCAATCTGAGCGGAAATGCGCTGCAAGCTGCGCTCTTTGCCAATGACGGCCAACGTACCGGCCAAACCAGGACTGGCGGCGGCTTGAGTAGTGGCAATGCGGATTAAACTGAAAAGGACTGCCGGCTTTTGACCGGTTTCCTGGAGTAAGTCGTTGAGTCTTCCCTGCAAATCGACGGCCGAAAAATCACTTTTCACCAAGTTAGCCTGCGTCTGTCTGAGCATGGTCGTGAGTTCCTCTGGTGTAAACTTTTTGAGTTGTTTGTGAGTGCTGATTAAAGTCGAGTCGATCGGTAAATCGCGGAAAAAATAAGTGGTAAGGCTGGGGATTTCTGCGAAGAATTTGAGGCGTTCCTGGATAAGCGCAAGTACCTCCGTTTTGTAGGAGCTGTTGTCATATTCGCTAGGTATTCCCTGTGGCCAGAAGGCCGGCTTATCGGTTAAGTCGTAAAGCTCAGAGGTTGATAGGCGGCGAATCCACGTGCCATTCATCCATAATAAGCGTTGTTCGTCAAAGCGGGCCCCCGATCGCTGGACGCGATCGAGACTGAACTTTTCAATTAATTCACTTCGGCTAAATATTTCCTGTTCCGTGCCATCGTTCCACCCAAGCGAGGCGAGGAAATTCAACATGGCAGCAGGTAAGAAACCGTCGTCGCGATACTGCAAGATGCCTTTTGCACCGTCTCGCTTACTCAACTTTTTCTTTCCGTCGGGCGCCATAATATGGGGAGCGTGGCCAAAAACCGGCCAGTCAAAGCCGAGGGCATCATATAGGTTCAGATATTTTGGCATGGAGGCGATGTACTCGAGCCCGCGGATAACGTGGGTGATATTCATCTCATGGTCGTCGATAATATGGGCGAAATTATAGGTGGGAAATTGATCAGACTTTATAAGGATAAAATCATCAACTGCCTCTGGGCCAGCCGAAAGTTCGCCCATAATGGCATCGTTCCAGGCATAGGTTTGGGGTGTCGATTTAAAGCGTAGCGGCATGCCCGGTTGCCATGTTTGAGGCTGGTCGGGGCGGTAATTCCGGGCTAAGAAAGCTTGTTTTTTAGATTTGGCGTCTTCGCGCAACGCTTTTAACTCGTCGGGCGTACGGATGTCGGCATAGGCTAGTCCTTCGTCGGCCATTCGTTGAGCCCACTTGAGATATAGTGTTCTGCGCTCGCTTTGGACATAGGGCCCGAAGTCGCCCGGCTTATCGGGGCCTTCGTCCCATTCCATGCCAAGCCACTGGAGGGTTTCTCGCATGACATCGATGGCTCCACTAACTTCACGTGCTTGGTCGGTATCTTCGATGCGTAGTACAAATGTGCCGCCGGCCTGTTGGGCAATCAGCCAAGGAAACAGAGCGGCTCTAACATTCCCGACGTGTAAGTAACCAGTCGGGCTTGGTGCAAAACGAGTTCGTACGGACTTCATAGTACACAGTATAGGAGAAAAACAGTCGAAACGAAACGTTTCTTAGAGGGAGAGCACCAAATCAAGGAGCTGTTTGCTACTCAGGTTACCGTTATTTTGGATCTCATACCAAATTCCGCTATTGACCCAAGTAGCGTTGTTTTTAAACAAATATATAGTTCGGCCACTGGCTGCGACCGTTTGGTAGGCTTGTCCGGCGTTAGTGACGACATAAACGTCGCGGAGGGTTTGGCTATTCCAGTTCGAAGCCTTTTCGGTCAATGTGTAGGCACGGGTGTCGCTATTGCTGTGGTAATTGATGGCTACATTGCCGACACTATAGCTCAGCCCGCCAACCGCAAATCCCGCTGGCCGATAACTTGGCATACTGGCCGCAAAACCGACTCTACTTGAGGCCAAGCGTAACTTGAGGTCCGGGATATGTTGATAGGTAATGAAGCCGGCTAGTAAGAAGATACTGAGGGCAGAAGTCACCATCTTAACCGACCTGCTCGTCGCAAGTTGGCCACTACGGGATTTTTTGGGCGGAGTAAAGAAGGGCTGCTGGTGTGAAGTTGCCTCAGCAAGGGCTTTTTGGAACATATCGAGACTGGGCTGCGTGCTCGCTGCGGCCGCCGGAGTGATCCTATCGCCGGAGGCAATTCCGGTAACTATTTTTGCCGATATAGGCGCGGGTGTCGAATTTGTCGAAAGACTAGCGACTGCGCCAAAGTGATGGACTAACCCGTTTTTGGAGGCATGACGAGCGCGTTTCTGCCTCTTGGGGTCGACAACTTGATGTGACAACTTTGTCTGCACGGTCAGTTTAGGTTGGTGCACTACCCGATCGGTAGGTGTCTGGGCTTTGAAGTGGGTCTGTGTTGTTGCCGGTTTATGAACGCTGCGTCGCATCAGCGTTTGGGCGGATTGGGGAGAGTGATGTGCCAGGTGTGCTGGAGAAGGTCGGGCTATATCCATGACGGGTTTAGTCACGACGGATTGCAGTGGGGGGCGTGCCACCCGTACCGACAAAGCTGGGCTTGGCGAGGCCGTCACCATACGTACGACACCGTCGACATTCTGGGCTTGACCGCGCCCGGCGGCACCAACAAGCGCACCCGTCACAGAGTTGTAGCGTTGGCCATTAATTTCTATAATATTATTGTTTTTACTCACGGTATGTAAGGTCCTCGTCGCTAACATAAGCGATTTACTTTAATTTTAACGCCTCTTTAGTCTCATCGCAAGTATGAAAGTAAGATTGGCTTAGTAAATGCTACCCTCAGGATATACTATAAGCGTATGATTAACTTTAGTTTAAAAACGTTACTATGGATTATCTAGACCCCCGAACACATTTACGTCACACTATCATGCTATTTATTGGCTATGCGTTGATTGGGGTAGCTATCATTATTGCGACAATAATTTTGCTTTATCAAGCTTACGGCTTCGGCGTCAACCGCAGCGGTAGCGTCATTCAGAACGGCTTGCTTTTCTTTTCGAGTCAACCGCGCTCCGCTGACATATATATCAATGGCACCTTGGCAAAATCGAAAACTAATACTCGGTTAGTCCTACCGTCGGGAATCTACCGCATCAAACTGGATAAAACCGGTTATCGCCCCTGGGAACGGACTGTAGAGCTTGACGGCGGCAGCGTCGCTCACTACGACTATCCCCTGCTCTTTCCTAAAAATATGATTACCACGAAATTGCAGAGCTACACCGCAGCACCGGGAGTAGCAACCCAAAGCCCCGATCAACGATGGGTGGTAGTTGCTCAAGCCGACTCGATGACTAACTTCGATGTCTATGACCTCAAGAACCCAGCGAATGCTCCGGTCGTTATAACCCTGCCAGCTAACTTACTGAGCAAAGCAACAACGGGCGAAAGTTGGGTGCCAAGCGAGTGGGCGGATGATAATCAGCACCTTGTACTCAAGCACCTATACAATGGAAAAACTGAGTTTATAGAATTGAATCGAACCGCTGTAGACCAATCAGTTAACTTGAATGTAGCCCTTGCAGCCAGCCCCACCAAGTTAACGCTCAATGATAAAAAGTATGATCAATTCTATCTTTACAATGCCGATGCAACGCTGCAAACTGCTTCACTCAATGCCCCCACTGCCGTCTTGTTGCTTAGCCAAGTTTTGGCATATCAATCATATGGTAGCGACGCCGTTCTTTACGTAACTGGCGATGGGGCGAGCAACGGGAAAGTGGCAGTTAAGTATACTCAAGCCGGCCAAAGCTTTACTATCCGCACCCTTCCCGCCGGGACAAATTACTTGCTTAATCTCACGAAGTACAGTGGGGTATTTTACTTTGCCGTCGGCGCAGCGAGCGAAAACAAAGTCTACGTGTATAAGGATCCGATTGGACAGATCAATTCTCGCGTCGTTCACTCGCCGGTGCCTATTCAGGTACTGCACGTTGAGAACCCAAACTATATCGGCTTTTCGAGCAATGCCCAGTTTATCATGGCTGAAAATGGCCAGCAATTTGGTGTCTACGATATCGAAAATAAACGCGGCTATAATTATATAACCACCCAACCGCTCGATACCCCGCAAGCACACGCTGCTTGGATGGACGGCAACCGATTAAGCTATGTCAGTGGCGGCAAACTGTTAATTTTTGACTATGACGATACGAATATGCAGTCACTAGTCACTGCCGCATCGGCTTACCTGCCGTTTTTTGCTCCCGACTATCAACACCTATACTTCATCGCTCCGGAAGCGGTCGCTGGGCAATTCAATTTGTCGCAGGCGTCCTTATTGATTCCGTGAAAGTTCCAAGACCTTCAGCCCTGAATTTGAAAGCCGGACAATATGTCTTTCGTTTTCAAATCTCTGCGGTCTTAACCCGGTTGTTATATATATGCGTTACCCCGGAAAACCTCCTACATTAGTATTGCGGCGATAAATTAGTAACAAAACGTCTAATCGTTTGTAAGATCTACTTCAGTGTAGTCTTAACGATTTTGGCGTTTGGGTTTAGTGACCCAACGAACTGTCATGACAAAAGCGATTACGATGAAGACTATGCCGATAAACTTGCCAATGGCAGTCGACATGAAGCGCCCAAACAATGTCGGACCGTTGCCGGGTAAGGCGGCAGTAGTAGCGACGGGAGTGCTGGTGGGGGCAACGGCAACGTTGCTTGCGGGATCCGGGCTGATTTGCTGGCCAACCACGATTAAACGATTAGCACTCGTGCCGGGGGGGTCACAGGTAATGAGTGTGGCGGTCGCCGTTTGCCCAGGAACTGGTCCGAGGACCCCGACTTCGGTCGGTGGCACAATCGTCTTGCTGATCACCTTATAGACATATACTTTGCTGTTCGAGGTTAAATAAAAGGTGTCACCTGGCACTAAACTGTGCAGCAATACAAATGCAAATTTGTATTTCCCTTTATTAAATATATTGTTGCTGGAGTGCCCAAAAAAGGCCGCGTTGCCCTGCTCTCCCGGTTTGACCGTTGTTGGATAATGAACGATTCCATCTTCTAGCGCGGTTTCGATTGAAGCTTCACTGGTCGATGTTTGATCGTAGTTGACGGGTATCTCGACGTTTATTTTTGGAATGATGACTTCCGGGGTGGCCGACGGCGCAACCGTGTTGGTGTCGACGATGATTGGGGTGGCCGACGCAACCCGGCTGGGCTGTATGAAGGGGGCGATAATAACTTCATTAAAAAAGCTAAATAGGAAGACGACGAGAACTAGGCTGCCGATCCCGAGCCCAAAGAAAAGTGATTGTAGGTGGTGTTTGGCAGTTAGCTTGCCTCCGCCGCTGACGGTATCTCGGATGGCGCTACGCATCTCTGCTGGTTTGCGGAGATCGCGCCGGGGACGTTTATTGATGCGCGCGGCCGACTTAATGTGCCCCGTGGTGATAACCCGATTCTTGTGCTTGGCTAAGGCGAGGGCAGCCGAAGTGTTGATGGGCGTTTCGGTAACCGCGGGAGCGTCGATGGTGGTACTGCTCTCATAAAATTCCCGCCAGACTTGGTGTTTTTCGGCACTTGGCAAGTCAATATAATAATTATGCCACTCTGTTTGGATTGTCGCTAAATCCTTGCCGGAGGTGCCGAGATCATACATAAATTGCTGATGCTTGCTACGTACTGTAGTTGATTGGGCTTCAGCCGCCTCCCTACTGGCGTTCGGTTCGTCAGCATATATTTGGGCAACTTTTTGGCGAATCAAATTGGCCGCGTCTCTACTGGAATCGGCTGGGTTATTTGGCTGGGGATTTTTGGAGTCAGTATCCATAGTTACGTGTTCGAGCTTATGCTAGCTCCATGGGCTTAAGTATAGTACAATGACCCCTTGTAACCTACCAGCGCGCAAGCAATAAATAGTTAATAACTCGGGCGAGTGGCGGAACTGGTATACGCGCACGACTCAAAATCGTGTTCCTTACGGAGTGAGGGTTCGATTCCCTCCTCGCCCACCATTGAAAAAGACCGGATTGCCGGTCTTTTTCAATGGTCCAGAATAAATACTATATATGGAACGATCTCTCCTCCCGGCGGTCAAGGAGCCTCAGTAGCCAATTCGTTAACTAGGCGGTTTAGCGGTGCTGGTGATCCATCCAATAACTCATTAAGCTGCCACTTGGCCCTTAATATTATGCCTGAACTGTCCCGTCGATAACTGCCGTACTTAAAGCTTCAAACCCTTTTGATGGCTGTTGCAGCCACCACACACTGGCCCGGGCTGCTGTTGCCAAGCGCCACGCCAACTCGTCGGTGGGCAATTTAGTGGTGCTGACTTCTCCTTGCATGGCAACGACAACGGTGTTGAGGTGACGTACAATAATGGCTAACTGGTAGAGCAAGCTAAATTCGTGAAGCTGGTCAATCAAGCGCAGCAAATCCATATCGAACGTAAAAGCCGCCGGATATTTGGCCTGCACGGCGAGCTTTTGGAGCTGGGCAAAACTAATGACTAATAAGGTATTAGGCCGCTCCAAAATATGGCTCGGAGTGCTGGTAAAATAATCGGCTGCGTCGCGAGTTATGGTAACCTGTCCACTGTATTTGGCGACAAAGCTTTCGAGTAGAATGGCAGTTTCGCTGTTACGCCCCAGATCGCCCGCCAGTAATACTCCATCGGCCCAAAGGCACATTGATAGTAGCTCGCCAATCGAACTTTGGCCGAAACTGCCGCTCGGCGTACTCGGGGCGTATTCACCAGCGCTAAATATCCGGCCGACGGTTTTTTGTAGGGCATCTGGCAGGAGTACTCGGGCCGTGCCGATACCGGCCTTCTCGGCTAAGCCGTAGGCTTCGGCGGCAGCAGCGAAGCCGTGCACATTGCCGCCAACAATTAATAATTTACCAGCAAATTGTCGGTTCTCGGGGCGACTCCATTGCAGATTAGGAAAGAGAGGTTCAGAGGTTGTTTGCTTATGCCAATAGCCACGGTCCATCAATGTATAGTAACATGATCGGCCGCCGTTAAAAGGCCACTAACTTCGGCGATTAGTCCGCGAGATGATTACAGATCGGCTGTTTACTCGGCCAAGCAGTATCCGGCGGAGCCAGGCGATAATTCATAGGTCACGTTTTTTCGTTCAATGACGATTTTCCAGTCGTTTTGCTTGGCGTGTTCGAATAATTTCTGTGTAGGGTTGAAAGCAATGGGGCGCTGCACGCTCGCCAGCATTGGGATGTCGCTTTCGCTATCTCCGACCGCAATACTCCCGTCCCACGTCGCTTGGTGTTTAGTGACGAGTGTACCCAAGAATGCCGGTTTGCGTTCGCGTTTCATCAGCACCTTACTACCGGTGTAGTATCCGTTCTTGGTTTCATAGACAGAGCCCCCGTAGTCGTCAAATTGATAATATTCTGCCAAAAGCTTGACGATTTCAGTTTGCGAAGCCGAGATCGCAAATAACAAATAGCCCTCACTTTTTAAGCGACTAATCAAGTCACGAGTGAAGGTGTAAACCTGGTCTTTGTATTCGGTGAGCACCGCTTGGCAGGCCCGGTTTAAAGCAATGACGCTTATGCCACTAATTGCGACATCAATAAGATCTATCAGGGTTTGCTCATAATCGGCGTATGAGTTAGATGAAGCCCGTTGCTTCCAACTAAGGCGGGCTTGACGTACCTTCTCGTATTCAACAACTCCAAAGTGGCCCTCCCTGGCCAGCTCGTCGGCAATAGCGTGATAGAGTTGCCAACGGATGAGCGTGCCGTCAAGGTCAAAAACAGCAAATGGTCGAAGGGTGCTCATGATATCCCGAGGCTGACTTGTTCCAGCAATAACTTTAATACGGTGGCAGCTTCGTGCTCAGCTTTGTGTCCGTTGAGTGTCCAGATCAGATGACTATTGGGTAGTTTCTGGTGGAGCTTGTAGGCAGTTATAGGCGGGCACACCATATCGTAGCGCCCCTGCACTAGCCATACCGGCATTTTCAGTCGCTCGGCGTGATCGAGAATGAAGTTATCGGGCATAAAGCAGCCGTTCATGAGGTAGT
Source organism: Candidatus Saccharimonadota bacterium (assembly GCA_039931245.1). Lineage (GTDB taxonomy): Bacteria > Patescibacteriota > Saccharimonadia > Saccharimonadales > UBA4665 > UBA4729. The sequence goes on from JBDTSH010000016.1 coordinate 31,678, forward strand.
GAACTTCGAGGCGGATGCCAGAGGGGTCGTATGTTCCGATTGGTTCCATCCTAAAGCGGTCGTCGAGCTTGATTAGTGAGCCTTCCAGTCTTTCGAAGGCATATGCTGATGTCTTGGCACGATTGGCATTCTTGCCGAGAATTTGGGCGAAATGATAAGCGCTTGGCTTGGCCCGATGTTCAGCTGGCGTTGCGGCGAGGTATTCTTTCCATACCTCTGGGAAAAAAGAATGGAACTGACCATCATTTAGCCAATCGTTCTCGGCTTGGGAGCCGGTAAAAATTCCATGCAGCATCATGGCTTTGACGCGCTTGGGGTGAGCTAGTGCGTAGGCCAATGCTAAACATGAACCCCATGATCCGCCGACTAACATAAATGTAGTGAGGTCTAGCCGGTCGGCGATTTTTTCGATATCAGCCACCAAGTCGTCTGTCGTGTTGTACTCGAGTGTAGCGTATGGTGTACTGCGGCCACAGCCGCGCTGGTCAAAAAATATGACGCGCTGAGATGTGGGGTCGAAGTTGGATTTGTGGTTATCTTTGGCCGAGCTGCCCGGGCCACCATGTAGGCTAATGATTGGCATTGCCGCGGCCTGGTAGCCCCAATCTTGCACATAGAGTGTGTGGCCGTCCCCGACGTCTAGAGCCAGTTCGCCCAGGGTATGAATGTCGGGTGTCATCGGGATTCCTTTCGATTTTACATTGAGTGTCTACGCTAAGTGTAACAGACACACTGAGTGTTAATTCTGCTTAGGTATAAGTAAAAAAACGAGTATCATATGGATAATTTATGAAATTTGAAACTAACGATGATTCTGTCAAGATTGTTCAAGCCACGACAGTTGAACGAGATTTGCTGCGCCAGGCACTCACAAACAGGCTGGTCTCGGCAGCGTCCGGCGGGACTAAGCTAACTCACGAAATGGCGGTCTTCTTGGTGAAAGCTCATCATTTTAACGGTTTCCAGGCCCTTGTGTTTAAGAAAGCGTCAAATTTATTGCTTGTTGCTGAATGTCTGATGGAAGAGATGCCGCGCTATGCCAATGAAACTCTGCCTCTGGCCACCACCATGGTCCAGCAGCTTAAGACCGAGGCGATAGTGTTCGACAACAGGCTAGAAATGCTGCAATGGACACCCGAAAGTTTTACCTAGACTGCGAGAGTAATGCTGACTGGACAGTGGTCTGATCCGTAGACTTCGGAATGGATCGCTGCCTTTCTCACGCTTGCTTTCAAACTAGCTGAAACTAAAAAGTAATCGATGCGCCAGCCAACATTGCGGTCACGAGCATGAGAAAAATAGCTCCACCAGCTATAGTAACCGCTGCCCTGTTTAAACAAGCGGAGCGTATCGACAAAGCCGGCGGCGACGTAATTCTGAAAGCCTGACCGTTCTTCATCAGTAAAACCTTTTTTGCCGCGATTGGACTTTGGGTTAGCAAGGTCATTCTCGGTGTGTGCGACATTAAGATCACCGCAGAATACGACTGGTTTGGATAGTTCGAGTTGTTGGCAGTAGGCTAAAAAGGCCGGGTCCCAATGAGCGTGGCGAAGCGGGATGCGGCTTAGATCATCTTTGGCATTTGGTGTGTAGACCGTGACAAGCCAAAATTTCTCGTATTCAGCGGCCATCACCCTGCCCTCGAGATTGGGGTCACCGTAAATATCGCCGGTTACTTTAAACGTTTCAATAATGTCACGCGGAAAGCCGTTGACGACTTGGATCGGAGCAATTTTACTTAAAATTGCGGTGCCGGAATAACCGGGTTTTTCGGCGGAATTCCAAAAAGCTGAATAACCTTTCAGCGGAAGGTCGATCTGATCCATCTTGGCTTTAATCTCTTGCAGACAGAGTATATCAGGGCTCTCAGCTTCAATAAACGGCAGCCACAACTCCTTCCGTGCGACGGCCCGGATGCCATTTACGTTCCAAGAATAAATCTTAATCATGAGCATAGTATAGCGTGTAACCCTCAATGGTAAAGTGCCAAACATTACCCTGTGAGGAGATTGTTTGGTAAACTAGATATTTAGATGGATACCCAACCTTACACTCGCGTGTTACTCAAGCTTTCTGGCGAGCAATTAGCTGGTAAATTCGAAAGCGGTATCGACGCAGAATTCAGTGCCTGGCTCGCCAATGAAGTTAAAAAGGTCATTGATAGTGGCACCCAAGTCGTCATCATGGTCGGGGGTGGCAATTATGCCCGCGGTGTTCAGCTCGTCGGACATGGCATACAGCGAGTCACGGCCGATAACATCGGGATGCTCGCTACGATGATGAACGGGTTAGCTTTGAGCGATATTTTTAATAATGCTGGCGTCTCCGCTCGTGTCGTTTCGACTATCAAGGCCGATCAAATTGCCGACCAATTTACTCACCGTCGCTCCGAAAGCCATTTGAAAAAAGGCCGCGTCGTGATAGTAGCGGGAGGCATTGGACGGCCCTATTTGACAACCGATACCGCCGCCGTATCATTAGCGCTTGAACTTGACTGTCAAGTTGTGCTCAAGGCCACCAAAGTTGACGGTGTCTACGATAAAGACCCTACCCAATTCCCGGAGGCAACCAAAATTGATTATATGACATTCCAACAAGCGGTAGTCGACGACAATATTAAAGTCATGGATAAGGCCGCGATGGGTTTGGCGCTCGAACACAACTTGCCTATCATTGTTTTTAACGCCAACATAACCAACAACATTCGACAGGCAGTGCTCAAACAAGCAATCGGTACCACTATCGGTGCATCATAAGCTAGTCATAGCCCGACACCAGGCCTGCGAAGTAGATTGAAAAGATCCCTCCTCGTCCATATTGCTGCTGACAAGGCGCGATCGTACGGGGTAAATAAGACACGTTTCCTGTCGGCCAAAGCGACCGAGAGTTAGTGCGGTATGAGCATCGGATTAGAGGGGTAAGTCAGGAGTATCGAGCAAAACGTGATCACCTGGGTTAACCTCGCCACGAAGTATTTTCTTAGCGACAGTATCCTCGACAGCCCGTTGCAGGGCCCGGCGCATTGGGCGGGCACCAAGTCGGGGATCATTACCGACTTCGACAATTTTAGCAATCGCTTCATCGGTTAGCTCGATACTGATATTTTTGACAGCCAATGTGCGGTTAATATCGCCGAGCATTAAACGTACGACTTGGCCGAGTTCGGTCGGTTTGAGTGGGCGGAACAAAACAATTTCGTCGAAACGGTTAAGTAGTTCTGGTCGGAATTGGCTGCTGGCAATCAGTTCGTCGACAAAGGCAGCCTCGAACGTTTCTAGGGATTCACCTCGTTCAATGCGCGCCCGAATGGTGTCAGCTCCGGCGTTGCTTGTGGCAATTACAACTGCGTCTTTGAAGGAAGCAACCCGGCCTTTATTATCGGTTAGTTTACCTTCGTCGAGCAGTTGCAGGAGGAGGTTGAGAATATTGGGGTGAGCCTTCTCTATCTCGTCGAGTAGCACAACACTAAAGGGTTGCCGGCGAATTTGCAGCAGTAAATTACTCGTCTCGTGTTCACCGCCGCTGAGCAGCCGTGTCGCATCGCTCTCTTGCTGGTACTCACTCATGTCGAGCCGAATCATGTTCGATTCGTCGCCGAAATAAGTCGCCGCAATTGCTTTTGCAAGCTCTGTCTTACCGACGCCAGTTGGCCCTAAGAACAGGAAGCTACCAATCGGTCGGTTCGGGCTGCTCACACCAGCTCGTGAGCGTCGGAGCGCATTAGCGATTACCGACACAGCTCTAGTTTGATTGATCATCCGTTTATGGATATCGTCTTCTAGATTTAGCAATTGATTAGTTTCGGCTAAGCCAACGTCGCCTACTTTTACGCCCTTGGTTTGTTCGATGGCGGCTTGGACTGATGCGGCGTTGACCAGTCCATCAGTGCTATGAGCCAAAGATTGTTCGAGTAAGCTGATCGCCTTGCCGGGATAGGCGATGTCTTGTTCGTAGCGCCCGCTCAGCCGATAAGCAGTCTGGAGTGCTTCGTAGGTAATTAGTACTTTTTGACGAATCTCAAAGTTTGTCGCTGCCCCAGTGAGGGCTTCGAGGGTGGCTGACTCGTTGGGCTCTTGTAAAACCACCGGAGTCAATAGGCCGGCAAAGGCCGGGTTGGTGGCCCGGAGTTTTTGATAGTCGATTGGAGTGATTGCTAGTATGAATTGAACGGCGCGGGACTGCATAACAGGCAGCAGGATCTGGGTTGCATTAAATGAGCCGGCCCCATTTTCGAAAAATAACTGGGCGTCATCAAGAAATAAAATAATATTGCCAGCGTGTGAGGCTTCGTTCATCAGCAAGGTCACCAGGTACTCTAGGTCGCCGGGGTGTTGGGCGGCCGAGATAATATGCGCTGGGCTCAGGCTAATGATTTGTTTGTGTTCGAGATTGCGATCATGGGTTTCGGCCAGCAAGTTTTGCGCCAGGGCGTAGGCGTGGCTAGTTTTGCCGATGCCCTGTTCTCCAATCAGGGCCACTGCCCCGGCCCCGTGACTAAAGGCCTGTTTAATAGCATTGACGCCCTGGCTTTCTGCCAACGGCCCAAAGTGGGCACCATGGCGCTCAATTGATTGGCTGATGTTGAGCCCGAACTGATTTAAACGCGGTGTAAATCCACTAGCCCAATCCCGTCCGATGCCACCAAAGCTTTGTCGCTTCCGACGTATCTGGTGGAGATCGTCACTGAGCCACTGCAGAATTGCGTCGACATCTTTCGATAAATGTTTGATTTTAGCCAGAAGGGTAATAGCTGCTGGTGAGGTTGTGATCAACGCGGCTGCAATGTGGCCCGGCTCTATTGTCTGTTCACTTGTTTTGGCCGCATAACTGGAAGCGGCGTCCCACACGGCCGCCAGATCGCCTTCGTCACTCGATAGATTCTGGAAGATGAGGTCACCCGGGACGAGCAGGTGATTTGTGAAAAAAACGACTTGCCAGTGCGATTGCAGGGCTTGCCAAATTGATTGTGGGCTTAATGCCAAGCCAGGGCCAAGCCGCTGTAATACTGCTCCGTCGAGTCGATCGTCAAGCGAATCACCGGTTGGACGAATAGTCAAAAGGTCGTTTTGGATCCACTGGGCAAGCATATAGCTAAGGAGGCCCAACCCGCCGAGAGTATAGCCGATCGCGTGGTCTAGACTGATGAGACTAAAGCCCCCAGCCAATAGGGCACCAGCTATTAGTAAGAGTACTCGAAAACTGGTCGTGCCAAGACGTTTGCCGATTCTGGCTTTTTTAGCACGGACGGAATTAAGGTGGAGGCTAGTCATTTTAAATAAGACCCCATACGATTAATCCCAAGGCGAGCCCCGGCAGTAAAGGCCATAGTACTATCTCGAGCCCGCCTACAACTGCAAGTAAGGTGAATAACACCGCCGCCGCTAGCAGTACAATGACTCGGACAAACAACCCAATTACTCGGCTCACCATATTGTCTAGCATGGCCCGCACGTGGGCTTCGAGTCCCGCCCCCGGGTATGTAATGATGCGCCGCCAGGGTGCCAATAAGGTTCGAAATAGTATGGCTACTGAAAACATATCGGCCAGCTGTTGCATCTGCCGACGGATACTACGAATTAGCCCGGCTAGGCCTATACCGTACCACCATGAGAAGAATGAAAGCAGAAGCATAATTATATTAATTGTAACACTTCCCTATTGATACTGGAGCAATCACAGTAGGTTGGTTTTTGGACGGCTTCGAGACGGCCGAGCGGTAAAAAGTCAATCCAATCAAAGCCTTTGGCGAACGGCAATAACACGCTACATGCTTAATCTCCCCACGTCGAACTGTGGGTGTAAGGCGTGAGGCGAATCGTCTTGTTCGCTGTATATCATCAGACAAAATTCTTAACTTGGTCCAAAATAATAAGACCTACGAGCGTAGGCCTTATTATTTTGGCGGAGGGAGAGGGATTTGAACCCTCGAGGGCTTGCGCCCAACACGCTTTCCAAGCGTGCGCCATAGGCCACTAGGCGACCCCTCCTTGCTGGAACCCAAATCACTGCCGAGCTATGCTGGGTGACAAAATCTTCGGCCTTAAGCTACTTTTTACCTTTCAAAATGGTAAAAACTTACTCTCGTCATTTTGGACTGGCGGGCGCCTCGGATAAAACCGAGACGTTTATATTGTAAGGTATCGAGTTGCTACGTTTAGGTTAGCTTGAGTCATTATACTCGAAGTTATCGATTAACTCGCTCTACGGATGCGTTTATGAGTACCAAATAACTGCGGCCAGGCAAAGTTTTCGAATAGAATCGAGGAAATTACTACATTAGTAGCTTGCAGAGATGGCAAAATACAGTTTAAACTAAGTAGCAACCTATGAACCAATCACATATCTTCTTTCATCTCCAACCCCATCCCCCGGCAATAGTTAATATTTTTGACGGACTAGCACTTTGCAAGGCAATTAGGCAGGTATCCTTAGTGAACACGCCGAGGATACAACTGTGGCGTTAATTGATTTACAGGAAGTGAGTAAGATCTACGGCTTTGGTGATGCCACCACTCTTGCGTTAGATGAAGCTACTTTGACAATCGAAAAAGGTGAATTTGTAGCCGTTATGGGTCCCAGCGGTTCAGGCAAGAGCACACTCATGAACGTGATTGGTCTGCTCGATCGCCCGAGCCACGGTGTCTACAAGCTTAACGAGCGGCTGGCATCCCGGCTGCGGCCAAACCAAGCAGCCAAAATGCGGCGTGATTCGATTGGATTTATCTTTCAGTCATTCAACTTATTGCCTCGGCTGACCGTGCTGGAGAATGTCGCCTTGCCGCTAGCCTACAAAGGAGTTTCGTTGACGAAGAGGCTCAAACAAGCCAGTAATATGCTGGACCGAGTTGGTATTCAGAACCGTGAGTATTTCTTGCCAGGTCAGCTCAGCGGCGGCCAGGCACAGTGCGCCGCGATTGCCCGGGCGCTTGTCAATGAACCGATGTTAATAATCGCCGATGAACCGACTGGGAATCTCGATAGCGCCGGGTCAAGACTGGTCATGGAACTGTTGAGCGAAATTCATAAAACCGGTAATACGATTTTATTCGTGACCCATAATCCCGAGCTTACCCGCTATGCCACCCGAGTCGTCTACATGCACGACGGTGCCATTGTTCACGACGAGAAGACGACGCTTGGCCAAGTGGCCAGTACTGCTCGTAAAACTTTATATACCTTCCCTACTACGACCGAAGAGGATGATTTAGCGGGTGTGTCAGCTCTTATGAAAGCCCTTCCGGGCAAACCGGTCGGGCGTACCACCCGGAGGCCCAAAACCAGCAAATCGGCCCGGAAACGTAAGCCGATCCAAGGGAAGAAACGATGAAATCACTAACGGGCGGCCATGTTAAGGCTGGAATTGATTCAGTGCGCGGGGCGAAGTGGCGCAATTTTTGGACAATGCTCGGGGTTATTATCGGAGTCGCCTCGGTCATCACGATTGTCGGTATCGGCGAAGGCATCAAACAGCAAATTACTGGTCAGATTCACCACCTTGGCAATGACTTGATTACAGTTAGGCCAGCTACAATTCATGCGGGTGGCGATACAGCTAATGCTGATTTAAATCTACTGTCGGGCGTCAATATAACCGGTTCGTTGCACGCCGCCGACGTGACGATAATCGCAAAGACCCAAGGCGTCAGCACGACAGTGCCACTCAGCGTCGTAACCGGTGACATAAGGGGTGAAAACGGTTCTTACCGGGACGGGCTGGTTATCGGCACGACGGCCGATTTGCCTAGCTTGCTGAATCAATCGATGGCCTATGGGGCGTTTTTGACCAATGAAGATATTGGCTTACATGCCGCTGTTTTGGGGGCACACGCCGCCAATGCTATGTTTAACGAGGATGTGCCGTTGGGTAGTGAGTTCAGCATTCACGGCCAGCAGTTCATTGTTCGCGGTATTTTTAACGACTTTTCAGCGACGCCGCTGTCGGAAGAAGCCTCGTTTAATAATGCTATTTTTATCCCCTATGACATCGCTCAAAGTTTGACGGGTAATACGTCATCGACATACGAAATACTGGCAAAACCGACCCATAGCAGTCAAACCAGCCAAGTTGTGACTGCGCTGCAGTCGCGACTAAAAAAAGCCCACGGTGGACAGGCTGATTTTGCTGTCCTGCAGCAAAATCAGAATCTAGCTGCCAGTAACAGTATCGTTGACTTGTTGACTAAGTTGATCAGCGGTGTGGCGGCAATATCGTTGCTCGTGGGTGGAATTGGTATCATGAATGTCATGCTTGTGTCCGTAACTGAACGGATGCATGAAATTGGCATTCGGAAAGCGATCGGCGCAACCAACCGACAAATCCTAAGTCAGTTTATCATCGAATCTAGTGTGCTGAGTTTGAGCGGTGGAATTATCGGTATCGGTGTGGCCTTCGCTGTCGATTTGGGCCTTCGGCTTTTCACGAATCTTCAACCAGTGATTAGTTGGCAGATTGTGGTGATTGCGACCGGTGTTTCATTGGCCGTTGGTATCATCTTTGGGACTATCCCTGCCCTCAAGGCTGCCCGTAAAGACCCGATTGACGCCCTGCGTCCCGAGTAGTTAGTTAGGTGTGACGAGAGCGTAGATGGCAGCGAAGCCGGCCAGCGCCATAACGGCAGTGACTATCCAGCCAAATATAGTGGTTGAGCGTTTATTAACCCAATGCCCCATGACTTTTTTATTGCTACTCATTATGACGATCAAGCATAAAACGATTGGAGCGACGAGACCATTAACGACTGCGGCGTAGATTAAGCCCTTGATTGGGTCGATGCCTAGGAAGTTCATGGCGAGGCCGATCAGCATTGAAGTGATGATAATGCCGTAAAACGCATAGGCTTGGTGAATGGTGCGGTATAGACCCTCGCGCCAACGGAAACTCTCTGATAGAGCGTAGCTGCTCGAGCCGGCTAACACGGGGATAGCTAACAGACCGGTACCAATAATGCCTATGGCAAATAAGAAGTATGTAGCATTACCGGCAAACGGACGAAGAGCTTCGGCGGCTTGGGCAGCGCTCGTTATGTTGGTGATGCCGTGGGTGTACAATATACCGCCACACGCCGCAATGATAAAGAACATTACTACTTCGCTCAAAAACATGCCAGACCAGACGTCAATGCGCATACTTTTGATATCGGCTGGCGCGGTGGCAGTGCTTCGTTCGGCGAGAGTCGTCTTGCCTTGCATGATTTGCTCTTCAACTTCTTGCGAGGTCTGCCAAAAAAATAAATATGGTGAAATTGTCGTGCCGAGGATCGCGCACAACAGGATGATACCCTGTTTGCCGATATGCAAATTAGGGACAAAAGCGTGTGACATGACATCCCCCCACTGTAGATGAGCCAAAATCGCTGAAAATACGTAGGCGAGCAGTACTAAAGCTAGCCATTTCAAGTAGCGGGCATAGCGAACATAGGGGGTATAAATCTGGAGGAAAAGGCTAACGACGGTGAACCCTGCCACGAGCACACCAAAATTCAGCTGGGGGTTGAGTAGTTGGGCGGCCTTGGCCATTGCGCCAAGATCGGCGCCGATATTGACGGCGTTGGCAGCAAAAAGTAGTGTAGCGCAAAAATATAAAATCCGGCGGCTAAAGTGGACGCGGATATTACCGGCCAGCCCCCGCCCTGTAACGAGACCAATGCGGGCGCACATTTCCTGCACGACTGCCGAGATGGGAAACGTCCAAGCGGCGAGCCAGAGAAATTGAAAACCAAATTGGGCTCCTGCTTGGGAATAGGTGGCGATGCCTGAAGGGTCATCATCCGACGCACCCGTTGTCAGTCCCGGCCCGAGCATGTGCCAATAATCCTCAGTTTTACGCATGACTTTGCCGGTTTGCAGTCCATTTGTAATCTGTTGAGTTGCCAAGACAGAACGATCCAGAAACTCGGCGGGAGCTTCGGCACCTATGCGAAGATAATTTTTCTGCTTTTTCATTGCTTGGATTTTAAAACGTGTAAATATTGTAACAGATTATGGTTAAAATTAGTGATCTCGCCCCTGTCTAATCAAGAAAAACTATTCGGCGCAAGTCCCGGTACGATGAACCTGATTTTGGGCGATGGCTTGACGAAGTTCGCTAGTGATCTGGTTATTTTTAAGCGCATAGCCGACGTGGTCGTAAGAAGTGGATTGCGCAAAAACTAAACCGATGACGCTGCCATCGGCTGCGATGAGTGGGCCGCCTGAGTTGCCTGGGATGATATCGGCTTGGACTTCATATATGTCGCGGCTGGTGTTGCCTCGACCATAAATATCCCGGCCGCTGGCCGTAAACTGGTTTTGCACGATGGCCGGTTTCGCACTAAACGATCCTCCGCCGGGATAGCCGAGTACAGCCGAGGCGGTACCAGCTGGTACGAATCGGTTGGCGATGACAAGTGGCCGTCCGGCCAGATTAGGAACGCGCAGGACGGCAAAATCCAGGTTAGGGTCGAACCACACCGGCGTCGCCGAGTGTGTGCCATTCGCATCGATGACGTAGGGCTGTTTAATGCCGGCGATAACATGAGCGTTGGTGATAACAAGTCCCTGCCCCGCGACAAAACCGGAGCCCTCAACGATGCCACCACAGCCCTGTCCTTCGACTTTCACGACTGATGATCGGTCGCTACTTACGGCCGCACCGAGCGCGCCAAGATCGGGCAATGGCAATAGCTTACTCGGGCCCGGCTCGCTGCCGATGAAAACCTGCGGAAACCCATTCGGGTCGACTAATCTGCCCAGGCTGGCAATGACGGTTGGTGCCGATGGCAGGTTACGGTCGAGCGCCGTGACGATACGCGAACTCTGAATTGCCGTTTGGGTATTTATGCCTGGCAGCGAGCTGACGATGGCGGCCCCGAGCCAGATGCCAAGTAACAGGGTCGTGACGCTCAATACTGATCCAAATAGGTTGTCAAAGTGGTTCAATCTATTGAGCAGAACACGGTGTTTGACGCGAATACCCAGGGCTTCTCCGAGGGTCATTAATAGTAGTGCCATCCCGACCGTTGTTGCGAGAGTCGCAAAAGCCCGAGTGCTCGGACTATGGGCAAGTTTAACCGTCTCGGGTTGCAGTAATGCTCCAATGAATAATCCACCAAAAAATCCAACCGTTGAAAAAGCTTGCCGGATAAAGCCAATCTCGCGGCCCCGTAGTAAGGCGCTGATGGCGAACAAAATAATAATTCCATCTAATATCATCTAATTTGATAAACCCATTATTAGTCTGCTAGGTTCTCCCGTAGTAGTTGGCTACTGGGTTGAGTGTATTATAACTCGCAACAACCTATCTGAATCAATGTTTTTGCGGCCGATGGGATAAGCTAACTAGCTCTCCCCATGACCGCTGATAAAGACCATAAAGTCCGACTAAGGACGGACAGGTCCTTTTGACCCAGTCGGGTAGGTCAGTAGATCGCTATCGTCTTTGGTCCAATGGTCCAAAACGGGCTGTAGGATTCGCCAGCTAGCTAATACTTCTTGGCTGGTCGCAAATAGCGTATGGTCCCCCCGAATCGCGTCGACCAAAACGCGCTCATAGGCGTCCGGGTGTCCGTGGTCGCCGACAAAAGTCGCGACATAGCTGAAATCCATACTGGCCGGATGGACAACGTCATCAAAACCAGGTTTCTTGACTAACAGCTGTACATCGATACCTTCATTCGGTTGAATGCGAAACGTCAGCTGGTTATTGGCAGCATCGGTGCCGGCATGGCCAAAACTAATTGTGATATCGGTGCGCTTTTGAGCCACGGCTTTGCCGGTTGCAAGCGTCATAGGCACACCATGCCAACGGTCATTCTCGATGCTGAGCTGCATGGATACGAATGTCTCGGTTACAGAGCTTTGATTATCGACTTCTTCTCGGTACCCCTCGTATTGAGCTCGGACTACATCGTCAGTTACGTTATTGGCAGCCGGGGGCACGATGGCGTCGAGCAGAGTTTTTTTCGCGGCGTGAATTGCCGCTATGTTACCAATTTGCTTCGGCAGTTCCATGGTTGTCAGGGCCAGCAATTGCATCAGGTGACTCTGAATTAGATCTCTCAGGGCGCCAATGTGTTCATAAAAGTTGGCCCGTCCCGCTATCCCGATTTTCTCAAAAGCAACGATATCGATTGAGGTAATATGGCGGTTATCCCAAATACTCGCAAACAGTGGATTGTGCTGACGGAAGGTCAGAATGTTTTGGGCGGATTCTTTGGCGAGGTAGTGATCGATGCGGAATATTTGGTTTTCCTCGAACGTGGTGGCGGTTGTCGCAATCAACTCTTCGGCCGAGGTATAGTCGTAACCAAACGGTTTCTCGACTAGTAGACGGCTCTCAGCACTACCGTGCTGACACCCTTGATTGAGCCCATGCTCGCCGAGTGAGCGCACTACTGATCCGTACACCTGGGGTGGAATCGAAAGGTAGTAAAGTCGGTTCATGCAGACCCCGTGGGCAGTTTCGATGTCATCAAGGGTCTGGCGCAGCTGGTTGTATCCTTCGCCGGATGCCGGGTCAAGTTGGATGATTCGGAGGTGTTCGCGAAAAGCCCGCAAGGCACCGGGGTCGCAAACGTTATTGTCTTCGAGATTGCAAAGTTCGACGTCTTTCAGCAGCTCATCGATAGTCAGTGCCTTGCGGCTCGTTCCGATAATCTCAAAATCGGCTGGTAACAAATTGTCTTTCAGTAAGTGATAGAGGGCCGGCAGGACCTTACGGCTGGCGAGATCACCCGTAATCCCGAAGATTACCAAACTGCTGGGTGAAGAATCAAGCAAACGACCAGGGGTAATAGCATCTGCCATTATTTATTCAATTCGTGGCCACCAAATTTATTGCGCATTGCTGCCAACAACTTCGTCGCAAACGTGGTCTCGCCATGCTGCGATGCGAGGCGAACATCAAAGGCTGCTTGAATACTTGGCATCGCAATACCAAGTTCCTGGGCGGTTTCAAGTGTCCAGCGCGCTTCACCACTCTCGGCGACATAGCCGTCGATACCATCAAGCTCTGGGTTTTCGGCCAAAGAGGCTTGGGCTAGCTCATTGAGCCATGACGTCACAACGCTATGGTGCTGCCAAACTCTACCGGCGCTCGCCAGGTCGATCCCTTTGTATGGACCCTCTTTAAGTATGTGGTAGCCTTCGGCCAGACTTTCCATGAGTCCGTATTCGATGGCGTTGTGAGTCATTTTAACGAAATGGCCGCTTCCGGCTGCCCCGAAATTAGCATAAGCGCCTTCCGGAGCGGATAAAGTCTGCAAAACCGGCTCAAGGGTGTCGAAAGCTGACGGATCATTAGCCCCAGCCATCATCGAGAAGCCGTTGGCATAACCCCAAATTCCACCGCTGACGCCAACATCAACTAGCTGTGAGCCCTGGTCTTCTATCCGCTGAGCGAGCTGGCGTGTTAAACGATAATCGGAGTTGCCTCCATCGATAAACAAGCTGCCTTTTGGAACCAGCGTAAGCCATTCATCGACTTGTTCATCGACAATAGCTGCCGGCAGCATGATCCACAAGATTACTTGTGCCTCCCCAAATGCAGCTAGGACTTCTTGCTTGCTATAGGCGGCCGTTGCCCCATAACTGGCGGCTTCCTCGATCGGTTCGTGGCTGCGGTTATGGGCAATAACTTGATGTTCGCTTTCGGCAAGTTTGCGGGCGATTTGCCGGCCCATGCGGCCGAGCCCGTGTATAGCGATTTTCATTCTTCGGTACCTCCTAATTGGTTGTTATACACATATGCTTCTGGTAACTCTTTTAATATCTGAGAAGGCTGGGCATCGTAGGAGAGAGTACTGTCGCGGAGTTTCTCCAATGCCTCGCGCTTATCGTCACCGTAGGCAAAAACGAAGGCTACGGATATTCGCTTGAGGGCGCGGGCGGTAAGGGTTAATCGGGTGTACGGGTTGGATTGGTAGGCCGCGACAAAATCGCGCGAACTTACCGCTGGTGAACCTGGCAATATGCCGGCGATATGGCCGTCAGAACCAATTCCAAATTGGCCAATGACATAGTCGGCTTCACTAAAGGCTTGACGTGCGAGATCTTCGTAGCGTCTGATACTATCGTCCAGCGTGCTGACACCTAATAAAATGGGTAGAATAGTGGCTTGCTTGTGATTAAAACCAGCCGCCAGCAGTTGTGTGGCGTTAGAATCGGGGTGGCCGACGGGACCAAACCGCTCGTCAGCGAGTAGAATACTTAAATTAGCGGTCAAACTTGGGCTCAAGCGCTGCATAATTGCGACACTTAGGTCAATATTTGAGCCGCCCGAGACAAGCCACAAGACTTTATTGCCCCTTTCCAGGTGCTCGGCTAGCCGTTGGTACAAACTATTGGATCCAAGTTCATTGTCGGTAGTCTTAATGAATTGCATAGACAATACTATAGTACAGGCTACGGGGCTATCGTGAAAGTGCTTGACGGGCCGGATCAATAAAATTAGAAAAGCTGCTTGTCTCCGACTTTTGTAACGTGACGTCTCGTCGGGAAATTATTGGTAAAATCTTGGCCAAATGTAGTAATATAGCGTTTTTTTCAGGCGTGAGTGCATAATATGAAGCAAGTATGTTCGGACTTAATTGGATAGATGTCGTCATTGTAATACTGCTAGCTTTGGCGGTGTATGCAAGCATCAAAATCGGTCTTTTGACGCAGGTATTTATAGTAGCTGGTTTTTTGGGGGCCTTATTTGTGGGCGGCTGGCTGTTCCCGTATCTATTGCCTATTCATGACCGGACGCTGCGGACCCTCATCAATGCTAACTTAGTGCTCATAGCCGCTATTTACACTGCCATGCGTGGGTATGATTTTGCCCAAAAAATTCACTGGTCATTTCCTGGAAGTAAGCTGAGTCGGAACAAATTTTTACAGCAAACCGAAACATGGCTTGGTTTTTTGCCAGGTGTCATAGGAAGTCTATTGACGATATGGCTGCTGGCCGTGATGGTATGCAGATTGCCTTTTGCCGGACTGAGTAACAGCGTAAATGACGCTAGAATTGTTCAGACATTAACGCAAGTGTTGCCTCCAGTCCCGGCCGTGTTTGCGGAATTTAATCGTCAAATCGACCCAAACGCAGAGCCATATGTATTCGCTCAATCCAAGCCTCAGGCTTCATTCGACTATTCGGTTGCTAGTGTTGAGCTTGCGGCCACTAAGGCTGCTCCGTCCGTGGTCCGGCTTACTAGTTTTAGTTGTGGGGGGCTTATCAGCGGTTCTGGATTTATCGTGGCGCCTAATTTAGTAGCCACCAATGCCCATGTCATTGCCGGAGCGACCCGTCCAATCATCAAATATAACAATACTAGTTATGAAGGAGTACCGGTGTTGTTCGACCCAGGGATTGATTTCGCGGTCATACGGATTCAAAACTTGGGCGGCTGGCCGCTGGCCTTGGCGCGTGAGAACATAGCTATTGATACTAGTGTGGCTGTTCTGGGCTATCCCGGAGGCAATTACACCGTATCTCCCGGTTTAATACGCGATAACGCTAGCGTGTTTGGTAGAAATATTTACGACCTTGGCAGGATCGGAAGAAATATATACGCGGTCCAAACGAACGTAAATCCAGGCAGTTCTGGTGGCCCAGTTGTCCTCCCGGACGGTCGTGTCGCGGGTATCATATTCAGCAAATCCAATACTTCGTCCGATTATGGATATGCACTCGCGTCGTCTTACCTGACAGGAGAACTCAGCAAAGCTCAAAAATCATATCGGCGGGTCAGTACCGGTGCTTGCATCGCAAACTAGGGGTCGGAAATGTTTTCCGAATCACGGTTTTTATAGTTCGGCTAGCTATTAAGGAGTTCGTGCTGCTTTGGGTACTTGCTCATGTGCTTTTTTATAAGGTATTGATGGTCTGCAACGGTAGCATGTTTATGACAAGTTTTGAAAATAGTGCCTTGAACTGGATGGTGTGCTAATCGCCAGCAGCGCGTGCAGCGATGACGATAATATAGCGTGTAAAGACTGCCTAGAATCGCGAACTCAGCAAAATCGCTCCCAAAACCAGACCAAAAAACATACCATTTACCGCTTGGGTCCCAAAACCAGAATGACCCGACGAACACGAAAAAATGATCCATGTGCCCATAGTACTGGACTGGGCATTTTTTAGCTAGCAACGGGCGAATGCTAGACGGAGTTATATCATGGCTCGGGCATACATTCACAGTATGAAAATCCCCCGTCGAAACGGGGGATTTTCATGTACTGTGATGTACGGCTATTAGTAGCGCTTGCCGCCACCGCCGCCACCGCCGCCACCGAATGAACGGGGCTCGCGTGGAGCTTGTGGACGGGCTTCGCTGACGGCTACGGCACGACCATTGAGGTCTTTGCCGTTAAGTTCGTCGACAGCTACTTTAGCTTCGTCATCGTTACTCATTTCGACGAAACCAAAGCCCTTAGAGCGGTTGGTGTCGCGGTCCATGATTACTTTTGCCGACACAACGGTGCCAGCGGCTGCAAAAAATTGCGCCAAATCGTCATCAGTGGCGGTATAAGCCAGTGATCCGACAAAAAGTTTATTTGCCATTAGTACTTACCTCTTTCTTGTTCACTGAGGTAAGGTCGATATCTCTCACTTAGCTGCTCCTCGCTCGCGAAACGTTACTTGTATTCTCTAGAAAACTCTTATAAATAAGAATCTATTGCAGCTTTTCTAGCCTCAATATTGTGACACACAAGAGGTGAAGTTACAAGACTAGTTAAGACGGTGATGGTTGTCGCCTTTACGGAACTGTCTAAAAGCAATCAATAACTTTAAGAATTTATCGGATTGTGCGGTGATGGACGGCTGTGTGGATTGACCAATTGCTATGCGAATTAATTCCTCGGCGAATTTATAATCGGCGGACTGGCCGGCTTGTGCGGCTTGGCCGCTTGGTAATAGACGCATCCCGAGCAGTCCGCCGTGCCTGTAGTTGAGACAGTCAGTGCCCCACGTCCTGATAAGGCATAGGCCAATCATAAAATACAGCTGTAAGCTTTTTGACAGACCTTTGTGCAGCGGTAAACTATATTACGCTTAAAGTTAATTACTTAGTCTTGAAGACGGGGGGTATTATGCGAAAAGGTACGATATTTCTGGGCACATGTTTAACAGCAATCGGGGCTCTCAGGCTGGCTGTGCCCTTTTCGTTTAGTCAGGTCGCTGCCCTTGATCCTCTCGTTGCACTTTTGGCGCTCGGTGTCGGGGTAATGGCGCTCGTAAATGGATCGGATTATATGCAGCTGGTTGATTTACGGCCAGTTTTTAAGGCATTTGGCTTAACCCTGTTGTTGACGGTTTTACTCGGAATTAATTCGCCCACCTTTGTCGATATTCGTCAAACTTATATCCCAATTACGGATTTGTTCATCGGGCTGGAGTGTAGTATCGTCCTGTTCTTGCTAACTACCGAAGAACCAGCTGCCGTTAAAGCTCCGCCTTTGTTGATCTACATCAGCCTCGTTATTCCCCATATGTATCATCGATTGATGGCCCGCTTATCGTTGGTACCGGCCAAT
This sequence comes from Candidatus Saccharimonadota bacterium, assembly GCA_039931245.1. Taxonomy (GTDB): domain Bacteria; phylum Patescibacteriota; class Saccharimonadia; order Saccharimonadales; family UBA4665; genus UBA4729. The sequence goes on from JBDTSH010000016.1 coordinate 49,174, forward strand.
CCTCGTCGTAAACACGCTCAGTAGCGGCGCATCTTGCTGGGTAGGTGTACCCTATCTAGGGGTGGTCATCGCCTCCGTATCTGTTACAATGAAGTGCTATGCTCTTGTCTATTAATGTTACAGAAAAATCATTCGGCGATAAATCACTCTACACGGATTTGCAGTTCAATGTCCAAAAAGGAGAAAAAGTTGGATTGATTGGTCGCAATGGTACCGGTAAATCGACACTTTTTAATCTTATTACGGGTGCCGATACTGACTACCAAGGTGAAATAGCGATTAATCGCCGGGCAATTGTGGTAGCCAGCCGTCAAGAACACCACGGCTACGAAGCTAAAACTGCGCTAGAGTATATTCAAGGAGATCTACCTGAATATGCGTCGCTCATCCATGTTATTGATACCTACCCAGAAACGATGGGGGCGGATACTCGTAAAATCCAGCGTTTTACTGAAGCACTTGATCGATTTAATCACTTGGGTTACTTCCAGCTTGAGGATGAAATATCACAAGCTTTTGATGATTATCAAATCGATCCTGCCAAGATGCATAGTCATTTGTCGGACCTGAGCGGTGGCCAAGTTCGTATGATCGAGCTTATTAAAGTTCAGCGCAGCCGTGGTGATTTAGCTCTGATTGATGAGCCTACTAACCACATGGATTACGTTGCCAAACAAGCATTCATCAAGTGGCTGAACGGCAGCAAAGAAGCTATGTTGGTCGTTACGCACGACCGTGACGTCTTGCGGGCGGTTGACCAAATTATCGAAATACGCGACGGCCAAGCCTATCAGTTTAAGGGCAACTACGAGCAGTATCTTTCGATTAATACCAACCAAATCACTGCCCAAGTTAACGAATATGACTTGACCCAGCGCCGAATGCGTAATCTTACCGAGGATATCGTCCGTTTCCGTCGAATGAAAGAAAAAGCCCGTGACCCGGGCACAATTAAGCGCTTTAAGTCGCAAGAAATTCGGGCTGGTGCCGAGTTGGCGCGTTTGTCAGGTGCCGAGAAGCCTTCATTTTGGATCGATCAGGAATCGGCTGGGTCGCTCAACACTAAAATGACCTCGGCCTACGAAAAGTATAAGGCGACGAATATTCGAGTTACTACCAACGCCAAAGTGAGCGAATCATCGCGCTTACTTGTACAAATTGATAAGTTGAGCCTGGGTTATGATGGCCAGCCGGCATTATTTAAAGATGTGTCCTTTTCGTTGCATGAGGGTGAGCGCGTCCGGCTACACGGCCGTAACGGTGCCGGCAAGAGCACAATCGTCAATGCGATAGTTGCCAAAGCCAGGGGCACAAAATCACCGTCACGAACATTGGTCGGTCATATCGCGGTCGAAACCGATTTGCGTATCGGGCTCTACGAACAGGAAATCTCAAGTCGCTACCTGCCGATGAAACTAGCAGCTGCCATCGAGCAGGTTTTGGCTGACGCCGACCTGCCTGTCGATGAGCGTAAAGTAAAGCAATTACTCGGTAATTATCTTTTTAATCCAATGACGGATGGTGATATGCTCGTCGAACGTCTCAGCGGCGGCCAAAAAGCCCGGTTCCAACTAATCCGTATGCTCATCAATGACCCTCAGTTGTTAATTCTTGATGAGCCGACTAATCACCTAGATCTCCCCAGTATTGAGGAACTTGAGAATGCACTCATGGGATATCATGGGGCGCTAATCTATATTTCTCACGATAGCTACTTCGCAAATAAACTTGCTGGCGAAACCATTAAAATAGGTAAATAACTTCGAAATTAATTCGGTAATTTTCGCTAGAATATGTACTATGTACAGTTTTATGTACTTGAGGGGCTAGCGTTCGTTCTCGCTGAGATTGTCGTTCAGAAACACTTGTTCAATAAGTATCGGTCGCTTAGTTTTGCCCATGGAGCCTCCTTTACTCCTCTGATGGTACGTTAACGTAGCACTAGCGGTATGTAAGATAACGTACAGTTAGCATGAGCTTTATTACGATTTACCGTCAGGTTCTACGGTTTGGCAATCGCCTTGGCGCTCCGTCGGGCAGCCCTGGCCATGCGCCGGCGCCGTTTAGTACCGATGTTTAGATGTTTGTTGGCGTAACCAAAAGCGTTGGCGAGGGGTATGGCTTTAGAGTCGTCGGTGATATCTCGGAGGAATATTTCGCGGTTCGGAAAACGTTTCACTAAACGATCTGGCAACAAATTCCACGAATCGATCGAAATGGTAACGATCATTTTATTCGGTTCGTAAGCAACGTCTGCGATAAGTCCAGCGATGGTTATTGAATCGGGCGATTCCTCGTATATTAGGCTGATTTTAGACGAATCCAGTAAGCTTTCAATCGCGACGCCTGGCAGACGTGAACCTAAGTCGGCGAGACTGGTGCAAGATGTGGGTAATTGGCTGCTCAGGCTAGTGACGAGTGAATCGATGATCGGTTTAACGTCCAGTGGGTCGAGACTACGGACGGCGAGTTGGCGCAGCTCCCGAATGGTTTCGTGCAGCGCCAGCACCTTTGGCAACGCTCGGGCGGCTTTGGGCAGGTCACCAGTAATAACTCGGCGGATGAGGAATTCATTCATTTCAGCCGATCCAACCGCCGCTTCGGATTTTGTGTGCCCCGTTGCCACGTCGTCGAAGTACAACTCTTTGACGATCCTAGCGTTGCCATCCTTGCCGATAACGGATTTTTTGATGCGATAAGTGCAGCGTTCGGGAGCTGCTTTCTCTAAGAGCTCCACACTGGCAATTGCACTGGCGCCGCGAACCGTGTCGATATTTTTGGGCATTACTTGCGCTCCTTCTTTGGAGGCGCCTTTTGTTGGCCTTGGAGTTTTGACCTCCGACATGATTTGAAGCATGAACGGCGATCCAACTACGAACTTTGTGTCTTCAGGTATGGTCGTTTCGGGCATTAAGCGTCGGTAGGTGCCGCGGCGGTCTATAAAGCCTTTATCGTGGGCGATCATGATCTCATCGGCGCCGGCAATTAAACATTCAGTGATCTGGGCGCGCTCAGTTTCATCCTTGACCGCTCCGAGTTTGGCGGGATCGAGTTGTTCGGCTTCACATAATTTGAGAAAAGTGTCGCGGGCCCTGATAAAGCGTTTTTCAGTGATATCGTGTTCTTCAAAGAAATCACCAGCTTTATTTAGGGCGACAACAAAGACATCCATTTCGCGCTGGACGTCAGAGGTCTGACCCTCGGATAAGGCTTGCCAGCGTTTGAGGCTCTCTTTATGGTATTGCACTATACCTTTGGCACCCTGGACGGCGACGGCAGCGGCGACGTGGAGCGCAACTGATTCACTATATTTGGGGTCGCGGGCCGTCACAACCGACAAAGCCAGATTGGGCTCAAGCGGCAAGAAATTTAGATCTTGGCCGGCCTCAGTGATCTCCCCCGTGGCGGCAAGTGCCCCAAGCCAAATTAGTCGTTGCTTGGCATCCCTCATATTTTCCGGGTTGGCCTTGTGGGGCGTGTCGAGCGTACTGAAATCAATTCCGGCCAGGGCTAGTTTCAAGAACATACCGTCCAAGCGTTCGCGTTGGATGGCCGGCTCGTCGTAGGCCTTCGTAGTTTGAGACGGCAGGTTCTTTGGGAAACCCTCCAACTGGGTCCTGACATATATACCTGGTTTAGTGCGTCCAACTCGTCCGCGGCGCTGGTCAGCGCTGGCCGCGGAAGTTCGCTGGTAGATGAGCGATTCCACGCCATTAATTACTTTGCTAATTCTCTCCCAACCGCTGTCGATGACTACATCCCCATTTGGAACGGTTATACTCGTCTCGCCGATTTTTGTGGAAGTTATGACGTTGGGAAGGTCACCGATTACAAAGATTTCATTTTGTTCGCTGGAAGTTTGATCGCCGTGGAGCGCTAGTACCCTCGCCTTGTTGCGAAGTGGTCCGCTGATCGCATCATTTGTTTTGGTAATGTCACCTTTACCTCCCACAAAGCTTAGAACCACGTTACCGGCGAGGGCATACTTTACGATTTCCTCTTGGAACATACCACCGTCCCGTTCTTCTACTTCGTAGGTTCGACCTGGTATAGAAATAATAGGGGCTGGCTTGCCAGTTTCGTCTTTGAAGAAGTCGGCATAAACTTTGGTGTCGATGGTAGCGCTCATGAGTATAGCTTTAAAATTTGGATCGGCGGCGGCCTTGAGCTTCATAAGTCCCATGAGTACCTCCGTATTGAGGTTCCCTTCATGAACCTCGTCAAGTATGGGAGTGAAAGCTGGTCTACTGCTCGACCGATGCTCAAAAAGGTAGTGGTTCACCAGAATCCCGTCGGTTAAGAATAAGATTTCATTGTCGGGGTGATCACTGCGTTCGTTGGCCGTTCGGTAGCCGACGACTTTTGTCGCGTCGGAGCCAAGGATAATAGATTGTTCATTCCGAACCCGCGAAGCGAGACTGCTGGTTGCTAAAATACGGGGCTCAGCGGTTTCGGATGGAAAGCCGGCCTCCTTAAGTATTTTGCAAACCCGGGAGCTTTTACCGCAGCCGGTGCCTCCTTCAAGGACTACGATTTGATTATTAAGGAAGGCCTCGATAATTTCTTTCTCACAGGCGTCGATAGGCAGGACAATTAGTTCCGAATTGGGTTGCTCGCTCGCTCCTTTTAGTTCGGGGGGAGCAAGAAAGTCCAGGCGAAGAGTTTCAACTGCCGGCATGATAGGTAGTCTTTCTGCGATAAATAATGTCGAGTTGTCTCTGTATTTTTTGAGTGAACATAAAAATTAAAACCCTCTTCACCCCGGCTCCCACTAGCTCCCTGTGACTATACTAAATATATACCGCTACTGTCAGGGCTGGCTAATAAAATGTGTTGTTGTTTACGCATATTGCTTGTACGAAAAGTTTGCCACAGGTCCTTTTCGCCCTAGCTTTTCATTACAATTCAAGCCTGTCACGGCGAATACGGCCCTCGTTAGCGGCGCTGATGTCGATAGATAAATAACGTTTTGGTATCGGTGTAAGAAAGGCTTATCACTAGTCCTCCGAGCGTAAAGTAGACAAGTTGTAGCCAAGAGTACTGCTGGATAAGGGCGATTTCGTCGACAATCCACGCGCAGGTGATGAATCCGGAAAGTAGTGCGACGCTGGCGGCGGTCGGTTTGTTGGTAATATGCTCCACAGCTGCAGCCAGGGCGCTGCCACCAACTATACCCGCTAGAAGAGTACCGGGGACGACGTAGTCGGAGAAAATCGTGCCCACTAACCAAACTTGGGGTGGTTTAAAGAGGCCGGCAATCAACAGCAAGCCGCCAACAATAGCTGTCACCGCGTTAAATATTAAAATTGTAAGAAGTAGCCGCGAGCGCATTGTCAGACCTGCCTTCGGGCCGAGTTACGGCCTGGGCGTATTAATATTTTCAGAATAAGATATTCCATAATGTTTTCTCCTGGACTTTTGCGGCGCGCAGTTTGATGTCGCGCGCGACCAGCTGGCGTCGGGCCGTGCGCATATGGGAGCGCACTATCCACAAATTTCGGGCGCTAACCCCTCAGGGCGGCTAATTACAGCTTAGAGTGGAGGGCTATATCTGGAACTCTTCTTAGCACCTGTACTTAGTGTGACCAATGCCAATTGGACTTTCCGTGATCATAGTCACCAGCGTATTAGTTTCGAGCGCGCCGTGCTTTGAGAGGTTTACGCGCGCTTGCGACCAGGATGCAAAACAGCAAGACCGTCAGGGCAAGTGGCGTTCCGACAATTTTGGCGGCTAGTAAAACGAGTAGTATGGTAGGCCCTAGCCAGCGAATGAAAGCGCGCGGAGAAATGTTGCGTCGCAGTAGCTCGACGCCAAGGTAAAGATATGGGAAGACGGTTAGAACGAGGAAAGTACTCGACAATAAACCGAATATTAACACCACGGCCAGGCCTTCCCAGAACGGGCTCGTGAGTGCCAACGGTACAAGCGACAGGACTGCCATTAGGCTGGTGGCAATAAGCGGTCGGAAGCGTTCTTCGAGCGCGGCAACGGCGGCGTCAATCGCACCGGCGCCAGAACGACGTGCTTGATTAGCGAAATCAGTCAGTAAAATGGTGTTTTTAATGCTCAATCCGATTAGCGCAAAAAAGCCCAGTAGCGCAAAGAAGCTGATGGGGTTATCGGTGATGTAGAGCCCAGCCACCACCCCAAAGAGACTAAACGGAATAGCCATAAAAATTAGCAACGGCTGGAGTAGCGAACGAAATTCTAAGGCGAGTACCAAGTAAATGACGAACAATAGTACGGGGAACGCCAGAGCGAGGGTTTTGAATGAATCTTGATTTTCTGATTCCTGGCCGATGTCAAAGCTCACGGCGTTGGCCGGTAAGCCGTAGCTACGTAATTTGACACTATCAAACTTGTGTTTGACCGCAGTTTGGCCGAGGTTAACCAGCGTGGTCGTATCATTGCCGTCAAACCCGGCTGTTACCGTGACGATGGGCTTACCGTTAGCGCTAGTATAGATATCGGCATTGGGGGGATTAACGTGAGTAAAATGGGCTAGTTTACCGCTGGGGCGAGTTAGCTGAGCGGTACTGATATAATCCGCGATAGCATTGGCAGTTTTCAGCGCCGCGGGACGATTATTGGCGTAAACCTGCACCGTAAACGCAGCGGCAGGTGGCCCAGTGCTGACTTGAGCGACACTGGCCTTTGCTCCCGAAAAATTGTTATCGAAAGTGTGCTGCAATTGAGCTACCAACTGCGGAGCTTTGACGTCGCGTTTGGTGTAGGAAATAATATCCATTTGGGCGCTGGCGGTCTGGGCATTTGCCTGTCCGTAGTACGAACTTTGTATCAGGTTAGTTCCGAGTACTCGAGCCGTCACCGCATCGGCTTTGCCTGCGATTGCTTGGGCTTGGCCAATCGTCGTTCCATTTGGATAATTAAGTGTTACGGTAAGTGTATTAGTATCTTTGGTCTCCGGGAATATATTGAATACGACTTGTTTTGAGAGTATAACCGCCGATAAGATAAAACCCAATCCAACCAGTACCGCCAACAATCCCAAACTCCAGAGTCGAGGGCGCGAATAGCGGGCCCACAGCATCGGTCGGGCGATTCCGCGGGCGATGGTGGACTCCAAACGAGAAGCTACTACATTGTGCTGCCGACCGCGCAGTTGGCGTCGAGTCAGCAACGTAAAACGCGCGAAAAATGGTATAAAGATCAACGCCACGAAGAGACTAATCAGTAGCGAGGTAATGATGGTGATTGGAATCGCCCGAATGAAGCTGCCGAGCACTCCGCCTACAAATAAAAACGGCGCGAAACTTAGTGAGGCGGTAACTGTCGCGGCTAACATCGCTCGGCTGACCTTGCGAACAGCGGTTTTTACGATGGTAGTTGGGTCGCTTTGCCGCCGCCGGGCCGCATCAATAGCCTCAACCATAATTATTGTGTCGTCGACAATGAGGGATAACCCCAATATAAGGGCAAACAGAGTAATGACGTTGAGGGTGTAGCCGATGCTATACAGGACACCTAAAGTCAGTGCTATTACCGTTGTCATCGACAAAACAGTAATTAATGAGGCCCGGATGGTAATAATGAGCGACCCCACGATTAGTACGATAAACAAACCTTCCAGAAGGACGCGCTGCAATTCCGCTATATTATCTTTGATGGCTGGCGCGAAGCTAGCACTGACTTGGGCTCCGTAACCACTAAATTGGGGATCTTGACGAACGCTATTCAAGGCCTGCCTGACGGCGGCATCGAGAGCGATGACGTCGTTTTTCGGAGTGCCGGCCACGGCGATAATGACCGAATTGACATTCTCGATTCCTCGCGTGTCTCGGTAGCTGAAACGATCAAAGTTTTGCTGAATAATTGCTCTTTGGCCATCGGGGCCAATTAGAGACTTAAAAGGATCCTTGACGCTGAACAATTTTACGCCGGTTACGTGTTGATTGTTGAGGGCTTGCGCAGCAGCATTGGCCATTTTGAGCAGGTCGGTTGTGCTCGTGTGGGGGTCTTTACTGTAGAAAGATATAGCAATATCGATAGGCTTAGTATCGCCACCGGTGGCTCCAAAGTACGGCACGCTGTAATTCACCGATGCCTTAGCCGGCAGGAGCCCGAACTTAGCGACTTGCTCTCGGAGCGTTGCTGTCGCTCGTTGGGCATCGACACCATCTTTGTACTGCACCGCCACGCTGAAGAAGCTACCGGCACTCTGTGTCTGAACTGTCTTGACGTTTGGTAGATGCCTGGCGATGTCAGAAATTGGTTTGGCAACTTGCGTGTCAACGTCACTCGGATCCGACGTCGCATAGGTACCAGTGATGATGGCGACGGGTATGTCTACGGCTGGGAAGCCCTCGCGACGTAGCAGAGTGGTGTAGCTCAAAATACCGAAAACGAATAAAGTTAGCCACAAAAAGGCGGTAAAGGCTGGCTTACTAAAGAAAAAAGTGGTTATTCGGGGCAATAATTTGTCTTTAGGCTCAATTGGGACGGGTCGTTTAGTGATGGTAGTCGGTTGGTGCGGCGTATCTGCCATGACTGTGCTCCTTGTGTATGCGACCATGGTATCAAATTATAGGGATATCCCCAATCTGATGAGAGGAGAAAGGTGCGAAATAACAGAAATAAGGACTACCCGGGGATGTTTTTTGTAATTTTACTACCATGAGCTGTCAATGGCATATTTTACTGAATCTCACCCTGTTAATAGTTTTCGGCGCTATATATAGTGTTCACCTGGTTACCTTGACACTATTTGGCATGTAAGCTACGCTAACATTTGTGTGTTTTTTCACGTGAGGTGACAAAATACAACACGCTACCTCTGTTATTTGCGCAAAACAAGCAATATTAATGTAACCGAATAACATGAAGAGGTCTGCAAGAAGGATGTTAATTAATGGGATTACTCGCAACCTCAGCGGTTACTTTATTTAGTGCGTCAATTTTGGCCACCAGTAGCCCAACTATCGCGAATAGTACGTTCGTTTTTCAAAGTAAACAAAGCACGACGCTCGCCAGCCTGGACGTTAAGAAAGTTGCCACACACCCTCCATCGGCAATCCCCGTGCCGCCAGCCCCGCAACCGAAAACGATTGCCGTCCAGCCTGGCGACAATCTAACCCAATTAGCCGAAGCCAACGACACCACGTCACTTCGGTTATTTTATGCCAATACGGATATTACCGATCCTGATTTGATTCATCCCGCCCAAGTTTTAAAGGTCCCGGCGGCGGACGAGACACTTACTCCGCGCGACGTACCGATCAATCAACAGTTAGCAATACCAAGCCCGACCGAATCGACCCGGGCAGCCGCTTCGCAAGTAGCCAGCTCGGCAACGGCATCGGTAACAGTTGCCGGAGATTCAGTTTGGGATAGTATCGCAGCCTGTGAATCTGGCGGTAACTGGGCTATCAATACGGGCAACGGTTTTTATGGTGGTATCCAGTTTACTTTGTCCAGCTGGCAAGCAGTCGGTGGGACTGGCTACCCTAACGAAGCCAGTAAGTCCGAGCAAATTGTTCGGGCTAAAATACTCCAGTCCCGTCAGGGTTGGGGCGCGTGGCCAGCCTGTACCGCTAAACTCGGCCTAAGCTAAGCGACTACTTATAGGTTAAGTGGATCGGGGCGCCCATACCTTGCTCATCCCTTTGGGGTGAGCAAGGTTTTTTGTTCTAGAACTAGTTATTTATTCCTATATGACCGCGCACTTTCGCAGCAAGCCGGAGTGCCCGATTATGCCTCGCTCATCCTCAAGGCGCCATTAGTATTAATAAGAGTGTGATGAATGGCAACGAGCACTGCAAACTCGCAGAAGGGTCGTTTAAGCTGTTACATAGCTATATTCTGGAGTTGTCACCACGAGACCCCGACTTTTTTTGTATATTCATATTCAGGTATGCCGGTAATAACGTTGACCATCATCACTGCGAAGTATTGATGGTGGACATGGCTTATCAGGGCATTTGCCTGCAAACTGAGTATTAAGGAGTAACATGAAGAGCAAGCTCGCCGACAATCTTTCGCACAAAACAGATGGAGTATTCTCTGACAGAAAACGGCGTATGTATGCTTTTCTACGCAACAATCCTACGGCGGTGCTATCGTCGGTTGACGCGATTGGTGATCCGCATGGCACGGTTATATACTTCGCAATCGATAAAGACTTTACGATATCGTTTTTAACCAAGAAGCAAACTAAAAAGTACGATAATCTGCAGTATAATAACCGCATTATGTTAACGGTGTTCGAGCCGCACACTCAAACAATCGCCCAAGTAGTAGGAATGGCCACCGAAATTAAGAGTAGTTACGAAGTAATTGCCATTGCGAGTACGGTTCTGGCTGCTAGTCTGAAAACTAACCCTAGCGGCACTCCCCCTCTGGCAAAACTAGAAGCTGGGCCCTATGTCGCCTTTAAGGTTGACCTGGTGCAAGTACGAATGGCCATCTACTCTCGGCCAGATTCGGGCGATTACCGGGAATTATTCGAGTCAATTGAATCTTTTGAACTGACGGACAAAGGCTGAAGCAGCCGGAGAACCGATAAGTCTATTCTTCCTCAGTGCCCAATTTGTTCTGTAGTTTCGTCAGGCTTTTGATCGATATGTTCCCCTTAGAAGTGTCCACCAACTGTTCATCTTTTAGCTTACGCATTTCACGACTAACAGTTTCGCGAGACAGCCCTGAACGGGCGGCAATATCAACCTCGCTGGAATTCAACAGGTAGCTGCCGTCTTTCGCCTTGACGCCAAATCGCTGGCTCCCAGTGATGAGCTCAAATATAAGGCGGCTTTGGGCCGTACCGGACATTAGGTGCACGAGCCGCCCCAGTAGTCCATCCATGCCCGCGTAGACTCGGCTCAGCAAGTCAAGCAATACGTCGGGGTTGGACTTGGCAAAAGCCAACGCTGCTTCGACCGGAACGATGTGCAATACAGTCGCGGACTCGGTTTTGTAGAAGTATTTGTTGGGGGTATGATTTAGCGCCCATGACATTGGGAAAAAGGAGTTCGGTTTAAAAATATTTACAATAACTTCATTGCCACGGTAAGAAACATCATATTCACGAACGCGCCCTTCGACTAAATAAAACACATACGCAGGACTTTCGTCCGCGAATACCAGGATTTGGCCTTTGGGGTAAGTTCGACGAGGATACTTGGATAATTCTTTGTCAATCTTGTCGCGTACGGCATCAGTCATATACAGCTCCTATAAGTAGCACTATAACCTCTCCATTACACATAATCAAACGGACGGAAGTGTGTCATGCTTCGTCGCGCTTGAGCTAGAGCGTTTGATAGGCACTTTTGGCTTAGTAGATGTCTCGGCGGCGGAAGCCCCACCATGACAGGGTAATGCACATTAACCCGATTCCAATGAGGTAGACATTCAACCCTGTTGAAACATGTCCAGCTAGGATCTGCGTCGGGCTGTAGTAGTGGTACGGCAGCAGTTTAGCTGGTAATTGGATATAGTGACTAATCCCGCTAAGCGAGGCGAGTAAGTAGCCGCCGATACTAACAAACGTAGCCACTGCGACGCTTGAACGGCGCGTTATGTTGCTGGCGGCAGTTAGGGTAAAAGCGATCGCCCCAAAACTGAGTGAGAAAAGTGAGCAGTACAAACTGGCAAGCAGTAAGTGAGACGAGCTAATCTGTAAATCAACAAGCTTGGCCAACACAATCATCGTAACTGCCGACAGCGCGCCAACAACACTCACGAGGATTACTCCGCTCAAAGCTTTGGCGGCAAGCAGTCGGCCCCTGCTAATCGGCCGAGCTAATGCCAGTTCCAGTGTATGATTCTGCTCCTCGCGGGCTAGCAGACTGCTGCCAAGGCCAATTGCCATGATAATTTGGATGAACGGAATAGTTGCGTAGAAAAGCTGTGAATTGAGGTAACCGATGGGTGTGACGATGTCGACTTCACTGCCACCAGTTTTCAAATCACGAAGAGCGGCGGGCAGTTGATTAAGTACATTGTTAAGTTGGGTGGCTTGGCTGTGGATTGAGGGATATATCAAAAGTATTGTGGTCACAATAACGAGCGTGCACACGATCCACCAAAAAATGTAAGTTTTGCGTTGGTTTAGCTCCCAGCGGATTGTCGGTATCATGATGCGTCTCCATAAAACTCCAAAAAATCATCCTCGAGATCCAAACTTCGGGTGGTAAGCTCACGTATCTCGAAATGGCTGAGGCTCTCTAGGGCTTGTTTGATTTCGCCGGTCGGTTGCAATAGCGCGGTATGAGCACCGGAATTTGATAAGAACTTGAGGCCTTTGGCTGATTTGCTTTTCTGAAGTTCGGCCGGGTCGGTAAATATAACTTTAAAAATCGTTTTCGCGAGGGTGGCGTCGTGGTTGAGAGTCTGCTCGTGTACCAGCTTGCCGTGGCGAACAATCCCGATCCGGTCACAGATTCGTTGGGCTTCGGCGAGGTTGTGGCTGCTCATCAGGATGGCGGCTCCTCGTTGTTTGGACTCGCGCACAGTTTCATAAAAAGCTTCTTGCATGAGTGGATCGAGACCGCTGGTCGGCTCGTCCAAGATGAGGACGTCGGGCTGGTGCATAAATGCTTGAATAAGACCAATCTTTTGTCGATTCCCTTTTGAGAGGTTGCCGATAGGTTTGTCGAGGTCGGCCTCAAACCGTTTTTCGAGGGCCTTACGATTGCCTGTAACTTTGTGAAGGCTGCCGAGGTAATCCAATAATTCTTTGCCGGTTGGTTTGGTGAACAACTCGACATCACCGGAGAGATAGCCGACGTGCTTCTTGACTTCCACGGATTGCTTGACACTGTCGAGGCCCATGATTATGGCCGACCCAGATGTCGGGTGTAAAAAATTTAATAATAAGCGGATAGTAGTCGACTTTCCGGCCCCGTTGGCCCCCAGAAAACCATAGACTTCACCAGGCTCAATGCTAATCGATAAACTTTTGAGAGCGGCAACTTTATCATGTCCGTAGTACTTGGTCAATTGGTCAGTTAGGATGCTGGTAGCCATAATACTTATGAGTATACGCTCAGCTATCTGTAACCCCGCACAATCATGGCAAAAAGTGAGAGTTTTCCAAAAAAATTCCCCTGCGCAGTCTACGCAATCTACGCCAGTGGACGAGTTTAGTGCTGCTGATTTTTTGGGCTGATGCCTTTATTGGCAGTTCTATCCACATCAAATATCTCTTCAGCATCGTCGCGAGGGGAACATAAGTCGGAGTCTCCAATTACGTGCAAGGCGAAACACTAGGAGCGCGGCTTAGGAGTAAGTGAACATCCAAAAAAACTCATGTTTACGGCAAATATGATGTCCCCAAAATCCTCAAGAACATTTTACGGAGCATACTATGTTGTTAAAGCGGCGGTGTGGTTAGGGGTGTTGGCTCAAAAACTGACCCTTAAGGCCCTGCAGAGTGGTAGACGTCCGAAAGCTAGGAGGGATATCGATTTGTTCCAATTGCCCATCATTCTGACTTCTCCAGTGCCGAAAGGTTAAATTTAAGGGGGGCACATTTAGAGGCTTATCATCTTGGCCGACCGGAATTCCTAAAACGCTATCCTGTGCGGACTCAATCCGCAGATGGTTAAGCCCAAGCTTTGCGAGAATCTCCGTCGCCGCTGACAGCCTATCCGGGAGTAACGTCTTGGCAGTCACGTCGATAACGGGCTGACCCTCACTGGTAAGGTGCAAATCGTACTCGGGCGAGCCTACCTCGTTAGATCGCCTCAAAGTAACTTGGAATGGTACGTCAATAGGATTCTCGAATTGGCTTTTTAGCATGAGCTTATTCTGGATTAGCGGGGCGGATATTTCAATACTAATATCCGATTATTTAATGAATTTGTCGCGACAAAGACTCAACCACAATAGCAATGTAAGTTGCTTAAATTTATTTCAGGTTTTGACACGACCTTACAGCCCGATGCCCAAGTATCTTCAATTATTTGCGGAGATTACAACTTGCCATGAGCTTGCCGTTCGGAACTGACTAATTTTTGATCGGTAGACTGATGCTGAGTATGAGCGCCTGAAGGTCCGAAATATTAAACGGTTTGCCCAAAAAATGATAAGCTCCGATGCCCTTATCTTCGGCTCTAAAAATATTGTCGAGAGTATCATCGGCTGTTAACATGATGACTTTGGTCTCGGCGAAAGTTTCGTCATTATGAACAATGTCCATAAAATCAAGGCCACTTTTTTTAGGCATATGAAGATCTAGAATGACAATATCGGGGTGAATAGCGTTCATTTGCATAATACCCGAAGCGACGTCAGCACTCTCTGTAACTACAATATCTAGGAAATCTTGTTCTTCAACGGCAAGTCGAACAGCGTTTCTGATATCGGCATCATCATCGACAATGAGGATCTTCTTTGTTGGCTTAGTCATTAGCACCTATATGCTCCTAGTGCCCCTAGTATAGCTTATTGGCGGGACTTCTCTTAGTACAAGCCCTCGCCGTCGTGATTATTGATTGCCGGCGTGCTTAGCGACAGTCGCCAATAAATGATCCATTTGAAAAGGTTTGGACACGAAGTCATCGGCACCTGACTCGTGGGCTATTTGTTCAATATCCTTCGTGGCAGAAACCAAAATTATGGGGATATGTTTGGTTGCTTCGTTGCTCTTTAGAAATTTACACACATCTCGCCCGTCCATACCGGACATCCATACATCAAGCAATAAGAGGTCTGGCAAGGGGGCCTTTATATTCTGGGCGACTGCCCCGTCTTCTGTTGTTTCGACGCTATAGCCTTCTTCTTCGAGCATTATCTTCAGTGCATCCAATATAGCGTAGTTATCATCGGCGACTAGAATCTTTATCTTTGCTTTTTTCAACGCTTAGCCTTTGTCCACGGGGATAGTTTGCAAGGCTTTGAGAGCTTGCTCGGACTTTGGAATCGAAAAGCAAAACGTTGAGCCTTCGGCTTTTTTGCTCACTACCCAGACTCGTCCTTTGTGGCGTCTGATAATCTCAAAGGCAATGTATAGTCCTAGCCCAAGACCCGGGTAGGTATTCTGGTCGGTGCCACCGACCCGGTAAAATCTTTCAAATACGTGAGCTTGTTCATCGTCTGACAATCCTAGCCCGAAATCCTGGACACTGAGCGTGACGTTATCATTATCGACGTAAGTCTTGACGATAATTTTATCCGCTTGGGGCGAATATTTAATAGCGTTGGTGATGAAATTTGTTAGTACCTGGCTCAGCCTATCCTGATCACCGTAGACGGTTATTGATGGCTTTAATTTCATAACGACTAAATGCTTCTCGGTGGTCCGCTGCAATTCTTCGACAGTTTCACTGACTAGTTCATTAAACTCAAAATAGCTTTCATGAAATTGTATACGGCCAGCTTCGATTTTGGTTACGTCCAATAAATCACCAATCAGGCTGGTCAGTTTATCGAGCTGCGAGTCCATTTTTTCGACCAGTTCCACCGATTTGCTGTCCCCGGCTTTCCGAAATCGTTGACCTAAGATTTGGGCATAAGCTTTGACGCTAGTAATTGGCGTCTTGAGTTCGTGCGAGGCAATGCTGATAAATTCGTCCTTTTGCTGTTCGAGCTGCTTGCGTTCGGTGATGTCCTCAATAGCCAACAAAATAAGCGAAGTTTTATCCGGACCTTGCTGTAGCGTGCGGGCGTTTAGGAGCATGGTCTTTTGGCCGATATCTTTAAAGTCGTGCTCGACTACAAAATCTTCAATCGTGTTCTTTTCCGGTAGAATTTCCTCGAGCAGAATACGCAGTTTCGGGATATTCCACTGTCGGTTACCGAGGTCGTAAAGTAGGCGGTTCTCGGTGTCGTTCGGGGCGACCTTAAACGCATTGTAAAAGGCCTCATTAGCCGAGATTATACGGAGGTCCTTGTTAAGCACGAGTAGCGGACCGCGCACTGTCCGGATGATAGCATCGGCGTAGTCACGAGTGATGGTGACTTCTTCGTTTCTGATTTGGAGCTCTTCACTTAAGGTTGTCATTTTTTCGTTAGCGGTGCGGAAAAGCTCTTCAGATTCTTGAAGTGCTTTTTCGGCTTTTTTGCTTTTCGTGATGTCCTCAATAGCCAACAAAATAAGCGAAGTTTTATCCGGACCTTGCTGTAGCGTGCGGGCGTTTAGGAGCATGGTCTTTTGGCCGATATCTTTAAAGTCGTGCTCGACTACAAAATCTTCAATCGTGTTCTTTTCCGGTAGAATTTCCTCGAGCAGAATACGCAGTTTCGGGATATTCCACTGTCGGTTACCGAGGTCGTAAAGTAGGCGGTTCTCGGTGTCGTTCGGGGCGACCTTAAACGCATTGTAAAAGGCCTCATTAGCCGAGATTATACGGAGGTCCTTGTTAAGCACGAGTAGCGGACCGCGCACTGTCCGGATGATAGCATCGGCGTAGTCACGAGTGATGGTGACTTCTTCGTTAATAACGTCCAACTCAATGATAATTTCATTGGTATATTCTTGGGTGAGCGTTACCGCTTCTTTGAGCTTGTTTATTTTATCTTGGCGGGGAATGTCGCTGAAATCGTTTGATTTAGAAATTATTGTATCTTCGGAAACGAGGGGAAGAACATCTTCTATCGCTTGAGAGTGGATAGCATTTCGCAAATTTCCAGAACTAGCCACCTTTATTTTCTTGGAGTCTTGATCGCTCAAAAGGCGAGCCTTATCGCGATAACAGTACGATTAGCCATCGGGTGATTAGTTAAGCTTTGCTTTCTCATACCGAGCTACCTCCTGTGAATATATCTCTTCTGCTATTTCAAGTATAGCTTAGTTGGCCGTTATAATGTCATGCAGCGCTGTTCTAGAGTGGCCGAGGAGAGTTGTGGAACGGGGTGATTGGGGGTCATTTTCTTCGTATTCAAATAGTATGAAGAGGAACGTTGAAATTTAGTTGTCATTTATTTAATTATGCATTTTCTCAAGATAAACACGTCTGACAATCATGGTATACGGAGATATTTCACCGTGAGAAGCCCGCTGCCGTCGTGGGATCAGTTTTGCGGCGATTGACTGACCTATATCACTCATGCCCGATCGGTTTCGGAGATAGCGTCTAAGAGATATCTCCAATACGCATATGTGCTTGAAATCTTGCCGACATTCTTGATACGGTGAAGGTGGAGGGCTCTACGCAACTTTTTTTCTGAAATGAAGAACCCTAAACTCGTTTCTTCAGTGTTTATTATTAACTGCAATTCTGACTTAGGCAGACAGACAGCATAGCTATAAATGAAGGTGCGATTTATTTGACTTCGAGTTCGGTGATTGTATTTAGTTTTACCAATATACTTGAGTGCCTCAGGCGGAATGGTTACACCAAGCTCTTCGTGCACTTCCCGAAGGGCGGCGTGCTGCGGCGACTCGCCAGCGTCAACGCCCCCACCTACCGATATTTCAACTTCGTTTGGGTGATACGCAAGCGAAGCCGATCTTTTTTGCATGACTATTTCTCGGTCGGGAGTATATATCAGGACGTGTACTCCTCGATGCCAAAGGCCTTGGCGGTGGACGTCGTCGTAGCTGGCAGTTAAGTCCATAGAATTTTCGTGTTCATCAAATACATCAAAATATGACGACTTCATGACTTCATCATAACAACATTCAATTCAAACTTAGTTAATTACTTTGTTGGTTGGGGTGGTCAGCCTGCTGGTCGTATGACAAATCGCCATTGATCTAGCTAGCGCTTGATTTTGAGGCCCAGTTCTCCTGCCAGCTCGCCGGCGACGCTCAGTAGTTGCAGTGAATCAATGGTGACGCCCTTAAGCGATTGCCACCCACCCAGACCATTAATGTGGGAGCCGCTGAAATCGACGTTTTTGACTTTAACTTGATAAAAATTAACTTTTTCAAGTTCGCAATCCTCAAAAATTATCTCGCGTAGCTCACTTCCTACGAAATCAGCCTCAACTAGAGAGCAGCGAGTAAATTTTATGCGACGTAGCTTACTCATCCTAAAGTTGGCAAGGTTTAAGTTGCAACCGTCAAACGTTATATCCGTTAGTTCGGAATCGCTTAAATTAATTCCTGGCATTCGATTATTAGCGGCGTGCAGCCGCGTTATTTTACTCGATGCTATTTTAACGGCGGAGAAATCAGAATCTTTGATCACGGCGTCGCTGCAGGCCGTTGCTTCCAGGTCGGCCTCGATTAAGTGACATTTTTCAAAAACTACTTGGTGTAACTGTGAATACTTGGCCGTCACAGATTCTGCTATTATATTTTGAAATTTTACCGCTTCAAGTTGCGCGTTATTTTTTAGCATCAACGCGTCGCTAACAGTAAGGGATTCCAGAATTTCTGGTTGAGCTATTGGCATAGCTCCATCATAGCAAAAAACATGAGACGACTCGTTGAATGCCTCTCCAACTTATCTTGAGCTGGTATATATATTGGA
This sequence comes from Candidatus Saccharimonadota bacterium, assembly GCA_039931245.1. Lineage (GTDB taxonomy): Bacteria > Patescibacteriota > Saccharimonadia > Saccharimonadales > UBA4665 > UBA4729. The sequence continues at coordinate 67,552 of JBDTSH010000016.1, forward strand.
TGTAGTGCGAGTCAGCAAGCAGGTTGTGGTCCCCGTTATCATGGTGCTCTGGTTGGTAAATCCGTAAATCAACAAGTTCTCAATATTAGCTATTGGGAAGCATTACGATACGGCCATGGAGCATGAGTATGGCCGGGTATTTATGAAATAATTATGCTTCACATTAGGGAATATTTATAACTCAGCTGTGGAAGCATTTCAAAACACAAGGTACTTTCTTCTGCCAAATAGTCTGTATGACAATTTACAGTCATAGCTTGACGCACATGATAGAATGCTGCGCATGGAGCAGAAAATACTTTCCACAGTCTTGAGCCAAATCAAACATGGCACCCTAGAGACAACCTTCTGGGATGGGACTACGCGGACTTTTGGTCACGGTTCACCTCAAGTCGCAGTGCTGCTACGTACCCCCGGTTTTTTACGTCGGGCGGTCAAGAACCCCTCCCTGGCTTTCGGTGAAGCTTATATAAATGGCGACATTGAAGTGGTCAGCCCAATGGAGGATGTGTTAAAATTGGCCGAACTCAATCCGTTAAAACTAGAAAGTGGCAATCGCCGTAGGCAATTGCGGGGTCTCAATAAGAATAAGAAATCAAATCAGGCCGCCTTCGTCGCGCATCACTATGACCTCGGTAACGAATTCTATAAACTTTGGCTCGATTCGACAATGAGCTATTCATGTGCCTACTTTAAAAGGCATAGTGATAGCCTGCAGACAGCCCAGCAGCAGAAGACCGCGCACATCTTACGCAAACTTCAACTCACAGCTGGCTCTGAACTGCTGGATATAGGCAGTGGCTGGGGATACTTGCTGGTTTCGGCGGCCAAACTCTACGGCGTACGGGGTTTGGGTATTTCTTTAAGCCAAGAACAAGTAAATTATTCTCAGGAACTAGCCAAACACGAACATGTTGAAAATCTTGTTACTTTTGAGTATTTAAATTATCAGGACATACCTAAGGATAAACAGTTTGATCGAATTGTCAGTGTCGGGTTTTTTGAACACGTCGGACGAAATAATTTAGCCGACTACTTTGTTGCTCTGAACCGCCATTTGCGCCCAGATGGAATATCGGTACTCCACTCGATTACTCATCAGGATGAATCTCCTAGTGATGCTTGGATTGATAAATACATTTTCCCGGGGGGCTATATACCGAGTGTCCGGGAAACTACTAATCTTATTGCTGAACATGGTTTTCAAATGTTTGATTATGAGAATCTGGGACAACACTATGGCTTAACAATTGATCGCTGGTGGCGCAACTATGAGCGTAATAAGTCCAAAATTGTCAAAATGTACGACGAACAGTTTTATCGAATGTGGCGGCTGTATCTCATTGGCGCTATGATGGCTTTCAAAACTGGCAATGCCAGTTTATCGCAATGGATTTTCAAGCAAGGCCAAAACCCTGCTTGGCCCCTGACGCGCGAGTATCTTTATCGTGAAAGCACTGCATTTGAGTAACTAAGATTAGTAGAATACTCGTTCTGGCGACTAGGTGCTATAGAGTCCCCTCTCCGATTACTCGCTGACGAATTATATATGTAAGATCGTCACGAGGCACAGTTTAAATAGGATACTTGCCGACCCAACTCGGCTGGATCTCAAATGAGATTAATTTTATGTTTAAGTAGGGTATCGTCGGATGAGCAGGCAACGGATTTCGGTGACAATCTTGCTTATTCCAGGGTTATGAAAACACTTTTTGAGGATAGCTACGAGGCTAAGTGAAGAATATTTAGCCAGTAGTTTATGCTTGAGCTAAATCGGCAATCGCGCGGCAGGCAAACTCGCCAATCGCGTTAAGACTAAGTTTCTGATCGGAAAAGTGAAGCTCTGTGGAGAATTCTTGGGTAGATTCGGCAACGAGCACTTCCCCGACGTGGACGTTCGAGCCTCTGGGGTATATGTCGACTCTTAAGATCCCAGATGAGTCCTCGGTAACACTTGTAGGCGGTTCAGTTCCACCGCAGGATACCCGTTTTCCGGATATTTTTCTTTCGAAGTGTGGTTCGTGATCATAGTATTCTGAATGATTGGTCATCAATATATATTACAATAAAAATATTTATAAGTCAATAGCTGGCATACGAACCTGTTTCAAAAGGGTTGAAACGAGGCTACTCAGTACTAGACAATATTATTCGCAGACCCAACTTACCTGCTGTTGTATAATACGATATCGTAAAAATACGTAGTTTGGGAGGTAATAATTATGACAACTGCTGAATCGCCCAGTCCAACGACATCGATTGAAGCTATCTTGCAAAAAAGACGAAAAAAACAACCATATGACGTTGTTCCTACCCGAATTGAGGGAGTTTCTCTGCGAGCCGAGGCCGGGACGGATCTAGATATTCTAAGAAAAACAATCGGCCGGCTGGCAGTAGCTAGCGCAGAATATGCGGTTCGCAAATCTCAACTAGGTGAACTAGCCGAAAAACAAAAAATACCCGAAAAGGAAATTAAAGGAATCGCCATGGTCACCGAGGGGTTGCGCGGCATACAATCGGAACCCGGCAACTTTATCTTGGACGTCTTCCCTAGGAGTTCGGTTACTTGGAACCGCGAAGTCCTAAAGGAGTCGCTAGGTATGGCCTATTCATCCGTTGTGAGTGAAGACTTGGGGGCTACTGTGTCTATACCAAACGGTTTTGAAACTAACCAAGGTCCGCTGACTGTCGAATTGATGCAGGCGGCACTTATTAAGGGTTTGGTTGATCTCGGTTTGCCCGAAGCGGAGCTAAGTATGATCATCAATCCGGAGGTCATCCTGTCGGTTAATGAGGCGAGGCTGGCTGATTTGATCACCACTGGGCGGGTGCAATTACTTGAGGGTGCTGCCAGCGTCACTGAGACGTGGGCAATAACGGTTGACCCGCTCAAGAAAACTCAGGTTGGTGGTGATACAGAAGCTTAGTATGACTTAAGCGAGTGCTGACGATTCGATAATGTCGAGGAGTTCTGGGAATTGCTTGTAATGGGGGCTTTGTTCGGTATTAAAATGCCCCTGGCCTTCGTAGACAATCAGTTGACCGCCGGTTTTATCTACCAAGAACTTGGGGTGTTCGATTGGGCAGTGCGGGTCATTGTCGGAATGAATATAGATAAACTTGGCGCAGTGTTCCTTGATTGATTTGAAATCAAAAGGTTCAATAAAGAGGTTCTTGAGTGAATCCCACCCAAGATCGTCCTTGAAGGCGCTCACTAATACGGCCGTTTTTATTATTGTCCCACTAGGCAGCTGCTGGAGTAGATTCAGGGCTGCGACGGCACCAGACGAGTGGCCGATGATTACTGTCTCGTGATCGAATTTGAAATCGGGGTTGGATAGTAGAAACGTAGTATAAGCTATTGCATTCGGATTGGCCGAGTCTGGGAGTTGCGGTAACCATACACGGTGGCCCCTGCCTATTAAAATACCTTTGAGCCACATAAACCAGTTTGAGTCTGGCGATCCGCCTGTGCCGTGAAGAATCAGAAAATTAGCCATGCATATATCATAACAAAACAAGCTTACTTCCGGGAAAAGTCTCGATTATCTATACTCCCGACCTATGTTCAATATTTAATTTCATAAGCTTTGGCGAGTCGATTTGGAATTTTTTTAGCTTGGTTGTTGGCCCGCTAATAAGCTGAATGCTACTTTTGGACACTCCATAGTAGTTGGCAAGTAGTTTGGCGACGGCCTGATTGGCCTTACCATCTTGAGGGGGTTCATGGACATAGACAATCAGTGAACCATCCGCTGCGAGCTGAACGAGCGGGCCTTTTGTACTGCCCGGTTTTACTCGTACTTTGATAATCATATAACTGAGTCTACTATTATTTGCCGCGGTTAGTCATTAGTTCGTCAGTAAAAGCACTCCCGAATACGGGGCGTCGCAGCCCTAGCCACGCTCTAATCGAGCGATTCGATTGGCGGCCGCCGTGGTGTTCCCCCAAAAATATGATTCGGTATTAATAATTTCTGGTAAATCGGCCGTCTTCTCTACGACAGCGGCAAAAGCTAGACCGCCGAGTTTGACGGCTTTTTTTAATTGGATGACATCATTACTATTATTTCGATCGAAGTCGCCGACGTTTAACCTGCTCTGGAGTGAATGGAGGGGATGCCGGACGCCTAGACGGTATACAAATTCCTCGTTCGTTTCGTGAGTCCGGTGCAATTTATCGGCTGGCTGGAGGGGCGCTAATTGGTTTGCGACATCGGCGGCTTCCCAAACTGTCTGTATGACTTGATCCGGTAAACGCTTAAATTGCTCGGGTAATATCCGGTCCATAGCTACAACTATGTTTCTGAGAACAAAATCAGCCGCAGTTGCATCGAAGTTTGTTTCGCTACTGGCGATGGTATTTGCTGTGTCGGTATTGAGCGTTACAAGGGCATTGAAATTAGTCATGTTTCAACGATATCATAAAATAAGCAAAACGTCAATACTAGATGCCCTCCCAATATTCGGCTCCCCATGCAGGTCTTGAACCTTAATGCATGGACATGGCTATTAAATAAGATAAACGAGGCACTACTCACAACTTCCGTTACGACCAAAGGTAGCACTTCCACCCAGGCTATTAGGCTAAGCTTCCCCCAATCAAAACTACAATTGGCAGCGACCCTAAAACTATCTAACTAGCGGTGGAGCGTTTAATGCGTTTCCGGCGCATACCGGATTCGTCGAGAAATATCATAACGACGTTATTTAACACTAAGTCAAACTACAGATGTTAATTAATCGTGTCAATATCCAACTAAGTTGATAATCTCCCGTTAGTTAATTTCGTAAAAACTGGAAGTGGTCTCCCTTTACTGGTCGTACGTCGCAACTTTGTAAACGTTAATAGTCTACAATTACAAGCTTCTTCATCTGCATCATATGGGCATAGGCGTGAGGCCGCTGTAGTAGCTCCTCCACGTTTTTGGGTATTACTTGCCAACTCACGCCAAACCGGTCTTTACACCAACCGCACTGTTCAGATTCAGGTATACTCGAAAGCAGTTCCCAGTAATAATCAATTTCTTTCTGATCTTCACAACTGATGGCAAATGATACTGCTTCGTTAAACTTGAATTCCGAGCCGGCGTTAATGGCCGTAAATTGCTGATCACTTAACTCAAAGTTAATGACTAGCACCTTGCCTGCCATATCTTTTTGAAAATCAGCCAAACCCTCATCCGTGCTATCAGGATAATATAACGTGGAAATTATCTTACTATTTGGGAATACCGATAAGTAATACTCGACCGCTTCTTGAGCGTTGCCGTCAAACCATAGATTTGGTGTAATGTTTTGCTGCATATTCCTCCCTTGCACGCATGCATAATGCGGTGGATTCATAGTAACAAAAACCCAACAATCAACAGTGCAAATGATTACAGGGCTGTTCTTCGTGTGAGGTTGCAGCTAATCTTGGTTCCCGGATCGGTCGCACTTCTTAATGACTGTCATGATTCTGTCGGCGGGTAATTAACGATGATTGCAGCCGAGCCAACAACAGGGGCGGCGTACTCCTTCTAGCAATTCCGTAAGTACCCTTTCGATATGATTATTTCTTGTCTCTGGTTTTTTGCTGGAAGTTATCCAGCAGATCCACTCATTGCGTGCCAGTGGCGTGAGGTCTTCCCATCTTTCAAGAGCAGATTCGTCAGACATCAGGGCTTTACGCAAATCCGCCGGGACTTCATGTACAACACCAGTTGCGATTGTTATATAGTTCATACTTTAACTATATCAAATAAAAAAGCACCTTCTTCAAAGTGCTCATGCTCCGCTCCCCCTAGTTGACGAACTTCGATTTGAACGCAACGTATCAATACTAGAAATGGAAGATGTTCTAACTAAGATTTGCCGTTCAGATATTTACCAGCAACGCTTAGTGCAAACGCGGGCAGAATAATAAACACGTTAATAAAAAGAAGTTTTATAAATAGTTGGCTTAAATTGGAGTCTGGCCTGTCTGAACCTGAAGCTGTTAGGACTACTAGTATCCCTACTATACCGAAAGTTACTGAAGCATAAATAAATACTCGTGTGGCTATTCTTTGCATAGTTTTAGTATATCAAAGAAAAACACTCCGCGATTGCGAAGTGCTTATGCTTGGCTCCGGGGAAAGGGTTCGAACCTTCGACCTAGTGGTTAACAGCCACCCGCTCTACCGCTGAGCTACCCCGGATTAATATGTCCAGATAAGTCTACCTGTTTACGAAGGCTGTGTAAACTCCCTAACAGTGCAAAAGCATCAATCAGCCTACTATTTTCATTGTACATAGATTATAAGGAGGATTGATTATGGCCGAGAAATCTACCGAGTATGACTTTGCGGGATTATCTGCCCTGTTCTTTAATACGACGCTCAAGAGATCCCCGGAGGTCAGCAACACCCAAGGTTTGATAGAAATTAGCGCCCAGATCATGCAAAAGCACGGCGTGTCTATTGAAGTAATCAGGGCGATTGACCATGACATCGCGACGGGCGTTTATCCCGATATGCGTGAGCACGGCTGGGGCTCGGATGAGTGGCCTGAGCTTTACAGTAAAGTTGTATCAGCTGATATCTTGGTAATCGCCGGGCCGATTTGGCTTGGTGATAATAGCTCGGTGACGAAAAAGGTTATTGAGCGGCTGTATGCCCAATCGAGTGAGCTAAATAGTAAAGGACAGTATAGTTATTATGGAAAAGTTGGCGGTTGTCTGATTACCGGTAATGAAGACGGTGTCAAACACTGTGCAATGAATGTTCTCTATAGCTTGCAACACTTGGGCTGCACGATTCCCCCTCAAGCCGATGCCGGGTGGATTGGAGATATCGGGCCGGGGCCGAGCTATCTAGACGAAGGTTCGGGTGGACCTGACAATGATTTCACTAATCGAAATACGACGTTTATGACCTGGAATTTGCTGCACCTCGCAAAGATGTTGAAAGAAGTGGGAGGTATTCCGGCCTATGGAAACCAGCGGTCGGCCTGGGAGGCCGGGGCCCGTTTTGACTTCAAGAATCCGGAGTACCGCTAACGCTGTTTCAGGGCTTGGGCAATCGCGCGCTTTTCATCGCGCGCTTTTAGTGTTTGACGCTTGTCGTACTGGCGTTTTCCGCGACCGACGGCAATCCGGAGCTTGATAAAACGGCCCCCGGTGAGGATATCGAGAGGCACGATGGTTTTACCCTGTTGTTTACCCTCGATGAGAGCGGTGACTTCGCGCTTTTTGGCAAGTAGCTTACGGGTACGCGTTTGCTCACTCTCGTTCATCGGGATACCATTTGTACCGGAGATTGTAGCATTGAGTAAGTAGAGTTCGTTATTTTTGATGGTGACGTAGGCACCACGCAGTTGGCCATGGCCCATGCGAAGGTTTTTAGTTTCGGCACCGGTAAGTTGCAAGCCCACCACTAAAGAATCACCTAGCTCGTAATCGGCACGGGCACGTCGGTTGGTGATTGTCTTTATCGGGGTACGTTTCTTCTTGACCATGGCACTAGTATGCCCGATTATATCTGGGAGCGCTAGTCGCTACTATGAGTAATGGTCAAGAGGTTATTTGTGAAGGAGCTATGGACTACTTCGCAAATTCTCGCTCGGCGATGTTCCAGAGACTTGGATCGTGCAGGACTCGCATGCGGTAATACCAGTATTCGGCACCCCAAAGATCGATTTGGCGCATGCCGGTGGCTTTGCCGTAAGCAATACGATCTTTAAGCCGCGCAGCATTGAGCGATTTATTTTGTTCGGCTAAGCTAGTTGCGGGAATAGTCTTGCCGCTTGGGGGCCAGGCCTCGGCTTGTAATTCGCCCAATACCATATCGCGGTGATTGAATATCTTCTGGATGCCGCCAATGTAAGCATAAAACCAGGCTGGTTGGGGATACTCAAGGTAGCGGTGGGTAATGCTGGCGTCCCAGACGCGTTTATAGACGGAGATACTGAACAGATCAGGTTGAGGCTGGCCGACCGGAAAGCCAAGGGCATTATTGCTGCGACCGACAATGATCGCGTGCTGTGGATCAAGCTTTTTGACTAGATTGTATTCGCTGACAAGACGGCTGCGGTCAAAGTTAGTACAAGTGCCGAATCCTTTTAAAAAGTACTCATTTTCTAGCTGATAACTTTGGAGGCTAGGTGAATGTTGATAACGTTGCACAACGGCTTGCATATAGTTCTCGAGCTGCGGTTGCCAGATACTCACCGGCTCGTTCCCTACCCAATCCGGAATGTGGCACTCTGGCCAGCGCGGTTGACGTAATCCTACTGTTAGAACGATCTGGGCGTGCGCGGCTTCGGCCTTGCGAAACTGCCAATCGAGCTGGCTAAAATCATACTGCCCCGGAGTTTGCTCAACATCGCTCCAATAGCTGACCAAGCGAAACTGGCGAACGCCAATCGCGAGCAAATTATCCAAAGTATCTTGGGGACTAATACCCAGGCTCTGGGCATAATCTGGTATAAAGCTGACACCAAGTTGGAGCGGCTTACTTTGCTCGGAGCGGATATACCATTGGGCGGTTCCGTACATGCTACCAACAAGCCCCACAAGGAGCAGAATAAACACACTGATAAGCTTGGTTTGCCACCCCTTACGCCAGTACCGAATCGGTAAGAGTTTAAAGTGTTTTACCAGCTGTTTGTCATACAATCGGGGGAGTTTAGGCATATACTATGATTAGATTTTGATGAATATTAGTATCGTTATTCCAGTATACAACGAGGCAGCATGCTTAGATGCCTGTTTGCTGGCTATCGCGCACCAGTCGGTCATGCCGACCGAAGTAATCGTAGTCGACAACAACTCGAGCGACGATACAATTGCCGTCGCTAGACGATACCCTTTCGTGACGGTACTGCGTGAAAGACGTCAGGGTGTGGTACATGCACGTAATCGGGGCTTTAACGCCGCCCGCGGTGATATAATCGGTCGGATTGACGCCGACACAATTATATCTTCGGGCTGGGTAGCTCGTTTGCAAATTATTTTTGGCGACGCATCAATTGCTGCCGCTTCGGGGTCCATCAGCTATCACGATTTACCGTGGCAGACCCAGCTTGGTAGCTTGGAACTTTTTTTTCGCCAGCGTATTGCCAATGGCATGGGCGATGAAGTCTTCTTGCAGGGCGCCAACATGGGCATTCGTCGCAGTGCCTGGCTAAAAATTAAGTCGACTGTCTGCAATAACGGCGGTTTGCACGAAGACTTTGACTTGGCGATTCATGCCCAACGAGCTGGCTTAAGGGTAATTTTTGCAAGAGATCTGCGGGCGACACTTTCATTACGACGCTTTGACTCGACATTGATTGATTTTTGGAGCTATGCCTGGCTTAGCCCTAAGACGTATGCTGATCATGGCCTAACTAGCCAACGTCACATGTATCCAACCATTTGGCTAATAGTGGGCTTTTATTGGCTCATTAAACTTCTCTATCATAGCTACGACCCCATTTCCGAACGGATGTCACTCACGAAGCTGCTCACCCCTGCCAATGTGGGGCGTGTCAATCCAGCGACCTTTGTTGATTAAATAATTACACATTTGAAATGTCACTGACTAAGCTGAATGGGGTTGAATAGCCAAACTACAGGCTAAGCTGATACGTGATCGACTCAACGTCAAATTTAGTACCATCTATTTTAATCGGATTTTCATCATTATCGGGCACTTCTAGTTTGGCGACGATAGCATCAAATTCTTTTTGAGTCATTGAGCCGAGGACACGTGTGCTTTGGTCCGCCGGCTGTTGTACGGCTCGTTGACAGGCGATGTTTAGCGGTGTAGTGACCCATATCAGTGTGGTGTTTGCGTTATGCTCGTTTGCAACCTTACGGAGAGCCTCTCGGTCGCTTTTGAAGTTAAAATTTGTGTCATAGATGACGCTTTTGCCGGCGGTTAGCAGTTGAGCAGCCTCGTGGTTTAAATGATCGTATAATTGCTGGCTTTCCACTGTGGAATGGGCTGGCCTACCAAACATTTCACTGCGCACATGGTCGGCCCACAAGTGCTCGGCACCAGTCAGCTGATGTATGATTTTAGATATGGATGTTTTGCCAGCCCCCGGATAGCCCACAAATAGATAAAGTATTGGTGTTGTCATGGTGGTTTTATTGTACCAAATCAAGCCTCAGACCCGAGGTGAATCTTTATAAGTGAAGTCGATCAATTTGGGATAGTGGCACGAACGTCTTCGAGGACGGGTCCGGTCCGTCGATGCCAATCTGGTAACTTCGTAGGTCAACTGAATAACATAAACCTTTAATTAATACCGATTCGCCGGTTTGGGGGTGACCGATCTTGATAGGTGTACCTTGATCATGCAACTCGAGCATGGCTACGACTAGAGCCTCGACGTTGGCTGCAATTGTTTCGTCGACTTTGGCGTCGAGGAGCGAATGTTCTTCAGGGCTGTGCCAACTTTCCATAAAACTTAGCCAGCGAAGCTGCTCGTCAGAGAGGCGGGAGGTTGTATCGAGGAACTCCGCGATTACTTGTAATTGTTCAACGGGAGAAAACATGTCTTCAGAGGAATGGCGTGGTTTAGGGGCCTCAGACGACTGACTGCCGGAGAATACACTGGGCAAGCCAGCTGTTGGTACTATATTCTTGGCTTGAGACGAGTGAAGATACGCCGGGCTTAAAGGCGATAGTAGGCTGGTTGGTTCGTGCTCTAAACTCATTTGCATTTACCTTATGAAATTATTGTAATCATTTATAGCCAAAAAACAATACTCTCTCGAAGGTTCCCTAGCTAGATGCTAAAAGTCGATTCCCTTATTGGCGAGAAACTTATCGTCGAAATGGTGTTTGATTTTTTTCATTTCGGTAGCAATGTCGACCAGCGCCAGCAGTTCAGTTGGAAAGTTACGGCCGGTTAAACATAGACTGGTCTGAGGCGCGCGATCCCTGATTAGGACTGCTAGCTGCTCGACGCTGAGTAAACCATCGTGAACGGCGTTATTTACCTCATCACAGATAACGAGATCATACTCGCCGCCGCTAGCGGCCTTGAGCGCCTCGTTATACGTCGTCAGCGCTGCTTGCCGGTGCTGGAGCTCCGTGACATCGGGCTGGCTCAAATCGCCGGCTTTATAAAAACCTTTGCCTCCTTTATAGAAATAGAGGTCGTCTTTATAGATAGGCATGATGTCGCGGATAAATACGTGCTCGCCGACGCCCCAATATTTTATGAATTGGATGAAGGCGACTTTCCAACGATTGCCGAGGGCACGCGTCATCAGCCCAAGGCTAGCGCTCGTCTTCCCCTTGCTGTCTCCGGTGTAGACAATTATTACCGATTGTTTGGTTTGGTAATCCTCAAAACTCATGTAAGTCCATTGTACACAAACTATAGTCAGGGAGTGTACCCGGTATTTTATTCCGGGTTTTAGCCCCTTACCGAAGTTTGGTTTCAGGGTAATGAGCGTGTCGACAACACCAATCATAATGACAAATTAACCTGTAGCCGGCGGTTACTCATGGGCAACCAGTAGAAATTGATATCTGACAGATTCATTACTTGACGGGGCAAGCCTACTTTATACCAACTCCAAACATCTTCAGGATTTGAATTCTCACCAGGACCGAATAACAACGCAGTTAGACAAATGAATCAACTATTAAGTGGCAATTTCTAGAAGGAGGGGCCGATTAACTTGCCGAGGATAGAGTATCGCGCTGGGCGCGGGCATCCAGTTTTTGCTTTTTCCAGACTATAGAACGGTCAATTAAAGTCGCGACGCGCGATAGCCGGGTGGCTTCGACGGATTTAGCGGCTTTCTGGTCTTCTCGCTCATCACCTTTTTTGACGGCTCGTTCTCTTGACCTGAGCGCCAGGTGTTCTTTAAGTAATTGTTGGTGTTTAGGGTCGATATCCAGAGCGTGTTCAGTAGACTCATCAAACTCAATCTTTTTATCGTCGCCCCTGACAAACGTCTCTGTTAAAAGTTTCTGCGGGCTACGGTCGGTTTTTGACTGCAGAGCGTCATGCAAATCGAAAGTAACCGTCCCTTGCATAGCAAACTCGCCAAGGCTTTTCAGTACGCTTTGGAAACCTTCGGGATTTTTATGGATTTCTCGGTTTAATTCAGCCATTCTTCCCCTCACATCCGCTTCACCGATCTCTGTGAGAATTATTTTTGGCTGTTCCGTCAATATTTGTGTTGTATTGGGCACGGCTTCAGTCATGGCTGCTCCTTAAACATCATAGTAACTTAATCTTAGCAGATAAGTAACAGATAGAGAGTGACATTTATTACACTGTCCAAGCGTACTGCTACTGAGCAAGAGCGGCGTCGATGGCTGGGCGGTCAAAGCCGATAATTATCTTGCCGTTGATATCGATGACGGGAATACCGCGTTGACCGGATTTGTCGACGGCTTCTGCCATGAAGGTCGGGTCGGTATCGACATCTTTGTCAGTGTATTTGACGCCTATTTTATCAAAATAAGCTTTGGCGGCGTGGCAAAACGCACACCAGGTTGCAGTGTAGACGGTGATGTTGGGTTCATTCATGATTTAATGATAACACTATATTTCGTATAGTGAAAACATTTTCTGTTCAGTGCTCAATGGAACCACTCGGTAGCTACTGCGAGAGTAACCCAAGACGGGGAAGGTAGCCTTTTAGAGGCAGTCGAGAAATTCGAGTGCTTGAATAACCGGTGTCTCCCCTGGTATACTAGCTATTAATGGTTAAAAACAGTGCGACAACTAAGTCAGCACCGACAGATTCTGCTGCCGTGTCTTCGAATAAGCCAGCAACAGGTGGCAAGAACACCCAAGTTCTGTTCAACAGCGCCGCAATAGGTATGAGCTGGCAGCTTGCCGTCGTGGTGATTGCACCAATTGTTGGTGGCTATAAACTCGACACCTGGGCGCATAGCTCGCCGCTATGGACTCTGGTCGGCTTAGTGGTTGCCATGGGGGGCATGATATTGGTCGTGCGGCGTACTTTGAGTGACTTTAATGAGATGACAAAAAGTGATCCCACCGATCTTAAGGAGAATAAGTAATGATTTTGAACTTGATACACGCATTTGCCGATGCCGGCCCGAGCGTCCACGTCGCCCCAGCCGAGGTGTTTCATTGGGGCGGTCTCGTTATTACGAATTCGATATTGTATGGTTGGATTTGTACCGTTTTAATCATCGTCCTACTAGTAACTGTTGCCCACCGGGTTACCGTAAAACCTAAAGGGGGTGTCACTCAGTTTATCGAGGCCGGTGCAGAATTTATAACTGCCCTGGTCGTGAATACATTTGACGATAAAGCAAAGGGCCGTAAATACGTACCATTCTTTGTGACGCTGTTTTTCTTTCTATTGCTCAGTAACTGGCTGGGTCTATTACCTGGTGTTGGCGAAGCTCTACACATTGGCGATACGCCGTTGCTGCGACCATTCACGGCTGATCTAAACGGCACCTTAGCCGCGGGCATCATTACGATGGGAGTGGTATACAGCGCCTCTATCCGCGAATCCGGCGGGGTTCTCAACTATATCCGGCATTTCTTTGTCGGTAACCCGCTCAATCCGCTCTATTTTGTTATCGGAATTCTCGAAATGATCACAGACGTGACGCGGGTGTTTAGCCTGTCGCTTCGTTTATTTTTGAATGTCACTATCGGTGAAATTGTCATTGCCGTCTTTTCCTACTTAGGGCACGTGGCAGCGCCACTGGCCGCTATGCCATTCACTCTGGTGGAGATGTTTGTGGGCGCCCTCCAGGCCTATATCTTTACTATTTTGAGCTTGATGTACCTGGCGATCGCCGTTAACCACGCCGGTGAACACCAGCATCAAGACTTGACCGAAGAATCGGTTCCTGAAACAATGGGGTTACAGCCGGGCAAAGCCTAGGCGTCTCTCAGGTGAGTTAATCAAATAATGTTATTTAAGTAATTTAAGGAGTTAGAGTCAACATGGTATATCTTGCAGATGCAATCAACACAGCAATTATCGGTAAAGGCCTCATGGTGGGGTTTGGTTTTATCGGCCCAGCAATCGGCATCGGTCTCATCGGCGGCAACTACCTGCAAGCCGTCGGTCGTAACCCAGAAGCCGCAAAATTCTTTGGCCAGGCCTTGGTCTTCGTGGCTATCGTTGAGCTTTTCGGATTGCTCGCCTTTGCATCAACCTTCATCGTCAAATAGAACTAGGACTTTTATATAATGCCCATTTTACAAACAGTAACTAATTTCGGAGATTCGAGTCCATCCGGACTCGGCGCACTCGGTATCAGCGGCCAGGCTTTGCTTATCCAATTGGTGACCTTCGCGCTGGCTTACTTGGTATTGCGCCGCTATGCCTTTAAACCAATTCTAAAAGTTCTTGATGATCGTCGCCAAACAATTGAAAGTGGCGTTGCCTTGGGCGAAAAAATGCAAAAAGAACAGGCGGTGCTCGAGGCTAAAATCGCCGCGAGCCTGCATGATGCCCGCGAGCAAGCCGATGATATTGTCACCCAGTCCCAGGATACGGCCCGCGATACGATTCGTGAAGCCGAAGACCGGGCCCGCCAAAAGGCCGACAACATACTTAAGGACGCCAGCGTTGTCGCCGAGCAGGACGTCGCCCGGATGCGCAAAGCATTAGAGGGTGAGATCGTCGGTCTTATTTCGGCCGCGACGGAAGTCATTATCGACGAAAAGGTTGATGCCACCAAAGATGCTGCATTGATCGACCGGGCACTGAAGGGTCACGCCCGAGCATGAAAACCCCCCGTCACGTTGTCGCTATCGCTCTCGCCAAACGCTCGATGCAAAGTCCCGATCTTAAAGGCTTGAGCGGCGAAATAGCCGCTTACTTACTCGATGAGCGACGGACTGGTGAGCTCGATTCGCTCATTCGCGACATCATGCAGTACCGAGCCGATCACGGTATTGTAGAAGTGGTCGCTGTCACCGCTCACCCACTGAACGCCGCCGTTCGCGTCGACATTGAGAAGCAGGTTAAACACCTCTATCCAGCGGCCACTATGGTAGTCATTGCCGAACGGCATGATAAGCGCGTTATCGGAGGAGTGCGTCTCGAGCTCGCTAATCAGCAACTAGATTTAAGTGTCCGTAACAAATTGAACCATCTTAAGCAACTCACAGCTGCAGGAAAGGAATAATCAATGGCTGAAGCTTCGATTAAAGATTTATCAGATGACATTCGAGCAGCAATTGCTCAACTAAAGGCTCGTCCGGAGATAGAAAACGTTGGCGTCATTACCCGCGTTGGTGATGGAATTGCCTGGGTCTATGGGCTCAGCAAGGCGGGATATAACGAAATGCTCGAAATTGATGGCGTCAGTGGCCAAAAAATTACGGCTTTCGCTTTCAACCTCGGTGAGGACGAAATTGGCGCGGTATTGCTCGGCGAAGACACCGAAGTTAAAGCTGGCGCAACCGTTCGACTGAGCGGAAAAGTTTTGGAAGTTCCAGTTGGACCGGAGTTAATCGGCCGCGTTGTCGATCCGTTGGGCAATCCTCTCGATGGGGGCGAACCTATCAAGACTACCCTGCGTAGCCGGGTAGAACGTCCGGCACCTGGTGTTCTCGACCGTAAAAGTGTTCATGAGCCCCTCATGACCGGACTGATGGCGATTGACGCCATTGTGCCGATTGGTCGTGGCCAGCGGGAGTTGATTATTGGGGACCGACAAACCGGTAAGACTGCTATTGCGATCGATACCATGGTCAACCAAGCCCGCCAGAAAACTGGCGTCATCAATGTTTACGTCGCCATTGGCCAGAAACTTTCTAAAGTTGCTGCCCTTCAAGAACGCCTGAAGCGCGAAGGCGTTATGGAGCAGACTATTATCGTTGCTACTAGCCCCGCCGACCCGGCCGCTATGCTGTACTTAGCGCCCTACACTGGTGCCGCTATAGGTGAGTATTTCCGCGATAACGGCCAGCACGCCCTCATCATCTATGATGATTTGTCCAAGCACGCTGCCGCCTACCGCCAAATGTCCTTATTACTGCGCCGCCCACCGGGCCGCGAAGCCTATCCAGGCGACGTATTTTATCTGCACTCACGCTTGCTCGAACGCTCCGCTAAATTGAGCGATGCTCTTGGTGCCGGATCATTGACGGCTCTGCCAATCATTGAAACTCAGGCCGGTGACATTAGCGCTTACATCCCCACCAATGTCATTTCGATTACCGATGGTCAAATTTTCTTGGAAACGAACTTGTTTTACCAAGGTATTCGCCCGGCTATTTCAGTTGGATTGTCGGTATCCCGCGTCGGTGGTGCCGCCCAGACGAAGGCTATTAAGGCCGTCGCCGGTGGTTTGAAGTTGAGCTTGGCTCAGTTCCGCGAACTTGCCGCCTTTAGTCAATTCTCAACCGATTTGGATCCGGAAACTCGTCATACGATTGAACGCGGACAGCGCTTAACAGAACTCCTCAAACAGCCGCAGTTCAGTCCGTACGCCGTATGGGAAATGTATGCCACTTTGTTGGCCGCCACCCAAGGGGCCTTTGATGAAGTCCCGCTCGATAAGCTTAAAACGGCCGAAGTTGCTTTGTACCGCGAGCTGAGTAGTAAACACCCGAAACTGGTCAAGACTATCAATACTGGTGCGAAACCATCTGAAGCCGATCAGACGGCTGTTCTAAAGGTTGCAAATGAAATCGCCGCTAGCTACGCCGACAAACTCGCGAAAGCCAAAGGTTAGGATCGCCTCGTGGCCAGCACAATTACCCTCAAACGACGCATCACGTCCATAAAAAACACTCGCCAGATCACCAAGGCTATGCAGATGGTGTCGGCCAGCAAGATGCGCCGCGCCCAAGATTACGCCTTCCGATCACGAGCTTATCGGGAGTTGGCCTTTAGCTTACTGGAACGATTGGACGCTATGAAAGAAGTCGATCGCCAACCGCTTTTCACCCCCCGACCCGTTAAAACTCGTCTCTATATTGTAGTCACAAGTAATAGTGGACTAGCGGGAGCATATAATGCCAATGTTTTGAAGCTTTTAACCCAGTCGCTGCGGGCTGATCGCGATAATAAGGTCGCTAGCCGCCTGATTATGATTGGCAGCAAGGGGGCTCAGTTTGCTCGTCGCCTAGAGAATGTTGACCTGTTGGCCGTCTACACTGAATTTAAAGACCAACCGGATGCCAATGATGTTCGCCCGATACTCAATATGTTAATGGAACAATTTAACGACCAATTAGCCGATGAAGTCCAGCTCATATATACGATGTTTAAGTCAAATCTCGTCCAAGAAGCCCAGAAGCTTCAGCTCTTGCCTGCTACTCTTGATACCGTGGATAACAAAACCATGGGTGCGGATATTAGTAACTTTGAACCGGATGTGAACACCGTTATCGAACAAGTTACCACGCGTTTAGTTGAAGCCGAATTATGGCAGGCTGTACTGGAAAGTCTCGCCAGTGAGCATTCGATGCGAATGATCTCGATGAAAAACGCTACCGACAATGCCAACGAATTGATCGATGATTACACTTTGGAATACAATACTGCCCGTCAGGCAGCCATCACTCAGGAACTCGCCGAAATTACTGGCGGTGCGGAGGCCCTCAATGGGTGAAATGAATAGATATTGCCACTATCGGCCTAATACACACTGGGTCGACTTAGGCTGTTACTTGCCTATCCCAGAAAGCCAAGCCCCGCTCCCGTCACCGAGCGAACCGGAATCAGAAACATTAGCAGTAACAGCACCAGAAGTAGTAGAACCAATTCAGAAAGAGGAGCAGTAATGGCAACAGTAACCACACCAACCAAGACGGGTAAGATCACTCAAATCGTGGGTGTCGTCATCGACATTGAGTTTAGCACCGGAAACCTGCCGGCAATTTATAATGCCTTAAAAGTCCAAAACGGTGAGGCCGAGCTAACTCTCGAAGTCGCTCAGCACCTTAGTGAATCTAGCGTCCGAGCAATTTCCCTCGGTTCGACCGATGGACTAGCCCGCGGCTCGGTCGTATCCGATACGGGCGTGGCTATCAGCGTCCCGATTGGCGATGGAACGCTCGGACGTATGTTCAACGTCACCGGTCAGCCGATCGACGGTAAAGGCGGTACCTTTAAAGAGCGGGCGCCGATTCACCGTTTGCCGCCTCCACTCGTCGACCAATCTGGCAAAGTTGAAATCCTTGAAACCGGGATTAAAGTCATTGACCTGATTGCCCCAATCACCAAGGGTGGTAAAGTCGGGCTGTTCGGTGGTGCCGGTGTCGGCAAAACGGTACTTATTCAGGAACTTATCAACAACATCGCCAAATTCCACTCCGGATACTCGGTCTTTGCAGGAGTTGGTGAACGTACCCGAGAAGGTAATGACCTTTACTACGAAATGGAAGAGTCAGGTGTTATTAAAAACACTGCCCTCGTCTTTGGTCAGATGAACGAGCCACCAGGCGCCCGTTTGCGCGTTGCCTTGTCTGGGCTGACTATCGCCGAAGGTTTCCGTGATAAAGGTAACGACGTTTTGTTGTTTATAGATAACATTTTCCGCTACACCCAAGCCGGCGCCGAAGTCTCGGCTCTGCTCGGTCGCTTGCCTTCAGCGGTCGGTTACCAGCCTAACCTCGCCCAAGAAATGGGCCAGCTCCAGGAGCGGATTACTAGTACTCGGGACGGATCAATTACTAGCGTTCAAGCAGTGTACGTCCCTGCCGACGATATGACCGATCCGGCCCCAGCCACGACTTTTGCTCACCTTGACTCGACGATTGCGCTCAACCGCGCCTTGACTGAAATTGGAATCTATCCGGCTGTCGATCCGCTCGACTCGAACTCGACCATCCTCGACCCTGAAATCGTCGGTGAAGAACACTATAAAGTTGCTCGCGAAGTGCAACGTATCCTACAGCGCTATAAAGATTTGCAGGATATTATCGCCATCCTTGGCATGGAAGAATTATCTGACGAAGACAAACAGACTGTTGGCCGCGCACGCCGCATTCAGCGTTTCTTGAGTCAGCCGTTCTTCGTGGCCGAGCAGTTCACCGGGAACGCCGGTCAATACGTCAAATTGTCTGATACGGTTCAAGGATTCAAGGAAATTCTCGAAGGTAAGCATGACGATAAGCCAGAAAGTGCCTTCTACATGAAAGGCGCAATTTCTGACGTCAAGAAAAGCGACGACAAATAATGGGCGAAGTGTCGCCGCTTAGCGGCGATATTCGAGCGGCTATTCAGGCGATGGCACTCGAACAGGACGAAAATCATGAGGGCGGATTTTTGCTGACCCAAGGCCGCGAAGGTGGCCAGTTTCAGGTTGTCGCTCGGGAACCTCACCGAGAGTGGCCGCTGCTCGTAGGCATCGTTGAGCCTATCTGTGGTTCTGGCAATCCAACTGATTATTCGAGGAATGATTTCTAATGTTCCATTTTCAATTAGTTACGCTGAGTGGTGTTAAGTTCGATGACGACGTTACCGATGTTATCTTACCGACTCTCGAGGGTGAAATCGGTGTACTAGAACACCACATGCCGCTGATTAGTGTCGCAACCAATGGTGTCATTGCCGTCCGTCGCCACCCCAAGGATAGCGATGCCCAGCGCGAATATTTTGCTACTAATGGCGGGGTTATTGAGATTGCCGATAATATTCTACGGGTGTTGGTCGACGAAGCTGACCACGCCGACGATATTAATGAGGCCGAGGCCCAGGCAGCTATCGAGTTAGCTCAGCAGATGAAGGCCGAAGCGACTGATCAGGTTAGCTTAGAGCATGCCCAGACGCTTATGGATCGGCACGCAGTTCGTTTACAGGTCGCGAACCTTAAGCGGCGTCACTCAAAGCATTAGTTTGGCAACACCTTCATAGTTATTTCCCCGCCTAGATTACCTCAAACATGAATCCGTAAAAGGACTTAGGCCGCTTATTCGGAGGCAAGTTTACTGGTGCAAAATGCACAGCGCGTGGCCGCTTTGGGTACTTCGCTTAAACATTCTGGACATTTTTTCGTGGTTGGATCGGGCGTAGACTTTTTGCGATTGGCGCGCGCCACCAGTTTGTTGACGGGTTGGACAATAAAAAAGAAAACTACGCTGGCGATCAAAACGAACGCGATAACGGCATTCAGGAAGTCGCCGTATAAAAACTGGCTGCCATTGATAGTAAACTTGAGCTTGGAGAAATCGGGCTGGCCGCCGATGGCCGCTATTAAGGGGGTAATGATATCGCGCACTAGCGCGGCGACAATAGCACCGAACGCGGCGCCCACGACAACGGCGACCGCTAAATCAATCGTATTGCCGCGTAGAATAAATTTTTTGAATTCTTTTAGCATATGCAGCCTTATTACGTAGTATGAACATAATAGCAAAATATCTTAATGCGCCTAGTTAGTAAAGTAAAGTGCTCGTTCCTCGGCTGGCTCTTATACCTTTCCTACAAGTGACAGTGAGGGCTTCGCTTTACAAATATAATAGTTCAGGTTACTCTTGAGTCATTAATATAAGTGGAGGCTCCAAATGTTTGGACGTTACAAGATAGCTGCATTGGTGGCTGAGTTTCTTGGTACAGGAATTCTAACATTACTAGTATTGAGTGTAAAAACATCTAACTTAGGCGTACCGTTTTTCGTCGCACTGGCTGCTGGACTCGGTTTTGCCTTACTAACGTTCGTGTTTCATGCCGTATCGGGCGCAAATTTTAACCCCGCATTAACAATCGGTCTATGGACAGCACGCAAGCTGTCGACCTTAACCGCCGTCTTGTATATTGTCGTACAGCTACTCGGTGCTTGGGCAGCCTACGGTGTCTTTACGTACTTAGTAAACAACACGTTGCCAGTCGTTAAAGATACGTTCTCAACGCGCATACTCGTAACTGAAGCGCTTGGGGCGTTCATCTTGGCTCTTGGTTGGTCTTCAGCCATCTACCAAGGCTATTCACGAGCTGTGACGGCCACCGTATCAGGCCTGGCCTACATAGCCGGCATCATTGCCGTTTCGGAAGTTACCGTTGGCTTGCTGAACCCAGCAATCGCCCTTGGTGCTCGTTCATTCATTTTGACGACCTACGTGCTCGGCCCAGTTATCGGTGCCGTTCTCGGTATCAACCTTTACGCATTGCTATTTGCTCCCAGTGAAGCAGCCGCTGTCGTAACTGGTGGTAAAACATCGGTGTTCGTACCAGCTGTTGTCGAGTCCAAGAAGCCTCGTGCTTCGAAGACTGTTGTTGCGACTCCTGTAAAGAAGCCGGCAACTCGACGCAAAAAAGCTTAACTAGTCAGTTCTAGTATAAAAATACCGCCTGCACATAGGCGGTATTTTTATTGAATCCCCGCTCCAAGCGGTAGATGAATCGGATGGAGTATTTTACTCCGAAAGTAGATCGATTTCGAACGCTTCAATACCTTTGAGGTCGTCTGAATAAATGCTGGTGTCCGGGAAGTCGAGCTCCGCAACATGCTTCCAGACGGCTTGGATAAGAAGCTTGAGTCGTTGCTCGTCCTCGTCGTTAAAACTGGCGTGCAGCTCCGTAATATCCCCCAGCTCATCGGGCTCAACAAATTCGAGGTAGGCATCAATCACTCGGTAGCCGCGAAAACTCTGTGAGCCTTCGACGAGTAGCTTGTAAAAGTACAGTTGGTTGCGGTAAAAATGCATCTGCGGCGTATGGCTCCAGCGTGAATGGCTCTTGCCTGTTTTGTAATCGACTATAGTAACAGTCTTGTTTCGGTCGTCAATAATCAACTTATCGATCTTGCCGTTGAGCGGCGCCGAACCAATCCGCACGCCTTCATGCCGGAAACTAAACTCGGCTTTGTTGGTGCTGCCAATAGTGTGTGCGCGTTGGTCAAAGTAAAACTCTAAGGCAATTCGGCCGCGATCTAATAGCAAACTATTGTTAGGTTCGCCTAGACGCTGCAATAGTAATCGCTTTTGAAATGCTTGCATTGTTTGTTCCATGTTTGGTAGCGCTGAGTGTGATTTTTGAAAGTAGTGCACCCACTCTAAAGTTTCGTGGACGGCATTACCGTAGGCACTATAGACAGTTGGTGCTGAGGGAAAGCGCAGCAAAGCTTGGCGGAAGAAGCGGGCGGGCCCGTCCAGGCTTGCATCAAGAAAAGTGTTCAGCTGCGTTGGGCTCAGTTGGTAATTCTGCAGCCGGGTAGCAAGTAGCGAGCGCAGTTCAGGTTGAGTAGTGAGCTGGTGCTGATCTTGCCAATAATTGCTAAGTTGGGTGAGCCCCGGTGTCACTCCATCTTCGAATATAACGGATTGAGCGGGGACTGGGAGGAATGGACTGGTGACACTACCGTCATCGTTAGTTTGCTCAGCTAAGTAGTTCAATCGAGTGGTGAGGCGGCCAATAAAGGTGCTCGCGAAACTTGTGATGTAGAGCTGCGTCTTGGCGCGGGTCAGCGCCACATAGAGCAGTCGCAACCGTTCGTCTTCGGTTGCTCCGGCGTAACGGATATAGTGCAAGTTGGCCGGTAGACTCAACCGCGAACCGTGGCCCCCGGATTTATTACCCCAGACTTCGTCGATGGCCGCCAGAATAAATACAGCCGTAAACTCCTGTCCTTTAGCTTTGTATGCTGTCATCAGCTGGACGGCTTCGGGTGCTTCTTGGTGGGGGTTAGTATTGAGTATTTTAATTTCGGCGGTGAGGTGGGCCGTCACAAACTCAAGAAAATCTTTCAGGTGCAAGGCGGCCGATTCGGCGCTGCGATATTCACGTAGGCGTTCGCGCAACACTGTCAAATTTGCGAGTAGTTGCCAAAACGTCGTGGTGTCTGCCCTCATTTGTTCTTTCCCAAAATAGTAAGCAAAGAAGGGCGATGTGAATTCTTCGGGTGCGTCCGGTTCATGTAAGTCAATTGGCGTGGTGCCCATCAGAGCATCGAGCACTTGCTCGAGCGAGTGGCTGGCTTCAAGTTGGCTCAAGCGAATAAAGAACAATGCAATCGAGCGCGTCGCGGGCTCACCAATAAGCAGGCTCGTCCAGTCGCTCTTTTCGGCGCTAGCCTGCCAGGCGAGCTGCCAAACCAGGCTTGTTGGTAGCTGCCAAAAGCTCAAACTGAGCACGCGTGACCAGTAGTGATCCACGACGGCCAAATTATTGTCGGCTAGTGCGATAATTAGCTGGCTCATGACTAACAGTTCCTGGACGATCGGCTCTTCGAGCACGTTTTCGCGACGCTCGTAATGGATCGGGACATCTAAGTGGTGCAAGAACGGCACTAGAGACTGTAAGTATTGGTGCTTGGGTGCGAGTACGGCGATTTGATCGGCCGGAACCCCCCGCTTGATGAGATCGCTGATCTGCTCGGCTACCCAGCTGTCTTGGGCCAGTTCGCTTTTAAACTCACGGCGCTCCACGACTGCTGATTTGGGCAGTGAAGTATTGGCGGCAATAATCGTTTTGTCGATGGTCGGAAAGTTATGGTGTAGCCTGGTTTCGATTTGCCCCGACACTGCCTCAGCTAAGTGAAGGATAGCGGCGTGCGAGCGATAGTTTTTGGTTAGTGGCACGACGGCGACGTCGCGGTAGTTTCTATAAAAGTTCAGCATATGTGAATAGTTGGCGCCTTGAAAGGCGTAGATAGCCTGATCGTCGTCGCCGACAGCTAGGA
Organism: Candidatus Saccharimonadota bacterium; assembly: GCA_039931245.1. Classification (GTDB taxonomy): domain Bacteria; phylum Patescibacteriota; class Saccharimonadia; order Saccharimonadales; family UBA4665; genus UBA4729. Next base: position 91,101 of record JBDTSH010000016.1, read on the forward strand.
CGTTGGGGCGGCCTTCGTGAACGGGGCTATCTGTCATGAGCTCGACTAAACGGGACTGGGCTTCGTTGGTATCCTGAAATTCATCGAGAAGCAAATATAAGTAGCGTTCTTGTAGGGTATAGCGAAGCTCGGCATGGTCTTGTAAGCCGCGAATGGCCCGTAGAATCATGTCATCGTAATCAAACAAGCCTTGCTTGACGAGGGCAGATAAATAAAGTTGGTAGATGATGGCGGCAGCATCCATTTTGCGGTTGGCATCCGTGCCAGACACGATGAATTCACCAGCCGGATCCTTCTCAAGCCATTTGTTCTTCCACTGGGTGAGCGAAGTTGTCTTTTTGGTTTCCTCATACTGTCCCAAGGCCGCTACTAAATCTTGTTGCCATAGCAATGTGAGGCTCACAACATCGTGGGGGAGCTCGACAGGCTTTATATTAGCAGTCGCCTCGGCCAACTTGGTAAAGAGTGGTCCGGACGACTTGTCAATGCGCTTCATGCCCCCGAGTAAGCGACGCGTAATAGTCGAAGTTTTATCAACGAAGTCCTGATTGGCAGTTGCGATGGTCTGCAAATCATTTGGCGTCAGCAGCGCCCGTTTACTATCGCTAATCAATGTCTTTACATCGCGCAAAAATATCTCGTGCTTGAGTGGGTTCGAATATGGCAATTTGGATTGTATACTCCGAAATATTGTGTCGATTACTAAGTCGTCGGCTGCTTTTAGGTCGGCTGTTGCCGTAAAATATTCTGGGTAGCGACGTAGAAGTTCGCTGCCAAAGGCGTGGTAGGTGCTGATAGTGACATTGTAGGCGGCTTGGCCGACGATAGCCGTCAGGCGCTCACGCATTGTGTGGGCGGCTGAATCGGTAAAGGTTAAACACAGAATATTTTCAGGCAGGACGTCCGTTTTGCGCAGGATGTTGGCAATCCGGAGTGTCAGTAACTGTGTCTTCCCTGTTCCGGGACCGGCCACCACTAAAACGGGACCCTCGATAGTGTCAACTGCCAGTTTCTGGGCAGTATTCAATTGTTTATAAGCCCCTAAAAACTTTTGTTCCATACCCCCATTGTAGTTGAACCCACCGTATAATGGTTATCTATAGTAAATACCATCTTCCGGGCTTCCAATACCGGACTTAGTTAGAACTAAATTAAGGCCGAATTTGGCAATGTGCGCTCGGGGCGAATCATGCTTAGACGATTCACTCGCAGTTTATATTGAGGCCGTTGAAGGTAGGTCTAGGGGTTATATTTATCAACTAGTAGATTTAGCACAGATGGAGCAATTGTCTTGGGTGCCATATTCGGTCATATATTGTCGCATCGCTCGCTGCCATGGCTCATAATCGTGAAAACCAATCAGGTCGGCAGCTTCGTGTAGCACCCAGCCGAGCCAACCATAGATACGAAGTCCCCCGTAGCAGACGGCTGCCCAGTTCGCTCCAGCCGGAATAACGGTGATGGGCTGTTTGGCGACATAGCTTTTCATATTTTTGCCGTTAGCTTGGCGAATCAAGTTATGAGCGACTAGAGCACCATCGCGCAGGGCGGTTTGAGCCATGCCACTATAGGGAGTATTGGCGTTATCGCCTATCACGAATATATTGTCTTCCGCCTGCAAATAAGTATCGACGCCAACTTTTCCACGGCCCATGATAGTAAAGTTATTGTTTGAGAAGAATGGGTGATTAGTCACGCCGGCGGTCCAAACGACGGTATGACTACGGATAGCTTTGCCGTTAACGGTTAGTTCGTCGGCCGACTCTCCTTGCACAGCACTGCCGACAAATAGTTTGACACCGAGTCGCTTGAGCTGGCGTTGCACCATTCGTGAAGCGTCGGCAGGCAGGCGCGGTAATAGGTGCGGAGCGGCTTCGACCAGATCGACGTGAATAGCGCGGTGTTTAATGCCGTGGAGTTTCATGATACGGCGCAAGTAGAGCGGAAGCACGCCGGCCAGTTCAATACCGGTGGGGCCGGCGCCAACGATGACATAATTAAGATCGGGTCGTCGATCATCGATCATCTGGCTGTGCAGGTGGGCCTTAAAGCGATCAGCTTCGGCTTGGCTTTTGATACTGTAGGCATATTCGGACAATCCTGGAATACCGAAGTAGTTGATAACAACGCCGAGACCTAAAATAAGGGTATCGTAGGGGTGCGTCGTACCGTCAGTAGTAGTAACGGTTTTGGTCTTTCGGTCGATTGTCGTGACAGTACCTTTCACCAGGATTACTTCTTTGCCGGCAAAAATATCGATGAGAGGGATGCTGGAATTGGCCCGTTTGCCGCCGGTGGCAGTGTGATAGAGCGAGGGGTAATAGCGCAGATTTAGGTCTTCGCTGAGCAGCGTCACGGCGAAGCGTTCATCGCCGGAAAGTTCGAGGGCAGCTTTAGTACCACCAAAACCTGCCCCGACGATGAGGACGCGTACTTTTGGTTTTTTTATCATGTTTATGATTATAACAGCTGGGCTCACGGGACGTTAGTTATTTGTCGGAACCTACTAGGGCCGTTAAGTAGGTCTGCCAGCCGCCAGCGGTTGTGATACGTGGAATACCCGCTTGCAGGCGTTTGGCGGTGCCCGGCGCGTAGAAGTCAGTGATAGTCGACACGAGGCTAGTGACGCTATTGGGTTCGCAGACAAGGCCGTCAACTCCCGGGCGGATGTGTTCCGCCATTGAGCCGGCGGTTGTGGCGATAACGGGTACCCCAAAAGCGTGTCCAATCCCGACGTTTTGGCTAGCCGTACCATTCCGATAGGGCAAGACGAGAGCGTCGCAGGCAGCGAAGTAATCGGCGAGTTCGTAGTCGCTAGCGTAGCCGGTATGAATAGTGACTTGGTTAGCTATCGCTAGCTTTTCAATAAGATCCGTGTAAAGCTCACTCCCCCCCCAGAATTCACCGGCCACCACCAAATGCACATCGGGAAGTTCGGCAATGGCGTGCAATAGAACGTCGAGACCTTTGTAGGGTCTCACTATGCCGAAATAGAGCAGTTGGTGTTTGAGCGGCCGATTGGTAAGGGGCTTAGTCGGTACCGTACCCGGCAGGGCTAGTGGCAAGCTGGCCGTGGCGATCGGTTTATTAGTTAATTCAGAGGCGATGGCGGCTTGGGCGGGTGTGTGAACCAACACTCGATCGATATGTTTCAGCATGAGGCGGGTTACGGCGCGATCTCCCGGTTTGCCTTCGTGCGGCAAGACGTTGTGACACAGCACTATCCTCTCAGCGTGAGATCTGCCCAAAGCGGCCCCAATTGTTAAGTAGATAGGCCCTTGGATAGTTGGCAGCCACCAGATGAAAATAATCTGATCAAAGGTCCGCAGCCGTCGGCCGAGCCGCCACCAGCTGAGGGGGTTATACCAAGCGAGTGTTCGAATGGTGTTGCTAAACAGGGGGCGTTCCGGTTTTTCGGTGGCAGTAAACTGACTACCCGGATATAACAATGAAGGATATTGTGAGCGCCAGGAGCACAGAGTTACGTCGGCCCCATCCGAGCTCAACTGGTGAGCTAATTCGGTCGTTTCCATGACGATACCGCCTTTGTACGGGTGGCTGGGTCCAATGATGGCGATTTTTTGACGGCGCTGAGTTGTCGACATTTGACGGTAGTATAACAGACAGGCTTGTATATAAGCGTCGAAACACTTAAGCTTCTAAGATGGATAAATTTAAATCAAAACTGCTCACAATGGAATTCGCTGGCGAAATGGATGATACGACGGCAACGCGTGATTTTTACAGCCATGACGCCTCATTATTTGAGATTAGACCTAAACTTGTTGTCTTTCCAAAGAACACAAGTGATGTCAAGAAACTTGTGAGTCTAGTCGCCGCCAATAAGCATCATATGGCTGACTTATCGTTGACGGCACGGTCCGCCGGGACTGATATGTCGGGCGGAACTATCAATGATTCGGTAATCGTTGACTTCAGTAAGCACTTCACTAAGATTGAACATGTTAGTGCTAGTGAAGCCCAAGCTCAACCGGGAGTGTTTTATCGTGACTTTGAAATTGAAACTCTCAAACACAAAGCACTGATGCCCGCCTACCCAGCTTCGCGTGATATGGCGACAATCGGAGGTATGGTGGCAAACAATGCCGGCGGTGAAAAATCGCTCGAATACGGTAAGACCAAGGACTTCGTAAACCAGCTGCAAGTCGTCTTTGCCGACGGAAATGAATATACTGTGCGCCCGCTCAACAAAATTGAGCTCGATAAGAAACTGGCCCAACACAATTATGAAGGTGCTATTTATCAGCAAATATTCAAATTGTGCGAATCAAAATATGACGCTATTAAGGCTGCCAAACCTAATGTGAGTAAAAATTCAATGGGTTACAACTTATGGGAAGTCTGGGATCGCGAGACTGGCATCTTTGATTTGACTAAGTTAATCGTTGGCTCAGAAGGCACGCTCGGATTCGTTACGGACATCACCTATCGACTCGTACCTCATCGTCCGCACTCCGGCCTCCTCGTGCTGTTTCTTCACGATATCGACGCCCTCGGTAAATTGATTCCGTTAGTCCTTAAACACCACCCGGCGACATTTGAATCTTTCGATGATCAAACCCTGCTGTTGTCGCTGCGATTTATGCCTAGTTTCCTGAAGTTATTGGGAGTACGGCGATTTATTCACCTATTAATTACCCTCATCCCCGACGGTTTGCAGCTAGTGCGCGGTGTTCCCAAGCTCATTTTAATGGTTGAATTTAACGGTGACACCGAGCAAGAAGTTCGCGAAAAAGTCCACGCTCTCCACCGCGAGCTAGGGCATCACCGGGCACGGTACGAGATCAACGGCTTTGAAGAAGACGCTTCTGAAGCCAAGAGTGAAAAGTTCTGGATTATGCGTCGCTACAGCTTTCAACTGTTGCGGAGTAAGGTTAAGGAGAAGCACACTGCACCGTTTATCGACGATTTGATCGTGAACCCTATTTATATGGCAGAATTTTTGCCAAAACTTCGGAACATCGTCAAAAAGTATAAATTATTCGCAACAATTGCCGGACACATGGGTGACGGTAACTTCCATATCATCCCGCTGATGAAGCTTGAAGATCCAAAAGAACGTGCTAAGTTGTTGCCGGCTATGAAAGAGGTCGACGAATTAGTGCTTAAATATCACGGCTCACTTTCCGGCGAGCATAACGACGGCCTGGTGCGCGGGCCATGGCTGGAACAGCAGTTTGGCAAAGAAATCCTGGGCTACTTTAAGCAAGTCAAGCATATATTTGACCCCGAAAATATTTTTAATCCGCACAAAAAATCCGATTCTGATTGGGATTATAGCTTTAGCCATATTCGCGATCACTTTTAGTGGTTAGTTAATTGCCGCTAGTTGGAATACTCAGAGTCGCCTTGGTGCCGTGGCCCGCTCGGCTTGTGATAGCGATACTGCCATGATGAACATTGGCGATCATGTGGGCAATGCTGAGGCCCAAGCCGTAACCGTCTTGTGTAGTTTTGTTGCGCGACGCATCGACTCGATAAAAGCGATCAAAGATATGTTCGAGTGCCTGTTTGTCGATGCCCTTGCCTGTATCATTCACCGACAGGAGCGTGTTGGCCCCTTCGATCCGGCTGGTAACAGATACGGTGCTACCTGCCGGACTGTACTTAATCGCGTTATCGAGCAATACGACAATGGCTTGGGTCAAACTTATCGGATCGCCGAACAAGGCGAGATCTTCGCTTTTATTCTCTATCGTAATTGATTGGTGCTGAGCGAGCTGGCCGACTTGCTCGATTGCTGAGTCGACGATTGGTTTAGACTGCAGATCGCTAAAGGATTGCTCGAGCTGTCCGGCGTCTAGTTTAGTGAGGCGTAGTAAGTTATTGATGAGGATTTCCATTTTGCCGACTTCTTCGATATTGCTGGTGAGCGTTGCTCGCAGATCTTGAGGAGTGCTTTTGTCGTCCAACAATGCCACTTCGCTTTCCATTCGTAGCGCCGTAAGTGGTGTCCGGAGCTCGTGGGAAACGTCGGCCGTAAAACGGGCCTGTCGGTGGTGAGCTTGTTCGATCGGCTCCAGTGTCCGCCGGGCCAGGAAGAAGCCGGCGAGCCCCGCCAGCACGAGAACGCCGAGGTTCAGCAACAGAAGCTCGAGAACGAGAGCGTGTTGGCTTCGGCTGTAATCGGTGGTTGAGCGTAAAATCGGGTTGTCCTGAAATACGGGAAATTGGCGGGAGATTCGTTCTGATTCTCGGTGGATGCCGCGAGCTAGCTCATCAGTGGCCACATGGTAGAGTGCCAAACTGAAGATGATGCTAATGGTCATGACCATAGCTAAATACCAGGCCGTTAATTTGAGAGTCGCTGAGCGGAACATTGAACCCATCTATGTAGTACTCAGTTTATAGCCGAACCCGCGCATGGTTTGCAATAGGGGCTTGGACTTCTTAAATGGACGGTCAATCTTATTTCTCAGATAACCAATATAAACTTCGATAGTATTGGGGAGTATGTCGGCGTCTTCATCCCAAATATGGCTAATGATCATGTCTTTGGTGATGACCTGTCCGGGGTAATGCATGAAGTATTCGAGCAGCGAAAACTCTTTGTGGGATAGTTTGATTATTTGATCACCGCGAGCAACGACGTATGTTACCGGGTTGAGAGTGAGGTCGCCGACCTGCAGCGTGGTACCAGTGTTAACGGTCGGTCGCCGCAGCAGGGCACGTACTCGGGCCGTTAATTCGTCGAAGGAAAATGGTTTGACGAGGTAGTCATCGGCGCCGCTGTTGAGCCCCTCCACTCTATCGCCGATCGTGCCACGGGCGGTCAGCATAATAATGGGAGTAGCAACTCCGTCGGCCCGCAACTGACGGCACAAAGCGACGCCGTCGAGGCTGCCTGGCAGCATCCGGTCGAGGACGATGGCGTCGTAATCGGATGCCGAAGCATAGCTGTAGCCGGTGTCACCGTCAAATACGGCATCGACGGCGAAGCCTTTAAGTTCGAGACCGCGCTTAATGGCTTGAGCAATTTTGGGTTCGTCTTCAATCACTAGAATACGCATGGTCTTAATTATAGGGCTAAAGTGATGAAAATGAGCTGAGAGCTCACTATTAACTTTTCCATTGGAATATCTCAAACTTTATCCGACTAGTTATGACCTGGACGAATGAATAGCCTCACAGTTCGGCGGTTAGTCTTTAGTTACTGAGCGGAGGCGATTACGGGCGTGAGTGCCAAAGATAAATACGACCAACAATAACAGCATGCAAATATAGGCGGTGCGATCGAGCAAATTGGCAGCGACAATGGTTGAATTGCTGATATGGTGCAGGTGCTGGGATAGAACTAAGAACGATTCACGGAACCCAATCGCCCCAGGGGTAATAGACACGAAGAGGGCAAAGTTGGCCGCTCCGGTGTAGATAATGGTTTGACCGAAAGTAACATGGGGATCAACGGCTTTTAGCTCAACAAAAAATAAAGTGGTGATAATAAGTATTTGGCTGATTGTGGCGGCCGCCATGACATATAAACCGCGCAGATCGAGTTGCCAAAAGCGAACAATAATCGGGATTTTGACGTAACGTAACCCCAAAAATAATAGGGCGCTGAGCGCGACAATGGCCACGAGCCACCAGCCAAGAACGCCAGACAGCAAGAACAGGCCGCTAAATAAAGCGTAAAAGCCGTAATAGGCCAGCGTGGCGGCCGTGTAGTTTTTGAGGCTGACATTGTGCTTTTTTTTGAGATAGACCCCACGAAAAGCCGGTCCGCTCTGCAAAGGGCCAAAAAAATTGATAATTGACGAGTACATTGTCACTAAGGTGACTTCTGGTAAGGGCAGTTTTATGCGGCAAAGCTTTAGTGTCGCCTGGAAAATAAGGCCCAGGCTGAACATAAAGATAAGATACAACGCCAATAACGCGATTAAGACGCCGGGTGTAGTTTGACTAATTTGCTGTCGCACCTCGTCGTGGGTCACGAAGTAGTTGATAAAAGCGCCGACCGTGACGAGCAAAATGGAGATGACGGCAATCGGCCGCCACGGAAAACGAAACATACCTTAATGATATCTTAACGTTTGATCTTTCGCTACTTAAGCTAAACCTCACGGAAAGCGCGCTATACTTAATCCAATCATGTACAAAGATACTTCAGACACCTTTTTACAGCGCCTGACGGGTTTTATCGGTTCGCGCCGGTTCTTTCACTTAATCATAATTGCTTTTGCATTGCAGGCCCTGTGGATCGCTTTGAGCGGCAAATATCCAATGGCATTTGATGAAGATTTCCACTTGGGTGTTATTAGGCTGTACGCGCACCATCTCAGCCCGTTTTGGAGCAGCCACCCGGCGGGAGGCGATGCATTCGGTGCGGTGTCGCGGGATCCGTCTTACTTGTACCACTACTTTATGAGTTTCCCCTACCGTTTGATCAGTGACCTGACTAATAACCAAACTGTCCAAGTCATTGTTTTGAGGCTAATCAATATCGCCTTGCTCGCGACGAGCCTGCCGTTGTTCCGCCGGCTGTTAGTTAAAGCAGGTGCATCGGTCGGGCTTGCGAACGTCTGTCTGGCCTTGTTTGTGCTTGTACCGATAGTACCGTTGCTTGGGGCCCAGATAAATTATGACAATTTATTTATCCCGCTGACCGCTCTAGTATTGTTGTCGACTGTCCGGTTCAGTGAACAGCTGCGGGCTGATCACACTATTCCCCTGAAAACGCTACTTCAGCTAGTTATTTTGCTACTGCTTACTAGTCTCGTAAAATATGCCTTCTTGCCGATTGTCTCAGCTATTGTCGTCTACGTAGCAGTTGAGCTTTATCGATTTTGGCGGCCAAGCGGCGCTTGGCGTGATGCGCGCCGCCAGTTTAGGGGCATGAAGCCCATGATGCGCGGGTCATTAGTGGTCGGGCTGGTGCTGTTTATGGGATTATTCGGGGAGCGCTATGGTGTTAACTTAGTGCGCTATCATGAGCCGGTGCCCGACTGTGGAAGCGTATTGAGCGTACAACAATGTAGTTCGTATGGTCCGTGGCTACGCGATTATGACCTCGCCAATAGCAAAGCTGCCGGTCACGAAAGCCCAGTGCTATTCATGCGCTCCTGGGTATACGGTATGTGGCTACGGTCTTTTTTTGCGGTCGATGGCCCGGGGACACTTTTTCAGTCGGGGGGCCCCTTAGTGTTACCGGGCCTGGTGGCAGCAGCTGCCGCCACGGCGGGAGTACCTTTGGTCGTGATTTATTGGCGGCGTCTTTTTTCGCGCTCCAACCGCCCGGTACTTGGTCTGATTGGAGCTGTCAGCCTCACTTATATCGTCGTATTGTGGCTCAACGCCTTCGCTGCCTTCGGACGGACGGGGCAACCCGTTGCGATAAACGGTCGCTATCTCTTGCCTGTGTTACTGCCGATTATGTTAGTCGTCGGAATGGCATACCGGGAATGGCTTCGCAATCATCCGAACCTTAAAGCTGCCGGGGCAGTAATTCTCATAGTGTGCTTTGTGTGGGGCGGTGGTGCCCTCACCTATATTTTGCGGAGTAATGACGCGTGGTACTGGCCTAGCCCCGTTGTCCACACGGCAAATCATGTGGTTAAGCGGACCTTCGGACCGCTGACACCGGGCAATGACTACCCCGCGGAATTCCTGCAGTAAGTCTCGGACTTATTGTTTGCTAAATTGGGAGCGTTTGATCTGTTCGAGATTGTCTTCTATCAGTGAGCGATTGATGCGAATAAGATCAGCAATAATATTTAAGACGAGACACAAGAACGCACTCGTCATCAGTAGTGATCCAATAAGTAATGACTGGATATGCCCTTGGCCACCGTGGGCTTGAAGGCTGTAATAGAAAAAGCGGGCAAACGGTATGAGGCCAAGTACAAATAGAAGTGTGCCTAGCGTACCAAACAACATGTATGGCTTATACATGACATAGGCGCGGACGATGGTGACACCCGATTTGTATACGTGTTCCCAGGTAGAGGAGAAAAGGCGCGATTCTCGCAGTTTAGGATTGGTCGTAATTTGCACACTGGCGATAGCTAGGCCCTTATTGCCCGCTTGGATGATAGTTTCCATAGTATAGCTAAAGCGACTCGTCGGGTTGAGGCGGAGCAGAGATTCTTTGGAATAGGCCCGGAAGCCGCTCGGTGCGTCGGGTAAGTCGGTCCCGGCCGCGATGCTGACGACCCGGCTACCAACTCGTTGTAGGAACTTTTTGACCGGCGAAAAGTGGGCAATCTTATGTGTTTGGCGGTCGGCAATGACGATGTCAGCTTCGCCCCTCAGGATTGGCTGAACGAGATCACCGGTTCGTTCTTGGGGGTATTGATTGTCGCCATCAGTATTGACGAGGATGTCGGCACCCAGTCCAAGCGCGGCGGTAACGCCGTCTTTAAAGGAGCGCCCGAGGCCTTGGGTGCGGTTGTGGTGAACAAAATGAGTTACCCCTAGTGACTTAGCGACCGCAACGGTATCGTCGGTCGAGCCGTCGTCAATAATTAAGACGATAATTTTATCGATACCGGCGATATGCTTTGGGATACTCGCCAGGACCAGCGGCAGGGTGTTGGCTTCATTGAGGCAAGGTATTTGAATAACTAATTTCATAACGGATGCGGTAGCCGTCAGTATACCGCAAAATGGGACTAAACCTCAATGAGATACTCTACCTAATCGTTCAGGCTGATCTCAACGTTGGGGGGTACACTAGCTGGGTCATCGTACGATTGTGGGTCGTGACGGTAGCTTCAATTCATAATCTGCGTATAATAGGACTCACTAGCTAATGGCAAAAAAACAGTCCACAGACAAGATTTATTCAGTAAAACGCGGCCTGCGGCCGGGCCAAGATATCTTCACCACTCCCAGAGCTTCAGAGTACCCCGGCGTAGGTGTTACGCTGCACTCGTACGGATCCAAGCCGGCTGCTCCTTCCCGTTCAGTACGTCCAAAAGTCGCCAACAAAGTATCATTGTGGAAGCGCTGGAGGCTGAAACGAGTCCTCATTACCTTGATTATTTTAGCTACCTTGCTGGGCGGTTGGTTAGGTATTAAATTCCTCTACAATGCGCATAAGCTTTTCGGTGGCAATATATTTAGTGTCCTGCAAACTACCCGTCTGAAGGGCGAAGATAGTGGCCGGGTTAATATCCTACTGGCTGGTAACTCGGCCGATGACGCCGGACACGCCGGCGCCCAACTGACCGACTCGATCATGATTATTAGTATTGATACTAAAAACAACAAAGCTATATTGTTAAGCGTTCCCCGAGATCTATGGGTTGATCTGGGGGATAACGGCCACCAAAAAATAAATGATGCCTACGTCGTCGGTCAGAGCAACCGGTTTAACGACAATGGCTACCCGATAGGGGGTATGGGCCAGCTCCAGCAGGTAATCGAAAACGACTTTGGCATTTCTATTAACTATTACGCTCTGGTAAACTACAACGCATTTCGTGATTCGGTTAACGCCGTCGGCGGAATTGACCTTACTATCAAGAGCTCCGATCCCCGCGGATTGTATGACCCGAGTATCGACTACGCGACGAAAGGCCCACTCGTTAAGCTGACTAACGGAACACATCACCTCGACGGCGCCCAAGCCCTTAATCTGGCCCGGGCACGCGGCGACAATTATCGGTCATATGGTTTTAACCAGGCTGATTTTGACCGGACGGAACATCAGCGCCAAATGCTAGTTGCCCTTAAGAGCAAAGCTGTTTCGGCGGGAGTCATTACTAATCCGGCACGTCTGAGTAGCTTATCCGATGCTATCGGTAATAACGTCAAAACTAACTTGAGCCTAAGTGAAGTCCACCGGCTGTATGATCTTACAAAGGCCATTGGGGGCAGCAGCATTAGTTCGGTCAGCCTCAATAGCGCTAACGGTAAAAACTTACTGGCTAATTACCGGACGCCTCGAGGTGATTCGGCCTTGACACCGGCGGCGGGGGTCGATGATTTCAGTGACATCCAACAATTCATGAAGCAACTTACCTCTAACAACCCAATTATCCAAGAATCGGCAAAAGTGGTCGTACTCAATGCCACCGACAAAAGCGGGCTTGCGTCCAAAGCCCGTCCAATACTTGAGGCCAAGAACTTGAATGTGACAAACGTGGCTGATGCACTTGCCAATCAATCGACCACAACGATTATCGATAACACGAACGGTAGCAAGCCAGCCACAAAGCTCGCCCTCCAGCAAATCTACGGTAAAACAGTAGTATTCACGGCCGCTAACCCCTACGCCTCAAAGTATACGGCTGATTTCATTATCATCCTCGGGGTCGATCAGATCCCCAAGACAGCCCCGGCGACGACCAGCTCACAATAATAGACTCGTCTCGCTATCAATTACTAGCTCCCTAACGGCCTTCCGAGCCTAGGCGGCAATCTAAAAAAGATAAGATATGAGTACTAAAACTCTACCATCCGTTAGGCAGACAGTGTACACTGAGACACACATGTCACACATTACCGACCAACAGTTTGAAGATTTTCTCTCGAAATATCCGACACGTACGTACCGGAAGGGTGAGATTATAATTTTCCAAGGTGAGGCGCCACGCAGTGCCTACGTCGTAAAGGTCGGAACGGTCAAAGCCTATAATTTGAGCGTTAACGGTGATGAAAAGCCCGTCGCTTTCTACTCTGCTTCAGCGACATTCCCCGGCAGCTGGGTCTACAGCAAAATGCCTAGTGCCATCTATTATTACGAGGCCTTTACCCCAGAAGTCACTCTTTACGTCGTAAATCGGGAAGATTATATAGCCTTCATTAAGGGGGACGCCGAACAACTCTACAGCGAGCTACAGCGCTACGTCGTCGACCAGCTTGGTAAATCTATGCGTCTCAATGCCTTGCAACATTCCCGGGCCAGTGACAAGTTAATCTATACCCTTCACTATTTGGCGCTGAGCCACGGCCGCCCGGCCGGTCCCCAGCGCGTTGAGATTACCCTCGATTTAACTCATCAAGATTTTGCGAATTTAACAGGCCTGACGCGCGAAACGGCCGCCACGGAACTAAACAAGCTCAAACACCAAAATGTTATCACCTATAGCAAACACACGCTCTACCAACTCGACCTCGCCAAGTTGACGACGTTACTCAATGATCAATATATCTCAGACGTTCAAATTAAGCTTTAGCTACCGAGGGCGATTTTGATTCAAGTGCTTCAGTAATAACTCGGGCCAGGTTGTGCGGGGCTGTCCATGATTTAATAATGCAGCGGTGGGCCCCGAGGCTGTAGGCTTCGTTGACTTCAGGGGAGTTCTCCATATTAGTGAAGATCAATACTTTTACATCGGGGTGCTCCTTGAGGTCGAATTGTTTCAGAAACTCTAAACCGCCCATAATAGGCATCAACAAGTCGAGAAGGATGAGTTGGGGCTTAAATTTTGACAGCTTATCGAGCGCTTCTTGGCCGTCAAAAGCAGACTCCACTTGGTAGCCTTCTTTATTCAAGATGATTGTATAAGCGTTGTTTAAGTCTTTGTCGTCTTCGACTATGAGTATATTGGCCACAGGCACTCCTTGCAATTACTTACTCTATTTATACCATATTGGCGCGCGGGCGAAGTATAAAATATCTAACATATTAGCTGTTTGGTCCCCTGTTTGCCTTGGCTTGGTGTTTTACAGGGTCTTTGGGTAGGGTAAAGTAAAAAGTCGTCCCCTTGCCTTCTACGCTCTCAAACCAAATAGTGCCCCCCAAGCGTTCAAGTAAACCACGTACCAAGTAAAGGCCGAGTCCGGTGCCAGTTGTTTCGCGTTTGAGAATATTCGTCGCCCGAAAGAACTTACTGAAAACTTGATCGTGCGCAGTACTGGGGATCCCCCACCCATTGTCGGCCACACTGACAAGGACATCACGGAGGCGGCCGCGGACTTCGACCACCACGGCGCCTTTATCGGAGGTGTACTTAATTGCATTGGAGATTAGATTGGAAATAACTTCTTTTATTATAAGATTATCGGTTTTGACGTTTGTGCTGACCTTGCCGATTTTCTTGAGGGTCAGGCTAATTGATTTTTCGGAAGCGGCCAAGTTCAACTCTTTGATGACTTCTTCGGCGGCTTTCTCTAAATGGAGGTTCTTGGGGATGATAGCAATCGTGCCGCTCTCGATACGGGTGATGTTTAGGAGTGTGCTGATAAGCTCATTCATGCGATTAGTGGCGCTAATAATAGTTCGTAACGACTTCTTCTGAGCTGGAGTGACATCGCCCATATAGCCATCAGCGAGCATATGAGTATACGTTTTGATGGCCGACAGTGGCGTCCGCAGCTGGTGACTTGCCAATGAAATGAATTCACTTTTCATACGGTCAATTTCTTCTTCGAGAGTGATATCACGAAATACCTGGATTGCGCCGAGTGGCTTGTCCGCTAATAGTATAGGCGAAACGCTAATCGACACCGGCAAGTGATGGCCGTCCTTGGTCTGGTAGAAAGTTTTCTCGTTGACCGGCTTCCCCGTCAAGAAAGCTCGGGTAATCGGTCGATCGATTAGGCTAATCGGCTCCCCTTTTTTGGTGACGGCGACGATTTTTTTAGGGAACCATTCGCCGATTAACTCATGTGCTTCGTAGCCGAGTAAGGCCGAGGCAACTGAATTAATTCGAGTTATTTTGCCGAACTCATCGGTTGCAATCGCCCCATCGCCCAGGCTGCTAAAGAGGGCTTCCGCTTGGGCTCTTTCTTCCTTTAAGCGTATCGACGATAGATTCAGTGGTTGTTTCATGACTTTTACCTACTCTACATTATGCGCCACGAGGTGGTTCCGTGACCAGGCTTTGGAGCTGATTAGTATACTCTTCGATCAACTCACTATCTTCTGTCAAAAGCGATACGGCAACCCGAATCCAATCAATGAGCATATCAAGGTCTTTGCCCGACAAATCCTTGGGCTCTTTATGGAGGTGATTCTGAACTTGACGGGAGATAAATCGATCGGCGGCCGGGCCAAGATAGACATGGGTAATTCGCACCACACGGTCATAGAGGAGAATGTTAGGATCAGGCTTAACCATAGTTAAACTTCCTCGATCTTTTTCATACGCATCGCGCCTCGAGCGATCAGGATATAACCGACGGCAGCGCCTAATCGAATCGCATATGTCGCTGCCAACGAGGAATTGAGGGAGAGGTGCTCGTTCCGCGGAACAGCGGCAGATAAATATTGCAGGGCGACTGAACTGGCGATGACGATACTGAGCCCGGAAGCGACTTGTTGTAGTGCGTGGCGGTAGAGTACGCCGCGACTGAGTTTGCTAAAGAGGATTATTTCATAAGCTGCCAATAAACCAACAATCCAAGCGTAGAGATAAGGAATAATAATCGTCAGGAACATTAACCATAGGGGCAAGGCGTAGGGATTATTGGTCGAACCAATGCTATTTCCGACCAGCTGACGGAACGTCAAAAAACAGTAAATGACGCCGATTAGTACAAAAGCGATGATTAGCATTTTTAAATTCAAAGCCGACAGCCTTTTCTTGGTGCGCGATAGTAGTCCGTGCGAACCAGTGCTGATGAAGCCAAATGCGACGATGGCTACTAACAAACTCACGTAATTGGAGATAATGAGTGAAGTACCGGCAAAACCGGGATGCGCGTTCGCTATCGAGCTGAGAATGATAGTAATAATTGCGGGTATTAACAACCCCCACGCCAACCATTTACAGCCCAGGGCGAGCAGGTCAAAATCTTTGCCTTCGGGAGTTTGTTCGATGGAATTCGCATAGTTTTGTAATTTGGCGTAGCCGTAAAAGGCGCTAAAAGCCAACAGCATCAAGGGGAGTATAACCATGAATTGCAAGAGGTGATATTGTGGGATGGTGAGGTGATAGATGCGGCTAGCTTGGGTATTCCCAGGAAGGGCGACGGCCAGCAATAGATAGATAGCACTTAATAGAATATAGTAACCCATAGCGTGACTGGGGCGTTTCATTCTCAGCCTTTCGATGCTTGATTACACGTATTATAGATATTTGTCATGTTTATGCAAAACCAATTGTAATCAGATCTCATATAATTCACTGTAAGATATATGACTCCATACTTAAAGTATTCCTCTGATGAGTACAGGCGGAGTCGTACTGTAGTTACAATACTGCACCCTTGAATAACCGGGCCTGGTCCCCAATATATAGCCTGCCTCTAGCGGTCAATAATCGGCATTGTATCAAGACAGCCGGCATTATATACTTATTAAGAACTTAAAAAACAAAAATGTTGCGAAAAAAATAATGTCACGCTACTCACCCCAGTATAATTATTCCCGGTCGTTGCCGGTCAGATCTTCTGTAAAGCGGTCCGGTGATGCTCGTCGCCGGCCTTTGCGGTCGGAGCCCCAACCAGTTGGGAAATCGCCGCAGTTACTTCAGTGGACAAGATTACGGCTACTGCTGATTGGGCTAATCGTGGTAGGTTTGGGTGTCCATATCGGTTGGACGAAGCATGTTTCGGCGCAAGCTGTGGTGGCTCAACAAGCTCAGGCTGCAGCGAGCGCGGTGGCTGCGAAAAAATTGGCTATTTTCAAATCGCAAACGGCTGCACTACAAGCAGCCAACCCGTTGATCGACGTGAGTATTGCGGTGAGTAGCCAATCGTTTGGTCTACAGCGGTTCGGTGACACCGGATCTTATAGCGCTGCAAGTATCGGAAAGCTAATTACGGCAGCAGCCTATTTGCACCTCGTTGACGAGCGTAAAGTCAGCTTGGAGCAGTCCATAAATGGTAAAACCGCTCGGTATTGGATTAATGTAATGCTCGTCAACAGCGATGATGAAGCCTGGCAGTTACTCAATGCCCAAGTGACGCATCAAGCTCTATCGGCTTACGGCGTAAGTATTGGGCTGACTCATTATGATGTTTCGACCGATTCTTTCCCGGCGGCTGATGCGGCAATCCTTTTACAGAAGCTACAAAATGGGTCGCTGCTCAGTATTGTCAATCAAAAATTGATGCTCAACTGGTTGGCGCGGGCCAATTACCGGGCCTACCTCGTGCCAGCCGTGCCTAGCGGCTCCCAAGTCTTTCATAAAGCCGGCTTTGACGGCGATAACTTGCACGACGCGGCTATCATTAAAAAAGGAGATAACAGTTTTGTGCTAGTTATATTTACGAACGGCCATGGGAATTATGACTGGGATGGGCGGGCTCGTTTAATTCAGGAGATAACGCGTGATGCTGAAGCGGCTTACCTCTAGGACCCGCCGACGGCAGGCTCAACCAGTCAGCCCCTCGGGGAATCGCGCCTACATTCGGTATATATATTTGGCAATCAGTGTCATTGCCCTGTACGTTATCGTGCCACAGCTAAGCATATTTCAACACAGTCTAGGCCTGGTGCGGGGTGCGCGGCTCGGCTACGTTCTGGCGGCGTTAAGCTGTAACTTGATGAGCTATCAGTTCGCCGCCCTGACTTATTACTGTTTAGCTATTAAACCGCTATACTACCGACCAACTTGGCTTGTTCAGGTCGCCAGTATGTTCACTAACCGACTACTGCCGGCCGGCTTGGGCGGTATGGGGGCGAATTTCGTCTATTTGCGGCGCATGCGCTATAGCTCGGTTCAGGCTCTCAGTATGGTCGGACTAAATGGGATACTCGGTTTTGTCGGACATAGTCTGCTCGTGGGCGGGCTCCTAGTCTTCGTAACTGACGCCCGTCGTCACGTACCGACTCCTCATATTTCCTCCGGTGTCTTGGTCGGTGCTTTTGGCCTACTGACTTGTCTAGCGGTGGGAATACTAGCGGCACCGGGGCTCCGACGGAAACTAAAGATTGGCCTGATTGATTTACGCGTTAGTCTGATGACCTATCGGCGGCACCCGGTCCGCCTATTGGCGGCCCTTGGTTCATCAATGACTTTAACCGTTACTAATCTTCTCTGTTTGTGGCTGAGTGTCCTAGCCGTTGGCGGGAACCTTGGTTTGGTGCCTGTGCTTCTGGTCCTGACGTTCGGCGTGGCTCTTGGAGCGGTAGCGCCGACACCCGGCGGTATTGGGGGCTTCGAAGCGGGTCTGGTGGCGGGCTTTATCGCCTACCGTGTTCCGGCCAGTCAGGCACTGGCGGCTGTGTTAATCTTTCGACTAATTAACTATTGGTTTTCGCTTTTGGTGGGAGCTATGGGTTTCATTGCGGCGCAACGTCGGGGATATCTTTAGTCAACTACTGCCAACGTTGTCGATTGTTCGAACTTATCAATGGGCAATGCGAATAATTATATAATGTCACGAGCGTAAGCGCTTTTCAGGAGACGGAAGTATGCTATAATAATAGTTAGCAAGTGGTAACTATTATCTCTCCGTTATAATATCTCGTTCCTCGCAGGCACGCTATAATCGCGGTAAGTTGTCGCTAAGCTCGTGTAGTTAATCAACCAAAAGTAAAAACTGGTCAAACCGGTAGTTAGTTGTGTGTCATGAAATTAAACATGCATATTGAAATTGTGAGCTCCACTGATACTGGGTTGAGCTCCATGAGCAAGCGGTCGCGCGATGCGGTGCACGCTATTTTGGCAAAACATTATAAATTTGTCCGCGTCACAATAGTAAATGATTTGTCCGACCTCGAAGACCTAGTAGCTCGCCGGCCCGATTTAGTCTTTCTGGGCATGAAGTTTATCCCGGTTGATCGGCTGCTCGGCTGGAATGATCCTGATAAGATTTGGTTATCACAATATTTTGACGAAAACGATATCCCCTATACTGGGTCAGGCCGATTAGCTCACGAGCTAGAATTAAATAAACAGCTGGCAAAGCAACGAGTAATCGAAGCCGGCCTCAGCACCTCACCGTATGCCGTTGTCGCACAGGGTGACGTACCAGTACTGAACGATGCATATTTGACGTACCCACTATTCGTCAAGCCGATTGACCGCGGCGGTGGACTGGGTATTGACGAACGGTCACTTGTTTATAATTACGACGAGCTTTGTCTTAAAGTCGCATCAATCGCGTCTCTTCACCGCTCTGACTCACTGGTAGAGAGGTACCTGTCGGGGCGTGAATTTAGCGTTGCCATCCTGAAGGATGAATTTAACGATGAGTATCGCGCGATGCCGATCGAGCTGGTTGCCGCACCGAACGATGCCGGCTCACGAGTCTTGAGTCAATCTATCAAGGCGTCGAATACTGAGGTTGTTACGGCGATCGCTGATGCCGCGACGAAGTCAAAAGTATGCAGCCTCGCTCTTGACGTCTTCTTGGCGTTGGGCGCTCGCGATTATGGCCGGATTGATATTCGTATGGATCAGTTTGACGAGCCTTACTTTCTGGAAGCAAACCTGGTGCCAAGTTTGATTGCTGGCTACGGTTCGTTCCCTAAGGCTTGCGTCATTAACCAAAAACTTAGTTATGAAGCGATGTTGTTAGCAATAGTGAACCTGGCGTTTACGCGTAGTTTGGGTGACGTTGAAACAGAATCGCTGGCGCCTCAGCTTACGGCGGCAGTCGCCGCCTAGTCCGCAGGCGAGTTGGCGCTGAATAATTACTCGTTCAATCGGGTGTATCCATGGTATTCTGGACAATAACAGGGGTGGATGGTATACTATAAATACATGGACGAAACAATGAATAGTGAAGTAGCTAGCCTCACGTCGGAAATTGGGTACAAACAAGCGATCGCACAAGTGTCGGACAGCGCTATATTCTTACTGGACGCTAAGTGTCGGATTACCAGCTGGAACAGTGGCGGCGAAATACTCAAAGGTTATTCCTCTGATGAAGTTATCGGCCAACCGTTTTTCAAATTGTATTCAGAGCATGACCAAACAGAGGGCAAGCCTTTGGATATTCTTCGCGAGGCCGTCAGGCACGGAACGACAACTGAAGAGGGCTGGCGCACCCGTAAAGATGGCACTGAATTTTGGGCACACACCGTGACGACCGCCCTGTACGATGACAATAAAAAAGTCATTGGCTTTATAAAGATTGTTCACGACTATAGTACGCACAAGCGGCTAGATAACCAGCGCATCTCGCTCCTTCAATCTATCCAGACCCTCAAGAAAACAGTTGCCGTCCAAAAATCTGAGATAAAAGTATTAGAAAAAAAACTTCTCCGAGCCTCAAAAAAGAAATAACGACCCCCTACCGATCAATAAAGGGGGAATGACCTTATAGGCACGTGCCTATGCTGTTGCGGCGCTGGCCAGTTCACGCTCCGGTCGTGGTCGCGCGTTTCATTAGAGACTGACTATAGGTGAGACAAGCCGGATAGGCTCAGGCCGCCATTAATGAGTAGCGCACTTCCTAAGAACAAACTGGTGCCGATAACGGCTTGATTGGCGAAGCGTGCCAGAAGCCGATGTACCTTGCCTAAAGTTTGAAGTTTTTGTTTCCGGGGGGTAACCCAATAGGCTCCAACGATGGCTAACTGTAGTAGCAAAGCAGCAATGGCATAGGTAGACACAGCCGTCAGTAATGATGCTACTGCCAAATGGAGTTGACCAATATGAATCATCGCAATTACAAAAACGACGTCTACCATCGATTGAAGGACTACGAGAATGGCACCGAGGATCAATAAATGCCAAATGCTTAATCGAAGCCTTTGCACCAAGTTATCCGATGGTTCTGTCGTTAGCCTCCCCTTTTCCAAAAGCCACAGAAGTCGAGCGGCTAAAAAGAGTAGCAGCGCTCCGGCTATAATCTCGCTTCCTGGGACCAGCCAGGCGTGAGCACTTTCGATACCCAGCACTTTAGTTCCAAACCCGATTGCAAACAGTAGACCGGCCAGAACTAGAGCGCCAAAGCTACCGCTTAAGAAGGCGAAACTTCGACCGTAAGGGTTCTTCTGAGAAAGCAGGATTGGCATAACAGCGATACCGATGGGATCGATCGCAAGCAAGCCAAGAATGGCGAGGGGAGTAAGGAGGCCGAGCACGTTACTAGTATGCCCTATTTGCCAACTGACGTAAATTTGGGTGTGGCTGAGCCAATCGTGCTGACTGGTGACGACAGAACTAAGTGGTTACAATTAAACAAAGGGTTATTTCTTCTCGCGCCAGATCAGTTTATAGACTCTGAGCTTATCAGGGATTTGATTGATGTACGGTATGAAAGGAAATGCTAGCATGGTAAGCAATAATGAGCCGAAAATAATGCCGGCATCTCGGTCACCGTTGTCGTCACCGGAAAGCACCGTATGGTTGAGCAAGCCGATTGGAACAAGCCACCAGGCCCCCGGAGTGCGCCCAGTTTCTTCGCGAACCATACCGTATTGGTCGGTCGTAATGTTCAGCGCGGTTGCCTTTTCCTCAAGGACGCCCGTATCGAATAAGAAGCGCGTCGTATAGGTGGATTCGTCGGCATGGCCACTATTGCTGTTTGCGGCTGTTAGGGACGGCTCATAGAGACCGGCTGCGGCCATAGTGGTCAGTGAATTCATTACCGACATGATAGGGCTGGTGGGTGGTTTGCTTGTTCCTGGTGTATCCTGTTTGAAATAGTCTTCGGCGGACTTTAGTTGCTGGGCTTGGGCCGCTGGCGTTTGATTGTTGAACAGCTGTAAATCGTCTTTCGACTTTGCCTGGGTGACATGGTACTGGGCATAAGGGGCAGCAACGTAGACCGCCCGAGTATTGTACGTGTAGGGATCGATATTATCATGGTATATCGCGGTCTCCGACTGGCCGATGTATTCCGCCATTAGGGTTTTACCTAGCAGAAAAGGGTCTTGTTGGGCGACTGATTGAATAGTTGTCGGCTTAATGTACGGCGAAGGTAGGACGACTGCGAGAGCCAGGATTAATCCTAGTAACCCACCACCACGTAAAAACAGTCTTGAGTGATTAGCGGGAACCGTCTTAACGACTATGTCGCGACGGTAGGGCTGGGCAATACCAAGTACTCGGACCAGTAGATAGTGCAAGCCCAATAAGCCGATCAGAACGAGCGGAACGACGACGATGTGGATGCCGTAGATTTGTTTGTAGTTGAGTGGATTTAGTATTCCCCCGAGGCCACTACCGTTATAGAAGTCGGCGCCTTGAAGAGATCGCCATTGTGATGAAAAATCTCCGCGTAGCGCGTAGCCAAACTCGGTTTCAGCTAAGACGATGAACAGCATTAATACTCCCAATAGCCAAGTAAGACGACGTGGTTTTTTGAATCCAGACGTAAAGAAAACGACCAATAAATGAAGAATAATAAATAGAACAAACGCCTGGGTAGCCCACAAATGCACGCTGCGCATGTAGCCACCGATACCGCTCGTCAGCCACCAGGTCGGTCCGTAGAAAGTCATAATCAGGCCGGTGATAATTAGTACGACAAACGAGATCATCGATAAAAAGCCGAGTGAATAGAAAAACTTATTTCCGTAGCTCGGTACGTCGCGAATCATCGACCCGTTAAGCGCTTTGCTGAGTGGGTGCGTGACTGCCATGCTAGTGTCCTATCTGTATTGAATTATTTTAAAGTTGTGAGATATTTCTTTATGTAGTATACAACTCTATATTGTCGGACTGCCACTGAATATACTGTGATCTCGATCACAACTGGTGTTTTATTAATCGTGGCAACGGAGGGGTTTGTGGATATAATGAATATTCCCGATGAACTAAAACGTGGTATTAAAATTAGTAGCCCCACTCATCAAACTAATTGATTTAGGACTCCTCGGCCCAGTTAGCCGCGGAGTATGCGAAATATAAATGACCGGGAAGTTGTTTCGTGATTGAAATCAATGATAGCGTGCCTACTCAAGTAGATAAGAGTGTGGGTGCTTATTCATTTGCGACCCGAAGTAAGCTATACTTCGCTTATGCTTGGGGCACTACGACGATATAAACACGCGCCTGAATATATTTTGGCGGTTAATGCCGGCTCCTCGAGTATTAAAGCCGTTGTCTACGAAACGGGCGGGCAGCTCGAGGTAGTATGTCAGTGTACGATTGAGAATATCGGACAGTCTAGTGCCATACTCATAACTCAGACGACCACAAATAGAGACGCTGCATACCTACCAGTAGATGTTAAGACGCATCCGGCGGCAATAGTTATCATTATGGGGTGGATAAATAAGCAGGTTGAAACAACTAACTTGTTAGCGATTGGTCACCGTATCGTTCACGGTGGCCCGCAGTATTACCAGCCCCAAGTTATCAATGATCAGCTCATCGCCGACTTGCAGGCGTTTAGCAGTTACGATCCTGATCACTTGCCGAATTCAATCCAGCTTATCAAAAAATTTACTAGTTTGTACCCGAACTTACCGCAAGTGGCTTGTTTTGATACGGCCTTTACGCATAACCTCCCCAGGGTTGCCCAGATATTGCCGATACCTCGTAAATATGAGCAAGAGGGTTTACGACGTTACGGCTTTCATGGTTTGTCGTATAGCTATTTGTTGTCGAGACTGCAGGAATTAGACGCCGTAGCGGCCAACGGGCGGGTTATCTTTGCCCACTTGGGTAGTGGCGCCAGCTTGGTGGCAATACGGGATGGTCAACCTCTAGACGTTACGATGGGTCTCACACCCGCCTCCGGTATTCCTATGAGTACGCGCAGTGGTGATCTCGACCCGGGCATTGCGTGGTACTTGCATCATAAAGCTGGTGTGAGCACCATCCAATTCAATAACATGGTCAATCATCAGTCAGGTTTATTGGGTATTTCAGAAACCTCTGCCGACATGAAAACCCTTTTGCTAAATGAGCATAATGACGTACGTGCCGCTGAGGCGGTAAGTTTATTTTGCTATCAAGCAAAGAAAGCCATCGGTTCAATGGCGGCTGTTATGGGAGGAGTGGAGACACTCGTATTCTCGGGTGGAATCGGCGAGAAAGCTCCTTTGATACGAGCCCGTATCTGCGAGGGGTTAGAGTTTTTAGGCCTTGAACTTGACGAGGCCGGGAATAACAGCAATACACCAGAGATCTCGTCCCATGCTAGCCGAGTGAGCGTCCGTGTTATTCACACGGATGAAGAAAGCGTCATTGCTCAGCAAGTGTCGGACGTCATTAATAACAGTTCAATAAATAAACGAGGTTCATAATGGGTTCGGTACAATTGCCCCTATCAAAAGAAATGCTTTACAAGGTCAATGCCTATTGGCGGGCGGCCAACTATTTATCGGTTGGTCAAATTTACTTACGCGATAATCCCCTCCTCCGGCGCCCATTAGAGTTCGCTGATGTGAAGCAATTGCTCCTCGGGCATTGGGGCACGACTCCTGGCCAGAACTTTATTTATGTGCATTTGAACAGAGTTATCAAAAGTACTGGCACTAGTATGATTTATATTTCAGGTCCGGGCCACGGTGGTCCGGCAATCGTCGGTAACGTGTACCTGGAGGGCACTTTTAGTGAGGTCTACCCGCATGTCACGCAGGACGAAGCTGGTCTCAAAGAACTTTTTCATAGCTTCTCATTCCCTGGTGGGCTGTCCAGCCATGTTTCGCCTCAGGTGCCGGGCTCAATACACGAAGGCGGCGAATTAGGCTACTCGTTGAGCCATGCTTTCGGCGCGGTCTTTGATAATCCAGGGCTGATAGCCGCTTGTGTAGTTGGTGATGGTGAAGCCGAAACTGGTCCATTGGCGACTGCGTGGCACTCCAACAAATTCCTTAATCCCGCCACCGATGGCGCTGTCCTGCCTATCCTCCATCTTAACGGCTATAAGATATCCAACCCGACGTTGTTAGCCCGAATCGAGCGCGAGGAACTTGAACAATTGTTTCGTGGCTACGGCTGGACGCCTTATTTTGTGGAAGGCGATGATCCAGAGACTATGCACCAATTGATGGCGTCTACCCTCGATACAGTCATGGCGAAAATTAAGAGTATCCAGGCTAATGCGCGCGATAATAACGACATGACCCGTCCGCGCTGGCCGATGATTATTTTACAGTCCCCCAAAGGCTGGACGGGACCTAAAATACTCGACGGACAAGTTATTGAAGGTAATTTCCGGTCGCACCAGGTTCCCATTACGATCGATCCCGACCACCAGTCCAATGTGGCCTTACTCGAAGATTGGATGAAAAGTTACAAACCAGAGGAACTCTTCGACAACGAAGGCCGCTTGCTACCCGAACTCGCCGAACTCGCCCCGCGCGGTGACATGAGAATGGGTGCGAACGACCACGCTAATGGGGGTAATTTGTTACGGGAACTTAATCTGCCGGATTTTCGGGATTACGCGATCGACTTGCCTGTCCACGGCGTCGGCGGTGTGGGAAACGTTCATGCTATCGGCCCTTACTTGCGTGATGTCATTAAGCTTAACCAAAAGCACCACAACTTTAGAATTTTCGGACCGGACGAAACGCTTTCAAACCGGCTCGATGCAGTGTTTGAAGCCACCGACCGTCAATGGTTAGCTCGCACCAAAGACCATGATCAATTCTTAGCACCGAGCGGTGCAGTGCTTGATTCTATGTTGAGCGAACACCAGTCAGAGGGCTGGCTGGAAGGCTACTTATTGACCGGACGACACGGCATACTTAATAGCTACGAAGCGTTTATCCGGATCGTCGACTCGATGGTCAACCAGCACGCCAAATGGATTAAAATGTCTTCCGAGCTGCCGTGGCGTAAAGATATCGCCTCACTGAACTACTTACTGACCTCACATGTCTGGCGCCAAGATCATAATGGTTTCACTCACCAGGATCCTGGATTCATAGACCACTTACTCAATAAGAAGTCAGCCATGATTCGAGTATATTTGCCGCCGGATGCCAATTGTCTATTGTCGGTTACTGCTCATTGTTTGCGTAGCCGCAACTATATTAACCTTACTATTTGCGGCAAGCACGATGCACCGCAGTGGTTAAATATGGAAGACGCCGTCGAGCATTGTAGCGTTGGTATTGGAGTGTGGGACTGGGCCAGCAATGATCAGGGCGGTGAACCCGATGTCGTGATGGCTTGTGCCGGCGACGTGCCGACAATTGAAACACTCGCAGCCGTGTCGATTCTACGTGAACATTTGCCCGAATTGAAAATACGCGTCATCAACGTGGTTGATCTAATGAAGCTCGAGCCCGAAACCGAGCACCCCCACGGATTAAGCGATATGGAGTTTAACGAGCTGTTCACAACAGACAAACATATCGTCTTTGCCTTTCACGGTTATCCGTGGTTAATCCATCGCTTAACGTATCGCCGTACCAACCGCAATATGCACGTCAGAGGCTACAAAGAAGAAGGTACAATTACGACGGCGTTTGACATGACCGTCTTGAATGAGATGGATCGTTTCCATTTGGTTATGGACGTGATTGACCGTAGTCCCAGCACCTGTGAGGCGGGCGCCAACCTCAAAGAGCTGATGGAGAAAAAGCTGATTGAGCATTCAAACTATATTGCCGTCAATGGCGTCGATATGCCAGAAGTACGCGACTGGACATGGGAAAAGTAAGTAGTCGCCCAACGACGTAGAGGATGTCCGGTTGACGGCTAAACGGGCGTTTCCTCGTACCATAAAATTGGCGGGTCTGGCTAGTTCACTAACAGGCAACTAACGTAGATTCGATATTCATTGAGCTAAATCGGCCCGTGTCCAATCGGGCGCTCAGCAATGGAAATCATTAATGGCGTTAGACTTATTTTGTCGACCCCGTTACGGGAGGTCATTACAGGCGGCTAGTGATTGGGCATAAGTACGAACCGGACAATTGGTTGCAGCGACTATCGCTTAGTTATCCTGTTCGCTGCGGGGTGAAGTTATCTGCTGTTGATTTCGCTGGCTAGCGGCGGAGGTGCTGGCGACAACGTTGAAATCCACGTAGGGAAGCCCATTGTAATTATTGATAACAGCGACAATTCGATACGTGCCTGGCGAATTGAACAGTTGTGGCCAGGAAGCGAAACTGCCCGTCACACTGCTGTCGGCGGGTGTCGCAACTTGTCGTTGCTCATCCTGACAGCTTTGGACGTCGGTTGAGTCGATCTGGCGCACCCACTTTTGATTCACAAGTTTGTAGACATCCAGTGGTTCAGTCGGGCATTCGTTGGTCGCATAGACGGAAGTATTAAGTTTATTCGTGATCGTAAAAACGACCGGTTCACCGACAACATAATGTACTTGCGACACGCTGAGTTGAATCGTGCCGACGGGCAGAGTGTGGGTTCGGAATTGGTCGCCAACCCAGTAGAGTAGAATAACGACCAGACCAAACAATAGGATATAAGAAGCTGCCCAAATCGCTCGTCGTCGCCAGCGATGTTGCCAATAATGCAATTCACCGTTCATAACGTTTTGGCCCTCCACAGACGATGGAGGCAGGCCCCAGCGATGCCAGCCGCGAGGACGAGCCACAGTAAACGTAATATACCATCCGCCAAGTCAGTTCCTAAATATAAAGCGTGGATGAACACAAACAAAAGTATCACGTACGACAGCAAGTGAAGTAGCTTCCATAGGTAGGGTTTTTTTTCTACCCATAGGAGTGAGGTGATAATGACAATCGCCACTAAGTAAAACGCAATCACGCCGAGAGCGACGTAGACCGAACCTAGCTGCACTCCCCCAATAGTTAAGGATTTATACGGAGATAGCCACGGGATTAAAAGCTGCCAGATAGTAAAAGGCACGAAATGATCAAATAATAAGCTTACTAAATGAACGATGACTGCCAACCCAAAGGCTAGGCCGAGCGCCCGGTGCGTGGCCCACGCGGTGATTGGGTCGAGTAGCTTAAAAGTATATCCTGTCACCTGCCCAATACCGGATAGTAGCAATATCGCTAATGCGACGGCGGCGATCATGCCCGATCCTCGGGCGACATACCACGGCCAAGAAGTCTTGGCCCGCTCTGTCAAACGCTGAGCGACACTGGTGCCCGCTAATGGTTGAGCGGTGGCCGAATTCGAGCCGGGCGATTCGGCCGAGGCTGAACTTGAAGCGGCAA
The DNA here is from genome assembly GCA_039931245.1 of Candidatus Saccharimonadota bacterium. Taxonomy (GTDB): domain Bacteria; phylum Patescibacteriota; class Saccharimonadia; order Saccharimonadales; family UBA4665; genus UBA4729. The sequence goes on from JBDTSH010000016.1 coordinate 118,966, forward strand.
TCGTTATCATCGTAGCTAGAATCGCCATGGCACAGATGCTATAGACTGCAGATTTAACAAGTTTTTTGAAGGCCATTGCCATACCCTTTCGTGATTACCCTACAATACGTTCCCTGCTGCCGTATTCCTATCGGCATGTCGTTACCCCACTTTGACTAGTCGTACATACCGGAGCGGGGGTCGCTGCTGCAGCGGTTGTCGTGGGAGGGTTGGGAGTAATAGTGGACGATGACGAGGGATTAGGCGGTAGATTGTTGACAAGGGCGTCAAGATTCGCTTGGCGGTTATTATTCACTTGTGCGGCGGCGGCGGCCTGTGCCGAATTCGATTTGAGAATAGGGGGAAGCGTTTTTAAAAGATCACTCAGCATGATAATAAAGCTACCTAGGACTACACCCACTGCCGCCAGAGCGTACATGTTGAATGGCCAATCGCGCATTTCGCCGGTTTGCCGGTTGGGCCCCTGACTAAAGGCTTCAGTTACGATTTGTCGATCGTCGACAGCCTTGTCGGCCAGCATAGCACTCAGCCCTTTCATGAACCCCGGCGGCCCACAAATAAAGAACGTACGATCGTTAAATGTCCCGGCAATAACAGCTTCAAGTAGTTCGGCGCCAATACGCCCAGAATAAATTCGTTCCTGGTTCAAGCGATCAATCGGCCCCGCGCTAATCGAAAAAACGACGCTAAAGTGAGGGTTAGTCCGCTCTAATTTGATTAGTTCTTCAAAAAAAGGCATGTCCTGTTGATTCGGACAGCTATAAATCAACGTTATGTCCGTGGTGGATTGCGTGAAGGCGGCGTGTCGTATCATACTCATGAAGGGGGTGATTCCGATACCGCCGGCCAAGAGTACGATTTTGGCGGCGTGACTTGGCTCAATAATAAAACCGCCGAACGGACCACGTACCGCTACTGGATCGCCAGGTTTCAAGTCGGTGACAGCCCTCGTAAAACGACCCCTGTTGCGCATGCAAAATTGCAACTTTCCCGTCTCCTCGGGGGCGGTTACAATTGAGAAACAGCGGGCCGGCGTTGGTCGGTATTTCCGCTTAAAGCTAATAGTGGCATATTGGCCGGGCTCATGGTCAAAAGCTTCTGCTGGCTGCGAAGCTTGTAAAGTGAGTAACTGTGTCGTGGCCGTCAACTTTTCGTTGGCAGTTACGATGTACTTATGCATATTTTAGGAGTATACCATTTTTCATCTGATGACAAGCTGATCAGTATCACTTTATGCTAATGTCAGCTGTCGCGTCGGGTTGAAGGTGCGCTAGTTTAAGTTGAATGGACTGGGCCCGATCAGACAGCCTCCGGGGCTCCGACACATACGTTAAAAAAAATTGAACCAGGCAATCTCAACTTCGATTGCTAAAGTACAAAGTATGACTTAACATACAAGTATGCAAATAATATCGTTAAAGGACACCCTATGTTTGATAAAGTAAAGTTTTACGGTTCGGCAACCGTCGGCACAAAAGGTCAAATTGTCATACCAGTCGAAGCCCGGGCGGATCTTAACATTAAAGAAGGCGATAAGGTTATTGTCGTCCGGGCCCCGCACGGTGGCGGACTTATGGTACTTAAAGCTGATATGTTAGAGGAGATTATTGCCCAAACCCAAGCGAAGCTCGGTTCGTTTGCTCAGACCGCCAAGAACATACAGCAAGCTATTAAAAAGGAGAATATATAATTATGTCGGTAGTAGCCACCAATCAACTCACACGGGTGTTCGGGCGGAAAGACGCGGCGTTTACGGCTCTGCACGCGATTAATATCTCAATTGAAGCTGGTGATTCAGTCGCGGTTATTGGTAAAAGTGGATCCGGTAAAAGCACTTTAATGCATTTGTTGGCGTTGTTAGACATGCCTACGAGCGGTAGCGTGCTCGTCAACGACGAACCGGCTTCACGGTTGTCCGCCCGGCAAATTGATCGGTTACGCAATCGAAACTATGGTTTTGTATTCCAACAATTTTTTCTTAACGGCAATGACACAGTGCTCAATAATGTAATTTTGCCTCTTAAAATCGCTGGCGTTAATCGGCGTGAACGGTCGGCTCGCGGACTAGCAGTACTAAAAGCTGTAGAGCTTGGTGATAAAGCCGGCAGTAAGGCCGCCGATTTAAGCGGCGGTCAAAAGCAAAGACTCTGTATAGCTCGGGCGCTAATCAATAATCCGAAAGTCATTTTCGCCGATGAACCGACTGGTAATTTAGACAGCGCTACCGGCGAAGCAATTATTAATCTGTTATTTAAGCTCAATAAGGACCATGGGATCACCCTAATAGTCGTCACTCACGACCCAGATTTGGCCGATCGTTGCCAGCGCCAGATACGTATTAAAGACGGGCGAGTTGAGGGGGAAAAATAACTATGAAACTATTTGACCTTATCGCGATGGCCAGTGCCAACATGCGGCGCAATAAAGCCCGCACTCTGTTAACAATCATTGCTATTTTTATTGGTGCCTTGACTATTACACTGACCAACGGAGTCGGTTCCGGCATTAAAAGCTATCTCAATAAACAAACGGCTAATCTCGGTGCCGCTAACACTCTCATGGTTCAGATTCAGACTACGAGTGGGCCCAACCAAGCTAGCAGCGGCCCTAAAAAGTATGATCCCAGCCAAAAGGTAGTCGCGAGCCAGGATCGCGGTCCGGGAGGTCGTCAACTAGTTATGAGCCAGAAAGACTTGACGGCGATTAAGGCTGAAGCTGATGTGGTAACCGTCGGTGCTGAGCGGGCTATTTCACCCGATTATATCGTGGCCGCTCAGGGTGATAAATATCAAGTTTCTACTTCCCAACAATTCGGCACCGCGAAATTAGACATGACAAGCGGTCGCCCCGTTAGTAATAGTACGAAGTCTCCTGAGATTACCTTACCCAGCTCTTACGTTAAGCCACTAGGTTTTTCAAACGACCAAGCGGCTATCGGGAAAGCAGTATCGATTGGCATTAGCGACGCTCTTGGGCAACAAAGCCAAATTTCGGCCATTATTGTCGGTGTCCAGCAAAAAACCTTGATTGGTTCCACGACGTCTTACATCAACACCCCTTTGACTGATCAGCTCTATTCCACTCAGTCCCAAGGACTGCCCGAGATTAGCCAAAATCAGTTTCCGATAGTCGTTGCTACCCTGAAAGATGGGTTGACTGAGGCTCGGGTCACGGCCATAAAAAATGATCTTAAGTCCAAGGGCTACAGCGCCCAAACAACTAAGGATCAAGTCAACACTGTCTTTACGGCGATCAACGCCGTAACGATTGTGTTTAATGTTTTCGGAGGAATCGCATTATTGGCCGCCAGCTTTGGAATTGTCAACACACTATTAATGTCCGTACAGGAGCGAACCAAGGAAATCGGACTGATGAAAGCACTTGGCATGAGCCCTCGCCGAATCTTTACGCTGTTCAGTATCGAAGCCGTTCTGATTGGGTTCTGGGGTAGTGTCCTCGGTGTGGTCGTGGCCGAACTTATCGGTGTGGCGGCGAATAACCTGGCAAGCCACGGTTTTCTCAAAGACTTCACGGGGTTGAAACTGTTGGCCTTTCCGAGCACCGCCATAGCCGTAATCGTGTTGGGTATAATGCTGATCGCCTTTCTCGCTGGGACACTTCCAGCGGTTCGAGCAAGCCGCAAGGACCCGATTGAAGCACTGCGTTACGAATAAATCGGTGACAAACGGATAGCTGTTGCCTAGCCAAACTACAACTCGCGGAAATTTGCTGCACAACATGCCGCGGTATAGCTTGTAACGAGTCCATTGTCCGGTCTTGAATTAGCCCAGAAATCCCCTTGTCCGCTCCTCAGACATTACGGGTAAGTTGCCCTTTGATTGATTTTTTAAGCTTTGCCCGCTCTTAGGAATGCCTTGGCCACTCCTCTCGTTTGCCGACATGTAATTTATCCTACGTCAATTACGAACTGTCAAAAATATGCTATGGTCTTGGTGATGCAACCCGAACACGTAACGCGTTTAAGCGATAGCAAAGGCTACATTAACTATGGGGTAGCGCGCGCTCCACTTGAAAATAGAATTGCCGAATTGTCTGTCATGTCCGTAGCTAACGATGCACTTCCAGTTGAGCCTACTCGAGATCAGCTGGTGCGCGCACTTGGTGAAGGGGTTGGTGAAAAATGGATTGAAACTACTGCCCGGCATATCGGGATCGTATTGCTAAAGGCACCGGACATGAGTGCCCGGCCAGCCAATCGCTACCCTGCCCTTTCTTATGAGCTACTGGAGGAAGAATGGGCTTGGGAGCAAACGTTACGTCAACTCCCCCTATACGTCGCCATGAATCGGATAACCCGAGTTATCGGTCGATCCGAGAATTGGGTCAAAGCTAATATTGAAAGCTTTGGAGTCGAGTCTACTAAAACCAGGAGTGGTCGGAATGATGAGGTTTGGACTCGTCGAGTAATGAGCCCTTTACGTGAACGACGTATGGCCGCTCGTAGACTTGGAGATTGGAACTCCCTGGAAGAACTAGCCAATTCGCACGGGGAAACTAGACAGCAGTGGATAGCGCAACAATTAGTCGCTGCCGGCGTAATGCCCAAAGTTTGGGTATCGGCCGACACCGGTCGCGATCGAAGATATTATCCGGGCGAAGCGCACTCAGCTATCGAGCTGGCTCAACAAGTACGACTGGGAGCCAACAGTGCAAGGGCTATTGAGGCAAGTATCAGACGGGCTGCTAAAAAACCAAGAAGTCGGGCCAAGCAAATCAACATGCAGGTAGGGGCGGATCGAAGGTTCGATAATGCTGCCCAGACGAATCAAGATAAACTAGAGTCTGACGATGCTATGGTCACGGCTCATTTTATGGCGAAAGCGCTCGGGGTATCGCAAAATTGGATCGCGCCGCGTATAAAAGGCCTACCGACTATCAATCTTCCGGATGCTCGAGGAATAATAAGACCACACTATGAACAGAAAGTGCTACAGGCATTATCGATACACAATAAGCACCGGCCGAAGGCAGCGGGCGACATGGTAACCGCAAGGTACATGATGCTTGATCTAGGAGTATCAATAAGTTGGCTGAAACCCCGAATCAAAGGACAGTCGACTTTCGATCGGCAAACAGATAGCGGCCAAACCAGACTACACTACAGCGCTGAAGTATTTCAGGAAATTAAAGCGCTGGCTATAGCCGCCGGTAAATATAAACCTGAGCGCGCCACGACGGACTCAGAGGTGATCAAAAAACTAAGCCACACTTCCTTAACGGTAAAAGTGGAACTAGTCGCAATAAACGGTAAATTGGATAGTCGCCGAAATTTGCCTGCACAATTTCCAGATAGCTTACCAGAAAATATCCTGCGGCTTGGAAGGCTAAGCGCATAGCGGAGTCCGTCCGGAAGGTTTGAGGAGGTAAATGATTTGCACATCCTCAAATGAACCGGATCCTACACTCCATAGTTTTTTAGCGGGATAAACAAATCAATATTTCATCTAAGTATAAAAAAATCTTATATATTTTTCAGCAAGCGATGTCATGAAACGAAGCGTAAATAAACGGTATGTTTGCAATGATACTAAGTGACGATAAGTGGAATCAATTGAGCTTATATCGTATCGAGCGAGAACTGGAAATCGGAGTAATTCTATTTGTTCAGAGGGTTGAAGAATGCATCAACTAAATGCTCTGCTTGCCTATAGAAGCCGGGACGTTGGGCTTTTTCGAGCTTAATCGTTGCGTGCAGTTTATGCATAGCCGGGTTTACTTTGAGCGAAGCAAGAATTTGTTTAAACTCAGAGTCGATGGCGGTCAATTCGTTATCCGTCAGTGATTCGAGACCAATAAACGTATCCCGGGCTTTTTTATCGGCTGAAATTAATTCATTAAGCTTGAGCTGGGTCGCCTTGCTCTCCCGATATTGAGTGTTCTGAATGGAAAAAACCATGATAAAAATAATAACATCCGTGATGACGGTGATAGTAATAAGCCAAGTGTTAGAAAAGTGATAATAAGGCCCTGAGATCAGCCAAGCCAGAACACCGGCAATCGACAACATGAAAGCGTTAGTTGAGCTCGCTAAACGAGAAACTGTGATAGAGAATTGTTGTAAGGGTTTTTGCATATTTATTTATTACCTCTTGATTTTATTATAGAACAAAATGCTTGTGTATACCACGGGGCAGTCTGTGCCCGCTCGGCGAATTCAACCGCAGCCGGTAATACTTCATGATCTGCAGCCCTTATCGTTGATAGTAGACATATGTTTGCCAAGACTCATCTTGTCCAACGTGGTGCTCGAGTCAGCATTTAGGTTCTGACTCTTCTCCAGATAGTAGCCACACCTTGCCCGGCGCCAATACAAAGAGCGCTCAAGCTGTGATCACCGCTGTCGGGATTGTTGCGGTAGTAGTCAGCTAGTTCTACGACCAATCGAGCGCCGGTCGAGCCGATTGGATGACCAAACGCAATGGCCCCTCCAAATGGATTCAGCCTCTCTGGCAATACATTTAGGTCGCACGCATCGGCAAGCGGAATATTTGCAAAGGCTTCATTAATCAACACGACTGACATATCCGCCATTGTAAGCCCCGCTCTACCAAGGGCAATCCTAGAGGCAGGTACGGGGCCCCTGCCCATGCGGCTGGGGTCAACGCCGGCTTCGCCGTAACTTATTAAGTCCATGGATTCTTCAAGACCGAGTTCTCGGGCCCGACGAACGGTTGTCATTATCATGGCCGACGCGCCGTCATTTATGCCACTGGAGTTGCCCGGAGTAAGCACGCCGTTTTTTGAATATTGGGGCTTCATGGATGCTAGGGTTGCTTCAGTAACTTGGCTACCTCTGACGTATTCATCCGTAGCGAAAATATCCTTTCCATGGTTGATCGTGATTGGAACAATCGACTGCGTAAACCAGTCGGCGTTTACTGCGAGCTCGGCGAGATGCTGACTGCGGACCGAATAGCGATCCAGCTGCTCCCTGCTAAGACCGTCCTCGATAGCCATCTCCTCGGCTGTCTCACCCATTATTCTTTTACTAAAAGGATCTGTCAGGGCCGCCAGCACGCCATCGACTAGCGTTTTATTGCCTAAGCCTGATTTCTTGCGGTCATTTTCAAGATAGTAGGGCACTTGGCTCATATTTTCCACCCCACCTGCAACGATTAAATCATACTCGCCACATTTGATAGCGCGGGCGGCCGCGATAAGGGCGGTGGCTCCTGAACCGCATTCATTTCTTACCATCCAAGCGGGAGTTGCTAAGTCAATACCGGACTCAATTCCTATCTGTCGAGCAGGGTTCATACCGGAGCCGGCCGAAACAACCTGTCCAAAAACGACTGCTCCGACGTGCTCCCGTATAGTGGGTACATCTTTTGCTGCAGTTTCGAGCATCGCCGACACCACTGCGGTGCCGAGCTCAGCTACGGATATTTCGGCAAGTGAGCCACCCGATCGGCCGGTGCCGGAGCGCTTAGGATAACAAACTACGAGTGTATCGTCGGTCCGAGCTGCATCACGAGGGGGTGAGTCTATTATGCCCATGTTCTCCAGTGTATAGGGGGGTGCGAGAAGTTTCTCGGCGTATTGTCCAATGGTCTGTTGGCGGTCGGCTAGAGTATTCATGCTCTGCACTCTATTGGTAAGGCCGTCTGTTGTCAAGATTTCGAACTTTATTCAATATATAAAACATTGCCCTCACTCGGCAATCGATTATGGTAGACGACGTCTAGACGTCGGAATCTTGCATACATACTACACGAAATACGGCAGCGTCGACTGCCCTATTATCTGTTTATCTATTACCGAATATCGATGGGCCAATGGCTAAAAGTTTTAATACTATTTGTCCGGGCATTATAATATGCACATGACACAAGTAAAAAAATTGAATGCAATACTAACTTTCATGCGACATGGCGAAAAAGATGATTCAGGTAGCCTGACATTGAATGGTCACCATCAGGCGAAAAGACGCGGGTTAAAGACTGAGCATTTAAACGGAGACGTCGTACTATTTCATAGTGGTTCAGTCCGGGTAAGAAATACGATTCGCACCATGGCTGCTCACATGCATCTGAGCGCCGAGCAGGAAGCGCTCCTCGAACTAGGTGAGCATGTTGCCGACTATACGGTGCCAAGTCTCCACTACTTAAAAGATACGAAGAACACGGGCGATTACTTTACGCACTGGGACGATATTGAGCTGACGCCCGAAAATATCCAAGAGAGGATGGATTCGTTCTTGGATTTTGGGGATACGTCGACTGAATCGAGTATTTATTATTCACCAGAAATAATGGCGAAGAATATTGCAAAAATTATAGATACGGAAATAAATTTTGCAAATTTAACCGATTCAAAACACAGAACAAATTTTATTAATGGATCACATGAACCAGTGTTAACCGCCTTTATAGGCTACTTTTTAAGTGATTACGAGGCGGTGTCAGCGGGTTTAATCAAGACTATCGGTGGACCAATTGATTTTGCAGAAAGTTTTGATATATACATTTGGCAGATCGGTCGGGATGATTTCGAAATAGAATTTAATTTCAGGGGTATAAAGAAGTTGCTTGACGTAGCCGCATTACGGCAATTTATTCACAGTTAGTTGTCACCAAATGCTTGCCATCCGCATAATTTCTAGCGGCAATCTATTTATCTGACTTTGACGCAAGTCCGAACGATCTAACAGTTGTTTTTGTAACAAATGACGCGAATTTTCGTTACATATGGTGTGACCATCTAATTTAAGATTATAAAGTGGGGTAGAAATACATGAAAAAACTAATCGCCGCAGTAATAGTAGTCATTATAGTCGTTGTCGGCACATTTGCTGTCCTGCATAAGCCATCTAATTTAACGACATCTGCCACCATTTCCCCGGTGCCTAGCGCTAGCCCACCTATCGTCAATAACTTAGTCCTCATGACAAAATCTACGCGAACTGTCGGCAGTTATTTGGCCGATCCCGCCGGCAAGACACTGTATTTTTATAATGCTGACTCTTCCGGCGTTAGTAACTGTCTGGCTAGTTGCCTTGCCAACTGGCCGGCCTACCAGGCCACAGACCCGACTTCAAAATTGCCTACAGGAATTGGAACCATCAAACGCTCGGACAGTGATGCACTCCAATACACCTATCGGGGAAAACCACTATACTATTTTGTGAATGACGCCCAGGGACAAGTCACTGGTAACGGAATCGGTAACTTCACAGTTGCCAAGCCTTTCAGCACTCCCCAGCCCACTGCCACACCATCGACGATACCCGTAACTAGTTCGAGAAGTCCTTACTAACTCATGCTCATTACGCGTACCACGAGGTGGCCAGGATGAGACCAAAGAAGTTACGACAAAAGAATATTACTTCCGGCGAAAACGTCGCTGAGAAAGCATTAATTTTGGGCGAAAAATATATACTCAACATATTCACCGCAGAAGAAATACGAGAGTTTCGGCAGGAATTATCTAAACGAGCCGCTGCGGTTAAGAGATTGAAGTTGCGTCTGAACCAGAAAGAATAGATGGAAATGGAATATAGATAAATAACGGTGGTAAATGAATTACTGCCGAAATCTCACCGTCTGAATCGCTCAAGCTAGTTTTTTAGTCGGGCTGCTTTCTTGGCTTGGTTGTGAGCTATGGCGGCGCGGATGAGAGTCTTTAATGATTCCTCATTGATTTTGTCACCATCGTGGAATTCGACGGCTCGTCTCTGATTACCCGCCAGCTCGGCGTTGAATAGGCTATCCGGATCCGGCAGACTAGCGCCATACAAAAAGCCTAAACTGACCTTAGTCTTAAAAGCGTTACCGACTACTACTAGTCCCCCGCTATGATACCAACACGGTGATCCCATATACTTCCACTCCTCGACTATCCCCGAATCGGCCTCGTGAAATAGTTGGCGTAGCCTAGCTAGCATCGGGCCGCGCCAGTCAGTAAGACTAGCGATTAACAGATCTATCTTCTCAGTTGGCTTCATAGGTTCACGGCTCCACAATTATGTTGATATTATACCATCCAGATTTTAGAGCTTTCTCTTTCTCGATCCCGTACTGTTTAAGCTACAGGTTGATCTATTGGGAAACGTTAACTAGTATTTTAGCTCTGCCCCGGCACTTATACAGGAGCGTGAAGTTGGCAGTTGGACGGTATAGCAAAGCGAAACGAAACCGTTCGGGTACCCGGGAGATCATCGGTCTGGAAATTAATTAGTAAACTTCCCCGTCCGGCATATTAAAACCTTTTTCCGATTATATGCTTATGTTATACTATACAACTTAAATGGGGGTCTATGGTTAATTACAAGATAATTGCAAATCAATCAATTACCCCCTCCACGCAACTTCTTACTTTGCAATACGTACAAGGTGAACGCCTAGTATTTCGGGCCGGTCAATATGCCGCGATAAATGGCTACAAGGGTCGTCGAGCCATGCCAATTCGCTGCTTCTCGATCGTCACCTCACCGACCGATACGGATTTTCTCCAGTTCTCGATGCGCGTCAAAGGGCACTTTACGAAAGCTGTGGCAAGCTTGCCAGTTGGCGACATGGTTCATGTGCAAGGGCCTTACGGCGGTTTCGTAATAAATCGTCACGACAACTCAAAAGTTGTCTATTTAGCCGGCGGAATCGGTATTACGCCATTTATAAGTATGATTCGGCTGGCAACAATTACCCGATCCACTACCGACATGCGGCTAGTTTACTCAGCGCAATCCCAGGACGATATTCCATTTTTGGATATACTGAAATGGCACGACGGGCAGAACCCTAGTTTTACTCCGACTTTTGTCGTTTCTAAGGGCCCTCGGGACAAATTGGATGGCTATGCGTCAGCGGAGGGTAGGATCACCAGCGAAGTGCTGGAATCAATTGTGGGGGTGACGTACGCCGACGTCGACACGATATTTTATGTCTGTGGGCCGCCGCCGTTCATGAATGGCATGCTCCATCTTTTGCAGAGTAAAGGAATTAGCCGATCGCGCATTAATACGGAGGCCTTTAGTCAGGGCCGGAACCGTCAGACTGGGTTGGTCCGGGATTGGCCGTTTAGTATGTATGGCTTAACTGCGCTTGGAACGGTCGCCGCCCTGCTGGCGATCACGACGGGTGATTTTATCCGGACTGTACCTCGCTTGACGACGACTAAACATTCGCTTTCCCTTGGCGGCAGCAGTACGGCAAACCAGCGCCAATCCGATATTGACGCCCTCATCAACTCCTTGCCGGCGCGGGGTGCCGGGAGTCAGTCTTCGCCGGGCGTCCAATCTGCCGTTGCCGCGGCAACACCGCCGACTACAACAGTCAGCCCCATAACTGGTTTGGCGATATTGCCCACTAGCCAGTCGACTATTACTCCCGGCTCGAAGACAGCAACGAGTGGCGCAGCGACGCCAGTAGCGACGTCGACGTCGACAGCGGCACCAGCTACCCCGCCCGCCCCCGCCCCTACCCCAGCTCCCAAACCCGCTCCGGTATGCACAACCAGCCAAAGCGGGGTGACGACGTGCAAATAGTTCTTCGACATGATACGAAGCACGCTCTTGGGGGTGAGGTGACTCTTGTAGTGGCCGTCGATTCTCAGCGAGATGTCGAGCCGTTATTTCTCAGTATCTGGCAGCAAGTCTTTGGGTTCGAGCGTCAATTTAGCCGATTTTTACCGGATAGTGAGCTATCGCAGTTCAATCGCGGTGCCGGATTGCGCCAGAATATTTCTGCGGCTTTCGCCGCCTTATTGGCTGCGTCCCAAGCGATGAGCCGGGTGAGCGATGGTTTGTATAATCCCTTTATTTTACCGGCAGTTCAACGGGCTGGTTATATCCATTCGGCGGTCGCCGGTTATGGCACTGACGAGACGGATGATTTTCGTGACCGGGTAGTAGTTTCGGCCGATCATTTGCAGCTTGAGGCTGAGGGACAGGCCACCATTCCCTACGGCACGGCGATTGATCTTGGCGGGTGTGGTAAGGGTTATTTGGCCGATGCTATCGCGGATGAATTTGATCAAGCTGACTTGGCGGGTTACTGGGTATCTCTGAGTGGCGATATGGTCACTTGTGGCTTTGACGATCAGGGCCAACCCTGGGAAACGGGAATTGTTTCGGCCCGAACGGCGCGGGCCGAGTCACTGTTTTATGTGGCAGGGGACGGCAGTCGACTTCACATCGCGACCTCCGGCACTTTTCCCCGGCCCGGTCAAACAAAAATGCGCGGTCACCACTTGATAGATCCTCGAACCGGCCAGGCCGCTCAGACCGATATCAAGCTGGCGACTGTTGTCGCCACTTCGGCTATCGCGGCCGATGTTCTGGCCTCATCGGCAATAATTATTGGCAGTCAGCAGGCATTGCCTTACCTGAAAGATAAGGGTGCGCTCGGGGTAGTTATCCAGACGCCCCGACGTGATTATACGCAAGGGGCGTCTATTCGAATGCGGATGCCAGAAAAGACACGGCATGCCAGTTAGACTGACAGCGATAGCGGCAGGGGCTCTACTGGTCGTGGCTGTTGCTGTCAGTAGTGTGGCGTGGACGCCTCGGCCCGTATTTGCGGCGGAAAGTTCGGGCGGCAACGGCAATGTGACTATTCAGGTTGTACCCGGAGACAAACTCAGTAGTCGATTGCAGGGGCAGGTCAAAGCGTCATGGCCCTGGTACGTCACGAGAGCTTCGGGTATGGTGGCCGCCGCAAGTCTGATATTTCTGCTTCTGTCAGGAATCGGTCAGATTACGGGGCGGACTTTTCGGTTACTCGATCCGTTAACGGCTTGGGCATCGCACCGCGCCCTCGGCATCGCTTTTTCAATTGCGGTGCTGGTCCACATCTTCAGCCTATTATTTGATCATTTTATTACTTTTAACATCTGGCAACTATTTGTGCCGTGGCTGTCGGGGTACCGATCGACTCATTGGCTGGGTCTAAATGTAGGCTCTATCTACGTCGCAATGGGAATTATCGCCATGTACATGACTGTCGCGATCGTCATTACATCGCTCGTGTGGGTAGAGAAAAAACCCCTGCTGTGGAAACTGGTGCACTACTTGTCCTACGTGACGATATTCCTAGTATTCGTTCACGCCTTATATACCGGGACTGATTTGGCACACGGCTTTTGGCGCTGGCTATGGGTCGTCTTGAATGGACTAGTTTTCGTAGCGGTGATCGTAAGGTTATGGCGGGTAAGAACTATATGAGTGTTAGCGAACTTATTCATGTCGAAAGTCCCTGGCAAAGCCGTTTCCGCTGGTTGGTGGTTTTTGTCGTGTTGTTTGCGGCTATTGTGCTCAGCTCATTCGTCGCCCTTAACCGTATCAGGACCTACTCGCTACCCACCGGCGGCGTCCAGCTGAACACACAGTATTCACAATACTTGGTTGGAGAGCCGGTTAATTTGACTATCAAAAATGGTTTTAACAGCCCAATATCGATTGTCACAAGTTGTCCATCCGAACCACTTGCGGTTTATCGATCGGTGAATAATCAGTGGGTACGTATCCATGACATGACTTCGTCTTCAAATTGCCCCGCGACGTCGGGAACACTTCTGATACCGGCCGCCGAATCAAAAACGGTGTCATTGGCGAATTGGCCGAAGCTGTTTTCGACCGCCGGTAGCTACCGGATCGCCTTGCAGGTCCAGTACTCCAATGCCTTGCCGTATGTAGATTTTATGGTCATGACGCCACCACCGCCTTATGTTGCTAAAGCACCCAGTGCTACTTCGGTTCATTCCCCGTCGGTATCGACGATTTTTGGAGACTCAACCGCGACGCAAACTACTAACAAAAAATCGGCTACCCCGCTACCAACAGCAACACAGCCCTCGCCTTCAAGAACGCCACAGACTATCACGTTAAACGTCAACTCGGCTGGTAATTACTCGCCGACCAGCCTTAGCTTACACACCGGTGATACGCTTAAGATTATTTATCTCGCCCCCATCGGAAACGAGGTGCGCACCCATTTCACGCCAACCGCGGGCACGACTGCGACCATCAGCTCTATGACTGTCGATTCGGAATTTAGGAGTAGGAGCCTCGTCCTATCGTCAGCGGGGCATTGGACCTTCAGGGCCGATGATCACAGCGGAAATAGCGGCAGTCTGGCGGTATCTCCATAACTGGGTGCTTGGTAGCTGCCCCGATAATACTCTCTGCCTCTCTACTGATTGGCAAGTAAGGAGGTCTCTAAGCTTTTTAAGAAGTAAAGCGAGGCAAAGGGGGGCTACTTATAGGCCTGGACGTGATTTCACAGCAATAGGGAGAATTTATTCCAAGCATGCGAAACAAAATTAGCCTATAAATGTAAGTTTTGCTACAATAACCCCAGATATTGTTCAATAAAGCCAACATGAAAAAACATCTCCAAAAACACAAACACCACTATATCGCTACCTTTTTGGTGGTTTTGGGATTAGTCTTGGCATATAGCCTACTGGCCTCCCAGTCAACTCTGTTTGGGCACTCGCCGGTCAAGCCGGCCTACGCCGTTACCTACGACAGTACGGCCAGCATAATAATTGGTGGCGAGTATATGTCGCAAGCACCAGTTGCTATCACTTCAACTCGGCACTCATTTGGCACCTGTAATTCTGCTCCCGGACAACTCTTTTATATAAGTATCATGTATACGCAGTGCAGCGCGTTGCAGTTTGGGCCGCCGGACGGCGTGACTATATACATGCCGCAGGCCCCGGCCGGTTTTTATGTCAGCGGCTGGAGTGTCCCGACTAATGCAACTGACGGCTCAGTAGTTTGTGCTAGTACTCAATGTTTCATGAACTATTCTTCCGGTATAGCCTATCTGGAAGTTGACCTGAATGCCATCACCGAGCCGACGCCGCCCAACTTATTCGTGACGAATACTAGCGCCAATAGTATTAGCTTGCAATGGACGACCGGTAGCCCCGGCAGCGTCACATTTATGGACTATTTGTTTTATTTTGGTAGCAATTGGTCACCAACCAGCGCGACTTCCACGACGGCAGCGGGGCTGAGCTGTGGTACAACCTACAGTTTTCATGTTGCGATGCGGACGACCGCCGGAAATCGTAATTCAAACACCGTGACGTCCGCAACATCGGCCTGTCCAGTAGCCACACCTTCGCCATCGCCTTCGCCATCACCTAAACCATCGCCCTCGCCATCGCCCGCCCCCCCGCCAGCCAGCGGCGGCGGCGTTTCTGCCGTGTCCCCCGCCCCAAAACCTATCCAGGGCACAGCCAGTAATGCGGCGACTAATCTCCAAGCAAGTGATACTCAGGCGGCCGATATTGTCGCTACGCCGCCCACAACGCCCGACTCCTTCACGGCCAAGGCCAATCAGGGGAGCGGTACTATATCGCTCGGCTGGTCTGACTCAAGTGCCTCGAGCCCGCTACACTACCTGTTAGAACGTTCAGTAGACCAAGTGACCTGGCAAGTAATTGACGCAAACATATTCCAGACTACCTATAGTGATTCCTCACCAAGTTTCTCGACCCACTATTACTACCGATTAACGGCCATTGACACGGCTGGCCTGAGCTCGGCGAGTACTATGGCCGATGTCACTAGTGGATCCTTTAAAGTCAATGTTAGCATTGGTCGTGATATAACATTAGTGACGAAAGATGGCTATGTCCGTGTCACGATTCCCGCCGGCGCTCTCACTAAACCGGCCAATTGCTCGATAAGCGAAGTAACCAACGTTCCGCTAACGGGTGGTAAAGGACAGCAAACCATCGGGGGCCCCTATGAGATTATCTGCCAGCTGGCCGATACTTCCACCGTCCGAACTTTTAATCGGCCGCTATCGGTTTCAGTAACATTGACCCCGACACTACTGAAGCAGTACAAAAACTTCGAATATCAGGCTTACTCACTCGATAAAAGTAGCTGGCAAACCATCGCGACAAAACCGGCCGGCTCAATGAAGTTTAAACTGACAGGCAGCCAAATGGCTCTCACCATCCTAGCTCAGGAAAAACACTTTCCGACATGGATTATCGTGGTGCTTACCATCATTGGTGTTGTGGGTGGTGGCATTGTGGGTCTGGCATTTTTAGGCAGAATAGTTCAGCGAAAACGACTCGAGGAAAAAGTCCAAGATTATTGGAATAAAACTAATGGCGGATAAAAGTATCTTCCTCTTACCGCAGATGAGAAAGACGTAGAAGAAAGCGATGGCTGTACACCCCCATCACGCGGCTACCGTTCGTATAGTTACGCGACGGCACTAACGGAGTACCCAGCTTTTTTCTGGCTGAACAGATAACACTTCAAAATCGACTGCCAAGACGTGCCCGAAGTAGGTTTGATCTAGGTTGTCGGGTACGGGCAAGTTGACTGCGTAGGCTACTTCCACTGGATCACCCTCATTTTGGTCAAGTCGTAGCGTCGCCTTTTTTAAGTCAATCGCTGAGAGTATTCCTTGAGCAACCATCTGACCATTCTCCGTATTTGTTAGGCGGAGCTCAAGATTGGCCGCCAGTAAATTCTGAGCAGAGCGAGCTCGCCAATCTAATTTATTCTTCTGATAATCCAATTCTGTTGACAGATTTTGATAGTCTTCAAGGGCGTACTTTCCGCTTTTTGTCTGGCGATCAGGCAGGACGAGGCAGTCTATACTTTCGGCTAAAATATCAACCTGTGTTTGTTTGCTGGCCGCGTGACGTAGAATCTCGCCAGTTATTTTGCCCAACCAGGCTTTCTCGCTGTCAGATGTCGCTTGTTTGATTTCGCCATTGGAGGGTAGTTCACTCATAAGAAACTACTATACAACTATTTGCGGAAAAGTAAAAGGCAATAAGTAGCAAAGTATTTTATATGCAGCATTTTCTTGAGTAGAGTTCATAGAATAACTTCGAATTCTTGATACAGGTTCAGCATAAAAGTAACTTATCCGGTTTTGTTGATATACGATACTAGCTCTGTCCAAGCTGCGTCGTCCCAAACGCAGTCTCGTTCCTTCTCACTCATGTTGACTAGAGTCTTATCAAACCCTTCAGGCATGAAAACGGCATCTATAGTCCATTCCGTATTTTCAAGGTACTCAGATGACGGAATAGTTCCGGGAGTCTCCATTGTGAAAATCTGTGTCTTTTCACCTGGAGCTGCATAAGCCAGAGTGTCAATAAAAGATGCCGAACGATCCGTCTTATTTTTTAGTAAATTCAGGATATCGTTAGGGCTTAACCATTGATTGATATATTTAATATAAGGTCCAGGAAAGCCAGTAAGTGCATTTATCTTAAAACTTACGTCGGAGCATATAACGCTTTGTCCAAGTTTATCGCGCGCCCACTCTGCCGAATAGACGGCGACTTCCTGAGATGTTGAAGCTTGTATTTCTGGCGTCTCAAAGCCACCCTGTAGGAGGTTTACATTTTTGACCCTATGTTTAGCAAAATAACTTTCAGCTAATGTAAACTTGTAGGAGTTGGTAGTGATGTAGCTGATTGTTCTCACGGGTTGATTATAGCAAAAGACTTCCAAAGAAGTATTCACAATATTGATCGGATTGGCTGAGCTTAGGGGTCTGCAACTATGCAGCTGGGCGACATACACTCTGCTGTGCAAAATGCATGTCACCCAATTCGACTCAGATTTTGCCGATAATCCAAGCCGCGCCAGCTAGGGCGAGTATAAAAATACTCAGGCCTACGGGCGATCCCCAGCTGAACCATGAACCCCACGAACGCCAATTCTTCCTTGACTGCTCGTACCACTTCATCTCTTCTTCTTTCGTCATTTTTGACATAGTAAGATGCTCCTATATTGAATTGCTATACAGCACCCCTTCGACCAACGACGTGCTGACTCGTTCTTCTGTGCGGGCCAGTTGCTATGGTATCCAAGATGAGTAGTACTCGGCATAGTGGGAATATGGACTTAATCGCTCTAGTAAAGAGTATACATATAAATTGCCTGGAACAAAAAATCCAGTAGGGCTGATGTTAGGCGGTTTTTGACATATCGTCGTGGCTAGGGCACATGGACGGACTTTGCAATTTCTCTAAATATTCACAGTATGATTCGTGCGTAGTAAATTACTAATGCGTATCTAGCATAAGCAATCTTCGTTCAAAGCCACCACGCTTTTCTTTCTTTTCGTCCTGAACTGCCAATACTTTATCGCGACTAATGCCCTTCAAGCTCAGTAGGGTATCGATAACTTCATAAACATCGGAAATTTCTTCTACTAAGTTTGAATCGGTTTTCGACTCAGCTAGTTCATTTGCCTCTTCGACGACTTTCTTCAGCAAATATGACAGATATTCATCATCACTCACAAGTAGTCTTACAGGTACCTCAAGCCCGTCAGCAGCTTTTATGATGGCCGGTATTTTATCTCTGATTAGCTTAGGATATATATTTTCTGAGGGTAATTTAGAATACGTGTGTGTGAAATTCATGATGTCATTATAACAAAAAATAGACGAACGGATTTCTCCATGATAACGTTTATCCTTGGATGAAGCGAGTAAACGTACTGCTTGATTTTTAATTTGATTCTAAGGGAGTAAAGGCCAGTATTTGAGCTGTTTCTCGCATACTTTTTGAAATACAAGTGGATCGATGTTATATTTTTCAGCTATTGTATTAAGTTTGTGTGTCTTTCGTGGATTTCTGACTTCGTGGATAGATTTTGAATATCCTGCCTTTTTACCAGCGGATAGAAAAAATATCCAACGCCCAGTGTACTTGGGAATCATATAGAGAACTCCTAAGTAGAATTTGGAGCGGGCGAAGGGAAATCTGATATCATGACCGCTCCACCTACCACGGCTACATGTATAGGCGACGTCACTAAGTTCGCTCCATTTCTTAAAAACTTGGCTCTCCTCATAATATTCTGCCAATTCGTCTGACAAATCATTTTCGTGCCATTGTTTATCGTGCTGCTTCATTCCCAGCCAGGAGTGCCATTTATTCAACATAATTATAGAATAACAAAAGGATGTATTATAAAGAACTTATACCTGGCTGGGGAGATGGTTCTGTAATATATTTTTTTTAGACTTTGATCGTAGCGTCCAGGAGATTCGTAGGCTAATTGACGGTTAAACTTTCTTTTGGCTTTTTACATCGAGTTTAGGCTGTTCAGGCTTATTGAAGACTAATCTTATCTGCGGCAAGGGTCAGGAACTATATTAACATCAGCTTTTACTGCCCGCGCGTGTAAGTTTGGCTTTATTTCATTTCTTCAAATAACTTCTTAAAGGCTTTTTCGCGATTTGTTAAGAAACCTTGGCGAGACTCAGTATTCAACGCTACTGCATCGTCCCACACTCTATTCACTTCGTCTACCCAAAAAGTAGAACGGAAAGGAAAACCATTGAGGGAAACATCGTATTGGGGCTCATCTAGAATATGTCCGGACATATCTCCCGTGTACGTCGCGTATTCGCCTGGTTTCTTGAGGGCTACAATTACTGTTTCAAATACCGCTCGCCTGCTGTCTTTTGTTAGTCCTGTCATTTTATGCAAGCAATAGCTGAGTATTTGCTCGTCGGACATCTCAAAGCCCGCCCACCTCTTCGATAATACCCCCGGTTCGTTCCCAAGAGATGGAATTATGATACCGCTATCATCTCCGACATAAATGAGAGACCCGTCGTTGATAGAATCGTAGTATGCAGTTGCTTTTAACAATGCGTTTGCTTGGTAGGTGGTACCGGTTTCGGGGACGTCTAATCGCGTATTGTCATCAGGAAATAGTAACTGGAAGTTCTTGTGTCCGTAACGGTTGGCGAAATCTTGTATTTCCTTTTGCTTACCGAGATTTGCCGTGCCTATGAATAGTTTTATCATTAGAGTAAATTATAACAACGTTATGTAAAAGTATGTAATCAATGGCTTATTCTGAAGTCCTGTTTTATAGTAGTCCTACGATGGAACAACACCCAGAGCCTACCTACCGCGACACTGCCAGAGCAGTCGAGCTGATAACAATTACAGAACAGCTCGACGAAGCAGTGGCCGCGGCGACTAACCGTAACGAGAGGTTTGCAACATCTTTCAGTACGGGTGAAGAGTATAAATCTCCAACCCTGAAGGCATTCGCGGTTGTTAGCCTGGGCTTGGCGCTCGCGGCTAGTACTGGTTTACAAGTCAGGGGGGGCAATTATAAGGTCGTGCGTCAAAACCTACAAGACCAAGGTAAGCTTAACGCGAAAGAAAAAATGTCACCAGAGCAGAAAAAGATCAGACAGAGAAAACGCAAAAAATAAATTACGTTACGGTAAAATTAGGGTTTCGCATGCAGATAATCATCCTGCCAATCGTTGAACGACAGAAGCATAGTTGTCAGTTCTTCGACTGAAGCTTCTCCGAAGCTTGCCGAGGTTATGACTGAATGTCTGGAACGTTTGTCGTCGGTTTGTGATTCATCGCCTGACATTTCTAACATCTGCTCTTGCGTCCACCCTGCCTGCAGGAGTTCGTCCCAGTATTTCGTGCCTGGATACGGTCTAAAGCGAAAGAGGCTTGCTCTAATTTGTTGTGGGTGCCTGGTGATTAAATCTTTAAAAAACTGAATGCTACGGCTTTCATCTACCTTGCTTACTCCAGGTAAACCGAGAATTCCATACAGCTTAAACTTAATTCCTCTAGCACAGCCCATGTCTATACTGTTAAAGATATGCTCATCTAAAATTCCCTTTTCTGCTGTGTCACGTACTGCTTTAACGCCGTGCTCAATGCCGACGGTGAGCTCATGAACCCTTTCGCCGAGCCTATCCCATATCTTTGGGGAAAATTTAGTCATAATGTTTACACGACTCGTAAAGTCAAACTTTACGGTTACGTTGTGGTCCTCAAGAGAATCTAGAAAGCTGGATACTTGAGCCTCACTCCTCATAAACAGGTCATCTATGAGGCGGATGGATTCTACCCCATCGTTTCTGACGAGGTCGGCAATTTCCTCAACCACCCCTTCGTTCTGCCTTCTGCGCAAAGGTTGTCCGAGGGCATCACGAGCGCCCGAGCAAAACTTACAAGTAAATGGACAGCCGCGCGTCGCCATCATCCGGGCTTCGTACAACCCAGTATGCGCATCGGTGGTTGGTTCGTTAATCAAAAATTTTCTGTCAAGGCGTGGCGCGCTATCCAAATCCCGATACGCGGTGGCGCGATCTGGGCGCAGTAAGCTATGTTTGGCTACTCGATTGTCCATCCAGTACGTCCCTGGCAAGTTGGCCAGGGCGGATTCATCGAGTATGCCACCTACCACCATTTCAGCCTCGCCGCGAACGACGATGACTCGCCGGTCATTTTTACTAAAGAGTTGCAGTACATCATTTGGGAGGGCTGTCGGATGTGCCCCACCGATAATTACTGAGATTTTAGGGTCTACCTGCTCCAAGATCTTGGTAAGTACTCCCATGGTAGGCGTTAGGGCGTTGATCCCCAAATAGCGAGGCTGTAGCTTATTGATCAGGCCTGTCAACTCGCGCACCGGAGTCCCTAGCGCTTCTGCGTCGATCAAGCCGACGTTATGTCCACGGCTCGCCGCTTCAGTAGCAATATATCCTAGACCTAACGGGGGGAGCAAATCCTCGGCACTATAAGCCCGGTCATGGTCTACATAGTCGATGAGAGGTGTGTTTACTAGTAATAAGTCGGCGGAATGATTGTGGTCTAATCTTTCAATTCTCTGCATAGGGTCCTTCGGTAATGGTAGTAGTAGCATATTATATACTATTGTTGTCAGAATAGCTCACAATAATTATTATATTCTCATTGCCAGTTTACCAATGAACTCATTCACCATATCTTTTAAAGGCATTTCGCCATTGATTGCCGCCCCGTCCCAGTAGCTGAACATGGCTTGTCTTGTGCCCTCGGTCTCGTCACCGTATGTCCGCAATCTTGCCTCCGCAAGCTCCCGGGTATGCACAGGGTGACGGTCACCGGTGCGCCGAGTAACTTGCCGACTAGCTGCGACTGTGTCGGAAACGTCTACCGAAATGGCGCCTATAACAGAAGTGTTGTTGTTGTCTAGTATGTCGGGGAGCAGCGGTAACTGAGCTATTTGCGTTGGAAACCCATCCATCAGAATGAGATTTTTATCTTCGGTATATGACAAGTACTCGTCAACCACAGCCGCTATTATTCCGTTATCGATCATTCTCATTCCCGTAATACTTCGGCTGTGTTGATTTAACCTCTTGTGGAACTTAGATTCTATCTCTCCAGCCAGTATTCCTCTCACGTGAGATCCAACTGCAAAATGGCGTACAGTTAGTCCCATGGACCACTCAGATTGTTGCATGACGGCTTCCTTGCAGCACGTAGACTTTCCGGAGCCGGGCTTCCCGGAAATTAAAAATAGGCTTCGCTTCATGTTGTCTGCTCGTAACTTAGCACAAAGAATTAATAAATAACAAATGTATAGGATTATAAATAAATGCAAACGACATAAATGAACAAATACTTACTTTGATAGGGAGTGTCGACTTTGACCCGCAGCAGGTGTTGCTTACGTTTTATTCAACGGTTGTGGTGAGACGCATATTTACTCTATTAAGGTTCTAGCGCTTGATCCTCCGTTAGTAGCCCCAATTTGAGTAAATAAAACCTCCCGGTTTAACCTGAAAAGGTCATGTCGCATCTTGTTGGCTGGGGCTAGTGGACGCACTTCGAACTTTAACGAGCACCTAAGCCGTTAATTATAGCTGTGTGAAGGTCTGGCAAATTCAAACTCTTAGATTCGGATATAGTCACCCATTGGTAGTCGGTATGTTCCCAGCTCAAAACCACCTTGCTGCTAGTTGTGCGAGCCGAGAAGCCAATGATAATTGCTTCGTCGGCGCCTTCCTGTTCCAAACAGGTTTGGATTGGCAAGAGGGTACTTATGGATAACCCCGTCTCTTCTTTTACTTCACGAACAGCCGATACTTTTGGATTCTCGCCCCGATCGACTCCGCCGCCGGGAAGGTCCCAGCGACCGGGATGTGGGGTCTTAGCCGATCGTCTGATTAATAGAAGCTTGTCATCAGGACCGAAAACCACCACTTTGACGCCAGCTAAAAAATAAATCGGCTTGAAAATGTAGTTTGGATCATATCTATTCATACAACTACTCTATCAAATAAATGGACTTCGCTAGAAGTCTTTTTATATTGCTTATGCTTGGGTGAGCGTGGTGGCTCAGTGTAGAACCTTGATTATCAACTATGCAGCCGTCAGCTATGGTCTTACGGCGTCAATTAACAACCAGTCCGGCCGATCCTTCCCCCGATAGTCGTCGATTACGACTATGTCGACATCTTTAAAGCCAATGCTAGTTAGTAATTTCTGGATATCCTCCGCTTCCCAAAAACAAAAGTAACGAGGAACATCCAATTTACGTTCCGTAATCTCTTCACCTCTACCCGCCTTTAAACTAAAGGCAATGCGTGCACTGGGCTTTAATGCTTCGTAGACTTTTTCTAGTACGTCTTTCAGTTGAACACGATTGAAGTGCAGAAACACTGCGTCAGCAAACACCATGTCGTAGCCAAAGCCTAAGTCATCCGTAATTGCGTTGAGTAATCGGGCGTTCCTGCCGGTTTTGTTAAGATGATCTACAAAACCCCGACTAGCATCGGTTAATTCTAAGGCATAGCCTCGAGATGTAAAATAATCAGCGTCTTTGCCTGAGCCACTTCCAATTTCTAAGATTTTTGCACTTTGATCTAGCTTGCTCAGGTTTTTATCAATCCAATTCTTGAGGTCACCATCCACTTTTTGTGGAGATGTATCAATATATTTGGAGACAGTCTTGTTATACCCAGCTACTGTTTGGTCGTTAGAGTCATTCATTGATTTATCATACATATTTAATGTGTATTAAAAAATACTTCTTAAGAAGTCTAGGTTCTAGCGTCTATCATGGCTGATTTGAAAAAACTGATCAGAGAAACATTGGCTGGGGCGGAGGGATTCGAACCCCCGAATGCCAGTACCAAAAACTGGTGCCTTACCACTTGGCCACGCCCCACTATTAATTAAGATCGTCACCGTTTGTAACGAACTCGAGGCATTATAGCGAATATTAGCTATCAGAGCTAGTAGTTCTCGCCGCCGGTGACGTGAAAAAACTCTTCAAGAGTGCTTATGCCTTTCGCGTGCATTTCTTGGCTTAGCTCTGTTCCAACGTATCGAATGTGCCACGGTTCGTAGGAGTAGCCGGTGATATTTTGCTTATCAGCTGGGTAACGAACGATGAAACCGAAGCGGTAGCTATTGGCGGCGAGCCACTTCCCTTCGGCAGTCGAGGCGTAGCATTGCTCAACATCGCAGGCCGGGTCACTACTACCACCGAGATCGGCTGCTAACCCCGTTTGATGTTCACTGTAGCCTGGTCGGGCACTCTGAGAGTCGGCCACGGCAAGTCCCTGCTGCGTAACATACCTATTGTATAAGCTCCCCTGATAGCCGTAAGAACGATAGCCGCTTTGCAGGTTCAAGTTAATAGCTTCGCTTTTAGCGGCGGAGAAAAGGGTGTTAAGAGCGCTGGCCGTATCGCTTCGCACGTATTCCTCGGAGCTAGTGATATTAGAGCGGAGTGGTATATTCGGCACCACCAGTTTACTCGGGACATAGTTGGGAGGATTCAAAGCATGTTGCTTATTGGTGATCACCCAAAGGCTGTTCGGGTCGTTTGTCGAGTAAAGCGTAGAGTTAAAGACCGGTCGTTTCACAGGTGACGGTGTTGGGGACGCTTTGACAGCAGTGGTTGGGTGGGGAGCACTAACGTGTGCGGGGCGGCCGAAGAGAAAGGCGCCGATCAGACCACTAGCAACCAGGAGCACGACTAGTAGATATTTTTTCATAATTACAGCTATCATTGTACAGCATGCCTTCGTCGATAACTGGCTAAAGCTATCAAAATTTGTTACAGTTTGGGTAACTTTGGTATGAGTAAAACAATCTTAACTAGTACGGCCGAGCACGTCGAGCCATTAAACATTAACGGCTTAGATGGTCGTGTTTTACGCCTGCCAGCTCCTAAGAATAGGCCGCGCGAAATTCTTCTGCTCTATGGCAGCCATGCTAACCTGGAACGCATGTTTGGCCTGGCTGAAGAGTTTAATAAGTTTGGGGCCATTACGTTGCCCGATTTGCCGGGCTTTGGGGGTATGGACAGTTTGTACACTATTGGCCGTAAGCCAGATGTCGACACCATGGCTGATTATTTGGCTGCGTTTATCAAAATGCGCTATAAGCGCCGTCGTTTTACGATAATAGGTATGTCATACGGATTTATTGTGGCCACTCGTATGCTACAGCTTTATCCGGCGATTGCGAAGAATGTCGAGTTCATCGTGAGCATTGTCGGTTTCGTGCATAAAGATGATTTTAAGATCTCCCAACGCAATCTTTTTTTGATGAAATTGGGCACCACAATTTTGCAGCATCGACTGCCGTGTCTCATTGCTCAAGCGGCCATCAAGGGACCGACGATTCGGGCGACCTACAATTTCGTGGCCGACCGTCACGCCAAATTGAAAGATGCCGATGAGAGTGAACGACAGCGACGAATCGATTTTGAAATCGTGCTCTGGAAATGTAACGATCTGCGAACGTATTTTTACACGGCCCACTCTATGTTTCACTTGGATTTGTGCGACAAGCAAGCAGCGGTTCCGGTGTACCACGTCGCCGTATCGAACGATCAGTATCTCGACAATACGATAGTCGAGCAGCATTTGGCCATTGTCTACCCTGTCGTCCACGTTATCCCGGTATCGTTGGCTGCCCACATGCCGACTATCGTCGCTACCGCCAAAGACGCCGCGCCGTTCATACCCCGTAAATTACGTACAATCTTAGCTCGTGCCGCGAAATGATATACTAATGAGAATGAAAATTGGAATCGTCTGTCCTTACAATATCCTCAAAGATGGAGGTGTTCAGGAACACGTGAAGTCACTGCAGGCTGAATTGCTACTGCGTGGCTATGAGGCCAAGATCATCACTCCGATGCCGCGCGATTTTCATGAGGTGCCAGATCTACCCAATGTTATCTTTGTTGGTACCTCGACTGATTTTCATTCACCAACGCATACCAGTGCGCAAGTTTCTGCGATAGCCGATACGGACACCATCGATCAAGTTTTGACGACCGAACAGTTCGATATATTGCACTTTCACGAACCGTGGATACCGATGTTGAGCCGGCAAATTTTGCAACGTTCCTCGAGTATAAATATCGCTACCTTCCACGCTAAGATTCCCGAGACATTGATGAGCCGAACAGTTATTCGGGTGGTCACTCCATATATGAAATCGTGCCTGAAGTACATCCACGAGTACACGGCCGTTTCGACTTCGGCGGCCGAGTATGTCGGTGGACTTACCGACGAGCCGATTACTATCATACCTAATGGCATAGACCTCGGACATTATAAGTATCAGAAAAAAGCTGAGCTGTCCGACGACCAAGCTAAAATGATTCTATTTATCGGTCGGCTCGAGCGCCGTAAAGGCGTCAAATATCTGCTCCATGCTTATCAGGAGCTGACCCGCGAAAATCCCAATTTAAAATTAGTCATTGCTGGCGACGGCCCCGATCGTGAGAAGTTGATGCTATTAGCAGAAGACCTTAGACTGCCGAATGTGACATTTTTAGGCTATATTTCTGATGAACTCAAGATGCAACTACTGCATGACGCCTCCGTATTTTGCTCGCCTGCAGTATTTGGTGAGAGTTTCGGTATCGTATTGTTGGAAGCGATGGCAACTGGTACTGTCGTGGTGGCCGGCAACAACTCGGGTTACACCGATGTCATGCAAGGCGTCGGTGCACTATCGATAATTAACCCACATGACAGCGTGGAATTTGCCCGCCGGCTCGAAACGCTGTTGTATGAACCTGCCTTGTGTACCCTGTGGCAAAAGTGGGCGACCAAGTATGTCAAACAGTTCAGTTACTCCAACATCGTCGATCGCTACGAAGAATTATATGCCGAAGCTTTGAACCACGATCGTGATGAGTCAACAGTCTAAGCTCAAAATTGGTTTAGTGTTCGATGATTCTCTCGATAAGCCAGACGGTGTACAGCAGTATGTTCTCGGTATAGGGGCTTGGCTGAGCAGCCAGGGACACGAAGTCCACTATCTGGTCGGTCAGACCGCCCGCCAAGACGTTCCGCACATTCATAGCCTTAGCCGAAATCTCAGAGTAAGCTTTAACGGTAATCGCTTATCTATACCGCTGCCGGCCAGCCGACGCCGCCTCAAAGCTTTATTGGACCGCGAGCAATACGACGTTTTACACATTCAGACTCCCTATAGCCCATGGCTAGCCCACCGACTCATACTCGCCGCCGGACCGCGCACTGCTATTTTTGGAACATTTCATATCGTGGCTTATTCCAAGCTCGTCCATTTCGCCACTCGGGGGCTGGCCTGGTGGACGCGCCGCTCGAGTCGGCACTTTGACACTTTGTTCAGCGTTTCGACGGCCGCCCAAGCCTATGCAATGGCCACCTACGGCTTGCCGAGTACGGTGCTATCTAATGTCGTTGATTACCAGCGCTTTCATGCCGCGTCGCCGCGCCAGCCCCGCCCGGTTGGGCTTAGAATTTTATTCTTGGGGCGACTCGTGCCACGCAAGGGTTGCCAGGTGCTGTTAGCGGCTATCGCTGAATTGGTAGCGACTCGGCCGGCGCTGCTGCCTTTTACGGTCATGATTTGCGGTAAAGGCCCACTCATGTCTAGCCTGAAAGAATACGTCCGTACGTCTGGCATAGTTGACCTAGTTGAATTTGTCGGCTTTGTCAGCGAAGCCGATAAGCCGAGCTACTATGCGTCGGCCGATATTGCGGTGTTCCCCAGTTCGGGCGGTGAAAGTTTTGGCATTGTGCTGATAGAAGCGATGGCCAGCGGACACTCGGCGGTTTTGGCGGGCGATAATAGCGGCTATCGTTCGGTAATGGGTGACCGCCCCGAGCTGATATTCGATTCCAAAAATGTCCACGGATTGGCTGTAAAACTAGAAACGTATCTGACCGATACGCCGCTCCGACAGGCCGCGGCTGACTGGGGTGAAAAATATAGCCAGCAGTTTGACACCACGGTTGTCGGTACGCAATTGGTCGCCGCCTACAAATTGGCATTGCAGAAACGGCGCACTCGATAGATAATAGGTTTATGTTCCTCCGCACTCGTCCAAAAGCTGCTTCCGAAGTTGCCATCACCGTATCTGTTGAAACTTTTGCTAAGGTCATCGCGATGGTCGTCGGTACAATTGTATTGCTACTCGCGGTCCACCGAGCATCTCACGCCCTACTGTTGATCTTTTTCGCTTTCTTCCTGGCGCTCGCCTTAAATGCTCCCGTTAATTGGGTGAGCCAGCGATTACCCGGTAAACGGCGAGGTAGCCGGGCGCTGGCGACTTCCTTGTCTTATCTGTTGGTCATCGTGTTGCTCGGTGCTTTCCTAGGTAGCTTAGTGCCGCCACTGGCGCGCCAGACTCAAAGTTTGATAAGTGCCGCCCCACACCTGGTGCGCGATTTTGGGAATCAAGACAGCCAAGCCGGTCGAATCGTTCGCCGTTACCACCTCCAAAACGAGGTCACTAGCGTTTCGAATCAATTGTCGGCCCGGCTCAAGAATGCCGGTGGTAGCGCCTTTTCGACTGTTCAACGAGTCGGCGGCAGCGTCTTTGCCCTGGTCACAATATTGGTTTTGACGTTTATGATGCTCGTGGAGGGTCCGTCCTGGCTGCTGTTTTTGCGGGATCTTATCCCCGATCACCGTCACCATCTGGCTGACCGCTTAGCCCGCGACATGTACGGTGTCATCAAAGGTTTTGTCAACGGCCAAGTCACACTGGCGGCTCTGGCGGCCGTGTTAATCTCACCCGCCTTGTTTATTCTGCATATTAGCTACCCGATCGCCCTAGTTGTCATAATATTTATCTGCGGGCTCATCCCTATGGTCGGCCACACCATCGGCGCTATTATCGTGACAATAGTAGCCCTGTTTCAATCGACCAGTGCCGCAATTATTATCCTCGCTTACTACATTCTCTATCAGCAGGTCGAGAACTATTTGGTGCAGCCTCGCATCCAAGCCAATTCGACGAACATGTCGCCGCTACTTGTTTTTATTGCTGTCGTCATCGGCGTCAGCTTCGGTGGCCTGTTCGGCGCACTTATTGCCATCCCGTTTGCGGGTTGCTTACGAATCTTGGTACTCGAATATCTACGAAATCAAAAAACTATCGATGGCCCGTACATCCGTGAGGCCATTAAAGAATCTACAATCGATACCAAATAGGTCCACTAGGCAAATCCCGAATACCGACGCCCTGTTTGGCTAGCTCGCCGCGTAGAGTATCCGACATGGGCCAATCACTCCTGGCACGAGCGGCCTGTCGTTCAATTATTAGTTTAGTCAGTTCGTTGTTCAGCGGATCAGTTTGGACGTCGATGCCCAGGACACTCCGCAGATAGTTGAGAAATTCACTAAAAACGGCGGCCGATTGGTCGGTCAGCAGTTGAATTTCAATTTCGGAAAATAGCTCGTCGATTAGCTTGAGCGCCCGGGGTGTATTTATGTCGTTTTGTAGCTGGTGGTTGATTGCCTGCTGGGCCGTCTCAATCAGCGACGACATTGAGTCGGAGTTTTCGAGCGGCTGGGTCTGCCACAGCAGCGACCCGACTGACTGCCAGTGGTGTAGCCGATTTTGGGCCGCCATCAGGCTATCCCAACTGAACTTGGCTTGGGAGCGATAGTGCGATTCGTGGACGTGCAAGCGGATTGCGTCAGTCGTGATGCCTTTATCGGTAATATCTTGCAAGCGAATACCATTGCCGAGGCTTTTGGATATTTTCTCGCCATTGACCGTGACGTGGTTACTGTGAAACCAGCTATTGGCAAAGCGTTTACCGGTAGCGGCTTCACTTTGGGCGATTTCATTAGTGTGATGCACGGGTATATGATCGATGCCGCCGGTGTGGATGTCGAGCGTGTCGCCAAGATACTTCATACTCATGGCCGAACATTCAATATGCCAGCCGGGAAAGCCTTTGCCCCAAGGGCTGTCCCATTCCATATCGCGGACCCGGTCGGCGGGTGAAAATTTCCAGACGGCAAAGTCGGACGGATTATGCTTTTGGGGGTTCTGCTGAACGCGACCACTAGCCTGTTGCTCATCGAGATCGAGCCCGGCAAAAGCGCTGTAGCCGGTAAATTTGCTGGTGTCGTAGTAAACGCCGTCGTCAATAATGTAGGTGAAGCCTTTAGTTTCGAGTATTTTGATGAGCTCGATTTGCTCGGCAATGTGATCGGTGGCTTTTACTAAGTGATCGGGTGCAAGCATGTGTAGTTGGCGCATACCGTCGAGAAAATCATTTGTATAGTACTGAGCCACCTCCCATGCCGTCTTGCCTTCGCGCTGGGCTCCTTTTTCCAACTTGTCTTCGCCATCATCGGCATCGGACACCAAGTGGCCGACATCCGTAATATTCATAACCCACGTCGTCTGCAGTCCAGACGCCTTCAGGACGCGGATCAGGGTGTCCATGCGCACATAGTTAAACCAGTGGCCAATATGGGCGTAATCGTAGACGGTCGGGCCACAGGTATAAATCGTGATAAGAGGCGGCTGCAGTGGGATAATTTCGTCAATTTGTCTGGTGAGGGTATTGTACAATTTCATGTTTATTGTTTCCTATTCAAGTTTGGTAAGTAGATCGTCGGCGTAGCGTAAACATTCGGCCCGGACATCTTCAAAAGGTTTGCCGCCGATGACTTTAAAACCGCTGGCAAACTTATGGCCGCCGCCGCCAAAGTGTTCAGCTAGGTCGGCCCCGACGCCCGCTCCGGGGTTACAGCGGATGGCGGCCGTTACTTTGCCATCGGTATAATGCTTAAAGACAATCGCGACGCGCACGCCAATCGTTTGCAACATATCACCGTGGATAAGGGGTGCTGGGTTATACAACGGACTGTAGAGGTTAATTTCGTTTTGAGGGATAGCAACGCTGACAATTGCTCCCTGGCTGCTAAATTGGGCCCGTGAAATAAGCATAGCTTTGTACTTAAAGATCTCGACAGGCATCTTCGAGTATTCGCGTCGGAGCTCTTCGAGCTTGGACCGGTCAACACCATTATCGACGAGGCTACCCATCACGCGGTAGGTATCGGCCGAGGTGAGTTGATTGGTTAGTCCTTGAGTATCGCCGAGGATGGAACTCATAATAAACTCTTGGGCCGCTACCGGTAGGGGCCACTGCAGTTGCTGGGCTATCATAAAGAGAAGTTCTCCGGCCGAAGCCCGTCCGGCGTCGGTGATTTCCACCGTCGCAAACTGGATTGGGTTGTCGACGGTCTGGTGGTGATCGAGCACGATGCAAGGTTTGGCGGCTAGCCAGCTAATTTGACCGGTTTGCTCCAACTTCTCGAGTAATGTCATAGTGGAAGCATCGACGATAATACTGGCGTCAAATTGTTTGGGCATTTCTTTTTCGACTCGATCCCAGCCAGGTAAATAGTGCAGGTAGCCGGGCATGTCGACGCCACAGTATAGGGTGGTCTGCTTGCCCATTTCGCCGAGGATATCTTCGAGTGCCAAAGCGCTACCGAGCGAATCGGCATCGGGGTTGTCGGCTTGGACGATGACGAGGTGACGGGCAGTTTGTAAAATATCTTGGATTTGGCTGGCTTTGGAGTAGGGCATACCTAACAGTATAGGTCACTCTCCGCTCTTGACTATCATTTAGCATAAAATTAACCATGGGGAGCGCCCGCTCGGCTTAGTTTATAGCCCGGGCATCGGTAGCAGTTCAAAGACGTCGATTGAGGCCCCCTCTGTTTTTAAGTGGGGATGCGTCTGTAGTAGAGCCATAATATCGGCTTTAGGCTCACCTTCCAGCATAGAATAGCCAGAGGCGGGATTATTGCTATTGGTGACGCCATCGGGAGTCACTCGGGCAACGGCCTGCAACGGCATACCAAAATCGACCGTCGCCGTCTCGCTAGCGACGTCGCGCCAGGCCAACCATTCGGCCATACTTGCTTGCATCTCCTCGGGGCTGGAGTTGGCCATCAAATCTCGCGCGTTCAGAGCTGCATTATAGATAATCAAATACTTTGTCATGGTATGTCTCCTCGTAGTTTAAGTCCGTTAAGTAAATCCCATTGTAATACCGATTTTATTAAATATGCAATGAAAAAAACCTCGTTAAACACAGGACTCGGACCGAATTTATCCCAACTAATGTATCGAATAATCGCTTGCCGTTTAGCTAGAGAGTTTGGCGGCCTTCGAGAGCTCGGCCGAGAGAGATTTGGTCGGCGTATTCCAGGTCTACCCCGACTGATAGACCACGGGCCAGACGGCTTATCTTGACGGGGCGGTCACCGAGTTCTTGCTGGATATAGAGCGCGGTCGACTCCCCTTCGACGCTGGCGTTAGTGGCGAGGATAATCTCTTGGACGTTGTCTTCGTCGATGCGGGCGACGAGTTCTTTGATATGCAGCTGTTCGGGGCTGATGCCGTCAATGGGTGACACTAGACCGCCCAGCACATGGTACGTACCGTGGAACTGGTTGGTCTTTTCGATGGCGACGAGGTCAAATGGTTCGGCGACAACGGCAATTGTTTGTTTATCGCGGCGCGGGTCAGTGTAGAGATCGGAGTATTCTTGATCGGCGGGGATAAGAGCAAATGTTTTTTTGCAGTAGCCGATGCCGCCGTGCAAATTCTGCAGGCCAGCCGCCAGCTGGTTGGCGGTACTGGCATCGCGCCGGACGAGGTAATAGGCATAGCGTTCGGCGGTGCGCGGCCCGACGCCTGGCAATAAGCCAAAAGCATCAATCAAATCACGGAGTGCCGGCGGCAAGATTTGCATGAGGGTGGCGTTATAGTCCCAGGCTGCCGAGTGCGCCCATCATAGGCTGCATCTTTTCAGCCGCGATCCGTTGGCTTTCGCCGATGGCCTCTTTGACGGCGTCTTCTACCCAACGTTCCAGTTGGCCGATATCGGCGAGATCAACGTATTCGGGGTTAATAGTAATCTTCTTCAGCTTCTGCTCACCAGTGAACTCGACCCGGACGGCCCCGTCACCCTTTTCGACACTAATAATCTGTTTCTGTAGTTCTTTCTGGATTTTCTTGACGCGCATGAGCATCTTAGCTTGGTCAAATCGGTTCATAAGTCTTTCCTCCTATTCTTATTGTAGCAATCTAACGGCGGTAGTGGAAGACAGTCTCGGTGGTCACGTTGTGCGGCCAGGCCACAAAGTAGGCCCGCAGGTTATAGGTGCAGCTGACCGCCACGGCGACACTCAGCAAACCGATGCCGAGGCCCCGGGCGATTGGGTTATGCGGAAAGACGCGCAACCAGCTCTTGAGTAATGAGTTCATACCGGCGGCGGCGCTTAAAAAGACCACTGGTATGAGCAGGCTTATCCCGACTGGACCACCGAGTCCAATCAAGATTGTCCCGATAATCAATATGAGCAGTAACTGTCGAGTCCGTTGGGCCCGCCAATGGCGGGCATAAAAATAACCGCCAGCAATCACGAAAGCCAGTGTCACGACGTCAAGTATGGGTAGCCGCCCCAGCCAAAGCTCTGGATAGGCCGGACCGCGAATAAGGAGGTGGATGGGGACGGCCCCGAGTTGCTTGCCGAAAGTTGTCAGCGCCGGGAACACGGCAGGCAGTCCTAGCCATAATCGAAACTCGGCCCCCGAACGAACCAGAGCCGGTAACAGGAGCGGCAACCACAGTAAGCCGAGCAGGCCGTACATCAGGCGCTGCCACCAGGCGCGGTGGGCCGCCCAGCCATCGAGGATATCGTGTCGCGACAAGATGATCATGGGTACGATTAGCCACACTAAGCCCGGCACGAACAGCAACAGGCTGACCGATAAGGCCGAACCATAGAAGACGAGGGCCGACTGCTCATAGCGCTGTCGCAGGCTGTAGCCGAGCAAAAGCAGCGGCACTGCCCAGAGATAGAGCACGTCGTAGCTGGCTAGCCGACTAACGTGTAAAAACCAGCTCGAAGTGGCAAACAAGGTGACCGTCAGAAGAGTGGTGCGATTGCCGTGAAAGCTCCGGATAAGACCGGCGAAAGTAATGACGCTCAACAATCCAAATAGCATGTTCGGTAGTCGTGTTATCAATTGATTGTGGTCAGCGATAAAGAAAAAGATAATTGATTGAACGATTTTAAGGGGAAGATAGAGCGGTTGGTGATAGAGCCCCTGCCAGCCGAGCGGCGCTCCGGCCACGCTGAGCTCCCCGGCAGCTAAGCCGCCCGTCAGCGAGCCGAGCCGGTAGGTCAGCAGCCCGCCCACGACCACCACACCGAGAATGATGCTGGCCAACAACCGCCAGTGCGTCCTTAAGATCGGGAGTACGTTTTTCATTATTGTCGTAATTATAACAGTACCTGGTCCTTATTCGTTACCGGCGAAGGGGTCGCCGTGGGCGGTGTCGAGTGAGCGGAAGCGCTGCTTCTCGTTATCAAAGTAGAGCTCAACTCCCCCGGTCGGACCATTACGGTGTTTCTTGATAAATATGTCGGTGATTTTTTTACGATCGGTCTCGGCATTGTAGTATTCCTCGCGGTAAATAAAGGCGACGACGTCGGCATCCTGCTCGATTGAACCTGATTCACGTAAGTCAGATAGTTGGGGTATTTGGGGCGAACGGTTTTCAACTGAGCGACTGAGCTGACTGAGCGCCAAGACGGGTACATTGAGCTCCCGTGCGACTCCTTTTAATCCGCGCGATATTTCGGAAATTTCCTGGACGCGATTGCCTTCCCCGGCAAAGCGGCCTCCCCCACTCATTAATTGCAGGTAATCGACAATAATGAGTCCTAGTGGATGCTGGTGGGCCTCGCGGCGGGCTTTGGTGCGGAGGTCACTAATTGTAATACTCGGCGTGTCGTCAATATACATTTGGGCTTCACTAAGTGTGCCCATAGCCTGACCAATCTTCTCAAAGTCGGCGTCGGTTAAGTTCCCCGTCCGCAGCGCCCACGCGTCTACCCCGGACTCCATCGACAATAGTCGGTCGACGAGTTGTTCTTTGCTCATTTCAAGACTGAACATCAGGACTGCTTGTTTGGACTGGACGGCAATATTATGGGCAAAGTTGAGCGCCAAAGCCGTCTTACCCATTGAGGGGCGGGCGGCCAGGATGACGAGGTCGGAGCGCTGGAAACCAGCTAAGACTTTATCGAGGTCGCGAAAGCCGGTAGGCACACCGCGAATTTTCTTCTTATCCTTGTGGAGGTCATCGAGACGGTCGAAACTTTCGGCTAAAATTGTCTCGAGCGAAACGACGCTTTGTTTAATGTGTTGCTGGCTGACTTCGAATAAGCGCATTTCTGCTTCTTCAATCAGCTCGCGCAGTTCTTTGCTTTCGTCGTAACCTAGACCGATAATTTCTTGCGAAGCGGCGATGAGGCGTCGGCGTAGGGATTTTTGGGCGACGATAGCGGCGTATTGTTCGACGTGAGCAGCGGTCGGAACGAAGTTAGTCAACTCCGTTAAATAGGCCGGTCCACCGATCATATCGAGGTAACCGCTATTTTTGAGGGCGTTCGACAGGGTCAGTACATCGATGGCGTCGCGCCGCTCATAGAGTTGGTTGACGGCTTCGTAGATGCGTTGGTGGCGAACTTCATAAAAATCGGCAGCCGACAAGCTATCGGCAATTTTTACAATCGCATCGCTATCGATGAGTATGGCACCAAGTAGCGAACTTTCGGCTTCGCTGTTTTGGGGGGGCGGTGGGGTGGCAGTAGTTGTTTTCATAAATCAATTCTCAGGTTGTTACTATGAGTCTAACAGTTCTCCGCCGCCAAATATACTATTAATTTGACTAATGTCCGTCGGCGTTGTCTTATTTAGTCCGGTCGGCGCGGTCGTGGGAGCCAAACTCGGTTTGTCGCCGGGCTTGAGCAAGATGCAATTAATAGCGACGCTCCGCCCGCTTACCCCCTCAATAATGTCCATGATGATCTGGCGATTTTTGATGTCACTGATGCGTTTTTGATGAAAAGCGAAGGTGAAGCCCAGCTCGAGGCTGTCGCCTTCAAAGCGCGGTTGGGCCATTCGGACGACACCATAGAGGGTATTGTGTTTGAGTTTAAGGGCGGCGAGAACCAACGGCCATAGGGCGGCGTCATCTGGCTTAACCACACTAGCGGGCGCAGCAGCAGTGACTGAAGCAGGCGCTACCGCCGGCGGCATTGAAATTTTCGGGCTGGGGGTCGGCGCCAGGGGAGCTTTGGCCTTGTCGGGCTTGGCAGCTGGCGCTGCGGCAACTACCTTGGTCATCGGAGCGACAACCACGAGCCTTTCAGGGGTGGTTTTGAGACTTAACACATCGAGTAGAACGATTTCGAGATAGCGTTCGGGGTTGTGCGAGGTGGGTACATCGATCAAACGGCCGAGCAAGTCGAGCGTCGCTTGAGAGAGGGCGGCCCGGCTTTGTAATAGGTGCGTTCGGAGTTTTTGGCCGAGCTGTTTGGCGATGGCGGCCGCCTGAAAGCCCTGGTCGTACATCGTACTGAGCTGCTTGAGTGCCACCTCGGCACTCTGAGGGGTTAGCGGTGATTCAATCAGCTCGACTAACGTTTCAACTGCCGTTTCGGGGGGTATGCCAAGCAGTGATTGAATATCGGCTAGTTCGAGGGCTTGGCCATTGCTACTTGCTTGATCGAGTAAACTAATACTGTCACGGAAGCTGCCTTCACCGTGTTCGGCCAGCAATTCAAGCGCCTCGTCGCTGATACTGATTTTTTCGGCTTGGGCAATGAAACTCAAGTGTTTGACGACCTTGTCCGCCGCGACGGGTTTGAAGGTGTAGCGTTGGGTGCGGCTGACGATCGTTTCGGGCAGTTTATGGGCGTCGGTCGTGGCCAGGATAAAGACGACGTGGGCCGGCGGCTCTTCGAGGGTTTTCAAAAGAGCGTTAAAGGCTTCCTTGGTTAACATGTGGACTTCGTCAATAATGTAGACTTTGTACTTCGAGCTTGTCGGGGCGATATGAACTTTATCACGCAATTCGCGAATTTCATCTATCCGGCGATTACTGGCGGCGTCAATTTCGATAATGTCGATGTCTAAACGGTCATCAACGTACGGCAATCCGTTGATCTCATGGGCGAGAATGCGGGCGATACTTGTCTTGCCGACACCGCGGGGGCCCGTGAAGAGGTAGGCATGGCTAATCCGACCGGCCTTGATTGCTTTGTCGAGCGTTTGGGTGATATGTTCTTGCCCAATAATCTCACCCAAGTTTTTAGACCGATATTTTCGATATAATGCTTGCCCCATAGTCAACCTATTATAACCGAAGTGGCACAGGATGTGCTGTTGTGTAATTCAAACAGATAATAATGCCGGCTACTCGCCTCGCTAACTAGCTAAAGTTCGGGCAGATCAACGGTTTAACTGGAGCTACAGAGCGGCTTCGAGGGCGGCCCACTCGGCGCCGGTGTCGTCTTCCGGTACATTGACGCTGACTTGATCACCTGGCTTGGCTTTAAAGTAAGTCACGCTGGCGAGCAAGACGCGGAAGTTGCGGCCGTTGACATCGACAAAGTAGTGGCCATTCTCGAGCTTCAGTGCGCCAATAACCTGTTTGCGAGGAATCGGACCGATCTGTTTGTAAAGAAAGGCGCCCTCTTCGGTTATGGTCAGTTTTAGGATATCGCCCTGGACCAGTTTAGATTTACTGGCGTAGTTGGCGGGTACGGGATAAGTTTTGCTGTCGGAGCCGACCATATTTTGGCCGTCAAAAACACCTTCGATAACTTTACCGAGGGTTTCTTCACGGACAATCGCAACGGTGCTGGTGTCGTCCCCCACTAAACTAATCAATAGTTCGTTGGCAGCAGCGAGATTTGTCTCGGCTTCTTGAATAAGGGCTCGGAGGCGCTTGATTTGTTTTTCTGGTACTTCAGGCATTTATTCTAGTCTCTCGTGTAAGTATTTATTAGTACACTTACCCATAAAAATATCATAATTGAATGGGTAAGTCAAAGGTAATCAGTAAGCTGTGGATAAAAGCGTCACCCCATCGGTAGGATGGGGTGACGCCGCGCGTCGAACTCGTTAGACGAGTTCGACTGTTGCGCCAGCGGCTTCGAGGGCTTTCTTAGCCTTCTCAGCATCATCTTTAGCGGCTTTTTCGAGGATAGTTTTAGGTACTCCGTCAACCAGAGCTTTGGCTTCACCAAGACCAAGACCGGTGATGTCCTTGACGGCCTTAATAACGGCCACCTTAGCGGCACCGGCGTCCTTCAGGACAACATCGTATTCGCTCTTGGCGTCTTCGGCGGGAGCGGCGTCACCGGCAGCGGCAGCGACAGCTACGGCGGCGGCAGCGGGTTCGATACCGTATTCGTCTTTAAGAATCGTACCGAGTTCGTTTACTTCTAGTACAGTCAACCCAACAAGCTGTTCTGCAATCTTCTTTAAATCTGCCATGTGAATTTCTCCTTGAAATATATAATTGATAGTGTCGCTTTTCCTGATTACCGCCTAAGCGGAAACCTCAGAACTTAAGCTTTAGCTTTAGCTTCGAGACCTTTGAGTAAGCCGTGCAAATTACCGGACAAACCACTCATGACGCCGTTGATCGGGCCGTTGAGGGTATTAATGAGTCCAGCAATCAGGGCGTCTTTACTCGGAAGGGTCGCGAGAGCTTTGACGTTGGCGGCATCGATAAAGGTGCCGTCCGCGGTAATGCCGCCGACGAATTGAAGTGTCGGATTGGCTTTGGCGAAAGTGTGTAGCGTTTGAGCTGAAGCAACTTCGTCCTCGGCGTTGAAGGCGTACAGTAGCATACCTTCGAGCGCGCTTGTTTCGACAGTTTTTAATACGTCAGATTGTTGCAAGGCTTTGATGACCAAGCGGTTTTTGACGACTTTAACTTTAGTGCCATTGGCGCGAGCTTCCCGGCGTAAACCTTGGAGAGCTTTGACCGTTGTGCCTTCGAACTTGGCGACGACCGTCAGCTTGGAAGCACTCAGTAGAGCGGCAACTTCAGCGACGATGACGTCTTTTTCTTGTTTTGTCAGTGCCATAAGGAAGTATCTCCTGCTTATTTTGGCTATATCGCATAGTGATCGACCACGACTACGCGTTAGATTGTTTCGTTGCCAAACAAAAACGTCTTTAAACGGTTGGTTCAAAGACGTTCAAACACTCAC
The DNA here is from genome assembly GCA_039931245.1 of Candidatus Saccharimonadota bacterium. Classification (GTDB taxonomy): domain Bacteria; phylum Patescibacteriota; class Saccharimonadia; order Saccharimonadales; family UBA4665; genus UBA4729. The sequence continues at coordinate 158,114 of JBDTSH010000016.1, forward strand.
GGGGAGTTTGTTTGTACCTCGGCGACATAATTAAGGCGAAAGCCCGTCGCTGTCTCTGGCAACTTACCTACAGTCTACACTACTAGGCGCAGCCGGTCAATCTGTTGGACCCCGGCTAGTTCATACAAATATTTCAGTTTTGATGCATCGATATTTTTCCCCGTACGCAGGACCGCAAATTTGTCGCTGCTGTCATGCTCCTTGATGTATTGCCAGAGTCCGGCCAGAGCAATCGCACCGGTGGCTTCGGTAGGAAGGCCGTTTTGGTGGAGCTCGACGACCGCCCGGGCGATAGCCATATCGCTGACGTTAACCATGGACTCGGCGGTCACCACCCGTTGGAGTGCTTCGAGCGTTCGGTGTCCCGGCTGGGCAGCGGCACCTTCGGCGATAGTTTCGAGGCGCGGTGACGGGGTGTAGATGGCGGCTTGGAGCGAGCGGGTCATGCCGTTGGCGCCTTGTGGTTCGACACCGATGACGCGGACATCTGGTCGCACTTCATGGAGGTACGTCGCGACGCCGGCGTAAAGTCCACCACCTCCCACTGGCACGAATAAGTGTGTAAAGTCGGGGTTTTGCTGTAAGAGCTCGGCGGCTAGCGTCGCCTGCCCGATCATGATCTGTTCGTCATCAAACGGGTCGATCGCGAATAAATGGGGACGTTCGTGTAGTAATTGGCGACAGTAGCGACTGGCCGCCTCAAAAGTCGTGCCGGCCAGGATAACGTGTGCCCCGTAGGCTTCGACAGCGGCGACCTTGACGCGGGCTGTTGTTGTTGGCATAACGAGTGTGGCAGGGGTATCCAGTAGTCGGGCACTGTAGGCGACGCCTTGGGCATGATTGCCGGCACTGGCGGCGATTACTCCCCCGGCCCGCTGTTCGTCCGACAGCTGTCGCATGACGTTATAGGCGCCGCGCAGCTTAAAAGCGCCAATCGGTTGATCGGCATCATGCTTCATGTCCACCGTGAGGCGACGTCCGCCTGAGGTTGAGGTGTAGGGACTGAAATCCGTCCGCACCACTACGCCGGCCATCGCCTGCTGGGCCCTCAGTACGGCGAGGGCATACGAGCCGAGTGTCGGCACGCCCGCGACGCCCAGGCGCTGGGCCGCTTTCTCGATAGCTAATATGTCGCGCCGGGCGGCAGAATCGAAGCGGTAACCTGACATTGTGTCCCCGGGCACGTCCTGATGGAGCCGTTGCCAATCGTCTGGCGTCACGTCGCGGTCGGCGCGACTGACTAAATCGTCAGGGATATCCGGGTAAACTTCGTCTTCCACCGGTGTCATGGCCGGGGCAATCGGCGCCCATTCCCGTAGCTGGCGCGGTAGCCGCTCATGAAAGGGTCGCAGTTCGTGATAGTGCGGGGGGTTCAGTTCTGGCATTTTGTCCTCCAACAAAAAAAGCTTCCGGATGGAAGCTTTTATAAAAATGTGTCTCTATTACTTGGTTTTAGCTTCAACCCGAATCGGCGTCATTTTAATGATGCCAAACATAATCTGGAGGTTGATAATCAAGGCCGGGACCTTATTTAAAGTAAACATATTACCGAGTTTACGCCGGCCCTTGACGACTGTCAAGCTCAGGTGGCGTTGCTGTAAACACTGTGCTATAACAGAGCGATGCCAAATAGATTTCTTCCAGAATTTGCTGGGGCCGCTGGTAATGCTCGGCTGGTCCATACGGCCGAAATACCCGCGATCGTAAGTCGGCTCGATGGCGGTACGATAGCTATGCCCTTGGGAAAATTCGCCGTGCTCCAGCGGGCCCGCGAATTTGCTCAAGTGATCGATCCGATTGATCTGACACCACTCGCGGGGCAGCCCAACGCCCCCACCTGGGATGAGTTGGATCGGCAAACATACAGCCTGTACGAAACTCATTTTGGAGCGGCGCCGCAGGTAGTCGCTGAACAAGCAACCCGGATCCGCTACGCCGCTAAAGCGGCCACCGGCTTGATTATGGCCTTTCTCGAAGTAATACCTCGGGTTGTCGCGGCCGATGAATTCTCGAACCCCAATGAGGATATAGCTCAACTGGCTCGAAATTCGGTCGGGCTCATGGCCGGCTGGCTGCAGCTTTCGAACGATTGTGATTTCGGCCTGACATATGCACTGATGAGTCCGAAGCCAAGGCAGAGCGGCAGCGAAAATTTCTACGGTATGCGCTACCACGCCAAGTGGTTTCTGCGCCAAGCCGATGAAATTAGGCTTAATCCTGCCAAAGTTTCCCACCTCAGAAATGAGCGGAATAAACACCCGACCTCCCAAGATCGGCCGCAAGACGTCAACTTTGGTTGCCCGGCCGGGCGGCACGTACCGAAGTTATACCAGGCCATGACCGCCAAGGCAGCGCACGATAATCTATTTGGTGCCAGTTATCAGGCAACTAGGATCAACTTGGGCTACTCTTCAAAATAGTGTTGCTTTTTACATCAGTTTTGTGTATCTTAATAATCGTGACAAGTTTCAAAATAAACTATGGCCAGCCCGTCTGTAAGCAAATTATTGCTCGATTGATGGTGTTGCCCGAATAGCTGGAATCCGACTGAACTGATACACCAAATTACGAAAAACACAAAAACGGATTCCAAAATAGAGGAATCCGTTTTTTAAAGCAAAGAAAAACAATGACCACCAGCCCCGAATTATTACTGAGAATCCCCACTACCACCAGTAGTGAATATTTACGTAGCCGTCTGCACGACGTTTTTGACGACATAATCAAACAACCATCCGTTTCATTCAACGAAAAAGATTTTGGTACCGATCATCAAATTCTTGAATTTTGTCACGCGGCCCTCTCCAAAAGTTTTAGGATGAGCCGCAGCGAACTTCACTCGTTCGTTAAAATAGCCCCTGACAGGCTCAGTGCCGATGAGGAGCTCAGCTTAAAGAAGCTAACGTCCGCTGAAAATGACGGCTGGAGTCACCTGGTCGATTTCCAGGCCTTGACCAAGGCCAATGGCATAGCCGAGTTTGTCGATTATTCGGCAGCAGGAGAAGTCAAAGACTACTTTTTGCCGGTCGTTGGCGGTAGTCGTAATGAAGGTTTGGCAACTTACATAGGCCTGTGGAAACATCTGGGTGTGTATGCCAATGAATTAAATGATCGGGATAAGTCGCCAAGAAGCTATGTCCCCGACCTAAGTTTTGGTCCGAATGACCATTTTGATGATTTGGCGACTTTTCGTAACGATTCACCAGGCAATCTTATTGCCGTTCTCGGGTCCACCTCCATCTACGGCAGCTTGCAAACGTGTATTGAAACTCCGACCATGGTCGCACTAACATTAAAAACCGCCTAAAACAGCCCGCTAAATGAGCGGTCAGTCCGACAGCTGTTCGAGCTTATATTGCGTATAACGTTCGGCAGCTAAGCGTGTCAGCGCCTCATCTTCGTCGCTATTAACAAAGCGCATGGCGGCGGCCATTAGGGGGTGAACGGTGGCTAGTTGTTCGTGCATCTGGAGCACCAGTTTACGGTAGCCGGGGTGGCCTTGGGGGCTGGTGCGGAGTTCGTGAAAGTGGAAGGCTTCGCGGGCGTTCATCGTGACTTTCCAGCGCATCTGATGACCCAGTAGGGTGGCGTACTGGGCCTCCAGTTGATAGCCGGCCTGCTGCAGAATACTGTAGAGTTTAAGACTTAGGTCGAAACAGCTATCAAATTGAGTGCTTAAACCGGCTTCGTCGATTAAGGCTGGCGTTTCGTAGCCGAAGCGCGGTGACAGCTGCTGCCAGGCCAAATCGTCGACCATCCGATGGCGCTGCAAGTCACGGAAAATACCATAGTCGCAAACGAGGTCCCAACTGTAGTGGGCTTTTTCGATGGCCCGACCGGGGCGGTGACGGCGATTGAGACGCTCACCGGCATAGGACGTAAAAATCTCGACTTTTTTATCATAGGGCAGGTTGGCAACTTCGGCCTGGATGTCTTTGAGTGGCAAATTACTGTGTTCATAGAGCATATCCGCCACCAGGCTTAACTCGTTCTTGGGCCAGTAATCGTTGAGACTGACGGCTTCGCTGGGAGCGGCGTAATTTTCGGGCAGACAGGCGCTAGCCAGCTCGGCCAGTCGCTTGGCGGTGGCAGCCCGATAGGCAATGATGGCCCCACCCCGCTCGGGTTTATCGGCCCGCTCGAGGAGAACGGGAATAATCTTGCGGGCTTCCGCCAGGATAGTTTGACCGGTCGCGCGGGCTTCCGGTAGTGCATCACTCAGTAAGTGCATTATGAGGCTTTCGAGCGCCTGGCCGGAAGCGTATAGACCAACAGTTGAGGTCGTTGCCACCGGCAGTACCGAGCGCACAGCGTCGCAGGCTTGAGCCCGAGTAGCGCCTTGCCAGGCGATGTCTTGCTCGGCGGGAGGAGTAGCCGACTTAGTGCGGACATAGTCCGTTAAACGGCGCACCATAGCTGAGTAGAGGTCAAAGATGGCGTCCATCGTTTCCCGGTATTGTTGGGCGACGGCCGGTGCCAATTCGGGGGGCACGAAGTAGCGGTAGTGCCCGTCGCCGTCTTTTTGATCAAAGTAAATATAGCGAGTCGATTGTTCGAGGTAGGATGCGAGGCGACCCCATTCTAGCTTTTTGGTCAAAATATTGCTGGCATTTTCGACGACCAGGTGGATACCGGCCAACTGCTGTACTGAATCGTCACCATATGCGGTAATCACCCGCCGCAACAGTTTACTGTCTTTGCCAGCTTTGCCCGCAAACTCATCGAGCAAAGTAATCCGCATGTCATCGCCGCGCCGGCTGAGGCGGGCCATGGCGGCGGCAATCGTCACGGGGCTGAGCTTGTCATTAAAGGCATAGACATTGCCGGTCACGTTACTGATGGCGGCGGTCAAGTAGTTCTGCCCGGCGGGGGTAATAACCGTCCGGCCATGGGCGTCTTTTTGGACCAGCGGTGCCAACTCGGCTGGTTCAGTTGGTTCGGCGGCGAGGGGCGCCGTGGGGGAAACTTCCAGGGGTGGTTCGTGTGGGGCCGGGAGCTCTTTTTGGGCGATGATTTCTTTGACCGATACAGGAGCGGCGCTGGCGGCCGGCCCAGTTTTACGATTGGCGAGCTCAGCCGAGACTAATTTCCAAATCGCCTCGGCAATTGTGGCGGTATCATCGGTGGCAAACACTACCGGTAAATTGCGTTGCTTGGCTTCCCATAAATAACCGGCTCGAACCCGTTCTAAAAAGCCTTCATCGAGGTTGTCGAAGCGCTCGGCACTATAGCGTTTTTTGGCCCGCTCTTTGAGCATGGCCGCGGGGGCATCGAGGACAATACAGAGGTCTGGTTCCATATCGGCCACCGCGAAGCTAATAATGGTGTTGATAATCTGATAATCGGGTACGTCACCGCGACCGTAGTATTGGATGGCCAGAGTCGTTAAGTAGTTGCGGTCGACTAAACAAATAACCCCTTGCTCGACGCTTTGTTTGATGATCTGGAGCGACTCCGAGCGGGCGGCATTGTAGAGCAACACTTCAGTACGGGTGTTCATCGGGTAATGCGGGTCTTGGGTCAATTGGCGGATTGCCCGAGCGGTCAAGTTGCTCTGGCTATCGGGTTCGCGCATGGTACGCACCGGCAATCCAGCGGCTTGCAGGCGGCGGGCAAGTTCGAGTAATTGGGTAGACTTACCGACTCCCTCCGGTCCTTCGATGACGATGTATTTACCCTTAGTCATAATATAGCCCATCAATTTTTTGCGGTAGCGACCGCTGGTCACGGTACGCCTTGGGCAGCATCATGTCGGGTGACCAGGTTTTGATAATCGTGTCGATGTCACTGCCCTGTTGGTATTTACCGCTAAATTCGCCGTCGCGACCGGCACCGTAGTTACCATCGACCGGACCGGTTTCGTGGAAAACAATTTGGGCAAAGCGTTCGCCAACCGGCAGGAGTACCGTTTCGCGGTCGTTCAGATTGTAAATCTCGAGCGTTAAACGGTTGATATAGCCGGGATCGATCCAGCCGGCGTCAAAACAGACGGCGATGCCGTTACGGCCCCAGCTCGAGCGGCTCCGGACTTCGCAGGCCCCGGGAGGTCGGATACCAAAAAATTCGTGAGTGTGGGCCAAGATACGTTCGCCCGGCTTGAGGCTAATGACGGGGTGATCAAGCGGGATGTTGTTAACGGGCTTGAAACCATTGAGGGCGCACCATTGACCGTGAGGCATGGCGTGATACGGCCCATCGAAGTAGCGCTCGACGTCTTCCTTATCGAACGGGTTATAGATAGTCCGCTCATTCATGCGCTCGATCCGGTAATAGTAGTAGCCGAGAGTAACATCGAGGCTGGCGTGACTGACGTGTTTCGGATTATATGGGTGGCAGACAATGTGATCTTCTGCGATCGCCTGACGTATCTGAATGTTACTGAATACCGACACCTTGAGCCTCCGTGTTTCGTTCTATTGTAGGCGACAACTCCGCAATTATGCAAGCACAATAATAATGTGATTTTTACGCAAATAGGTGTCGTACCACTCATGCTTACTATTATGATACATGTTCAGGTACAATGAGCGGGTCATGGCAGTGTCTCCCTTCCTTAAAAGTCAGCTAAAAGTGCGCGACAGTTTTGGCCTCCAATTTGTCGCTTTTGTCGTCGCCGCCCACGGGAGCTTTGTGCTGGCCGTGACGTTAATTGAACTTATCGCAGGTCGGCATGTTAATCATCTGTCGAACACGACCGTTGACCTATCAATTATTATCGGCCTAAGCCTCCTCTACTTGAGTGTGCTGCTCCGCCGGTTAAAGCGAACCGCCTGGCTGGCGACCGTCATGAGCTACGTATTGTATCTCGGCCTAAACTTAAGTAATTTGATTCGGAGCGTCGGCATGGACGATTTAGTGGCCGGGCGCGTCATGCGGGTGGTTATTTTGCCGGTCAGTATTCTCACGTTACTCGTTGTCCTCCGGTCACACTACACGGTCCGCAGTGATATTCAGGGCTTTCGGGCGGCGGTACGGACAGCCCTTCTTGTCATTGTCGTCGCTTTTATGTATGGGGTTGCCGGTTTTAGTTTGCTCGATAAATCTGATTTCCATCAAGAAATAACCCCCGTCAACGCCGCGCGTTATACTGTTGATCAATTTTACCTGACTTCCAATAAGCCCCTCGTGCCGGCGACGCGGCGGGCCCGATTGTTCACTGAATCGTTATCGGTTATCAGCCTCGGGGCAGCTCTCTACGCGGCGGCGGCTTTTTTCCAACCGATTCGCTTGCGCTATATCGACCAAACCCACGATCGACGCCGTTTGGCAGAGTTGCTGGCAGTGGGCGGTGGACGCAGCGAAGATTATTTTAAACTGTGGCCTCACGATAAGCAGTTCTTTTTTAACGAGGCGGGCAGCAGCGGTTTGGCCTATCACGTGCGGCACGGTGTGGCGTTGTGTCTGGGCGATCCGGCCGGTGCTACACGGTCGTACGGCAAGCTGGTGACGGCGTTTGGCGCTGTTTGCGCCCACAACGACTGGCTGCCGGCTTTTGTGCACATTGAGCCGACGCACCGCCAACTGTATGTTCGGCACGGCTACAGCCTGCAGAAAATTGGCCAGGAAGCCGTCGTCGATATTGCCCATTTTCAAGCGGAAGTCGTGCGCAATAAATATTTCCGACACATCAACAACAAATTTACGAAACTGGGTTACCGCACTGATTTACTGGTGCCACCGCACGACGCTGCGACTTTACGTCGACTCAGAACTGTGTCTGACGAATGGCTTAGTCAAGGCGGCCGGACCGAGCGTGGATTCGTCATGGGTTACTTCAGCGCTGACTATATGCAGCAGTGCCCCATTATGGTGGTCCGTGATTCGTCTGGCGAAATCCAGGCGTTTTTGAATCAACTGCCGGCTGATTTTGACACTCAAGAGGCCACTTATGATTTGCTCCGCCACAGCGACGCCAGCCCGGGAAATATAAATGACTTTCTGCTGCTCAACTTTATCGGCTATTTGAGCACGCAAACGACGCAACGCATCAACCTTGGGCTGTGCCCTCTGGCCGGTCTCGATAAGGGCGATGAGACGAAAACGGTCGTTGATTCGATTCTTCGTTTTGTCTACGCTAATGGTGATCGGCTCTACTCGTTTAGCGGATTGCGCCGTTTTAAATCAAAATACGAGCCAACCTGGCGTGATCGCTACGTGGCTTACCAAGGTGGTCTGCGTGGATTGACCCGCACCACCAACGCCTTGGTGAGCGTCATGCGTGTCAAACGGCCCTAAGCCCTAAAACGTGCTTGCGCGGTAGTCCAGCGCCAGCTCGCCGGCGACTAAGTCGGCGTAGACCCGCCGGGCGCAGGCTTGGAGGGCTACCAGATCGGCGTCGTTATATATCGTGCTGTCGAGGGCGATAAGGTCGCGCTCTCGTTCGGTGATGTCTTGTAAGTCGGTCGGGGCCTGGGCGGGTCGGATAATACTCAGCACCGTGCCGCCCGCTGAACGGACGCAGGCCGCATCGGCCGGAAAACGTACGCCACCGATGGTCGCAAGTTCTAGATTAGCTGTCGTCCTAATCCGACGAATGATCTCTTGGTACCAGACGTCACCGCCGATGGTTTTGGCGACGTAGCCGCCGAGCCACTGTAGCAAAGACCGAAATTGTGATTTATTGTCGTTGGTAATTGGTCCGAATTGGCGCGCCTCATCGGCCGCAACGTAGCGGCAGTACTCCAAGAGCTTCGCGAACTGGTCTGGATGACTTTCAATGTCTGATTGGGCAAATCTAACCGGCTGAGTGGGGCGCCTATGCACCGTTGACTCGAGGATAGCGGGCAGCGGCTCTAGCCAATTATTCAGACTAGTTACGGTACCGGTAACGGGCGTTGCTCGGCCACTCAATCGTAGCTGGTTGGCGACTTCAGTGATTAATTCGCCAGATTCCCAGTGGCCGTGACGTCTGGCATTGCCGGCGAGGTAGTCGGCAAAGGTCGATTTACCGTGGCCGATGCCGCCAGTTAGCCCCACAATTAACATAGTGCCCATTTCATACTCTTCTTAGTGTAGCAAAACAGCGCCGCGGACAATATGACGATACTGTCCGGCGGGCGCTGGGAAGTTGCGACTAGCAGTTTACTCAGTCGATAGACTGGTGTTGACGCTAGCCAGGTCGACCGTGATCGATGGACCCATGGAAGTCGTCAGGTGAACGGCCTTAAAGTAGTTACCCTTCACACTAGTTGGTTTATTGTTCTTGATGCTGGCGATGACAGCGGCCAAGTTTTTCAGCAACTGCGGTTCAGTAAAGCTGACCTTACCGACTAACAGGTGGACGATACCGGTGTTGTCGACGCGGTACTCAATCCGACCGGCTTTGGCTTCGGCGACGGCCTTATTGACGTTGGTGGTGACGGTACCACTCTTCGGGTTCGGCATCAGTCCGCGCGGGCCGAGTGTCCGAGCGTACTTACCGAGCTTTGGCATGAGAGAGGGGATGGCGATCAAGATATCGAAGTTAAGATTACCCTTATCGAGTTCAGCTAAGACTTCTTCATTCCCGGCCAGGTCGGCCCCGGCTTTAGTGGCGGTTGCGGCGTCGTCAGTTAGGACAACAATCCGAACTGTCTTGCCGGTACCGGCGGGCAGGACGAGGTTATCGCGAATGTTTTGATCGGCGTGGCGCGGGTCAACGCTTAAGTTAACGTGCAGTTCGACGCTGGCGTCAAATTTGACGTGGCTGGTTTTCTTGGCGAGGGCAACCGCTTCTTCCAGACTATAGGTTTTACCGGCTTCAATCAGCTCAGCGCTTTTTTGGAATTTCTTGCCGCGGCGCTGCAAGTGTGTGCGGGTTGGGTTGCTGGGTTGTTTGGGCTTAACCTCTTCCAGCTCACCGGACGCTTTGCGTTCTTCTTTGGCTTCTTTAGCTTCTTCTTCAGCGACAGCCTTGGCGCTGTGCTTGCCGGCTTTAGTCAGGGCCGGCTTAGGGACACTTAAGTCTTGGGGGGCGCCCATAGCGGGTAGCGAGTCACTGGTGGCTTGAAAATCCTCGGCGTTTTTCTCGACGACTGCAGTTTCAATAATTAGTTCGGCGGCCTTGGTGGCTTTCTTAGCGGGAGCTTTCTTAGCTGGTTTTTTGGCTTCTGCCATAATGATTTGATCCTTTCGTGGTAGTAATGGCTTTCGAGGGCCTCCCACAAATTAGTTAAATATTGTTCTCAGCCGTTGGGAAATTGACTGTCGGTGTAGCGCTGTCCATACTCCGGATTGTTTTCAAACAACTCTGTCAATTGCCCGCAGACAGCGACGAATTTGGGTTCATCGTGGCCGGGGTTATCGTGATACCGATCGTAGTCTGCGTGCAGGATGCCCCGTACGGCGTTCCAAGCATCGTATGTCTCGTAGACTACTTTCGCTCGCTCTTGATTGAACTGTCGAATAGCTTCAGCAGCCTGGAGGCCTAGCTGAGCTAATTCAGCATCTAAATTCTTATAGCCTAGGACTGGCTGTTTTTCTGACATCGCTTAGGCCTGAACTTCGACACCCATGCTGCGGGCGGTACCGGCCACCATTTTCATGATTGACTCGACGCTCTCGGCGTTCATATCTTTCGCTTTCGCCTCGGCGATCGAACGCAAATCTTGCTGGGTTAGCTTCTTTTCGATTTTTTCGCTGTTGGGGCGGCCCGAACCTTTTTTGATATCGAGCTTGGCGCGGATCAGGTCATCGGTCGGGGCACCGACGACACGGAAAGCCATCGAGCGATCGTCGAAAATTGTAATGTGGACGGTCACCATGGTACCCATCATGTCGCGGGTGGCATCGTTGAAAGGATTAATAAAATCCATCATGTTCACCCCGTACTGACCCAGGGTGCTACCGACTGGCGGAGCGGCACTGGCCTGCCCGGCTTTGAGTTTCATTTTTAAATTTGCTTTGACGGCTTTCGCCATAATGTGTCTCCTTATGTTTCGAACCGACCAACATGAAGCTGTTGGTGGGGGTTCTCCTACCTTTTAGTAGTGCGTAACAGATTAGATTCTAGCACAAAACCGAGGTATAGTCTAGGCGGCCCGCTCAGTCGCGACGACTAGTTCCCCATCAATCGACTGGTCACACTCATTTGGAACGAGCATGAGTTCCGGTTCGGCATACATAATGCCGCCGGCCACGAGAGCGATGGTGACTCGATCGACGAGTTGCGCATAAGCTTCGGCGTGGCGCTCGGCAAATAAACCGACGGCTTCCGGACTGGGTAGTGAGCAGATGCCGCCCACCGAGTTACGCCCGGCTAACTGAACGGCGATGTCGTGCTGCAGCCTTTCGGTCGGCGACAGAGCGTCCCGCACCGCCTCCGTTATTGATAAATCCCGAATACACACTGTTTCGATAGCAATAGACATAGCTGCCTTTGATTTATGGTTGGTACGCCATATTATACGCTTATGCTTATTTATCTTCGTGACTTCTCGCCGGACTGTTCGCGACGTCGCTTACCGAAACTAGCCGATACTTATACTTTAGAGAAGGATAACTGCCTGCTCGATTGATTCGGCCGCGTCGGACATAACTTTGGATCCGAGGATTGCGCCCACCGCAAACCCGCCATAACAGAGAAGCTTGACGGTCGTTGGTAGCTGGCCCTGGCTTATCTCGCCGGCCGCCAGTATGAGCGGCGCTCCGGCTGAAAAAGTGAGTATTGTCGCCCCCAATTGTTTCAGATCGGTGGTAGCTGCTAAGTCTTCAGCTGAGAATAAGCTATGTTCCATACTTAAAAAAGCTTTCTTAGACGCGTTTAACTTGCAGGCTGTCGAGCTCAACCGGAGTTTCGCGGCCGAACATGTTGACAAGAACTTTTAGTTTGCCCTTTTGTAAGTCAATTTCATTGATGCTGCCATCGAAGCCCTTGAACGGACCATCGATAATGTTGACGACATCGCCCAAATTGAAATCGATTTTATGTTTTGGCTGTTCCAAGCCCATCCGTTTTTGGATTTTTTCGATTTCATCGGCTTCGAGCGGCGTCGGGTCGGCACCACTACCCACAAAACCTGTCACTGACGGCGTGTTGCGCACAATGTACCAGGCGTCTTCGGATAATTTCATTTCAACCAGCACGTAGCCCTGGAAAATGCGCTTTTCGACGACCCGGCGTTTGCCGTTCTTGATTTCGATCATTTTTTCTTTCGGCACGAGGACTTGGAAAATCTTATCGGACATGTCGAGACTGTCAGCTCGCTGGCGGATGCTCTCGGCGACTTTTTCTTCATAACCGCTGTAGGTGTGAATGGCGTACCATTGTTTGGTTGTATCGTATCGTTTGCTACTATTCATTATTTCAATAACACCTGTTTAAATATTTTATCTAATCCATAATCTACGATGGAGACGAGTCCACCAAAAACGATTGCAAAAATGAGCACGGCGACAGTTAAGCGGCGGCTTTCATTCCAGTCCGGCCACTTTACGCGGCGGAGCTCCCGCCAACTACCCCGTAAGTACTCGGGGAAAATGATGCGACCGATCAGGCGGAGGGCCTGACCGATAAACTTGAACGGCTGGTGGCGGAAAAGTTTGGCGAATGCCTGACCGATTGGGCGAAGCAACCGGCCGACCGGTCGGGAGGCAGTCCGGCGCAGCTGGGTTACCCTTTTTGGTTGTTCATTTTGGGTGGCGGTTTTGAGGGCCCGCTCGCGAAAGGTCTCTGGATTCTTGACCACACGCTTTTTTTTGATTGGCTGTTCTGCCACGTGTCACTCCCTGTTAAAGTTTTCCTACTAAAAAAGCCTACAACAACTTGTAGGCCAACCTGTCAAGATTAGCACGAGCGTACCCCTGTCGTCAATCACGGACTTGACGGTCGCCTACCCGACCCGGCCCTAAAGATAGTCAGGGCGACCGGACGGCCCGCTTTTGAGAGAAGGTCCAATCGGCGACGAATGGCACTAGAAAGCCCGGGGTTTGCTATAGTAAACACTATGATGGTTACGCTTATGGTCTTCGGACTAGGCTGCTTACTAGAACTAAGCTTATGGCTCCGGCCGGCGTGGCGGTATCGTCGGCCGTTGGCCTACTTGATAATAGTCGTCACTATTGTCGGCACCGCGACGCTGCAATACCAAGTGCCATTGTTGGGTGGCTTAATCATTGCTCTACTATCGATCTACCGCGTCGTGAATCTCGGACGAATAATCGAAAACCGCATTCAAGCTGATTATCTCTATGCCGTCGCCAGTCGAGCCAGCCTTTACTTGCTCGCCGCCCAAGTCATAATTCTTGGTAGCATGCTAGTAATCGGGCGGGCCGCTTTGCCAGGATTGTCATGGTACGGGTGGCTGGTGACCTCTCAATTGCTGTGCGCTGGCGTTTTGGTGTGGGCGACCCTGCGTAACCTCAAAACGACCCTCCCGCCGGCCCTGACTACCAAGTTGGCCGACGCCGACTGGCCGACATTGACGGTAGCTATCCCGGCGCGCAACGAAACGACAGATTTGCAGGCCTGCCTCGAATCGCTCATTACCAGTACCTATCCCAAACTGGAGATTTTGGTACTTGACGATTGCTCTCCCAACAAGCGGACCCCCGAAATTATTCGGGGTTTCGCCCACGCCGGGGTCCGCTTCATGGCTGGCGCGGCGACCCCGCCCCGTTGGTTACCCAAAAACTATGCCTATCAGCAGCTGGCGGCGGAAGCCAACGGCGAAGTCATATTGTTTTGCGGTGTCGACGCCCGCTTTACTCCTCAAAGCCTCCGAGTCCTCGTTGCGACACTGCTGGAAAAGAAAAAGACCATGCTCAGTATTATTCCGAGTAACGGCGCCCCACCGGCCACCAGCCTCGAATCGATGTTGGTCCAGCCCAATCGTTACGCTTGGGAGCTTACCCTGCCCCGCCGGCTATTTAATCGTCCGCCTATCCTCAGTACGTGTTGGTTGATCACGGCACCGGCCTTACGGTCTTTTGGCGGCCTGGCGGCAGTCAGCCGATCCATTAACGCCGAGCGGCACCTCGCCCTCTGGTGCGCCCAACACGACGACGGTTACAGCTTCTTGCAGAGTAACGCCGACTGCGGGGTGGGGAGCGTCAAGTCCTTGATAGCCCAACGCAAAACGGCTATCCGCGTTCGCTATCCGCAGCTACGCCGCCGCATCGAGCTGACCGCCCTGGTATCGGTACTCGAATTATTAGTGCTAGTTGTGCCGTTTGGCGGGCTGGTGGGGGCGCTGTTGATGCAAGCTTGGGGCTACGCCGCTCTCAGCGCGGCTACTTGTTTGCTATTGATTGTGATGTATGACCGGGTGGTGGCGTTGACCTACCGACAGTTTTTATACCGCGGACTGTGGCTGCTGCCCTACGCCGCCCTCTACGATATCGGATTGCTCAATTACTCGCTCTGGAAGTACGAGTTTAGTGAAGTCATTTGGAAAGGACGTAATGTTAACCTACCCGTCATGCACGTCGTCCCGCACTTACCCCTTGACTCATAAGGCTTGGTTTGTGCTATAACAGAAGCTGTGGAAAGTGATTATTTTAAAATAGAACAACGCGCGGCGCGCTATCATCGCCGGGAACGCTACAGTGAGCTTCTGATTTACGGGATGGCCGGTGGCGCGGCTATTGCAGCGGTGGGCTGCGTGGCCGTCGCGCAGCTGACCCATAACGTCGTCGCCACTGAATCATTTTTTATCGCTGGTTTAGCGACCACCGTGCCAGCTTTTCTCGGACTGGTGGCCGCCCAACATTACGCCAAAGCCTACGACAGTAGTACGCAACAGCTAGAAACTCACATCGACGAGCAGTTCAGCGATATAATGGCCGACGCCAGTCTGGGCGATTTAGCCGATCGTTGGCCGGTTGAACCCGATTTGACTACAGATTTGGAATAAAGATGGTAAAGGTCGAGCCATGGTTGAGCTCGCTCCTAAGCTTCACCTCGGCATGAATAAGACGCGTCAGCTTCATTGTTACGTACAAGCCAAGGCCGGTGCCGGTGTTCTTTCGAGTCCGAAAATCCTCTGACCGGAAAAATTTATCGAACACCCTCTCCTGGTCACTCTTGCTGATCCCAATTCCGGTGTCGCTAATACTGAATTCAACTCCTTTGGGGGCGCTACGGGCGGCAATGACAACGTGGCCCTTATCGGTGTATTTAATCGAGTTGGTGATAAAGTTTTGTAAAATTTCCCGCACATAGAGTTTACTGGAGCTGAGGAGCTCGAGCTTAGGGTCGAGATCAAGTTTGAGCTTCAAATTCTTGGTCGTGGCCTGGGGCTCGTAATTGTGCAGAAGCTCCTGGCATAAGTCGTGGACGTTGATGGGCTCGGCAGTGACCTGGAGGATGCCGCGTTCGGCCCGGCTGAGCGTCGACAAGTCATTGATCATATCGGCCAAAAACAGTACCTGGTTGTGGGCTTCGTTCAAGGCCTGTTTAATAGCTACCATGTCGCCGCTGCGCTCGGCGATATATTGGGCATTACTGATATTGCCTTCGCTGATGGCAATTGGCGTACGGAGCTCGTGGCTGACGACACTAATGAATTCATCACGCTCCTCTTCCAGTGATTTCTCGCGAGTGATGTCGCGCAGTAATAGCACGAAACCCTGCTGGCCGTGTTCGCCGTAGCCGAGGTGGACGGGGGCAATACTCAAGTACAAATTGATTGTGCTTCCGTCGCCGTACCTCAGTCGCAGATCGCGCCGCGTTGTTGGCAGGGTGGCGGCCAGGACGACTTGGGTGATATCGACCTCCTGGTTGTTGATATCGAGAGGCTTGAATAGTCGTCCCAGTGAGCTGTGCAAGCGGATAGTGTTTACGTCGAATAGGTTGAGGGCCGCGCCGTTATAGATGACCAGCTTGGCGTGTTCATCGACGGCAATGACGGCGTCGGCCATGCTGTTGATTAGACTGGTTAAGCGTTGGTGCTCCAGATCGGGTTGTGTTGACTTGCGTTTGATTGGTCTAAGGGTAAGCGCCATTGCTAGCTATTATGCCACAACTTCGTCACCGAGTGCACTCAATATTGGCTGATAAGCGCGCATCGCTCGGCGCAGCCGCCCGACATCGGGCAAGACGTCGGCCATAGCTGCCCAGAAATCGGGCCCGTGGTGCAGTACCGTGGTGTGAGTTAACTCGTGCAACAATACGTAGTCGATGCAATCCCAGGGCAATTGCATAAGGAATAAGTTGAGTACGATGTGAGTGTGCTGGTCACAACTGCCCCAGCGGCTCTTGAGCCGTTTGATGCTAACGCTTTTGTAGCTAAAGCCGTGCTGGGTGGCGAGGGTGGCTAAGCGTTGCGGCAGGAGGCTTTCCGCTTGTTTGCGGAGTGCCCGCAGGCTAGCTGCCGCGATGGCCGCCTGGACCTCAGGACTCGTCGGATCGAGGGTCGGCGGGTAGCTTATCAATACTTCGGTGCCGGAGATCCGGCTGCGTACTTTAGTGCTACCGGGCACGACGTAGAGTCGTAAGCGGTGGGCCTTGCCGATGTGTAGGCCATCGGCCAGAGCGATAACTGGTCGGATCTGGTCGGCAATCCAATCCTGGCGGGCCTGGGCAAACGCCAGCCCTACTCCGTAACTCGCCCACAATGGTATTGTCACCCGGACTTCCCCGGCCGCCGTCACACTTAAGCGCAGGCTACGGTTAGTCCTCCGCTTATATATATTAATGGGTTGTTGATTAGTTAGCTCGAAGCGCTTAAAAGCCATGGGCTACTCGCAATCTTAACGAATTCGAATATTGCGGCGGCTCATATCGACTCGGCCGCCGATGGTATTGACGTTTGGTATGAGATTTACCATACCCGGCTTAATGATACGGCTACTGGCATCGTCGAGATTCAGGACGCCTAAGTCACGCAAACGATTTACGACGCCGCTGCGCTGGGTGGTGTAGAGGTGTTTGCCGCTGACGACGACATAGTCTTCGCCGGGCTTTGGGTTTTGCATGTAGCCACCAATTTTTTCGAAGGTCGGTTGATCCCATTGGGCAGAGTATTTATCGTCGGCCCGGCGGCGATCGCGCTTCAAGCCACGACTGAAAGCGGTTTCGGGGTCGATCTGCAACCAAATCAGGAGCGATTGGGCGTGGCTACGGCGGGCCATTTCGCGCAGGGCGTGGCGTTGGCTGGCGCGCAGGGAGTTGGTATCGTAGACGACACTTAGGCCGGCGCTCAAAAATTCCTCAGTCATATAATCCATCAACTGGGTGACGATGTCGTTTTCCTGCTTGTCGTAGCGCGGGTTATCAAATAAGCCAGCCCGTATCCGATCGCCTTGGACGTGAGCGGCTTGGATATCTTCGCACAGCTGACGAGATAAATAGGTCTTGCCGGCTCCCGGGAAACCATAGAGGAGAATTAGGAAGGGTTTAATGGGTAGAACTTTTGCCATAGGTGTTACTAGGTATACCAAATTTTAGCCCTTTTGGGAAGCTAAATCTCCGAGCAGACCCTCACTTTAACGGTGGTGCTTATGATAATATTTACTTTTTTGGCAGACAGTCGACCGGTCCGCTAGCCTACCCATTTCAGCCACCCCTGTATATTGCGCCGACTAACGGCGGCCAAACAGTGACAAACTGCCAGTAATACTTTATGATTAAGCGGTAAAACAACTATTTTATAAGTCGTAGGGGTATAGTACAGCGGTTAGTATAAAGGTCTCCAAAACCTTAGACCGTGGTTCGATTCCACGTACCCCTGCCAAATGTATGCGTGATGCAAGAATTCTGTGGAAGTTTTTTGCTATCATAGCTAGATGCTGACTATTGTATTTGAAGCCCACTCAACAACCACTGATAATAACGCAAAGCTCGCTTCAGGATTTAATGATGTTGCGCTCTCACCATTGGGCCTTCGTCAATCGAAAGAGCTCGGCGAACGCTATTCCAATGAAACTTTTGATGCGATTTTCTGTTCTGATCTACAAAGATCATATATAACAGCTGAAATAGCATTTGATAATAAATACCCTATTATTCATGACTCTCGTCTACGAGAGTGCGACTATGGAGATATGACTTTACGACCAAAAGAAATTGTAGATGCCCAAAAGCCGCAGTATATAGCTGTTCCGTTCCCGAATGGGGAAAGTTATGAGCAGTCTACTGAGCGCATAAGATGCTTTCTTGTAGACTTGCTAAGAAATTACCAAGGAAAGAGGGTGATGATTATTGGCCATAGAGCGACTCAGTATGGCCTTGAACATTTGATTAAAAAAATACCACTGCACCAGACGGTTATTGCGCCATGGAAGTGGCAACCCGGCTGGGAATATCTATTGAAGGTCATGTCTTAAGAGTTGCGAAATGCGACCACTAGGGGGTTTCAAGCATAAGCGTCATGCTATCATTGATTCATGAGTGATAAATTTTTCAAAATATTCGTATCGATTATCCTGATTATAATTTTGCTTTTTGTCGCCGCAATATATTCAGATCTCCACGGATTTGTAAATAACGGCGGTAATTCAATATTTACTGTTATACCAGACTTATTGAATCTCTAAAAAATTGCGAAATGCGACCAAGAAGAGCTGCCAAACGGAATTATTAAAAGCGAGAGTTATGGCTACAATATGAAAAAATCCAAAAGTTCTAAAAAGTTTGCAATAATATTATTGTTAGCATTATCTATGTTAGGTATCTACTATCTAATTTACGGCTTGTATCATTCCAACGGCAATGGTGACTCTACTAGTGCTAGAGTCACGGAGGTTATTGATAGACCCAATTTTGCTGAAGATGGATATTACGGATTTGAAGTTATAGATTCCAATGGAAAAAATTATAGTATTGATGCCGACCCATACTTGGATGTTGCGCCAAATTTCAGCAGACAAACAACTGAAGAAGTAAACAGAGAATGTCTGGACGTACCCAAGTTACGAGTAAATGACGAAATCGAGTTTAATCTACCTAGTAATGGAGACCATTTGACGGTTTGTTTTGAAAAAGGGACTGGTCACTACTTTCTAAGAATCAGATAATAATTAGTCACTAAGTTAAAAGTTCTAAACAGGGTTCACGTACCCCAGCCAAGTATATTTTGTATTTGTTAATTTTGTTTAATTATTTCACATAGTCTTAGCAGGCAGGCTTTCCCTCCGTTGCTTGAATAAGTTTGTCCAAGTACTCTATGTATAACCTACTCATTAAGTGAAATTTATGGGATGTTTCGAAACTACATATTGATGCATTGATGCAAGTATGCTATTCTGAGAAGACAGGAGGAATATCATGCGGACAACAATAACTATCAATGACAAGCTATTTCGAAGCCTAAAGCTGCGGGCGGTTGATTCCGACACTAGCGTTTCGGCCATCGTTGAAGACGCAGTTAAATATCAAATTCTTGAAGATTTTGAAGACATAGAAGACGCCCAAAAGCGTGCAAACGAACAAGAATACTCATTTAATGATTTGGTTAATCAGTATCGAGCCGAGGGTCTACTCTAGAAATGACCAAGAAAGTTTTCTCACTTCTATACAAGAAGTCCGTTGATAAAGACTTGCGCAAGCTTCCTAAAGATGTGCGCGGCGCTATTATTGAGAAGATTCAAAACCTGGCTACTAGTCCATTCCCTCCTCAATCCAAAAAACTTCGCGGCTCATCTGACCTCTACCGACTTCGCTACAAGGACTATCGGATCATCTACGAGGTACACGGCAGCGATGTCGTGATCATCGTTATTAAAGTCGGTCATCGCAAAGAAGTATATCGAGATATATAGACAAAATCAGCATCTTAACTGTATAGAAAATATCAATTAGTTTTCACGAACCCCTGCCATATGTATACGTGATGCCCGACTTCTGGGGAAGACTTTTGCTATAGTTAGAAGCATGTCTAAATATGAGTTGCTGATACTTGATTATGGTGGAGTGTACTCATTTGAGTTTACACACGCTGATGTGGATAGATTGCGTACGACGGTATTTGGCCGGATTCCGACTGATGAGGAAGTGGCATTAATTGCTCCGATCGAGAAAAGGCTTGCGCGAAATGATATCTCGAGCCAGGAGTATGTGGGATATGTCGCTGATATCATGTCGGTCGCGGTGCCATCAGTTGAACTATTTGAACGCACGGTCTTATCCGTGACTCATCCCCCCTCCGCCGCAATGGTGAAACTTCGTGAGAAAGTATCTGCCGCCGGTATCAAAACAGTTATTCTCTCGAATATGTTTTTATTTGAAATGGTTATGACTAAACCACAGGGCCGCTACGAGGGTTTTGATTTTACTGATTTCTCATGCGCGGCCGGCCTAACAAAAAGTGAGACAAAATTCTTTCAAATTACACTCGATCATTTCGGTGTAGCGGCCGACAAGGCATTATTCGTAGACGATATGCTGGCTAACACTCAAACCGCTCGAGTCCTCGGTATTCACACCATTCATGCCGACAAATTAGCGTTTGGGAGTGCCGAACAACTGGCCGAAGCCATTGCGGTTGAACTATTCAGTCAAACGGACTGATTAAGTTAACTTCCGCAATACGACCATTTGGGCTGCCTAAGATACTATGTTTAAAATAGATCTCATATTGAGGTCTAATATATTTGTTACAATCGATTCATGAATATACGACAAGAAATACTTAATTTAAATTTACCTAAGGACAGCTTCATTGTCGTCGGCAGCGGCATATTGGGTGCTCTAGGTATCCGAGAGTCGAATGACATTGATATGATCGTGACTCAAAGTGTTTTTGACCTACTAGATCGGTCTGGCTGGAAGCACGGCAATTGGGTTGACCAAGTGGTCCTTCAAAAAGGTCTATTCGATATCGGGACACTGTGGATGGGTAAAACGTTAGACGGTTTAATAAAAGACGCGACAATTATTGGCGGCATTCCTTATCTTAGTCTCGATGATTTACTGACGTGGAAGCGCGAAAAATTACGCCCGAAAGACATACGTGACGTAGAGCTTATACTTGCTTTTAAAGAAATAGCCTAAAGGTTTCGGTTAGTCTAGTCGGATGAGTTTAACCGTATAAAACGTCATGGGTAACAGAATTCTAATTTCAGTGACATTGATTTTTGCATTGCCAGCCCCCTCGTTGCACTAATTGCTGATAAGCCTCACCATGAAGGAAGCTATTTGTATATTCGCCCGGTTTCCCTCACCTAGAGAGTGAACTATCTTGGTGGCGATTAAGAAATATATTTTTTAATTTCATCGCAAGCAGAGTTTAGCGTACTCCGAAAGGATTCTTAGCCAACGGATAAGAAGATTTTATAAGTGGCCACAAATTCAGATTGAATTGTCTTGTTAAGATGTTTCGACAATAGCGCTGGTAGGAATTATAATCGATAGTCAAGGCGTATGTGTTGGTTAAAATTGTTAGCTCGGACCAGTTATTAGGTACACTCGATAGGTGGGGCACTTTACTCGGTGCGAAGTGCTTCAATAGGATCCAACTTCGCGGCTTTTCTGGCGGGCAACAGTCCAGCTAGGGTCGCTACAATCATCAGTGCAGCTATTAAAATAATTATTTGGTTGAACTGGAATATTAGAAGATGGTCTTTCCCTAACCCTAGTCGCTGTCCTATCCAAGGATTTAAAAGGGTGCCGGTGATTACCGCCGCCAGACACCCTATCACCCCACCCAAAAACCCTAACAAGGCCGCCTCAATCCGAAACAGGTTATTCACATCTCGCTTGCGCATACCCAGTGCCTTCATAAGACCGATTTCTCTCGTACGCTGAAGTACACTGATATACATAGTGTTCACGACACCGAAAACTGAGGCGATTAAGGCTATGATCCCGAAGGCGGTGACAATCCCCCTTAAAACAGTAATAATTTGATTTAAGAATTGCTGAGTGTCCTGCACACTTTGGGCTCCAAAACCAAGCTGCTTGATGCTTTTCTGGACGGTGGCCAGTTTCAATTTATTCGTACCGTCACGAACTTTTACATTTACCGTAATATACTTATGGTAATTTGCTGTTCCGGCAGTTATAAAATCCGTTAAAGTCTGGACATCGCTAGTACTTGCAAATATGTTCAATTCATTTGTCGGGACTAGCGCGGAAGGTTTTTTGGCTACCGCCACAATCTTATAGCTTACCTGTTTACTGTCATTGACCGGGTTGCTCGACGATAGTGGATTAGTCCCTTGGCCGAGCAAGGCTTCCAGGCCAGCTGGAGTAACTTCTCTCCGGACAGAAATCGTGAGCTTCTGGCCAATTGCTTGCTGAGGTGAGCTGAAGTCGAGCACTTTTAGAAATCCCTCAGGCAGCACGATATCGTTCGCGGCAATTGGGGTAGCGGCACTACCCGCTAGTAGGTTTAAATTCTGGGAGGGATTCGGGACAGCCAGTGTGGCAATGTATTTCCTTAGCCCCGGTCTAGTCACATACTGCGCGCTGACCGACGTCGTAGCGATCACGTCTTGGACTCCGGATACTGAACGCAATGTTGCGAGATCAGTATCATTGAGCCGCTGGATCTGAGTTGATCCGCCCCGATCAGTGATTGTTCCTCCAAAACTGTTGTTGTATTCCTGGGGGGTAGTGCTGTTTGAGGACCCAAAAATTGCAGCGTCTTTAGTGACAATAAGCTCGGTGGGATCAAAGTTATCATTAATAATCTTACCGACGTAGCTTTGAGCGCCATTGCTTGCCCCTAGGGTGAGCGTGAGCGCAAATGCACCGACAGAAATTGCAAAAGCCGTGAGGAGAGTACGCAATTTGGCACTGCGCAGGCTTCTGGTGGAGCGACGAACAATATCACGGGCCAACATTATTTTGCCGCCTTACTAGGAGATGGCGTACGCACGGATTCTATTTTCCCATCTTTAATAGTTACTTGCATTTCACAGCGATTGGCCAAATCAACATCATGGGTTACTAAAATCAATGTGCAGCCGAGCCGCTTATTTAGATCGAATAGCAATTCCATAACTTTGTTGCCCGTCGCACTATCAAGGTTACCGGTGGGTTCGTCGGCAAATAGTATTTCAGGTTTATTTACTATAGCGCGAGCGACGGCTAGTCTTTGTTTTTGCCCACCCGACAACTTGCCCGCAGATGTACTTGCTTTGTCGGTCAGCTCGACGGCTTTCAAGGCTGTTTTAATTATGGCCGCCCGTTTTCGCGGCGGTACTTTGGCTATTTCGAGCGGCAGCATCACGTTTTGAAAAACAGTTTGATTGGCCTCAATAAAGAAAGACTGGAAGACGAAACCAACGGAAGTAGCTCGAAAGTGATCCATTTCCCGATCTGTCATTTTCAATAAGTTTTTGTTGTTGATTGTTATCGTTCCCGTAGTCGGTCGATCAAGGCCACTCATAATATGCATAAGGGTTGATTTGCCAGAACCGCTTTTTCCAATTATCGCGACGCTGCTGTGATCGAGAACCTCAAATGAAACATCATCCAGGGCGGTGAATATATTATGGCCTTTACCGTACTGTTTGGTGATGTTCTTGACGGATATCATCGAATTGCCTCCGCGTATGTCGATTGGCCTACAGCGGTTGGATGATAAGGCGCTGGGGAGCTTAGGTTCTGAATCCAGGGGGTGGCAGTACACAATTCATGGCCATCAAAACTCACCGGGGTAAATTTTGCAAAGCTAAAGTTGGCCGTGGCAGTAGCCAGTGTTATGTTTAAGTTAGCCAATTGGCTTTGTTCCCAGAGTAACTCTGTGTGACTAAACCCTGTCATTTCGTTGCAATTGGAGGCAAGGTCAGGTGGCAGTATTTGATAATATCCGCCCAGAACTACCTGGGGGGTAGCGCTACCATAGTGATCGCCGATTTGAGATAACATCGAGTGGACGTCATTACTAAGTTGGTTAAGCCGATCATTAACCATGGTCGTGTCGGCCTCCGTCCCGCAATTTCCGCTGACGCATCGCGCAAGTAAATTAAGCCATTCTATGTCGTTTGCCCCTACCGTAATCGTGATGAGGGCCGGCTTGGGCAGCGCAAATAATTGCTCGATTTGGGGTTTTACTGAAAGATCGTTGACATCTTGCGGGCCAAGCACTCCCTTCGCCATAGTTGCACCGCTGCAGGCCAAGCTAATTAATCGGAGATTATGGGCTCGAGCTACAAAGTTCGGATAGGCTTGATTCGTGCGGTTGCAGGCACTCTCGTCGCTGTACGTCGCCAGCCCTAACCCGGCAGCAACGGAGTCACCCATGGCCACGTATGTCCGGACCGGAGCCTCGGACTTCGCCTTGGGAGTGGTCTTTTTGTTCGTCAGCAACAAGCCACCGCTAATGAGCGCGACTACAAGTAGTGCACCACCGACTAAAATAAATACCTTTTTAGACATACTTACCCAATTATAGCGCGGACGGCTGTACTTGGATATTTGGAATTTAAAATCATAAAGCTTGAAAAATTTAGTAGCTGCTACCCCCAGCGGCGACTCATTATTTTGGGTATCATGACGCCATCTTAGGCTCATTTGCACGCTCAAGGCTCACTTATGACATTCTTAACTCTCCCATTGTGTAGGTAGACAGAGAGGATGGCAACTAATGCTTAGAGTAGGTTCAGTTTAGGTCATTCATTAGTCGCCGTTGGGGAGCTGTCAGCTGACTGGCCCACGTGGAATACGATGTGGCTTGCTCGGTACTGCTACACAGTAGTTTTGCCAAAAGCCTGCAGAAGGGTTTGACGGGCGGCCGTAATACTTGACTGAAGAGTCTGGCTGGCGGCTTTAAAGGCGGCGTTACGGGTGGCGGCGAGCTGCGTGACTTGGCTCCCGATAGTTGTGTCATTTTTACGATCAGCCTGGAATGTTTGACGGGCTGATTTTAAGCTGGTGACAAAGGCCTGTCGCACGACAACGCCGCTGGCGGGATTGCTCATACAGCTCGCTTCAGCCGTGTTAATGGCCCCAGTAATCGAGGCTTGAAAAGTATTGAGCTGATCGGTGACTGGAGTGTGACGAGCGCTAATCGCTGACTTTACCCCGCTACGAAAGGTGGCCCGCGCCGAATCAAAAGCAGCTCGGCGGACAGTGACGGCATGTATAACAGCAGCCTCATATGTTTGGACGGCCTGTTTTTCGGTACTCGTCGTCGCTTTTTCGTCGAGTTTACTAAAATCCGCCGTTCGCTCAGTATCAGCTTTTTGGCGGTCTGTCGCTACGGTTTGATCGACCTGCTGGTACTGCGTCGTTTGCTTGACGACTTGTTGGGCCCAGTCTTGGCTTACCTTACTCGACAGGTTTGTGAATTGAGTCTCGATGGTCGCCGCCTTACTAGGTAATTCGGTGCAAAAGGGGCTTGTTTTGGTCGTTTGCGGGGTGGTGGCGGAAACCGCAGCCCTCAGACCGTTACCGGCGAGAGCATAGCCACTTACCGGGGCGAGCACCAAACCTAGCGTGCTAACGGCAGATACGGCGAGAGCTAGTTTGGCGGATACATTAGAGATTATTTTCATTGTAGGTGCCTCCGACGTTACTGATTGAACTATTTGCACTGGTCGCATTCTGTTGGACTTGAACGTCTCCGGCAGTATCGGCACTCTTTTCGGTTTGGGCATCTTGTTGGGTCAATTGGGTGACACTCGCGCTTGAACCGGGTTTAATCGGTGAGACACCCGAATTGCTGAGAGAACTGGGGCTACTGTAGGCACTATTGGTTTTGTTTTTTTGTTGCAGCACATAGGCGCCGACGCCACTAATCGCGGCGATAATGACGACTATCAAAACAGTTTCGACTAGGGCGAAACCGGCATTACTATCTTTATGTATGGGGACATTCATAGGGTTATGTTCCTTGGCTCTAATTTAGTTAAATTATTGCTAATTTGGACTATTCTTAGCAATTATTATAAATTATATCCATAAGCCTTATATAGTCAATAATTGGCCCCTGTCTAAGCTTTCATGACCCTAATCGAATATTCTGGCGACGACTTTTGATTCGCCGGGGGTCTAGCTTTAGCGGTGCCTCGGTTTTCCCTAAGCGATTACAGCGAAGTCGTTATATCAACCTTAGTTCCCCGTCAGTGATAATCTAGAGTCGGCATGTCGAACCGGGGCTATTTATTTGCTATGATGAGCCTATGAATCGGGGAGCCTTTGCGGCAATCGTCAAAGACAATACAGTCTTGCTAGTTCGTTCTCGAACCGTACCACAATATGTGAACTTTTGGAGCTTACCCGGCGGTGTCGTCGAAGACGGTGAATCACTTCAGGCGGCCGCCCAACGGGAGGTGAAAGAAGAGACCGGCATAATATGTACGATCGAAGATTTACTCGCAGAAGTCGATAATATCCCCAGTGATATACGGGTAAGTATTTTTAAAGCCCAGTACGTGAGCGGCCTTATTAGTATCGATGACATAGAAATTGCCGAGGCACGCTGGTTGTCGCTCGACCAAACCATCGCTTTACCGCTGGCCTATAATACCAAGGCCATTATTCAAGCGCTCGAATTTCGCGAACTACCCAGCCTTGCCTAAGCATTAGCTTTCTAATCCAGCATAAAATCCTGTCCAGGAATGGAGTAAGGGTGGCCTTCGTCGTCAGTATATTCTCCGGTATCGGACATTTCAGCCTTCGTGATGCGACCCCGTAGTTTACAGATAGGTCCAAACATGGTTAATATATAGTTATAAACGCGGAGTGTTGAACATGGAAATTAAGGGCCACGGAATAGAAGTCTACCTCAACCTCGCAAAATTGCCAGATGAGCAACTGCTGGCTATGGCCGACGAAATTAACCTGGAAGTCAATGACCGAGGGCTAGTCCTCGCGGCGGTGGCAGGGACGTTGGCGCTTGAAGGCGTGCGTCAAGACGAGCCAATAGTTAATCTTAAAGAATTTATTTCAAATAATTTAGTGACTGCCTTGGGGGGCTATAGCGAAGTAGTTGACCTACTTAATTATGACCGGACCGCGAGCAACGTGATTAAGCCGGCGTCAGCCGAAATATTGGAGACTGAGTTCAATGACTGGCTAACCTACTCCAAGCTAAATTATGTGCGGACGACCCAAGAAGCTGATCCGGACTTGCATTACACCTTGGTGGCTACTCCCAATATTACGGCTAGTCGGGCCGAGATACGTCAGGCCGCTGTCTTTGGCCCTGACCAAGCTAGCGAGACAAGTTTCGATGCCGAACTGTTGCTGCACTATTCGCCGCAGCAGCTGTCTGGTACGAATCCCGAGAATGGCAAAGCCTTCATGTTTAGTTTAGTGCCTAATACCTGTTATGTCGCCCTCCGCGATACTGTTCCTCGACAACTGGAAAAACTTCAGTCACTCCAAATGCTGACACCCGGTTTGAAAGTGCCGAGCCGCCTGGAAACGATTACTTGGTGGGCAACATTGTCCGCCCAGGCCGATGATTTGAATCATGGCGACGTCTACGACCGTACCGCCGTTCGACACTTCGACCTGCCCGCTCATAAAATTGATCGGAATTGGTGCGTGCCGCACTCTTACGTAGACGATCGAGGCGAAGTACATCTCAGCTTGTCGGATGCGGAGAGTATCAATGACGGGCGGATAGCTCTCGGCTAAAAACTTACGGTAAGGGCTTGCCTGGACGGGTCTTCGTCTAAGCTTCGCCGGTAAGCAGGCTACTCACTTGAGTTAAGGCGACAGCGGACCAGCCTCCCCCAATAATTTAATAGGATAAGCAGTTAAAACCGGCATTATGCCAGACGTCAACCAACGTCAGTATAAAAGTCCCGTACAGTGCCGCGGCCCCTAAAATAACTATGACAATGATGAAAATTATCATGTGTTTGTGCAAAAAATGAATAGTAAGGCGATAGGCTATCAGAATAAAGCAAGCCGCCGATATAAGGGCGATTGGCCAGACTAGGTAGTTAGCCCAGCTAGAATTACAGGAACTCTCTAGGTAGAGGTATACCTGCCCAACGATCGTGAGAACAACCAAGGCCGATAGGAGAGGATCTGATTGAAAAGCAACGTTAAAGATCTTTGATCGCATATTATTTTTACTATACCCTAGCGCTCGAGTCTGGCGAGATGGACGGTTGGCCCGCCCCCCCCTATTGCGTCGCCCGAGCCTTGAAAGGCGGGAACGCCAACTGCTTAGACTACGTCTGGCTCGGCAGATAGGTTAAATCGGCTTTGGCTTGTTTGAGCATCGGTATCAATTGGGCAATCCGCGTTGCGGTGAGGGGGTGTCCGGTCTGCAGGAGCTGTTTCTCTAGCTCATAGTTGGCCATGGCATTACTGTCAAACAAAAAAGACACCGTCGGATTGAGATGTACGAAAATTGCGGCTACTAAATGATCGGCTTCGTCGCCCGCTAAGACAACGTCCTCTTTGTATTCCCCCGCCTCATTGTGATAGATTGTCCGGACTTCCCCATTATCGGCGTTATCATCAACCCAGTGTTCAAGCGAACTAAGTTCACCGAATTGGTCATATTCAAAACACAGTACCGGCCGAACGCCTACTTCATCCTCGGTCCGAGGTATGGGGCTATAGGTAACTGTCAGCCGGTGAAGATTCGGAAGGGGCGATAGGTCATCGTGGGCATGGGGAGAAATTTCGACGGCAAAATATTTACCTAGCTCGCTTAGATTAGCTCTAGGAGGAACGGCATCGGCGGCTATCACCGTCCGGTTATATATATCGAGAGCCGTGTCATTGAGTAGTTTATCGAATTTTTCAGAACTAGCCATTAGTCATTTATAACACCCTTGGAAATACGTGTCTATTCACACACTCGCAGCCGCGCAGTTGAAAACCGAACTGAGGCTGCGAAGCCTCGCATCGGACAGGTGGTGACTTTAGAGGGCTCAAACCACTTGGTAGGCTCGACGACCACGCCGACCAAACCAAAAATCTCAGCGAGTCATGTAGCGTAAAATAGCCGAACTCACGGTATTTCCGGCCAGGAATGACTGACACGTGTTACGGACGTCGCCGCCAATGGCGTACCAGTTCCGATGGAAAACCTCTAGGAGTAACTACCTGGTATCAGGAGCCGACGAGCGAACAGTATGATGATTGTGAAATTAATTAGGTAGGCTCGTGGATGGACCTAATTCAATAAAGTGCTATGTTAGGTACAGTAACTACTACCATTAATTAAGTTGAATAGGTACCGATGTCGACAAGGAATTCAGAACAAACCAATAATTCAAATCATGTACTGAGTGATTTTCTGATGAGCATCAGCCAACACGCCCTCGCTGCCCGGCGAGTCGAGCAATTGGATGGTATTAGCGGCCGCTACCGAGAGAGACTAGATAACTTGATCGATGCCCATGACGAAGACTTCAGCCAATGGCAAGATCAGTGGCCAGTGAATCTCGTGCAAAGCCTGGCCCGCTGTGCGGTCAAAGGACGCCAAGCTGAGGTCGAGGCCAGTCAGCTTCGGCAGCTGTCGTTCTTTTACGACCGAGGCCTAAAAATACTAGAGCAGATTCCCAATTGGGCCGGAACGATTATTGTAGCCGCCTCAATTAGCGGCGACCCAATTATTCAACGCAGCACCTACCAGAAAAGAGGTGCCGACTATAACCGCTATACGAACGACGATTCGCTAGCGACGGCCCAAGGCATACTGCGCAGTGACAGCATTCTCGATACTGATAACACAACTCTGTTGTTACGGACTGCAGAGAATGTATTCCGGCGCCGCCGCTTCGGCGTGCCGCTGCTCAACCCCGATACGCTCGAGCCGCAGGTGACGCTGCGGGTGGCCGACAGCCATTGAAGCTTTCGCCTGTACCTCTGGTAGGCGGCGGCTCCTACTTTTGACGTGCCATAGTATTATGCTATACTAGGCATCTACGACTGAGTCCACATACGCCGTTTCCAAGTCAGTCCACTCATCACCTTGTCCACTCACCTTCCGAGCTTAATACGACGAACGACTCCAGCTAAACATCAATGGAAAGCGACCAATTTATGAAACAAACTTCTAGCAACACTCCGCGCGGTGTTGAGCTCATTATCTGGGATCTCGACGGCACACTCTTAAATAGCCTGATCATCAGTATCGATGTCTGGCAGACAGTCCTGCCCCGACATGGCTTTAGCGCCCCAACCAAGCACGAGGTTGCCAGAAATTACCATGGCACCTTGTTGGAGACCGCCCAGTCACTCGCCCCGCTAGCTACCCCCAAACAAACCACGGCCATCCTGAATGATTTTATGATTGTCGACAATGCCTACATTCAAGATGCCAATTATCACCTGTTTCCGGATGCCGTTAGTCTGGCCGAACGGGCGCACGCGACGGGGGCCAAACAGATCCTGGTTACCAATCGTGCCCATGGTATCGATCGGCTCAATGCCAGTCCCCGCAACTTAATTGCTAACTCACGACTGCGCGACTTGTTCGATGTAATTATCTGTAGCGACGAAGTCGTGGAGCGTAAACCGAGCCGCCATGTCTTGTCTGGCATCGAGCACG
The DNA here is from genome assembly GCA_039931245.1 of Candidatus Saccharimonadota bacterium. Taxonomy (GTDB): domain Bacteria; phylum Patescibacteriota; class Saccharimonadia; order Saccharimonadales; family UBA4665; genus UBA4729. The sequence continues at coordinate 188,443 of JBDTSH010000016.1, forward strand.
ACCCTAGTAAGACATTGATCGTCGGCGATCAGTTCGTTGACGCCCAATTTGCGGCTAACCTAGGTTGCCAGGCGGTTCTCGTCAACCGGAACGGCTTCCCAATTGCCCATCTAGATAAGTTGGATGCCGGCTGGGAAGCCTATGTCCAGCTTGTGCAATCTCTTGACGAAGTTGATCTCTAGCCGGTGATTAAGATCGGGCCTAGTACCAGGTATTTATGAAGTGCCGCTGGGGCGACGTAGAGGCGCCCCTGTATCAGTATCAGAATGAGACGATCGCTAATTTGCGGGCAGCGGCAGGTTGCTCTATCGGTTCCCCAAGAAGCAAAACGACCGAACTACACCGAGTATAGACTACGCGAAAAAGTAGCTGTTAACAGAGGTGATGTTGACGCTGCATATTGACAAAAACACTAGTAGTTGCTATACTATGGATAATATGTCAGAAGCTCTCAATTACCCAAACTTTTATCAGCCAGTCGCCGGGCGACCCTCCCCCCGCGCCGAACAACTTATGGACACGACGCAATCCTTTAATGAATTATTTGATGACGTGATGTTGCAAAATATGGGCGCCGTCAGGCAATTTGATTATTACACCGACATGCCAGTCGCTCATCTGCTCACGCATCTTGAGGTGGGCGGACAAGAATATAGCCTCGTGCTCAAAGATAATGCCAGTAATGTCGATAGTTTGACTGCTACCGGAACCATTTTTACGCCGAGCCAGACAACAAAAAGAGATATTACTCTGCAAAGAATTGCCGGTGGCCGTGGTCGGGAATGTTGGAGCTACCGCTTAGGGGCCGATGGCGTAGTGCGCCGCTGGGACGCCGGTGCTGCCAACGCCCAGCCGCAACCGATTACAGAACGGGGCCGAGACGACGGCGATAAAACGGCGAGTGGCAAGACGCTCCAGGATAAGATCGGGCTAATAGCTGTCAAGAATTTAAACATTCTGATTGGGAATAAATTTCTCAATAACAGCCTGGCTGAAGACATGGGCCTGAATAATCAGCCAGTCGACCTCGAAGAGATGGTGGGACTGCGCGACTTCTTACAGATAGCCGGCTAGCTGGTAACGCGAGTCGTCCAGACATACGTGCCTGCCGTTACTTGGGCATTCCGCCCCAGCACAAAAGTTGATGAATGTGGCAAAGATTTTTGAATAGGCCGTTATTTATGCAGAGGAGCCTTTCTATGGATTATAATAAGGGGTATTGCTACGAGAGAGGGAGATGATCATGCCAAACCAACATATCGAAAAGACACCTGATCCAAACCAAGTACTGAGTGATTTTCTCAAGAGCGTCAGCCGCTACGCTGTCAACGCTCGCCGAGTCGAGCAGCTAGATTATCTCAGTGGCCGCTACCGAAAGAAACTGGATGACCTGATCGATGGACAGGGTGAAAAATTACATCGTTGGGAAGATACGTGGTCAGAGCCTCTAATTCGCAACCTGGCCAGCCTGGCGATCAAAGGCCGCCAAGCTGAAGTCGAGGCTAATAAACGGCGGCAGCCGCCGTTCTTGTACGCGCGTGGCCTAAAAATCCTAGATCGACTGCCGAACTGGGCAGGTATGACTATCGAGGCCGCCTCGATCAGCGGCGATCCGATCATCGAGCAAAGTCACTTCCCGAGCAGTGGGGCATATTTTTATTATGACGAAACTCGATTGACGGAAGCCGCCGGCCAGTTGCACGGTGACAACATTTTGGAGCCGGATGACACGACGCTCGTTTTGCTGGCCCCAAACGGCCGCTATGGGCATCGCCATGATCGCTTCCACGTCCCGTTACTCAATGAGGCGACACTCCAGCCGCAGGTCACTCTTCGTGTCGCCGACTATCGATAAATGATGGGGGAGGGTCGCTTAGTTGCTCTGGGTTAATTACTTAACAGGTTTTAGGCCAAGGCACTGCTCGACGTAACTAGCTAGCCTGTGAGCGACAACTAATTTCGCACGGGCGTTTGTGACGGTTATTTCTTCCATAGGCTGAGACACGGGTGATCCCTCATACTTCATTGCGGCCAGGTGGGTGATTCTTTGCAGCCGCTTGTCGGCAGACGGTGTCAGGGTGGTTTGGGTAGACTCGAGCGCGAAGGTTGTTTCAATGTGTCGATTTGGTAGCGCTACTTGACTCTCAAGATTTAGGAGGAATTTTTCGTTCATATGTAGGTATATTTATGCATTTCTAATATGGTTCGTCAAGATACTCACGAGTACTGCGGTTCAGTCCACGCCCAACGTAACCTACATAAAGCCAAGCGTCTAGCTTTGACAGAACTATAGTACATAAAAATCGGAGGAAAGCCTTAGAAGTGGATAAACACTAGACCCGTCGTATAGCGCCAACCTTCGCTATAGTGGCCCGCAAAGTCGGTGTTGTATTGGCTCACATAAATAGCGCTCTGGCCATTCATGGTCCCGATAGATTCAACATGCATAGAATGACCCCAGGTACCGGCCGTGCTAATGGCGATAGAATTCACCGTCGGGTTGCTATCGACAGGTATACCGGCCGCCCGGGCGTTGGCGGGCCATTGTTTGGCGTCACCACTGCCTCCCCAATAGGGCATATCGTGTGTGTCTTTTCCGGCTAAGTAATCTTGATGAACCTTAAACGCCGTATAGGAAACACACTCGCGGTTAAACATACCCCAGGAGTCCAGCAAACTATCTTGACCGGCATTGTCCCACACTCTTGGATACCCCCCATGATTCGGGTCGCCCGACAAGGTGCCTCCAACCTGGTAGCGGCTAATCAGAGCGGCTTGCTGATGGCGCAAGTCGGCAATTTTGGATTGGTTAGCTTGAATTTCCTGACCGTAATCGGCCTGCTGTGATTGATTGTAAGCCAGTAATTTTGCTTGTTCGGCCCGGTTGGCGTCAATCTGGGCTTGCTGGCTATGCTCGTTCTTTAGTAGTTGGTCTACTTCGGCTTTTTGAGCCGCCAGGGTGGCTTGTAACTTTGCGACTAACTGCACGGTTATCTGCAACTTTTTTTGCACGACTGATCGGTAGGCTTTTTTGTCGACAAAGTCACTCAAGTTTTTACTGGTTGCGAGCTCTTCTAATACTGTCGGTTCACCATCAATAAACATCATTTTTATTATTTGGCCTAAAACGAGACGCTGCTTGGCTAGTTCTGTCTGGGCATCAACGATTTGTTTTTGTAGGTCGGCTTGGGCATTTTCGTTTTGGGCAATCTGCTGCTCGACTTGATCGACTTGAGCCTGCAAACGATTGACGGCATCCTGATAGCTAGTGGCTTGCTCTGCAAGCTGAGATACCGTCGTTTGGGTTTGAATATTCTGCTGTTGCAGGCCTTGGATTTGCTGGTCGAATTGATCGGCATAGACTGGTTGACTACTCGGTATGCGGCTTAGCGCTAGGACGATTAGTATGAGTAATACTCTGGTATATCGACCGGCGGCGGCTACAGTTGTGAAAATTTTATTTTTGGTTGGACTCCGCATCATTCGGCGACTTTATTCGTGATCCGTTTTATCGTGGTCGGTCTTGCTCATGGCCTTCAACATAAAAATCATCATACCTAAACAAAGAAATGGGAAAAGATAAATTAAGTTGAGCTTGAAGATTTTATCAATAACAACGAGGGCGATAAAACCGCCAATCATCCAAATGACGTGTGACATCGTGTTGCGTTTCATAGACTACTCCGAATTAAATAATATTCTTGCTTTAACGACTGGTTAAAAAACCGGCTATTGAGCGTAACTGCTGGCCCGGTATTGTACTCACTCAATTTGGTACGCTAAGACTTTTGGTTGGCTATCGTTTACGTAGGGCTTACCTAAACTCTGTAAAGTCCCTCTACTCACCCCAATGGCAGCTGCCAACCAATTTAATTTGTAAATTTTCACATATTTTCGATATCTTTTTGCAGCTTAGTATCATTAATCCCCATATTCACGTCGTCCAGGACGAAGCGCACAATCCCGTTTTTATCGATGAGAACGAAAGTATGTCCTGGCTTCATACCTCTATGCATCGATGATGGCAAATTAAGCATACCGTAGGTGTTGGAGACGGCCGTATTGCTGTCAAACAACATAGTACCTTTGGCCAAGGCGGGCTGTTTGCGGAAGGCCGTCTGCCAAGCACTCGGGGTGTCGGTCACGATGTTGGCGCTGGTTACCGAATTACTATTGAGCTGGGTATCGGCCCCGAGGGCTGCTATTTGGTTCCAGCAAGCGGGATAACACATAACGCCTTCGCTGAAGAAAAGTACGACGTCATGTCCTCGCTGTTGCTTTAAACTAAACGTATTATTGGATTGGTCGCTAAGCGTAAAGTCCGGGGCAGCTTTACCAACGAGCTGGTTGAGCTGTTGCTGGGGCGTGGTGGCAGCAGTTGATGTCGGTGAATTTGGGCGCAGCATTATCGCGGCAATGGCGATTATGGCGATGGCGGCTAATACGGTGTAAAATTTCATAACTCGTCTTCCTTATCTGTTGGATTATGTTGGACTTGTCGGTAGGCCGCAGCGGCGATACCGATAAAAATAGCGAGAAACAGAATCGCCCAAATTGCTTCCGGTACCCCATTTGTTAGCCGGGCGATGGCTCTGGTCAGCTGTGCTACGACTAGATCGATCTGGATTTGGTAGCCACCACCGAATTCATTGGGTCCACCGCGTTCAAAGATGAGGATGAAGACACCGATCAGCAAGTAGAGTATTCCGGCCAGCAAATGTGATAGATTGAGGGTCACTTTTTTACCAAAAATTGAATAGCTTACTTGGCGACGGAACGACTCAAGTTTTTTGGCAATTCCTTTACGGTCAACGGCAAAGGCAACCAAAAACAGCGGCACAACCATGCCTGTGACGAAGGCGAGCGCGTAAAACGTTCCCAGCCACTGCGAGCCGGGGATAGTTGAAAGTGCCATCACCCCAGCGAGGACTGGGGCGCAACAACTTGTCGCGATGCCGGAAAAGATGCCGAGTACGTAGATCGAGCCAAAGTCGTGTTTCTTGAGGGTGGGGTGTACTCTCATCGGCAGCATATAGGACCGCCCGAGCAGCATGGTGATGCCGAGTGCAATCATGAACAGACCGCCGATGGTAAATAACGTGCTGTGGTACTGGCTGAGTAGCGTCCCTAGCGTTGCAAAACCAAGGCCGATCGGTAAAAACACTGTCAGTAAGCCCAAATAATAGACGAAGGTCATTAAGAAAATTTTAGTCCGGGTTTTAAAGACCGAAGCTAAATATGACGGCAATAGCACACCGATACAACACGGGGCAAATAGCGCGGCTCCCCCGGCCAAAAAGGCGGTTATGAGTGAAGCGGTGGCGACAATCCCCATGGCTATTTATCCCCGCAGCAATTCATGACGGCCTCGCTAACGGCCTTCTTGCCGGGGTCATTGCGGTACGCAAAAATAATGTAGGCCCCGACCCAAAGTCCGAGTAGTACAAACAGGGCCGGCAATATATTCTTGCTCAGCGTAATCAGAAAATAAAATGTGGTTGTCAACGTCAAAAAGAAAGGCAGAGTAAATATATGAAGCGCCGGCTTTACCCGCCCATCGGTTTTGTAGTAGAGGCCGGCAATCGATTGGCCCATCAGTAAGCTAAGCAGGACGGTGTCGTGGAAGCGGCTCGTCCGGTACAAGAATAAGAGACCGAGCCAAGTCAAAAAGATACTTGCACACAAGGCACAGACTTTAAAGGGCAATAGTCGCTTGGTCACGATCACCAGCATAAAAAGGCCGCTAACGGTTAGTAATATGAGGGCTAACATGATTTCTCCTTAGAATATAATTTAAATTTTGGATTTTTAGGGCAGTGTATTGGCGTTGCAAAAAAACCTCTCATTAATACATGCAAAGGTAACGAGAAGTGTTATTTAGATTCGATAGTTTTCGTAGAGCGTGACAAGATCGGGCGGTACAAAAGAGGCCGAGCGGTAGAGCTGGGCCGGTTTTAATATCTTGTAGTGGTGCCGGGCAAAGAATTGGCCTAGGCAGGTTGCTGTGTCCGGGGGCAAAGGCTCGGGCATTTGATCTTCGTCTCCACTGTCCAGCACTGCGGCTGGCTGTTGCGCGCTGGGGCTGCTTGCTTTGGCGCAAACGGTAGCACAGTCGCTTGTCGCCTCGTGGGCTGTGGAATCCATCGTCATTGCGGCCGCTTGCCCCGAGCTTAAAATCGGGGTTGCCAGCAGCAGACTAAGCGTAGTTAGGACGAGTAACTTACGTGAGATTAATCGCCCGACCTTAATTATCATACGCAAAACTATATACCCCCCATGGGTATCTAGTCAACTAAGCAACAGGCTTTACAAATACCCCTAGGGGGTATAGACTTGCGTGATGAATCCCCCATTAAACAACGCGCCTTACGCCACAACAAGATACTGCAGGGTCAAATTAAAGTCTTGGAAAAAAATGATTGCTAGCGAAGCCTACTGTATGGATATCCTGACCCAGAGTTTGGCGATCCAGAAGTCGCTGGCTTCGCTCAGTAAGCTGATTTTAGAGAATCACCTGACGACCCACATCACTGACATGTACTCCTCGGGTGAAGCCAATCAACAGACGGCCGCTACCCAAGAATTACTCGATCTGTATGAAATTACGCAAATCCGGGGTAAATAATATAAGGAGACTCGATATGAGTAACAAATTTCTGTTTATAACGCTCTCAGTTGTCGCTATCGGTACGATTGGCTTCGTCATGCTCAACAATTCCAAAATCCCGGATAAACCAAGGCTGGGCACCGCCCAAACCGATCAAGGGCGAACCCACATCAAAGCTGGTGAGAAGATAACCTACAAGAGCGCCATCCCTACCTCTGGCCCCCATGGGCAAGAAGCGCCGTGGGGCTATTCGGCGACTCAGTATGCCAATGAGAATGTTATTCACAATATGGAACATGGCGGAATCGTTGTCAGCTATCGACCTGATCTTGACGTCGCTACCATCAACAAGATCAAAGCGCTTTACACAAGCCCTTTTAGCACCACGAATTTCCAACCAAATAAAGTGGTCATCATGCCTCGGGCTGGCCAGCAAAAGCCCATCGTCCTGGCATCTTGGAACCGCCTATTGGAACTTGATAGCTACAATCAGCAAACGCTCATTGACTACTACCTGACGAATGTTGGTAAAAGTCCTGAGCCAACCGCCACATAAGTCCTTGGATAATACCCCAGGGGGGTATATACTGAAAGGATGATTGCAGACTTAAAAAAACGGGCGACCCACCGTTCAAAGATAATTTCGGGTCAAATAACAGGCTTGCAAAAGATGATTGATTCGGAAGCCTACTGTATGGATATCCTGACCCAGAGTTTGGCGATCCAGAAGTCGCTGGCTTCGCTCAGTAAGCTGATTTTAGAGAATCACCTGACGACCCACATCACTGACATGTACTCCTCGGGTGAAGCCAATCAACAGACGGCCGCTACCCAAGAATTACTCGATCTGTATGAAATTACGCAAATCCGGGGTAAATAAGTAGCATTAAATTAGGCACAAACATAGGAGAGTACAAGATGAAACAATATACATACACTTTAGTAGCGCTGAGCCTGATAGGCGCCGCATTACTTTTGCCCGGCGTTGCTTCGGCGAACATGATAATTGATCAAAATAGCACAACAACTAGTTCCTCAGCCGACGAGCAAAAAGGCCAGGCTATTTACACACAGCTGCAGAACAAACAGACGAGCTGTGCCAAACTGACTAATGACGATTTTGATGTCATGGGCGACTTCTTCTTGGGCCGGATGATGGGCAGCGCCCACGACAGCATGGACCAGCAAATGACTCAGCATATCGGCGCCAACGGTGAGCGTCAAGCGCATATCGCTATGGGACAACGTTTGAGCGGTTGTAACGTCAACGCCAGCTACCCCAGTTCGGCCAGCAACTACCCGGCAATGGCTTGGACGGGCATGACTGGCAGCAACGGTCCCAACGATACCAACGGCAGCGATTGGAATATGATGGGTTATCGTAACGCCTCGTGGTTGGGATCGGACACAGCCTATTCTCTGTTGTTTGCCATAGTCGCTATCGCCGGCGTTGCCGCTTGGTTGTATTATCGCCCGCGCACTGCGTCAACACCACTCGACACAATTAAGCTCCGTTATGCCAAAGGCGAACTTACCAAAAATGAGTTTGAGCAACTGAAGAACGGTCTGGACGCTAAATAATTTGAAGGAGGCACATACCATGAAGCTGACTAACATTAATTTGGCCAACGCGATTGCGGTCACCACGGCTGTGCTATGGGTAGTGTGTTCAGCTTTCGTGGCAGCCTTCCCCGTATTCTCGGCCAGTGTAACAAAGTGGTGGCTGCATGGTATGCAGCTGTCGGCTGGTGGCTCGTTTCACCTTGATGTGGCTAATTTCATAGGGGGTGGCACGACACTAATATTCTCGGCGTGGGTTGCCGGTTACATCTTAGGCTGGAGCCTAGCGCTCTTCACACCTCAGCCGCAAGTTTAGTTTGTTAATGCCGACAGGGAGTCATGATAGTAGGGATTATACTTATACTAGTTGTCGCCGCAGTTTTGTATGCTGCCCCTATCTTCAAGGAAGACACGACATATTTTATATTGCATCTTTTCCAACTGAACCAAGCGAACGAGTCCGCCAATATTAAAGTTTGAGTTAAAAGGGAAAGTCATAATATGCCCAGCCACGATATATCACTCGCAGATAAAATTAACGATAAAGCCGCGACATCATACGCCTGCCCGATGCACCTTGATGTTCGACAGAACGGCCCAGGCAAGTGTTCGGAGTGTGGCATGAATCTGTTAGCTAGTACGGACCCTCACATCGACGCTGCCCAGCCAATGAATTGTTGCCACGGACCTTCGCAGGTATCACCAGCGTCGAGCCAGACGCTCGCTTACGATTGTCCAATGCACCCCGAGATTCAGCACAATGAGCTCGGCCAATATCCGACCTGCGGAATGAATCTCGCAGCAGTATCCAGTAAACCTGGCGGCCTGATGAGACGACTATTTGGTCGACACGACCGCAACGCTTAGATAGCACGTATTCGATTAACTAAAGAGGATCATTATGAAAACACCCACTCATCGCGAACCTGAACTACAAGATGCAGCCGCCGAAAATAGACCGACGGTCGCCTACACTTGCCCGATGCACACCGATATTCAGCAAGCTAAACCAGGTTTTTGCGCCGAGTGCGGGATGAACCTAGTTCGCACCAAGAAAAAAGCGTCTCCCCCTGATAGCCATGGCGAAGCTGATAAGCATGCTGGCCACAGTCCCAATATGTTCAAGCAGAAGTTTTGGTGGAGTCTGGCACTGACTACCCCGGTGCTGATTTTTTCTAACTCAGTACAGCATTGGCTACACTACAGTCTGGCATTTAGCGGCAGCGAGTACATATCCCCGCTGTTTGGGCTGATTTTGTTCTGGTATGCCGGTTTGGTATTTCTAAAAAGCGCCAAAGTAGAGATTCAGGGCCGTCAACCAGGCATGATGACACTTATATCGATGGCCATCACCGTAGCCTTGGGCTACAGTCTCGCCATAAGCCTGCATCTATTAAAGGGGATGGACTTCTGGTGGGAACTGGCCACGCTGATTACGGTTATGATATTTGGTCACTGGATGGAAATGGCTTCAGTCCAACGGGCTCAGGGTGCCCTTCAAGAGCTAGCCAAGCTACTCCCCGATGAAGCCGAATTACTGGCGAAAAATGGCGACATAAAAACGGTCGCAGTCAGCCAGCTAAAAGTCGGCGACGAAGTGCTCGTTCGCCCTGGGGCCAAGATCCCGGCCGATGGCGAGGTTGTCAAGGGTGAATCCGACGTTGACGAAGCCATGTTAACCGGCGAGTCTAAAGCCGTCAAGAAAACGGTCCACGCCCGAGTTGTCGCCGGCACAATAAATGGCAGCGGTTCGCTGGCGGTGAAAGTCACAAAAGTTGGTGATGAGACGGCATTGGCCGGCATTATGAAGTTGGTCGCTGACGCCCAGCAAAGCAAATCTAAAACGCAAATCCTGGCCGATCGGGCCGCTTTTTATCTGACTTTCGTGGCGATCGGGGCGGCTTTGGCTACTGCAATCGGTTGGTTCGTGTTTAGCGATCAACCAGCGACGTTTATCCTCGCCCGGGTAGTAACAGTACTGGTCATTGCCTGCCCGCACGCCTTAGGGCTGGCCATTCCCTTAGTAACGGCGATTTCGACTAGCTTGGCGGCTAAAAATGGCCTATTGATTCGGCAGCGTATGGCGCTGGAGGCCGCTCGTAATATTGACGTCGTTCTGTTTGATAAAACAGGCACCCTCACGAAAGGTGAACAAGGGGTAGTCGATACCATGGCAATCGGCGACACGCGAGCCATGTTGGCTCTAGCGGCGGCGGTGGAAGCTGAATCCGAGCACCCGATCGCCCGAGCCATCGTGGCGGCAGCCAAAGGCCAAAATCTCGCGCTTCAGCCAATAGGCGGATTTGCCTCGCTCGTCGGCCGCGGTGCCAAAGCGATAATCAATGGCCGGACTATATATGTCGGTAGTCCCCTGTTGGCTAAAGAGCAGCATGTCACGATTCCAGCGGCCATCAGCGCCGCGACGACACAGGCTTCCCAAGACGGCAAAACGGTCATCTACGTTATAGAAGGTACGTCAATTCTTGGAGCTATTATGCTGGCCGATGTTATTCGCGAGGAGTCCAAAGAGGCAGTCGCCACCCTCCACGCCATGGGTAAGCGCGTCGCCATGTTGACCGGCGATGCCGAAGGTGTGGCAGCTTGGGTCGCCAAGGAGCTCGGTATCAAAGAATACTTTGCCGAAGTCCTACCCGAGAATAAGGCCGCCACTGTGAAGCGGCTGCAGGCCGATGGCAGTAAAGTTGCTATGGTGGGTGACGGTGTTAACGACGCACCAGCCCTGACTCAAGCCGACATCGGCATCGCCATTGGCGCCGGTACGGACGTCGCCATCGAGTCAGCCGGCATCGTACTGGCCAGCAGTGATCCGCGCGGGGTAGCTAAAGTTGTCAAGTTGTCGAAAGCAACCTATCGTAAGATGCTGCAGAACTTAGCCTGGGCAACTGGCTATAACGCGTTGGCCCTTCCCCTCGCCGCCGGGGTAACTGCGGGCTTTGGTTTCGTCCTGTCGCCGGCCATAGGGGCCGTACTCATGTCGGTATCCACTATTATTGTCGCCATTAACGCTCAGTTCTTGCGAAAGCTAAAGTTCTCTTAGGGCCATTGTGAGCAGTCAGTTAACTTTCTGGTGGCGCCTGCCTTGCTGGCCTGCGATGAAAGCTCCAGCCTCTCATCCTGACGCCGGCCGACTCGTAGTAGAGTCTAGCTAGGCAAATAGGACAAATCGGCCGCGGCCTGTTTGAGCATCGGTAGCAATTGGGCAATCCGGGCCGGCGTCAGCGACTGACCCGTTTGGAAAATCTGCTTTTGCAGTTCATAGTTCGCGATGACTTCACGGTCAAACAAGCCGGCCAGACGGGGGCTCAGTTCGCTTAGTATGAGAGCGGTGGAATATTGGTCATCCTCGCCGGAGAAAACGACGTCTTCCCGGTATTGCCCCGCCTCGTCTCGAAAGATAGTGTGCACTTCATTATTGTCGTCATTATCGTCAACCCAATGGTCGAGAGTGATAAACTCGCCAAACTCGTCATATTCAAAACACAGGACCGGTCGAATGCCCGTCTGGTCAGCCTCCCGGGGGATTGGGCTATAGTCGACGACGACTTCGCGCAGGAATGGTGAGAACGGTCGCTCGGACGGATTGTCGCCTTCGATTTCGACTTGAAGATAGGGACCCAACCAGGTCACTTCCTGCCCCGGTGTGCGCTCATGGGCGGCCACAATGCCATTATAGATTTGGCTGGCCGTGTTATTGAGGATGATATCGAAACTTTCCGGGCTAGTCATAGCTATATTATCGCATTTTAGCTACACCATGTCAAAACTAGGTGGTTGGGTAGATTGGTTTCCGGCCGGATGGCCCACTGACCCGCTCACGGTATATGTCGCAAAATATATTCTCGTTGATGGCAGCGAATAGCTCTTGATTACTCATCTCGCCAAAGTCAGCCCCCAGGTCGACGTATTGATCGACGCTGCGGCAGAGCTTGTATATCATGCCGATATTGCTACTTTCAGGCACTATTCCGCGGAATAGTTGCTGAATCATTAAATAACAGGGATAAATGCAATAATTATTTTCCTCTTCTTTTCTATATCTATAGAGTAGGAATAAATCAACGTCAAGGGCAATTACCATGCAACAACCCTACTACCTCACTAAACAACAAATCGACACACTTAAACTA